>NZ_CP027116.1:0-656233 GCF_003431975.1 Bacillus pumilus | reverse complement strand
CTGTCACATGATCACTGCCGCCAATCAATATGGCATCCGTACCAGATTCACAAATCGCCTCCAACTGTTCATCGGATATTTCTTTATTTGGATCGAGTTTAAAGACATGCTTCCACTCGGTAACATCATACATGAAAAACGTTCCTCCATTCGTTTCATTCCATTTAAATATTATAACAAAATCAGTGACCGCAAAAAATGGGTAACCTCCTTCACCTAAAAGTTTCATTCTTTTGAAAATGGGCGATTTTAACTCTAAAGAAGGCTAATGGTGATTATATGGAAAGATTCACTTCAAGCGAAACTGAAGGAGGTCAATATATTGATACTGAACTGAAATACAAGCTGCTTCGTCTCATCACATGATATTATACAATAAAGGAGCATTTTACCATCAAAGAAGCAGGTGAATGATTTGAAAAGAACCATCTCATATGATCAAACGATCGACATTGGATACATATATCTTCTCCCGCCTGGAATCGGGACAATCAAAGAAACCATTGAATTAGACGTGAATGAATGTGTGAACGCTGATATCGACAAACAGGGCCGAGTGGCTGGGCTGGAGTTATTTGCAAAGGAAGCCGAGGTTTTGAAGCACACACCCGTTTATGAGGACGAGCTTTCATTACGTTTCACGGATCAGGAAGTTCTCTCAACCTATCATTTATCAGGTATTGAATTTCAATTCTCTACGCCTGATCACAATGGGCTGATCGGCATTACCATTGTCGATCCTCTTCGATATAACATCAAAAGAAAGACAAGAAAAAAACCGTTTTGAAAGGTCAAAACGGTTTTTTAAACTATTGTCTCACTTCATTAAAATAATGAACAGATGTCATGGCCCCTTCATCGACCATCTTGTTGTCTTGAATATCTAATGGATCAGGGTGACCCGCTTTTTCAGGAACCTTTTCATCTGAGCGGAACATGCTTGCCCACTTTTTCAGATGCTGTTTATTTTTTACTGCTAATAACACAGCACCTCCAACCCCTAATCCTGCAAGTACATACGCATTCGGACGCTTATTCATGTATGTTCCCTCCCCTTATGATCTTATTTGTAAGTTACCCCGCCCTTTTATTTCTAAACGTCACAATATGCTGATGTGGTTTCTCTTTCAATGAAAAGTGGAATAACAACAGTAATGAAAGAGAAAAGAGGGGATCTTCGTGACAACAACTTTAATTGTCATTGCTGCACTATTAGTCATTTGCTTGATCATACCGATCATTTTATTCATCTGGATTTGGATGAGGGATGAAAAACAGGAAGAGCACTCCGTCCTGAGAAATTATCCTGTCATTGGAAAGCTACGGTTTATTTTTGAAAAAATAGGTCCAGAGCTCCGCCAATATCTGTTTCTAAATGATCGAGAGGAGCTTCCTTTCTCGAGAAGAGAATATGAGCAAGCCGTCATGTCTGGAAAGTACAAAAGCCGGACGATGGGATTTGGATCAAAACGTGATTTTGACAAGCCTGGTTATTATATACGTAACGTCCTATTTCCAAAGCAGCGAGATGAATTACGCATCGATCAATCTGAAAAAATCCAAACAAAAGTGTATCAAATTGATCAAGACAATTTACTACGAAGAAGCGAACATACCAAAGAGACCGAAGCAAAGCCTTACTATCTCCATCAAGACGATGTACAAGTGATTGGCGAACACACATGTCAAAAGCCTTTTCGGGTGAAGGGCTTGATTGGTCAATCTGCCATGAGCTATGGATCTTTAGGAGACAGAGCGATCACAGCTCTCTCCTCTGGATTAAAAATGGCCGGCGGTACGTGGATGAACACAGGTGAAGGCGGTCTTTCTCCATATCACCTTAAAGGCGGCGCCGATATTATTTGCCAGATTGGTCCCGGTCTATTTGGTGTGAGAACAGAGGACGGCGCTTTTTCCTTTGAAGAATTTAAGAAAAAAAGCGAGCATGAAGAAGTCAAAGCCTTTGAGCTAAAGCTGGCACAAGGAGCAAAAACTCGCGGTGGCCACATTGACGGGGAAAAGGTCACCGAAGAAATTGCAAATATCCGTAAATTATCGCCTCACCAATCCATTGACAGCCCAAACCGATTTGAGATGTTCCACTCCATTCCTGACATGTTTGATTTCATTGAACAACTGCGAAGTATAGGAGGAAAGCCTGTCGGAATCAAGCTTGTTGTCGGACATAAAGAAAACATTGAAGAGCTTGCCGCGTATATGAAAAAAAGCGGAAAGCATCCTGATTTCATTACAGTGGATGGCGGAGAAGGCGGCACCGGAGCGTCCTTTCATGAATTAGCAGATTCCGCAGGACTGCCGATCTTCACGGCACTCCCAATGGTTCATCAAATATTGAAAGAATATGGTGTCAGAGATCAGGTGAAAATTTTTGCTTCTGGCAAACTACTCTCACCTGATAAAATTGCAATTGCCCTTTCCATGGGTGCTGATTTTGTGAATATCGCACGGGGCCTCATGTTTTCAGTCGGATGCATTCGCGCACAAGTATGCCACACGAATAAATGCCCAGTCGGGGTTGCTACAACTGATCCAAAGCTGCAAAAGGGGTTATCGATCGAAGAAAAGAAATATCGCGTCTGCAATTATATCCTGTCTCTTAGAGAAGGTTTGTTTAACTTATCCGCAGCCGCTGGCATTGAATCACCGATTCATTTTAATGAGAAACATATTATCTATAGACAAGAAAATGGCCAGACAAGTGAAGTGCCGGTATTTTCAGGTACACAGGCGTCTGCCCTAGTTGGAAAAAGGTTCGCGGAATGAAACGAAAGACAAATGAGATCGTCACTAGAATTGAGACAAGGACACAGGAATTTCCTACAAATATTAAACGAGGTTATTGAGATCCATGGTTTATAGGCGAGCTAAAGTAAAAAGGGATTTCTGATTCAGCGAACTTCATAAAAAAAACTGTAAACAACTCCATTCTTTCGAAAAAGGGTTGTTTACAGTGAAATCTGCATTATTTCGTTTCGTCATTTGCTTGCTGTTCTGCTACACGGTCAAGAGCCATCGTATAGGCATCGTTTCCGTAGTTCAAGCAGCGTTTGACACGTGAGATGGTTGCGGTGCTGGCACCTGTTTCCGTCTCAATTTTATGATACGTGTTCCCCTCACGAAGCATACGTGCTACTTCAAGACGCTGTGATAAAGATTGGATTTCATTGATGGTACACAAATCATCAAAGAATCGATAGCATTCTTCCAGGTCTTTAAGGGATAAGATTGAGTTGAATAACTGATCTAAGCTTTTGCCCCTTAATTTATCAATTTGCATCTTTATACATCTTCTCCTTTACTATTGGCACCGCTCGCACGACATTCTACGGAGAAAGCGGTATCTTTCCTGACTAATATTTTTCAACCTCAGCAATGAGCTTTGAACGAATCATGACAGGTTTGGTTCTACGCTGGAAATGCCGTCAGTTCTTTCGTAAGCCGAACCTTCTTTATCGTATACAAATTCGACAAGTTCTGTCATTTTCCTTGTTCGACAATCTGACAAACTTGTTTGCTTCCGATATTAAGAACACTTCTGCCTTAAATAGGTCTGCCCTAAAAAACAGGGTGTTTGGAAAGCTCGGCGAGACCAGAAATATGCGCCCCGCCTAGCTCAATCATTCAAAATATGTTGGTCGGCCAGCGTTAACCGACAGATTCATTTTTCAATCAGGGCATCTCACTCGTCATGTCAAAGCCCTCTGCTTTGTCGACAATTCCACATAAGCATTTTCGCTTACATAGCCGTGAAGAGATCAATCGCTCACTTCTGCTCTATAACAGCTGTCAGAAAGATGGCAAAGATGATACAGCTCCACTCTGTTATATTTTAACGCATTATAGACGGAAAGAGTACAGTTTTTTTCATGACATCAAATATTCCTCTTGGTGTCACTCGAATATACGGCAAATGGGTGCTTTGGAAAAAGACAAGTGTATCAATTGGACAATCAAATGGATAGCCTCGCTCAATGAGTAGCTCACGTAATGTTTGTATCTGCTGAAGAACAGTCTCAAACGGTTCAGCAGATGCACAGCCTGATAATTGAAGCGGGATTTCATGCAAAATTTTCCCGTTCTCTGTAAGAACGATTCCCCCGCCGATTTCTTTCATTCGCTTATGTGCAAGCATCATATCCTCTTTATTTTTCCCAATCACTAAAATGTCACCAGTCAGCGAAAATGAGCTGACAAAGCCTTGCACTTTACTTGCAAAACCTTTGAGCATCGTATTCACTCGCCACTCACCTTTTCGGTCAATCAGGCTAAAGAAACTTTGATCATGATCACACGACAGCTGGTTCACAGAGTTATCAATCTCCACTGTATAAGGCTCCATGATAACAGCATTTCTCATTTTGACACCTAGCGGCATGGAAAATTGCAAATCACTCATCGTCAGATCATAGCCTAGATCTAATGGAACAAGGCCGCCATTTTCCCATTTTGTTTCTTGAAATTGATGCTGGTTCTCGCCATCTAATTTGAGGATAACCCCTTTAGATATCACCGTTTCAGGATTTGGATTCATTGGATCATCTAACACATTTAAAGAAGCCAAACGTCCAGGACCGACAACACCTAATAGATCATCAATTTGATAGTACTTCGCAATGTTAAATGTCGCCATATTGTATGCATCAATGATAGGCACGCCTTTTTCAAGCGCAATGGCAATCAAACGATTAATCATACCCTCCTCATAAAAATGAGGTGCAGCGCCATCAGTTGTATAGAAAAAGTGATCATAGTGCCTAAAATCGCGCTCATGCAATTCTCTTAAAATGTTCACTAAATCTGGGCGGATGGACGAATGACGAAGAGAGACATGGTAGCCAAGAGACAAGCGTTTTAACACATCGTCCGCATTCATCGCTTCATGATCACTGTCCGCGCCAAACAGCTTCATTTTTGTTAGCGTTTTCTCAGAAGCTCCAGGGAAATGCCCTTCAATTCGTTTCCGCTGCTTCTTCGTTTCTTGCATGCAGTATAAAATGAGATCATCACCGTCCATCAATCTTGGCCAGCTTGTTAATTCGCCGCCTTGAAGAACGTCAGGATGATCAATCCATTCCTTACGATAGTTAATAGGAAGCATCTCATCTTCATATCTAACTTCAGTCTGAAGATCGTATCTAGACCACCAGAAATACTGAAATGGCTGCTGTTTTAATTCACACAACGTCGAAAGCGCTTTCTTTTCATTGCTTTGCAAAAGAAGAAATAAGTTATCGCTGACCATTGTTGTTGTGCCAAATTGAGACACATATTCTGCAAGTGATTGGGGATTATAAATATGGAACGGATGCGCGTGAGGCTCTATATACCCAGGCACAATGTATTTCCCTTCACAATCAATCACACGTTTAGCTGATTTATTTTGTGGAAGCTCTGCTCCGACATAAACAATTCGATCATCATGTATCCAAATATTTGCCTTCACCCATTGTTTTAAAAACGGGTTTAGCACGAGTCCATTCGTTAAAAGGAGTGTTGGAACTATTTTTGAGTCGACTACATCGATTTGTGTGCGGATGTCATTGTTTCTCCAATTAAAAGTACGTTCGGACATTCACATACTCTCCTTCATTTGTATTAGCCCTATCGTAACATAACGAACCACGTTACGCATTAATGAAACGTTACAATTTCTTGAAATCACACTTAAAATATTTAAAAAAGGAGATTTACCTTCAATGAAACCTAATCTCGGCTTAATGGAAGCGCTCATTCGAATTGCCTGCGGAATGACAATATGTACTGTAGCTGGTTCTTTATATGCTAGAAAACCATGGAGTAAAATGCTTCTTTTCAGCATCATGTGCGGCGGAATGAAACTGGCATCTGGTATTCTTCGTTTTTGTCCAGTGACGTATATGTGTGAGCAGCAGGACACACATAAAGAGAAGGCTGAGTGAACAGCCTTCTTTTTATATGATTTTCCCATCACTCTGCCGCTTCACACCATTCCACCATCGTACCTGCAATAATTTCTGCTGCTTCAATCACATGCTCAATATCGATGGATTCATTCGGAAAATGGGCAAGCTCTGTTGTTCCAGGTCCGAACACGATGATCGGGATACCTGCCGCCTGTGACAATAATCCGCCGTCTGTTCCCCAAGGAGCAGCTTCAACCTTTGGCGGCTCCTTCATGACTTCTTCATATTGTTCCTTCAATAGACCTAAAAGTGGATGATCCATATCGATTGAACCCGGAAGCCATCTTGCCCCAAACCACTCGACCTCGACAGGATGATCTTGGAACCACTCATCCTTTTCACCGAGTCCAGCCATCCACTTTTCTAATTCCTTCTCTGCCTGCTCAACCGTCTCACCTGGCATCACACCAAGTCTGCCCTCCATTGTGACGAGATCCGCTACAGAGGATGGCCAATCACCACCTTGAATTTTCCCCATGTTGATGGGGATTGGAATCGGGATATGCTGAAATAACGGTTCAGTGATGCGCTGATTTCGTTCTTCTTCAAGGGCTGCTATATGGGAAAGAACGATCATACTCTTTTCAATAGCGGAAACACCGTGATATCTTGTTCCACCGTGTGCTGCCCTTCCTTTAACATGCAGTCTGAACCATTTAGATCCCTGCTGTATCGGAAAGATTTTCATATGACTTGGTTCTGGTATGATGGCTGCATCTGCTGTATACCCTCTTAGTATGGCTGCAAGGGTACCTGCGCCGCCGCTCTCTTCTTCGACGACACTATGAAACACGACATCTCCTTTTAGCGGAATCTGAAGTGCATGCAGTGCCTCTAGTGCAAAGAGTAAAGAAACGTTTCCGCCTTTCATATCTGTTGCCCCGCGTCCATAAAGTCTCCCGTTTATGATATGCCCGCTGTAGGGTGGATATGTCCATTGTTTCCTATCTCCTTCTGGCACAACATCCACGTGCCCATTTAATAAAATGGATTTGCCGTCCCCTCTCCCCTTCAATCGTCCGGCGACATTGGGACTTCCTTTAAAGGAACGCCTCGGTGAATAGAAATACGGATGTTCCAGCAAGTCTTTTCCACCAATCTCCCAGACGTCTACATCAAAACCAATAGTGGACAGCTTATTTGCTACGATTTGCTGCACGTTTTGTTCATTCCCTTGGGTGCTTTCACATTGCACCATTTGCTGAAGAAGCGCTATCGCTTCATCTTGGTGCTCTCTCATCCAGCTTCTGATACGTGTGATTGGCTGCAAGTCAGTCATCCTTTCTACACAACAGATTTAACATCAGGCGCTAAAATTAAAGGTGCCTCTGTCGCTCTTATGACATCTTCCGGCTGATAAGGCGGCATGACTTCACGTAAAATGAGCAGCTGGGATTTAACCTCAATGACTGCCATGTCCGTAATAATGAGATCCACACAAGACTTAGCCGTTAAGGGCAATGTGCAGGCTGATTTCACCTTTGACTCACCGTGTTTATCAAGGTGGCTCATCACCACTACAACCTTTTTCGCCTTTTGCGCAAGCTCAATCGCTCCGCCCATTCCCGGTACTCGTTTACCCGGCACAATCCAATTCGCAAGGTCACCCTGACTGCTTACTTCAAGTGCGCCTAAAATGGTCATATCCAGCATACCTTTCCGAATGATGCCAAAAGCTGTTGCGCTGTCCATGTATGAGCCGCCTTTTGTTAACGTAATAGGAAAGCCGCCGGCATTGCACAAATTTGGATCTTCTTCCCCTTTTATTGGTGAGGCGCCTGCCCCCATAATGCCGTTTTCTGCATGAAGCCACACGCTGTAATGCGCTGGGATGTATTCAGCCGCAAGGGTTGGGATGCCGATCCCTAGATTGACGATCATGCCATCTTCAATTTCCTGCGCCGCACGTTTGGCTATGCGGTGTCTTAAGTCGTTGTCTCCCATGCCCATGTCCAGTTCACTCCTTTTGATTGCACGATCTGGTTCACAAATACGCCAGGTGTCACGATTTCTTCAGGATGAAGACTGCCTACAGGCACAATCTCTTCTACTTCCGCAATCGTCCAGTCTCCTGCCATCGCCACAAGCGGGTTTGTATTCCGTGCACTTTTATCAAAAATTAGATTTCCTGCTTCATCTGCTTTAAGGGCATTCACAATGGCAATGTCCGCAGTCAGCGCAGGCTCAAGGATATATGTCTTCCCGTTTAGCGGCACGAGCTGCTTCTCATCGAGATTGAGGCTATCCATGCCGACATCAGTCACAATGCCTGCTAAGCCCATCCCGCCTGCTCGGATTTTTTCTGCTAGAATGCCCTGCGGGTAAAAATGAACATCTAGTGTACCCGCCTGCATTTTCTGTCCGGCAATAGGATTTGAGCCAATATGAGAAGCAATGATCTTCTTGACTCTTCCTTCTGTGATCAGCCTGCCGATACCGATTTGCGGGAAACCTGCATCGTTTCCGATCAAAGTCAGATCCTTGATATTGGCTTCTAGAATGACGTCGACCAATGATGGTGGTGATCCTACGCCGCCAAACCCTCCAAACATGATGGTCATGCCGTCCTTAAAATGCGTAATCACTTCATCCACATTCACTGTTTTATTCATCAGCTTTCCTCCCTACATCGCAGATGGGAAAAACCCTCGATTGATGACTTCTTGTTCGACCTGCGTAATTGTCTGCTCAAATAACTGAATGAGTTCATCCATCTCCTGCTGCGTGATGGAAAGCGGCGGTGCGATCATAACCGCTGCACCTCCCACTCCATCCTCTCCAGCGCTTGCTGGGTAAACGAGCAAACCATTTTGCTTGGCTGTCTCAACGACTAAATGCGTCATTTGAGCATGGGCAGGAAATGGCGTTTTCGATAAACGGTCTGCAACAAATTCAATGCCAATGAGCAGTCCCTTTCCTCTCACATCTCCTATGATGGGATGATTTGTTTGCAAATCCTTTAAAGCATTCATTAAATATCGGCCAGACAGATCAGCTCGTTCAGGAAGCTGATGTTTTTTCAAATAACGAATGACCGCAAGTGAGACGGCTGCTGAAAGCGGATTGCCGCTATAAGTGTGACCTGCCATCACAGAGCCTGAACCGCTGAGAATCGGTGCGATGACGTGATCCGCTGAGACGGCTGCCGCAATTGGTGAATAGCCGGCACTCATGCCTTTTCCGAGTACCATAATATCTGGTATGACACCCCAATGTTCCATCGCAAACATTTTCCCAGTTCGTCCAAAGCCTGTCATGACTTCGTCTGCAATCATTAAAATGTCATTTTCCTCACAGACTCGTTTCATCGCTTCAAAATATCCATCTGGCGGAACAAGCGCCGCGCCCGCTGCTCCAACAATCGGCTCTGCAATAAAAGCCGCAATCCTCTCTTTTCCTATACGCTGGATGACGGTTTTAAATTCCTGGACATACCATTCGACCTGCTTGCCTTCATCCTTTGGCAGCCATGAACGATAGCTATATGGCGGAGACAGCACTGGGTGCTTTTCGAGCAACGGCTCAAAGCGCTCTCTCCTTGCAATATGCCCTGACATCGACAGCGCACCGAGTGTGATACCGTGATAACTCATCCACCTTGAAATGATGTGATTCTTTTCAGCCTTCCCCTGCTCCTGCCAATGCTGAATAGCGATTTTCATGGCGGTCTCCGTTGCCTCTGAGCCGCTTCCGACAAAAAAAGACCAGTTCAGATTACCTGGACAAAGCGTACTCAATTCATAGGCAAGTTCTTCTGCTGGTTCATTTGTAAATTGCGATCTGTACGTAAAGGTCACCTTTTCCGCTTGCTCGGTCATGGCATCAATGATCTCACGTATGCCATGTCCAACACTTGCCGTGACAGCCCCCGATGAGCCATCTATATATTTTTTCCCGTCCCGATCATATAAATAAATCCCCTCTCCTTTCACAGCCACAGGATAATGCTGATTCAATATCGGTTTGATTAAGTAATCCCGGGTCTCCACTTTGTCATTCCTCCCTCTCTCGTCAGCAGCTGCATCTTTCTTTTTTCATGAATCGCAAGAAAATTTTGTATACTTGTTATAAGATTAGCTTAATCAAGAGGGCAGTCATCCTCCATTCGCCACATGCCCGAATTTCACACGCATTTTTTATACATCGTGTATAAGATTGTTCAAAAGGAGGTCATGAGTCTATGGCGATTCTCGTCAAAGATGCACTCTCGCTCGATATCATGAAGGAAACAAAGCTGCTTGCTGGGGAAAATGGACTGGATCGCCTTATTCAGTGGGTGACCATTGTAGAAATTATCGAGGACACTTCCAGACTTTCTGAAGGGGAATTACTTGTCACAACTGGATTTGGACTTGCAGAAAATAAAGAAAGACGCGCACGGCTTGAAGAACTGATTCAATCTCACAGGCTGTCAGCTATCGCCATTTATAAAGGCGTATATTTAACAGAAATTCCTGCATCACTGATCAAAGCTGCCAAAAGCAGTGGCGTTCCACTCATTGAGATTCCTTCACATGTCAATTTCTCAGACATTACAAAAGCCGTACTAGAGCAAATCGTCAGCAGCCAGCTCCATCAACTGAAATATTCTTCAGCCATTCATCAAAGATTGACTCACTTAAATGTCAGCAATAAAAATGTCACGCAAATTACTGATGAGTTGGCACATCTCACTGCGGCGAACATCGTCGTACTTGATGTTTTTTTACATCAAACAGCCGCTCACTTCGAAACGAATGAAATAATGTATTCTCCTGCTTTTGGCTTTCAAACAGATCACGAGCCAATTGAAACAACATCTCTTCTCAAACAAGCTGAGGAGAAAGGACGACTCGTCTATGACACATGCGGTGCGTTTGTCCTCGCTGCATGTCCTGTCATTGCAATGGGCGATATTTTCGGATTTATTGTGGCGTTAAAGAAAAAAGAGACATGGCACCATCTCGACGCGATTGCCATCGAGCATGCCGGGGCAGTGTATGCAATTGAATGGCTGAAACAAAAAGCCATTCAAGATACAGAAAACCAAATGCAGGGGCATTTATTGGATGATATGCTGCAACAGCAATACACAGAAGAAAGCTATGTCATCGAACAAGCACGAAAGCTGCAATATGATATGAGCGATGAACAGGTCGTCATCTACTTTCAATTTCAGCATCAGCACACACAGCTCGATCACCAAATGATGCAGCGTCTCTCTCAATTACTCACGTCGATCTTTGAACGCAGACATATTCCTTTTTTATTAAAGGCAAGGCTCGATTCTATTTTTGTCCTGACACCGGCGGGAAAAAAAGCATTTCAAGAAACGGAGTGGTATCGCGCAGCAGAGGAGTGCCGGAGCACTTGGTCTTATTTTTTCCCCGTCCATCCGATTGTGATTGGCATCGGGAGAGCCTATGACCAAATCAGCCTCTTTGCAAAAAGCGCGAAGGAAGCGCAGTATGCAGCAAGACTTCTCCCACTTTTAAAAACAGACGACAGCATCATTCATTATCAAAGGCTCGGCTTATACGGGATGCTTCTTGAAATGAATGAGGCGGGGATGAATTTGCATGATTTTTACGTGGAGCTGTTAAGTCCGTTGCTATATACGAAAAAACAAGGGGCTGACCTGATTCATACACTCGAAGTGTATTTGGCGCACAATGAAAATATTCAAAAATCTGCGGGAGAATTGTTTATTCATAGACATACGTTAAGCTACCGGCTGAAACAAATTGAAACGAGAACAGGCTGCAGCCTCAAATCCACTGATGATCGGATGAAGCTGCAGCTTAGTATCATGGCTTACCGCCTATCTGGTCTGCTTGATCAGATGAGAACCATTTCATGATTCATTCGGCGTTTTGACCCATAGATTCATATCTTCCATTTTGTCAAAAATATAGCAGTTGTTTTGAAAGCGACCGGTGTACGTATATCCGAGCTGATAAAATACTTGATTCATTCCATAGGACAGAGCACGGGCAAGAGAATAAAAGACATAGATATGCATCGACTGGAGTTCTTTTTCAAGCGCTAGAATCAAATGATGCATGAATCCTAGTTTTCTATATGAAGGAAGGGTCGCACAATCTGTTAATTCCGCATGACCATAAGGTGCATTGATCTCAGCGGATGCTGCACTCACAATATGACCGTCATGTTCAACGACATAAAAAACCGTCCCTTCCTCCATTACCTTTTGAATATAATCTGACTCGTTCATTGGCGTAGGGTACGTTTCAAAGACCGTATCATAGAGCTTTGCCAGCTTGTGAATATCTTTCGGATCGGCTTTCCTCATCACATACTCATCCTGCCATGTGCCTTGGTCTTTTTTCAGAGGCTTTTCTTGAATAGACGCAACAATTTCATCTTCCTTCAGCCAATACGAATTGTTCATTCGATCCTCAGTGAGAAAAAGCGACATGCCGTACGCATCACTTCCAAGAAAATAATGAGAAAACACCCCTTCAAGCCGAAAGCCTTTTTCTAAAAAAAGAGGCATATGCTCACGCCTTACTTTTACAATGACCTTAGAAGCCTTGCAGTCCACCGCTTCCTGAAGCACTGACTGAATGACATCCCGCACCCTGCCACTATAATCATCTAATCGAATTCGCTCATTGAATGGATCCATACAAATCAAAGCAGAAAAACGCTCGTTTGCAAGTTTCTTCAATTGCACCATACACTCATTCCCCTCTTAGCTAATGAAAAACTTCCAAATTAAAAATGAAGAAATAACAATACCAGAAAAAATGGATAGGATCATATAACTAATGGCTGAAGCTTTTTTCATTTTATTGTGTTTAATGGCAAATAACATAATGTTATTTATGTTTATGAGAAATAAAATGATCATGAATATTGCAAAGAGAATAATTGCCTTAATTTCCATGTTGCCTCCTCGTGAATGGGTCATCTAATAACACTTCTTCATATTCAGGCTTTATCCCTTCTAATCATCAAAAGAAGAAAAAAACACCTTTCCATCTCGTTAGATAGAAAGGTGTTTGGATTAAACCGTTTTCCCCGCAGCCTTCAGCGCACGGGCGCCAATGTCACGGCGATAAAATAGACCTGGCTGAATGATTTCTTCAACCGCTTCATACACTCTTGATCTTGCCGCTTCAAATGTGTCGTCAAATGCGGTCACATTTGCTACACGGCCGCCATTTGTGACGAATTGATCGTTTTCCTTTTTTGTTCCTGCGTGGAAGGTCACGACATCAGAGACCGTTGTTTGCAAAGCGCCGATTGGCGTACCTTTTGCGTAGTCCTCAGGATATCCTTCTGAAGCAAGAACCACACTCACAGCGGCAGTGTCTTTCCACTGTAAATCCACATCTTTTCCGTCTAGAATATCAAGGAAGACTTGAACTAGATCTGATTCAAGACGAGGAAGAACCACCTGCGTTTCAGGATCGCCAAAGCGTGCATTGAACTCAATGACCTTTGAGCCTTCTGGTGTCAGCATTAAGCCTGCATATAAAATGCCTGTAAACGGACGCCCTTCCTGCACCATTGCACGAGCAGCCGGTTTGACGACATCTTCAACAGCTTTTTGTACGACTTCATTTGAAATTTGCGGAACGGGTGAATAAGCGCCCATCCCGCCGGTGTTCGGTCCTTTGTCATCTTCAAATGCCCGTTTATGATCTTGCGCGATCACCATTGGATACACCTTTTCTCCAGTGACAAAGGCCATCAGTGAAAATTCTTCACCTGTTAAAAATTCTTCAATGACAACCGATGCACTCGCATCGCCAAACTTTTCATCCTCTAAAAAGTCATGCAGGCAGTTGATCGCCTCTTCAAGTGTCATTGCGACTGTCACACCTTTTCCTGCTGCGAGACCATCGGCTTTAATGACAATTGGGGCACCCTTTTCTTCCACATATGCCTTCGCTTTTTCAAACGATGTGAAGGTGGCATAAGCGGCTGTCGGGATCTCATAATTTTTCATTAAGTCTTTTGCAAATTCCTTTGAGCCTTCAATGACTGCGGCTTTTGCATTCGGTCCAAATACCTTTAGACCTGCTTCTTCAAATGCATCGACGACACCTGCAATTAAAGGAACCTCTGGACCGACAATCGTTAAGCCGATTTCATTGTCTTTTGCAAAACGAATTAATGCCTCATGATCACCTTCGTCGATTGGTACAAGCTTTGCAGCGTCTGTCATTCCATCATTGCCAGATGCGACAAATACTTGGCTGACAAGTTCACTTTGGTTCACTTTCCATGCGATGGTATGCTCTCTTCCGCCTCTGCCGATAATTAATACGTTCACACTGTCATCCCCTTAATGTTTGAAATGTCTAACGCCAGTGAAGACCATGGCAATGCCGTATTCATCTGCCTTTTGAATCGATTCTTCATCACGAATAGATCCTCCCGGCTGAATGATCGCTGTGACGCCTGCCTTTGCAGCAGCTTCCACTGTATCTCCCATTGGGAAGAATGCGTCAGAGCCTAGTGCACTCCCTTTCGCTTTTTCACCTGCTTGCTCAATCGCAATGTTCGCTGAGCCGACACGGTTCATTTGACCAGCACCAATACCTGCTGTCATTTGATCTTTTGCAAGGACAATGGCATTTGATTTCACATGCTTCACGACTTTCCATGCAAGCTTTAAGTCTTTCCATTCGTCTTCTGTTGGTTCTCTTTTCGTTGGAATAGAAATCGTTGCTTCCTCTAAGCCGTACGTATCAATATCCTGAACGAGCAGTCCGCCATGAACACTTGTCAGCTGCTTTTCTTTTTTCCCAAGATCTGCATCGACATCAAGTGT
The DNA here is from genome assembly GCF_003431975.1 of Bacillus pumilus. Classification (GTDB taxonomy): domain Bacteria; phylum Bacillota; class Bacilli; order Bacillales; family Bacillaceae; genus Bacillus; species Bacillus pumilus_N. The sequence goes on along the minus strand of NZ_CP027116.1, from coordinate 641,485 downwards.
TAAGAGACGAAGATTCTTTTTCGCTGTTAACACATCAAGTGCTTCTTGGCTAAATGATGGGGCGATAACAATTTCTAAGAAAATTGTATGAAGCACGTCAGCCGTTTGCTTGTCTACTTCACGGTTAAGCGCCACAATGCCGCCAAAAATAGATGTTTCATCTGCTTTGAATGCACGATCAAAGGCTTTTGCTATCGTTTCACCTGTACCAACGCCGCATGGATTCATATGCTTTACAGCAACAGCCGCTGGCTCCGTAAATTCACGTACGATTTGAAGAGCTGCATCTGCGTCTTTAATGTTGTTGTAGGAAAGTTCTTTTCCGTGTAATTGCGTTGCAGTAGCTAAAGAACCTTTGCTTGGAAGAGCATTTTCATAGAAAGTCGCCGCTTGGTGCGGGTTTTCTCCATAACGAAGGGATTGTTTTTTCTCAAACGTGACGGTGAACTGCTCTGGCTCTGTTTCGCCAACAAAGTTCGTTAAATAATCCGCAATGAGGGCATCGTAAGCAGCTGTATGACGGAATACCTTCGCCGCAAGCTCACGTTTTTTCTCAAGTGATACGCCGCCTTCTTTGATTTGCTGAACGACTGTATCATAGTCACGAGGATCGACAATCACTGTGACGTCTTGGTGGTTTTTTGATGCCGCACGAAGCATTCCCGGTCCGCCAATATCAATGTTTTCAATTGCTTCTTCATACGTCACATCGTCTTTTGAGATCGTCTCTTTGAATGGATAAAGATTCACGACAACAAGATCAATCGGTTGAATACCATGCTTTTCAATCTGTGCCATATGCTCGTCGTTTTCTCTCACTGCCAATAATCCACCATGAATGTTTGGGTGAAGTGTTTTGAGTCGTCCGTCCATGATTTCAGGGAATCCAGTGACTTCAGAAATCCCAATGACATCAATGCCGTTCTCTTGAAGAAGCTTATGTGTACCTCCAGTTGAAATGACTTCAACACCAAGTTCTGTTAATTCCTTCACAAAAGGTACAAGATTCGTTTTATCGGAAACACTGATTAATGCGCGTTTGATCGTCATGCCTTCGTCACCTCATTAAGATAATTCTAAAAGTGATTTGATCACTTTTGGATATAGTGTGTGTTCTAGTTCATGCATTCTTTTTTCAATCGATTCAAGCTCTTCGCCTTGTTCAATATAAATCGCCGCTTGGTCAATAATCGGACCTGTATCCATCCCTTCATCGACAAAATGGACAGTGATTCCCGCTACTTTGACGCCTGCTTGATAGGCTTGTCCAATGGCATCAAGCCCTGGGAAGGCAGGCAGCAAGGATGGGTGGATATTCACGATTTTCCCTCTATATGCTTCAAGTAATGTCGGACCGATCAGTCTCATATATCCAGCAAGGAAAACCCATTCCACTTCATGAAGCCTGAGCTGTTCGATGATCGTTTGTTCAAAAGCGGCTTTATTCGGAAAAGCCTTCGGAGTAAAAGCAAAGGAGGGGATGCCCTCTTTCTCAGCACGCTCCAGCACCTTTGCACCTGGTTTATCACAAATCACAATGGCGGCTTCAGCCTGCCAGTCTTCTTCTTTTAACGTATCTATAATGGCTTGAAAGTTCGTCCCACTTCCAGAGGCGAAAATCGCAAACTTCTTCATGAGAGGCTTCCACCGCCGAATGTGACACCTTCTCCTTTTTGAACTCGTCCGATAAGGAATGCTTTCTCTCCATCGTGTTCAAGTCCGCTGATCACATCCACAAGATCGTCCTCTTTGACAGCTAAGACAAAGCCAATGCCCATATTAAACACGTTGAACATCTCTTCTGCCTTTAACTGACCCTTTTCTTGAATAAAGGAAAAAATAGGAGGAACTGGCCATGAGCCGTTATCTACCTCAACGCCAAGACCTTCAGGCAGCATACGTGGTAAATTCTCAATAAAGCCGCCGCCTGTCACATGGGCCATACCGTCAACCTTGCCGGCTTTCACTTGTTTGAGAACGGGCTTTACATAAATCTTCGTCGGTTCAAGAAGCTCTTCTCCAAGAGGTCTTGTAAAAGGTGCATACGTTTGATGCAGGTCAAGACCAGCGTCTTCAAGTAATACTTTTCGTACAAGAGAGTATCCGTTGCTATGAATTCCGCTTGAGCTGAGTCCAATGAGCAAATGACCTTCTTTGATGCTGTCTCCTGTCACGATTTCATCCTTTTCAACGACACCTACAGAAAAACCAGCAATATCATATTCCTCTTCTGTGTAAAGGCCAGGCATTTCGGCTGTCTCTCCGCCGACAAGTGCTGAACCAGACTGCTCACAGCCATCAGCCACACCTTTGACAATGGATTCAATTTTTATCGGATCCGCTTTACCAACGGCTAAGTAATCTAAGAAAAAGAGCGGTTCTGCCCCTTGTGCAAGCACATCGTTGACACACATTGCCACGGCATCGATGCCGATCGTATCGTGTTGATTCATTAAAAAAGCAAGCTTTAATTTCGTTCCGACACCATCTGTTCCTGAAACAAGAACGGGCTTTTTATATGGCAGTTCAGATAGATCAAACATACCGCCAAATCCGCCTAGAGCACCCATAACGCCTGCTCTTTTTGTACGTTCTACGTGTGATTTCATTCGTTTGACGGCTTCGTATCCTGCTTCGATGTCGACACCGGCGTTTTTATATGCTTCTGACATCCCATTCACTCCTTTTGCTTCTTTTCCAAGTATTTTCGGCAGAATGAAAGAGCAGCATATCAACACATCTTGACTGCTGCTCCATTATTCGATTATTTCGTCAGGACTGTTTCCTTCACATGTGGAAGAACCGTATCTTCATAAATTTCAGTCGGGTATTTTCCAGTAAAGCATGCTAAACACTGACCACGCTGCGGATCATCATACTTCCTGCCAATCCCGTCCATTAAACCGTCTACAGATAAAAATGCAATGGAGTCTGCACCGATTTCCTGTCTAATTTCTTCCACTGAATGAGACGAAGCAATCAGCTCTTCATGTGTGGACGTATCGATTCCATAAAAACACGGATGTGCAATTGGCGGTGAACTAATGCGTACATGCACTTCCGTCGCTCCCGCTTCTCTAAGCATCGTGACAATTCGGCGGCTCGTTGTCCCGCGTACGATAGAATCATCGACCATCACGACACGCTTTCCTTCGACAACACCGCGCACAGCAGACAGCTTCATCCGTACGCCCTGCTCTCGCAATGCTTGAGACGGCTGAATAAACGTCCGGCCGACATAACGGTTTTTAATTAAGCCAAGCTCATACGGAATACCTGTCGCTTCAGCATATCCAATCGCAGCGGAAATACTGGAATCTGGTACTCCTGTCACGACATCTGCTTCGACATGTGCTTCTTCTGCAAGCTTTTTGCCAAGATTCTTTCTCGCACTATGCACATTGATTCCGTTGATGTTGCTGTCAGGTCTTGAGAAATAAATGTATTCCATGCTGCACATGCTGCGGTTAATGTTCATGGAGAAGCGCTCAGATTTCAAGCCTTCATCATTAATAATTAGCATTTCGCCAGGCTCCACATCACGTAAATACGTAGCGCCGACGACATCAAATGCACATGTTTCAGAAGCGACAACATAAGCATCTCCAAGCATACCAAGCGAAAGCGGACGTAAGCCGTTCGGATCAAGTGCTACGATCATTTCTGTTTCTGTCATGATTAAGAAAGCATATGCTCCTTTTAACATAGACAGCGCATTTTTGATCTGCTCTTTCAGTTCAAAATGACCGCTGCGCTTAATTAAATGAGCCAGCACTTCGGTATCAGAAGAGGTCTGGAAAATGCTCCCTTGGTTCTCTAGCTGCTGCTTTAATTGCGTTGCATTCACTAAGTTTCCATTATGAGCAAGGGCAAGACTGCCATTGTTTTGCGAGCGGAAGAAGAGGGGCTGCACATTTTCAAAGCCGCCTCCGCCTGCTGTCGCATAACGAACGTGTCCGATCGCACCTTTTCCCTTTAAATCCTTTAGCTCACCGTTTTGAAAGACTTCCGTAATCAGTCCAAGGCCTTTATGTGATGTTAGGTTCTCACCATCTGTTGCAATAATTCCCGCACCTTCTTGTCCTCGGTGCTGAAGGCTATGCAAGCCGTAATATGTGATTTGTGGGGCTTCTTCGTGTCCCCAAACCCCAAAGACACCACACTCTTCGTTTAAGCCTCTGATTTCAGCAAGCATGGGATCGCTCCTTTCCATGCGCGCTCAAGCTCGTTGACCGCTGCATGAATCCATTGTTGTCCTTCTTGATTTTTGACAGTAAATACACCATCATTTGTGACCGTTCCGACTTCTTTCGCATCTTTGACAGCCGCAGTAAACGCTTGGCGGTGCTCTGGTTTGACTGTAACAACAAAACGTGACTGTGTTTCACTGAATAGTGAAGCTTCGCTGTTTAAATCGATGTGGATATCAGCGCCAAGACCGTCTGTTCCAAATGTACTTTCAGCAAGTGCTACACCAAGTCCACCTTCAGACACATCATGTGCTGATTGAACAAGACCGTTTTGAATTGCAGCTAGAAGAGCTTCTTGACGCGTAAGCTCTACGTCCAAATCAATTTCTGGTGCTTTTCCGTAAATACGGCCTTCTGTCATCTTTTGAAGCTCACTGCCTGCAAATTCTTCCTTCGTCTCACCAATGACGAAAATCACATCGCCAGCCTGCTGGAACGATTGAGTCGTAATATGAGCAGTATCTTCAACCAAACCAACCATTCCAATGACTGGTGTTGGGTAAATCGCTGTTCCATTTGATTCGTTATATAAAGAGACGTTCCCACCGATAACCGGTGTGCTTAGCGTGCGGCATGCTTCGCTAATCCCGTCAGCAGACTTTTCAATTTGCCAGAAAATTTCTGGTTTCTCCGGGTTACCGAAGTTTAGGTTGTCTGTCACTGCTAGCGGACGAGCGCCTGAGCAGACAATGTTACGTGCTGCTTCTGCGACGGCGATTTTCCCGCCGACCTCTGGATCAAGATAGAGATAGCGTGCGTTACAATCGGTTGTCATCGCTAGGGCTTTTTTCGTTCCGCGGATTCTTAAAACGCCCGCATCAGAGCCTGGTGCAACAACTGTATTTGTCCGAACCATATAGTCATACTGATCATAAACCCATTCTTTACTTGCAATCGTTGGCTGCTGAAGGAGCTGCTTTAACGTCTGGGCTGCATCTGTAATGGCTGGAGCTTCAACTTTTGTTTCTAAAAACTCACGATAGTATGCAGGCTCACTTGACGGCTTATGATAAACCGGCGCTTCTTCTGCAAGAGCGTCGACAGGAAGCTCACATACCACTTCACCTTGATGGAGTAAACGAAGCATTTTATCGTCTGTCACATGACCGACTGATACCGCTTCAAGATCGTATTTCTCGAAAATATCAATAATTTCTTGTTCACGGCCTTTTTCAATGACTAGAAGCATTCTCTCTTGTGATTCAGACAGCATCATTTCGTATGCGGACATGCCTGTTTCACGCTGCGGAATGAGGTCTAGATTCATCTCGATTCCAGAACCTGCTTTACTCGCCATTTCCGCACTTGAGCTTGTTAAGCCAGCCGCTCCCATATCTTGAATCCCAACGAGCGCATCGTTTTTGATCACTTCAAGGCATGCTTCAAGCAGCAATTTTTCCATGAATGGATCACCGACTTGAACTGCTGAACGTTTTTCTTCTGATTCATCAGAAAATTCCTCTGACGCAAATGTTGCACCGTGAATACCGTCACGTCCCGTTTTGGCACCAACATACATGACCGTGTTGCCCACACCCTTGGCCTGCCCTTTTTTGATGTCCTCATGGTTAATTAACCCAACACACATCGCATTCACGAGCGGATTGCCTTCATAGCTTTGATCAAAATGAACTTCTCCGCCGACTGTAGGAATTCCGATACAGTTTCCATAGCCTGCGATCCCTGCCACTACTTCTTCAAACAAGTACTTCACGCGAGGTGAAGTCAGTTCACCAAAACGAAGAGAGTTTAATACAGCAATTGGACGCGCACCCATAGAGAATACATCACGGATAATTCCGCCGACACCTGTAGCCGCTCCTTGATACGGTTCAATCGCAGATGGATGGTTATGTGATTCGATTTTAAATACAACCGCTTGGTTGTCTCCAATATCAACGATTCCAGCGCCCTCCCCAGGACCTTGAAGAACATGTTCTCCTTTTGTCGGGAATTTGCTTAGAACAGGCTTTGAGTTTTTATAACTACAATGCTCTGACCACATGACAGAAAAAATACCCGTTTCTGTGTAGTTTGGCAGCCTGCCAATAATGGATTCGATTAAAGCGAATTCTTCATCACTCAATCCCATTTGCTGATACAATTTCTCTTCTTTAATTTGCTTGTGACTTGGTTCAAGCAGTAGTGACATGAGTGTCCCTCCAATTTTTCACGATAGATTGAAACAATTTAAGTCCGTCTGCGCTGCCTAGTAATGAATCCACCGCGCGCTCAGGGTGCGGCATCATGCCGAGTACATTGCCCTCTTCATTCGTTATTCCTGCAATTCGATTGACACTGCCGTTAATATCGTCTCCGTATGTGAAAGCGATTTGGTTATTTTCAATAAGCTTCGCTAAAGTGTCTTCATCACAGTAGAAGTTGCCTTCACCGTGCGCTACAGGAACCGAAATAGATTCGCCTTTTTGATAGCCGCTTGTAAATTGCGTTTCGTTGTTCTCTACAATGAGTTCAACTGGACGACAGATAAATTTTAAGTCTTTATTTCGTCTCATCGCACCTGGCAGAATGCCAAGCTCCTGAAGAATTTGGAATCCGTTACAAACACCAAGAACAGGCTTTCCTTCCGCAGCTGCTTTTTTCACCGCCGGCATGATGTTTGAAAAGCGAGCAATCGCACCGCATCTTAAGTAATCCCCATAAGAGAAACCACCTGGTACGAGTACACCGTCATATCCGTCTAGACTCGTTTCGTCGTGCCATACATATTCAACTTGTTCACCTAACTCATCTTGAATCACATGGTACATGTCGATATCACAGTTAGAGCCAGGCAAGACGATCACTGCAAACTTCACTGTGCGACAACCTCCTCCACCTCATAGCGGTAATCTTCAATCACCGTATTGGCAAGTAATTTTTCACACATTTCTTTCACGACTGTGTCTAAGTCACGATCTGATTTTTCAATGACAAGCTCCATGTATTTCCCGATGCGGACATCCTTTACTTCCTGATAAGACATGCTGTGCAAGGCGTGCTGCACGGCACTTCCTTGTGGATCAAGAACGCTCTCTTTTAAGCTGACAAAAATTTTCACTTTATACATGTTTATGGCCTCCAAGTCTTTTGAAAATTTCTTCGTATGCATTTGTTAAGCCGCCCAGGTTTCGTCTGAACACGTCTTTATCAAGCTTTTCGTTTGTATCTTTGTCCCAAAGCCTGCACGTATCAGGTGAAATCTCATCAGCTAGCAATATACGATTCTCGTGATCTATTCCGAATTCAAGCTTGAAATCAATTAAATTCACATGGCAGTCTGAGAAGATTAGCTTTAGCTCTTCATTCACTTGTCTTGTGATCTGTTTCATTTCCTCGACCTGCTCCGGTGTCGCTGCATCTAAAATGCGAATATGATCTTCTGTAATGAGCGGATCACCGAGTGCATCATCTTTGTAGTAAAACTCGATCAATGGTGTATCCAGTTTTGTTCCCTCTGGAATGCCAAGGCGCTTTGACATACTGCCTGCCACCACATTCCGCACAACCACTTCAAGCGGCACAATCTGTACCTTTTGAATAAGCTGCTCTGTTTCAGAGAGGCGTTTTACAAAGTGATTATTGATCCCTTTCTCATGCAACATTTGAAAGATTAAGCTTGAAATTTCATTGTTCAGTCTGCCTTTGCCTTCGATTTCAGCTTTCTTTTCGCCGTTAAATGCTGTCGCTGAGTCTTTATATTCGACATATAAAATATGCTCGTCATCGGTCTGATAGATTTTTTTCGCTTTGCCTTCGTAGAGAAGTTCTTGTTTCACAGTCATTCAGGTTGGCCTCCTAATTTGAATGTTGGCAATTTTCAGGATTGGACGCCTGACGAGCAGGCGGTCCATTTCTTACGCAAGACCTAGACGTTCGAAAATCATATCGACATTTTTTAAATGATAGTTGTAATCGAAGCAGTCAGCGATTTGTTCAGGTGTTAGGCGTGACGTGATTTTTTCCTCCGCTTCTACTAAAGAACGGAATGGTACTTGCTTTTCCCACGCTTCCATTGCCTTTGGCTGAACCGTGTCATATGCCTCTTCACGTGCCATGCCTGTATCGATTAATGCAAGAAGAACACGCTGAGAGTAAATCAAGCCAAGTGTGCGGTCCATGTTGCGTTTCATGTTCTCAGGGAAGACCGTCAAGTTTTTCACAATGTTTGAGAAACGGTTTAGCATGTAGTTCAGTGCAATCGTTGCATCAGGTAAAATGATGCGCTCAGCAGAGGAATGGGAAATATCACGCTCATGCCAAAGCGGTACATTTTCATAAGCTGTCAGCATATATCCACGGATCACGCGGGCAATTCCCGTCATATTTTCAGAGCCGATTGGGTTGCGTTTATGCGGCATTGCTGATGATCCTTTTTGTCCTTTTGCAAAGAACTCTTCTACTTCACGTGTTTCACTCTTTTGAAGACCACGAATTTCAACAGCAAATTTCTCAATGCTAGTTGCGACGAGTGCAAGAGTTGCCATGTAATCTGCGTGACGATCACGCTGCAAGGTTTGGGTGGAGATTGGTGCAGCTTTGATGCCAAGCTTCTCACATACATATTGCTCAACAAACGGGTCGATGTTTGCATATGTGCCAACAGCCCCAGAAATTTTGCCAAATTCGATGCCAGCTTTTGCTTGTTTAAAACGTTCTAGGTTACGCTTCATTTCTTCGTACCAAAGACCAAGCTTTAGGCCAAATGTTGTCGGTTCAGCGTGTACACCGTGTGTACGGCCCATCATGACGGTATATTTGTGCTCTTTCGCTTTTTCTTTTAGGATGTCAACAAATCTCTCAATGTCCTTGAGCAAGATATCGTTCGCCTGCTTTAATAGATATGAAAGCGCCGTATCCACTACGTCTGTAGAGGTTAACCCGTAATGAACCCACTTTCTTTCTTCTCCTAGAGATTCAGATACAGCACGCGTAAAGGCAACCACGTCGTGGCGCGTGTCTTGTTCAATCTCTAGAATACGATCAATATCAAAGCTTGCATTCTTACGCATGGTCACAACGTCTTCTTTCGGAATGACACCAAGCTCTGCCCATGCTTCACAAGCGAGAATTTCTACTTCAAGCCATGCATTAAATTTGTTTTCCTCTGTCCAGATTGCTGACATTTCTGGTCTTGCGTAACGTTCGATCATTTCCCGTTTCCTCCATCTCTTTCAGTCCATATCTTTGTGATGTTTGTCATCCATTCATCATCGAGCTGTTTCATAAAGGTTATATGCCCCATTTTGCGGCCGGCTTTTACTTCATGCTTTCCATATAGATAAAGCTTCGCTTCTTTGAGAAGCTCTGGATGTTCCTTTGGAATGTCTACTTCATCGCCTAATAAGTTCACCATCATGCCCTCTGATAAAAGCGCTGTACCGCCAAGCGGTAAACCGCATATCGCACGAACGTGCTGTTCAAACTGACTTGTCTCACATAAATCGAGCGTATAATGACCAGAATTATGCGGGCGAGGTGCCAGTTCATTGACAAGCAGCTTTCCTTCGTTTGTGAGGAACAGTTCTACAGCAAGTGTACCAACCAGCCCCAGCTTTTCAGCCAGTGTCGTTGCCAGCTCTTTTGCCTCTTCCTGAATGCGTTCCTCTACCCTTGCAGGCACAATGCTTTGGAATAAAATGTTGTGTTTATGAATGTTTTCAGCGACTGGGAATACCGCAATTTCGCCATGAACAGAACGAGTGACGATCACCGAGAGCTCCATTTGAAACGCAACCCAGCTTTCTAAAATACAAGTTCCATGTGTGAGCAATGCCGCTGCTTCATGAAGCTGTTCTGCATCCTTGATCACGTACTGCCCTTTTCCATCGTAGCCGCCTCTGCACGTTTTCAGTACAGCTGGCAAACCGAGCACAGCCGTTGCGTCTTCTAACTCTTTTTCATCATGAATAATGCGGTAAGGCGCTACTTCACAGCCTGCGTCTACAATCCCTTTTTTCTCCGTTTCACGATTTTGAGTTAAAAGAAGAAGTTCACTTCCTTGCGGTAAATATGCTTCTTCCTTCAGTTGGTTGAGTGCATCATAATCAATATTTTCAAATTCATATGTCACGACATCACTAATTTCTGCGAGCTGTCGAATCCCACCCAGGTCACTATATGCGGCTGTGATTTCTGTATCAGCAACCTGTCCACAAGGAGACTGTGTGACTGGATCTAAGACAGCTGCCCGGTACCCCATTTGCTTTGCGCTGACGGCCATGTATCTGCCAAGCTGGCCTCCGCCGATAATACCGATGGTTGCGTTCGGAAAAATGGTCTGCTTAGCCAAGCTGATCACTGCTTTCTAATACAGTCTGTTTTGTTTGCTCTCTTCTTTCTTCAAGACGAGCAGCGATTGTTTCATCAAATGCTGAAATCATTTGTGCGGCAAGAAGGCCTGCATTTGTTGCACCAGCTTTGCCAATGGCTACTGTAGCAACTGGTACACCGCCTGGCATTTGAACGATGGATAATAAGGAATCCAGCCCATTTAGTGCTTTTGATTGTACGGGCACACCAATGACCGGGAGTGTCGTTTTCGCTGCGACCATCCCCGGTAAATGTGCTGCGCCTCCAGCACCGGCAATGATGACCTTTAGTCCTTTACCTCTTGCTTCAGTCGCATATTCAAACATCAAGTCAGGTGTCCGATGTGCCGATACCACCTGTTTTTCATACGGAATGTTTAATTCCTCTAAGATGTCGCACGCATTTTTCATTGTTTCCCAATCAGATGTACTTCCCATGATGACACCTACAAGCGGCTTCATTTTGTCCCCACCTTTAAGCTATTATTCGATTTTGTATCGTTTGACACGCTCCCCAAACCTAAGTAGCTTGTCAAACGCCGAACAAAAAGGCCCGATTTGCATTGCATTGTTAGGAAGCAACACAAACCGGGCCATGGTAAGCGCTGTTCGCTTTTGAATTGCCATGTCAGTTTTGTTCACTATCCTGCATAGTCCAGTCATTTACGGTAACTGGGTAGAAACTTATGGGCCATATTCCCAAGATTATATGAGGCTCGTGTTTTGATTTCATGTTTATCTTAACAACGGATGTTCATGATGTCAACGGATTTATCGAACAATCTACGAAGTCGTTGTTTTAATGTTCGGGTTTAGACTATTTTTCCTTCAAATACGATTTTTTTCCCAACCGGAATGATCTGAATCGACCCATTTTCCTTCTTTTCTTGAAAAATCGGCTCCTCCATTCGTCGGACAGGCGAGTAGCCTTCCGCTGCCATCTGGGACAACACTTGATCAATCGTCATGTTGTCTTCCACATAAAATTTTTTCTTCTTTGGTTTTGCGGTCATTCTTTAATTCTCCTTTTCTTCACAGCCTTCACCCAGAAACCGCCGTGAATCGATTTGGGCTCATATGAAATGATAAACGCCTTTGAATCAATGGTTTTAATCGTTTCATATAATTGCAGTTCATATTTTCTCGGTGTTAAAATTTGCAATGCTGTTCGGTCTCCTTCAAGACCGCCTGCTACCCAGCTGGTGACACCATATCCTTTTTCTCTCAGTTGTCTTGGAAGATCGACATCTAATTCTTTTGTGATCACGTTAACAGTTGTGTAGCCAAGTGCCAGCTTCTCTTCAATTTTCATCCCGACAATGATCCCCATCCCATAACCAAGCGCATACGCAATGACATTTTGGATTTGGTCTAAGTTATCAAGTACGATACTTAACCCGATCACATAAATGAGCATTTCAATCGTCCCAGCAAAAGCAGCTGCATACCGTCTGCCTTTCATCGTTAAAATCAAACGCATGGTGGAAAAAGAAACGTAGACAATATTAATCACTAAAATGATCAAAACCATGGTGAACGCATTGGATAAAAGTTGTTGAAGCACGATTCGAACCCCCTGCACTAAAAATCAAATAAAGCACCCCATATTCTACTAGAGAACATACCTTGATACAATCAAATTTGCGCGAGAAAAACACATATATCTTTCGACAATAAGGGTGGTCTTTGTTACCAAGAGTTTACCCGTTTTTTCCTCTTCTCAACATGAAACCCCCCTTTTTTGAAAAAGGGGGGTTTCAGTGTGTTTTATCCAAACCGGACGGGCACAAGTGAAGGAATCAAATACTCTCCGACAATGCTCCAAAGCAGTGCAATGATGATAAGCTCCACCAATAAAAAGACCCAGCCTGCATACATCAAATCTCCGCGCATCGCTTCATGCTCTGATTGAACCGAGCGAAAAAGGACGACTGCAATCAACTGGAAACCGAAAAACATCATCACAGATAAAATGACCGTCACATAAGGAATATTCAGCATGGCAAATACAAGCCAAAGGATGGATAAAACCAAAACTGGCACAAGTGCGGCGCCAAATTTCATGATCACTTCTTTTAATGATATGTTTCCTTTTAGCATGTACTTTCCAAGTAACCAAACGGTGAGCATCATCAATGTGAGCAGAATGAGTGTAAAGACCGCTATCCTCAAAAAGGCGTCACCAAAAGAATAATGAATGCCAAAGCCTAATAAACGGGTCTTTGACGCCTTTAATTGAACAAAGTTGCCTAAAGCAAAAAACACGCTGAATAACACAATCGAAATCCAGGCGTACTTCATCCGTAATGTTTCCGCCTGATTGATGGCCTGGCTCGGCGATTTCAACATCGCAAGCCCATATGAGCCATAGCGCTTAAACGCGCCTCCTACCCCTTGTAGCATACGCTGAATGGTAGAACGCTCATCATCCACTGCTTTTGCTTTCGACGTTCTTCCACGTTTTGCGGCGCTTCTGCTAAGACGGGATTGCCTCGTTTCTTGATCTATTGATGGCTCTTCATTTTTTAAGTCTGATGTACTTTGCTCTTTATCTTTTTCTAACATCTCATATCAACTCCTATCCAGCACAATCCTTACAGGCTCATACGAATGACCTGTCGGATGACTCCTCTTAAAGTAGCGGAGTCTCTCTGTTCAGTCAAGTTGCCTTGACGTTCATACGAATAGACGGATAAAAGGCAGCAGAGGTTTTAAAATGGCAAGAAAATTAGGGCAAAACAAAAAAACAGCAGCTTCCATGAGCTGCTGTTTCAGGTGAACCATTAATGATTTAAGAAAGCAAAGTAAAGAATAAAGATCACAAACAACCCGTACATAATCGGATGTACTTCTTTGGCTTTTCCTTTAAAGATCATCGTAATCGGGTAGAAAATAAAGCCAACCGCAATCCCCGTTGCAATACTGTATGTGAGTGGCATCATAATCATCGTTAAGAACGCTGGTACGGCAATTTCAAAACGATCCCAGGCAATCTTCGCAAGCGGAGCGACCATCAGTGCACCGACAATGATTAAAGCAGGCGCTGTCACATTCGATGTAACGATTGATAATAGCGGCGAGAAGAACATCGCAAGCAAGAAGAAAATACCTGTCACGACAGCTGCAAATCCTGAACGAGCACCAGCAGCAACACCTGAGCTCGATTCAACATAAGACGTTGTCGTCGATGTTCCAAGAACAGAACCTACAACGATTGAAGATGAATCCGCTAGAAGTGCTCTTCCTGCACGCGGCAGCTCATTATTTTTCATTAAACCAGCTTGGGTGGCAACAGCCACAAGCGTTCCTGCTGTATCAAAGAACCCAACGAATAAGAACGTTAAAATCACGACAAGCATTTGAATCGAGAAGATGTCTGGCAAATGAATCAGCGCTTGTCCAAAGGTTGGAGATAAGCTTGGAATACTGTCCACAATTTGCGTCGGTACTGGGACAAGACCAACAATCATTCCTGCTATAGCTGTCACAAGCATCCCAATGAAGACACCTGCATTCACTCGAAGAACCATTAAAATGACAGTCACCACGATACCAAACACCGTTAATAAGACAGGGCCACTATGAATGTTTCCAATCGAAACGAGCGTATTATCGTTATTGGCAATAATGCCAGAGCCTTGCAGACCGACAAACGTAATGAATAGACCAATACCTGCACCAACCGCCAGCTTCAGCTCAGCTGGAATGGCATTGATGATTTTTTCACGGAAACCTGTTAAAGAAAGAGCAACGAAAATTAATCCTGAAACAAACACACCAGAAAGCGCTGCTTCCCATGTGATGCCCATGCCAAGAACAACCGAAAAAGCGAAAAAGGCATTCAAGCCCATACCTGGAGCAATCGCAATCGGATACCTGGCAATCACCCCCATCAGAATACACCCTGCGGCAGAGGCTAACGCCGTCGCAGTAAAGACAGCGCCCTGATCAATTCGTAATTTATCTGGAAAATCCGGTACCGACACTAAAGCAAGTGTGATCGGATTGACAAACAAAATGTAAGCCATCGACAAAAATGTGGTTAAACCACCGATGATTTCTCTGCGGTAATTCGTTTCTAACTCATCAAATTGAAAAAACTGTTTCAAGCCAACTGACTCCCTTCATGTCCTTTTGCTTTAGTCTGCCCCATTCACAAGTCAAATAAAAAACGCCCCAACAGTTTTGGGACGCTTGACTACATATGTGAATTCAGACGGTGACATAAAACAAGAACAATGCATGATTTATATCAAACGAGTGTGAATTGACGTAGTCAAGCTATTTACGGTAGCTTGGTAGAAACTTGCGGGCCATATCCCCGCTATTATACGACTTCTATCTATTTGATTTCTGTGTCTATTGTACCAACTTCATTTTTAAAAAACAATACGAAAAGCGAACATTTTTCAAAGAAATGTCCGCTTCATTCGTCTTATTACACGAATTTGGAAAATCGCATCTAGTTCTTTATACACCCTTCTCCAAATCCTTCTCTTTTGCAAAAACCGCCTCGGCTACACGGAAAAACTCTTTCACTGCCGGAGAAGCTTGGGAGAGAGACGGACAGGCAAGCGCAACCTCACGATGATGAGAGACATTCAGCTCACGAATGTGCACAAGCTGCTGCGTTTTTAAAAACAGCTCAGGGCCTATCGTGACACCAAGTCCTTCCCCCACCATACGGGCAATGGTCGTGCAATCATGTACTTCAAATAAAGTAGCTGGCTTCAATTGCGCCTCAGAAAAAATATCCTCTACATGTGATTGATACATGCCAGTCGGCATAATAAATGGTTCATCTGCCAAATCTGTAATATCTACAATGGACTTCTGATGAAATCGATGATTTGGATGATAGGCGACCACCATCTCATCTTTGATCAGCGGCAGCAAGTCAAAGGCTTCATCTGCATGGCCTTTCACAACAAAACCAACATCAATGATGCCAGAGTTCAGCCACTCCAATATTTCTTCATACGTTCCCTCATAAAATTTAAATTCGATTTTTGGATGTTTTTTCTGATAGCTCACAAGCAGCTTAGGCAGTAAACAAGCCGAGGCACTGGCAAATGTCCCGATACGAATCAAGCCCGTTTCAATATTTTTCGTTAACGCAATTTCCTGCTGGATCTTCTCCACCCTATTTAACACTTCTCTAATATGCGGGAGAAGCGTTTGACCAATGTCCGTCAGCATAATGCCCTTTTTTCGATCACGAATGAATAAGGACACACCCCACTCTGACTCTAAATTCGCCACTGCATGACTGACAGCGGACTGCGTCATATTTAATGCTTCAGCTGCTGCTGTAAAACTGCCAAGCTCCACAATTTTTGCGATAATATCAAAGCGAACAAAGCTCATGAGTATTTACTCATCTCCTTCATGAAAAACATCAATTTTACTTATGTTAGCACGGAATTTAAACTAAAGACAACGTATCAACATGAAGGAAGGGTTCAAAATGAAAAACACATCTCATCAGCTATTGATCATTCTTTTAGCTGTCGGTTCATTTGTCACAGGCACGTCAGAATTCGTCGTGTCAGGCATTCTAGATATCATTGCTGTTGATTTACACATCTCCATTCCTGCTGCCGGACAGCTCATCACCGTTTACTCTCTCTTTTATGCAGTAGGTGCTCTCTTTTTAGTGATGGCAACATCGAAATTGAACCGAAAAAAGGTTCTGTTATCAGCGATTTTTGTGTTTATTTTAGGCAATGTGGTCGCCTTTTTTAGCCATCACTTTGTGCTGCTCCTGCTATCCCGAGTTATCATGGCGATGAGTGGCGGCTTATATATTGTCGTCGCCACGAATTATGCAGCGCAGATCGCCCCTCCAGAAAAAAAGGGAAGCGCAATGGCAACGGTCATTACTGGTTTTACCGTATCACTCGTACTTGGTGTCCCTATTGGCACATTTCTATCAGGTCATGTGGATTGGCACTATATTTTTCTCATCATTGCGCTAGGTACTGCTTGTCTTTTATTATTGCTTTATCAATTACTGCCACGTATGGAGGGACATTCACATCTGCCATTGAAGCAGCAATTACACCTTCTTCAAGATAGCAGGGTGATCAGCGGATTAGCCACGACCGTATTTTGGATCTTAGGCTACACAATGGTATTCGCTTATATCTCACCTTTATTACGACAGACCGCTGGCTTCTCTCTTGAAATGACAAGTATCGCCTTACTCATTTTAGGAATCGCTGCTTTTATAGGCTCACGATTTGGCGGCTTCGCCGTTGATCAATGGGGGCCAAACCGAACCATCTCGATCAGCATCATGATCCAGATGTTCGCACTCTTTGCCCTATTCTTTACTCAATTCTCTACAATTAGCGTCTTGATCACGCTTGCCATATGGGGCATCGCTACTTGGACAACAACACCAGCGAAGCAATTTTATCTGATCTCCCTAAAACCCCAAGCATCAGAAACCGTGCTGAGCTTTAATACAGCGATTATGAACATCGGCATGATGCTCGGATCATCAATGGGCGGTGTGATTATACAATATACAAATGTCACGAACTTAAGCTGGATTGGCGGTTTAGCCAGTTTTGCCTCATTCATGTTGATTCGGTACTCGTTCCATCGTAATCGGCTGGTCCAAAAGCAGACAAAAAGCGAACATGTGTAATCATGTTCGCTCTTTTATTTATTGACTAGCTTTTGATGTTTCTTTTTTGACTGGAATGGTTACAGGTATATCTTTGTGTGGTGCCAACATATTCAGTTCTGATAAATCAAGATAAAGCCCATAATCTTTAAAAGAAAAATGGTTTAATGATAAAGTCTCTAAATTCTTATTATCAAATTCAAAGGTGGATTGCATGGAAGCTGTCTTTAAATTCGTCATCTTCGCATAGTTCCCCTTCAAGTAATATCCGCTTTCATAGTCTGCTTGTGGATCGGGCCATGATTTCATCTTTTCAACATCGCCTAATCCAATGAATTCACCTATATTCTCCATCACATCCTGATCTAATTCTTTTTGATCTACTCCAGTAAATTGATAATCAACAATCACAGAACGGTCTTTTTGTTCTATCTTATTGATTTTGATTCCGATGCCATGGTGTTTTGTTTTGAACTGAACAGGCAGCTTTGTCTGAAGAGGAATAATGTGGCTGTATTCTCGTTCGTTTCTCACATTCGTGTAAAATGTCAATTCAGTCGCCTTTGGATTAATCGGCTGATTCAAAATCGTCAAATGATCTTTTCTAGTTTTGTCAGAAGTTAGTTGTTTTTTTCTTAAAACGATTCCAATCTCAAGCTCATACTCATTCCCTAAATTATCTTTCATTCCATCAATACTAACTCTATCATCTTTGGCAAAACCATTGTAATCAATGGCATATTGAATAGCAGAGCCATTCACTCCATTTTCTACCTTTACATTTCTTATTTGATAACGGCCGTTTAAAATAGACACGTCTTTTTGTCCCGCTAATAAAGTGGTTTTTTGCTTGACCACAGGTAACTTGAAGCGCCAATTTCCTACAATATCCCCAATCTTCGAAATAACAAGCGGTACTTGTTGACCTTGCTTGATCGTTTGTCCATTTGTATAGACTTCCGTCTGCCCAACATAGCGGCCATCTTTTAATTTTTTTAACTCTGTTTTGTCAAAATTCAGTTGAAAGTTTCCATCGATTTTTTCTGGATTCACTCTGAACGATACAACATCTTCTTTTGTATGGAAATTCTCCACAGTAAACGTATAAACAAGCCGCCCGGCATCATAGTACACACTGTTTACTTTCACAGTAACCCCTCTTGATTCAGCCCCCTCATTGACATGCTTCACCAAATCACTCTGAAAAAGAGACATTCCTACTTTATCGTGAAACATCATATAAAACTGTCCAATAATCGGGACACGTGCCATTGCTGTATTAAGAGAAGGAAAAAGGAAGCCTGATGAAAAATAAAGAACGATTAGTATGATGACAGAATATATTGGCGTTCTCCAATTCCATGTGAACCAACGTCTTTTCTTTTCCGCTTTCACATCTCCTATTGCTTGGCGAATTGCAGAAGTTACTTCAACCTTTGGTACTTCAATCTCATCATAAAGCTTTTTCATTTCTTTTCGTTCCATCGACACTCTCCTCCTCTTCCAACGTTTGCTTTAATAACTTTCTTGCACGATACAAATGAGTTTTAATCGTTCCTTCAGGCATCCCCATCTGTTTAGAAATCATCGAAATCGAATAATCTTGAAAATAAAATAGCTGAATCACAATCTGGTATTGCTCGTCTAACACATCAAGTGCATGTTTTAAATCTAGCTTGTCTTCCAGAAAATCATTCCGCTCAACGCTTTCGTGCTGCTGATCAAACGGAACAACATCTTGCTGCTTTTTCTTCATCGCAAAAATTATATGAATCAAAATCCGCGTCAGCCAGCTAGAAAAATAAGCTGGTTCTTTCAAGCCAGATAGATGCTTAAACGCTTTAAATACCGTCTCCTGAACAGCATCTAACGAATCCTCTTTATTTCTTGTGTAGAGAAAAGCCGTTTTATATAAACGCTCCTGATACATCAGCATTAATTTCTCAAATGCCGGGACATTCCCTTTTTGTGCTTTTTTAATTAGACGCACATGCTTCATCTCATTCACACCTCCTACATCTGTTAGAGCAAGGTTTCTCACAAACGGTTTCAACAAACGCAAATTTCTTTTACTTAGCATATGTCGGATAAAAATAGAGAAAGTGAAGAATAGGCCGCAAAGATCGTATTGAACTTTTGATATAATGGAAGAAATATCTACAAAAAGGAGTATGTCGATTGTTTCGATTCGAAGAACCCGCATGTGCTAGCTGTCAAAAAAAGATAGAAGGAAACGAAGAAGTGTACGTTAAGCTGGTCTATCCAAAGAGAAAAGGAATGACAGAGGTGAAGGCTTGGCTGAGGAATGAAGGGGTTTTTTATTGTAAGGCATGTACAGAACAAAAGACATCACATGGAGGATAAACACATGAACAAAATGACCTTTCCGCAATCATTTCCAACAATACATACCAAAAGACTAATCTTAAAACAAGCAACGATCGAAGATGCTAAGGATATGCACATCTATTTATCTAATGAAACCGTGTGCCGCTACATGGGCATTGATGCACATGAAACCATCGAAGACACAAAAGGAGAAATCAAGTGGTATGACAATATCTTCAAAGAACAAACAGGCATCCGCTGGGGCATTTCTTTAAAAGACAACCCAACCATCATTGGCAGCTGCGGCTTTCTTAACTTGGAAAAACAGCACTACCGCACCGAAATTGGCTATGAATTACACCACGATCATTGGAGAAAAGGCATCATGAAGGAAGCAATTGCTGCGGTGTTACGATATGGATTTCAGGAGATGAACCTGAACCGGATTGAAGCGATTATTGATCCAGCTAATACGTCCTCTGTTCAATTATTGGAGAATGTTGATTTTGTACGAGAGGGTTTATTGAGAGAGTATGATCTTGGTCAACATGGGTTTGATGATGTGTATATGTATTCAATTTTGAAGCGGGATTACGAATAAAATAAATGAAAACAGATATCCATTTCATTCAAAAGCCACAAGTAGAATATGTTTCTTTTCACATTTATGAGCTCAATTCGACGATTGAAAAGCTTGTCCAGCAAGTGGAGCAAACAGCCCCTTATTTCTTAGCACAAGAACCCACGAAAGAAAGAATGAAAAAGGTCTATTATCACGACATTTTATATATAGAAAGCTTTGATAAAAAATCGTTTTTGTATACGGGGTGTTTCTCTTAAAGGAAAAGTTGTTTGAACTTGAAGAACTGCTTGAAGCGCACGATTATGTCAGGATTTCAAAATCGATGATTCTGAATATAGATTCTATTGCCGCTATTTCTCCTAAAACAAGCGGTCGTTTTGAAGCAAAGCTTACAAATGAGGAAAGGGTGATGATTTCACGTTTTTATATTCAACCATTAAAAGAGAAGCTTGGGTTACGGAGGAAGTGAACAGGATGAAACGTTATATCACAAATCTTTTGATCACATTTTGTATGATCTTTACTGCACTCGTATTGATTTACTGTTTCATGTTTGGAACAATGCCATCTATATTTTACAAGCCATCATGTTCAGTTCCTTTTTTTCAAGCGCCCTGACCTTCTTGCTATACCCAAAACAAACGTACAGTCATAAACGGATTCTTTTTCAACAAATTCTATATATCGTCCTTGTGATGTGTATGATTATGACCACCATCATCATCGTCAGCGCTGAAATCAGCCTCCTTTCGTTCATCGTGAATTTCCTTGTGGTCATGGCATTATTCTTTTTAATGAAGTACCTATTGTATAAAAAAGATCAAGCAACTGCTGAGGAAATCAACGAACTTTTACAGCAGCGAAAGAAACGAACAACCTCTTAAAGTGCATCTTAGGGCTAGATATTGACATGTTAGGAAGATTTAATTGTGACGTCTGCTTGATTCCACTACTCTAACGTTAGAGGGGGAATCAACGATGAGACCAATGACAATCATTTCAAAGGCAGTACTTCTACTGCTGTTTTCTTTCATTCTGCTAATCTACTAAGCGGAAAAAGCCTCACATTAACAGTGGCACAAATCTTATTCGCCTTTTTATTTGGATTCGTTGCAGCTGAAATCGTGGCGCTTACTGGCAGCCTGCAATGGGTCATCATATGGCACACGGTGCATAATATCGTGGATCAAATGACAAATGGACAAACGCCTATGGCGATGCAAATGCTTTTGCTTTCAATTCAATGTGTCATCTTGCTTGTTCTTGCGGTGGTGTTGTGGAGAAGATTAAGAATAAAAAAAGGGAATCATCGTCCATACACATTCGGAACTGGTAGAAGGATGAACAGGAGATAGAAATTAAGAGCAAGGCAAATCGATCATCAAAAAATATCTGAAAACAATTTACATTTTATACTGGATTGAAAAATATGCAAATTCGATTTTCCAACGAATCGAAATAAACCATAATGAGCGAGCTCAATGTTCGCTTTTTTATTTTCTAAAAGAAGTTCCAAATACAGAAAAATTAGCTCATAACAAAAAGCTGATATCCTAAACGTCATATCAGCATCATGTTTTCGTGCTTATTCATTCATGTAATCCTGTTTCAGCATGCTGTATATTTCTAAATCAACAACTCCTTTGCCGGACCATAAAACAGCTTGTCTAAGCAGTCCTTCTTTAATAAAACCATTTTTCAATAGGACTTTTTTTGATACCTCATTTGCCGGCATAACCTCCGCTTGAATTCTATTGATATCAATCTCTTCAAACAGAAAGGTCACAAGTGTAGAGACAGCTTCTGTTGCGATGCCCTTGCCCCAATGTTCCTCCGCCAAGAAATAGCCAATCGTCACCGCATTCACCTTTTGATTGAGATCCATTGTTTCAATGATGCCAACTAGCGTATGAGGATTATCTTTTTGAAAGATTCCCCATTTCACTCTGCTTTTCTTCGTATAATCTCGTTCAAAATGACCGATCATCTTTTTTACCGTTTGGAGGTTATGTTTGGGGATGATTCCACAATACTGAAAGACTGTGTCATTGTCGTAAATTGAAAATAACTCTCGCAAATGATGCTCTTCCACCTTTTTTAACAATAGATTCTTTGAAGCTAATACAGGAAAAGTTCCAAAAAGATCTTCTATTTTCATCTTTTGATCCCCTTTGTTTATTCCTCAATAGGAATATAGATTCTCATTTTGATATCGTTTGGTCCATTCGAATGTAAGACATCTGTTATTTCAAAATCTGGTCCACTCGTTCTTTCATAATTAGAATTTGGAAGCCAGCTACCATAGATATATCTCCTAGTGTTTTGCACCATTTCATGAGATCCACTCACTTTAAATTCTGCATACTTCCCCTCAGGAATCACTATTTTTACAAACCCTTCATTTAATTCTATATCGAAATCCTCCACTTCTTCCCCTACCACAAACGAAAAACGGCCATCATCTTGAAAAGAAGTAGATACACCATAAGCCATATGAGGTGCTATTTTCTTTGGAATCTGTTGATAATATTCCTTTTTTCCAAAATCCATATAAAACAAAGGAATGTCGGTGAAATATTCCTCATTTTGAAGATTAGTTTGATACTCGTAACCAATGATATAAAAATTGCTTAATTGAGTCATGACAGGTTTATCCATATTGAATTCACTGTCTAGCTTAGATTGGTACGCTAAAAAATCCATTTTGTTTTGTTGCTTTAACACCATTTCCTCTTTTCTAAACCTGCCTGGTGTCACCCCAAAGAATTGTAAAAAAGCACGAGTAAACGCTTCTTGAGAACCATACTGGAAAGCAATCGCTATGTGTAAAATGTTCTGCTTTGTTTCTTTAAGTAACCTAGCAGCTTCAGAAAGCCTTCTATTTCTGATATACTCTTGCACAGAAAAACCTGTAATGGCTTGAAACAAACGCTGAAAATGAAACGCTGAAAAGCAGGATTTTGAGGAAATATCCTTTATACTTATATTGTTTTGGAGGTTCTCCTCAATAAACTCAATTGAATGCTGTATTCTCTCATAGTAATCCATTGTTTCTCCCCCCTCTACCTTTTATTTTATTACTTCCCTCCTCTTTTTTTTGATCATTTGTGCTAATTGTTTATTTTTTAATAGCCTCTCACTTATTTTTTCTTAAAAAGCTTGTATTTCTGTCTCTGTTCTCTGATATTACAACATAGCACAAAAAGTCAAGTTTCCTAAAGAGTATTTCCGCTATACTAAACTCGTAAGGTAAGGAGGTGCTCGGTTGTCCTATCAAGAACATGAGAGAACGATTCAAGAAACATTAAATTATATTGAACAGCATCTGAAAGACGATTTACCGCTTCAAACTCTAGCGAAACACGCTGGTTATTCTAGGTTTCACTTTCACCGTATGTTCAAAAAAGTGATGAAGAAGTCAGTGGTTGATTATATACGGGTACGAAGGATGACCCAAGCGGCGAAGGATTTAATTCATACAGACCAACGGGCGATTGACATCGCATTGCAGTATCGATTTAGTTCACAGGAATCCTTCACTAGAGCTTTTAAGAAGATATATGACATGTCACCCGCACGTTATCGGAAATTATTAAGGAATGTAATTAATGAGGAGGAAACAAATATGGCTGATCATCAGAACACACCTACTGGATGGATTATGGCGGGGGATACCCCATCTGACTATGAAACAGGTTTGGATAACAAAATTGTACACAGTGGGACTAACTCCGCTTATTTAAAATCAAAAGATAAAAAAGCTGGAGGTTTCGCAACATTGATGCAGCAAATTAAATCTGAGCGTTACCGAGGAGAACGGCTTCAATTTTCTGCTTTTGTTAAAAGCGAAGATGTGAAAGGCTCAGCTGGTTTATGGATGAGGATTGACCACTCTTCAGGTGAAATTCTAGCGTTTGACAATATGATGAACCGTCCTATTACAGGAACAAATGGATGGAATCATTTTAGTGTAGTACTAGATGTTCCAGTAAAAAGTGAAGTCATTGCGTTTGGCATATTACTACAAGGTCCAGGTCAAATTTGGATGGACGAACTTAGTTTTAAAATTGTAGATGAAAGTGTGCCAGTGACAGAACAAAATACTGTGGATCATTTAGAGGATGAACCAGTGAATTTAAATTTTGAAGGCTGACAGACTGAATTTAGGAGGAGGTTAATTGCCATGAAAAAAATTGATGTGATTTTATTGTTCGCTATGAATTCACTCACCTTTATTTGTGGCCTTGGATTTTTATTTGGTGAAGAGGATACCAAATTAAAACAGAAGTAAAATCACATAAAGAAAAAACCCTACCGAAATTCTGGTAGGGTTTTTTGGTGGGGAACTGTATGTTTCAAAATAGTTTTATCTTTTTCACAAAAGGTTAAACCCTTATCCAACAACGGTCCAAGCACAAATATAGTAATAAAGTCCTACTCCCACTCAATCGTAGCAGGCGGCTTACTCGTAATATCATACACTACGCGGTTAATATGCTTCACTTCATTCACGATACGAGTAGAGATCTTTTCAAGTACATCCCAAGGGATTCTTGCCCAGTCACTCGTCATCCCATCAATTGACGTAACAGCACGGATACCGATTGTGTAGTCGTATGTTCTTGCGTCACCCATGACACCTACGCTGCGGATGTCTGGGAGGACTGTGAAGTATTGCCAGATGTCGCGCTCAAGGCCGAAGTTGGCAATTTCTTCGCGTAGAATAGCATCCGATTCACGAACGATTTCTAGTTTTTCTTCAGAAATTTCACCTAGTACACGGATCCCTAGTCCTGGACCTGGGAATGGCTGTCTCCAAACGATGTCGTCAGGAATACCAAGCTCTGACCCTAGGGCACGGACTTCATCCTTGAATAGTGTATTAAGCGGCTCAATCAATTCAAACTGCATGTCTTCTGGAAGACCACCTACGTTGTGGTGAGATTTGATTGTTTGTGCCGTTGCTGTTCCGCTCTCAATGATGTCTGTATAAAGTGTTCCTTGTGCTAAGTAGTCGATTCCTTTTAGCTTGTCCGATTCATCATCGAATACATAGATGAATTCGTTACCGATGATTTTACGTTTTTGCTCAGGATCAGACACACCTTTTAGCTTGTTTAAGAAGCGATCTTTCGCATCTACTTTAATCACGTTCATGTTGAAACCTTCGCTAAATGTTTTCATAACCCCTTCTGCTTCGCCTTTTCGAAGCAGACCGTGGTCAACGAAAATACATGTCAGCTGATCGCCGATGGCTTTGTGGATCAATACTGCCACAACAGATGAATCCACACCGCCGCTTAGTGCGCACAATACTTGCTTGTCGCCTACTGTTTCACGGATTTTCTGCATTTCGATTTCAATGAAGTTCTCCATTGACCATTTCCCATCGCAATCACACACACCGAAGACAAAGTTTTTCAATAGGTCATTTCCGTACTCAGAGTGACGAACCTCTGGATGGAACTGAACGCCATAGAAATTCTTCTCAGCTAAGCTCATCGCTGAGTTTGGACAATGTTCACTTGTTGCATCAACTGTAAAGCCTTCTGGTACTTCAACAACGAGGTCACCATGGCTCATCCAAACGACTTGATCAGTCGGAAGATCTTTGAATAAAGCAGGCGTTCCATTAATGTGGATGTCTGCTTTTCCATATTCACGCTGGTTTGCCGCTTCTACTTTCCCGCCTAAATAGTGAGTCATGAGCTGCATGCCGTAGCAAATGCCTAGAACCGGAATGTCTAGATCAAAAATCTTTTCATCACAGCGGAAAGATCCTTCATCATAAACACTGTTCGGTCCGCCAGAAAGGATGATTCCTTTAGGGGCCATTTCTTTAATTTCTTCAGCAGTTAAAGTGTGCGGATGAAGCTCACTGTACACACCAAATTCACGAATACGACGTGTGATCAGCTGATTGTACTGACTGCCGAAATCGAGAACCAAAATCATTTCATTTACTAAATTTGTCATGGTGTCACCTCTATGTCCAATATAGTTTTTTATAAACGAAAAAATGAGAGGAGAAAACCTGCTCTCAGTGTGAATCACGCTTTTGAAGCGCCCAGACTCACATCCGAACGCTTCAATTTCATGTATTTTAGAAGGTTTTAATATTCACCTATTCTAACAACAGGAAGGTACGCGGTCAAGACTATCTCCTGTTTATTAAATTTTCCCATAACTTCGCCGATTGCCGCCAAAGCGCCGACGCATCCTCTCGTCGATAGAGCGCCCGCTCATAGAGCTTCGTCAGCTCTGACATGTGATGATCTCCATCCTTGTTATCAATCAAAGAAGCGAATTCTCTTAGCGTCATGCCAGGTTTTTTCTCAATTCCCCTGCGCTTCAGCTGCTTTAATAGAGCTGCATATGCATAGAAGAAGGCTTCCTCCTCTGGCAGACGTTTCACCTTTCTCACAATAAAGAATGGTAGCCATCTTGCTCTGAATCGATAAAGAATCCAGCTTATCAATCCTAAAAGAATCAAAGCTCCTGCCGCATAACCTAAGATTGAACCAACATGCACCATACTTGGCTTTGTTTGCGCTGGTTGTTTCTTTGGTTCTGCCGGCTGTTCTGTTTCTTGCTGCTGCGGCTGTTCTGCCTGCTGATCTTCTCTTGTATTAGAGCTAGATTGATCTTCATCTTTCTTTTGATCATCATCTGTTTGATCGCTTGAAACGTCTTCATTCGTAAATGTCTCTGGGTTCGTAAATCCTTTTGTCGGTTCAAAGGTCACCCAGCCTCGGTTTGGAAAATACACTTCTACCCATGAATGCGCATTGTTATTGGTCACTTCATACACATTGTTTCCATCCATCTGTGTTTCATATAATTGACCTGACGTGTAGCCTTTCACCCATCTAGCCGGAATCCCAATCGAACGAAGCAGCACAATCATCGAGGTTGAAAAATTATCACAGTAACCGATCATCGTATCAAACAAAAACTGATCCACATAATCTTCTTGACGACTAGGCACAGCGACATTTTGTGTTTCATATGAAAATTTCGCAGATCCTAAGTAATCCTCAATCGCTTTAGCCTTATCATACATATTATCCTTCGTTTCCGTTAAGCTGTTTGCCAATGTTTTCACACGCTCTGGCAATGAGGAAGGAAGCTGTAAGTATTCACGGCCAACCTCTTGATTAACCTGCTTCTTTGTTGGCACTTTAATCCTCTGTAAATCCTCAAGGATAAATGTAGGGGATAAGAAACTGACTTGATAGTTCCCCAAATTTTTGGGTGGGTTTTGTATAGACGGGACAATTTTCTCCGTTTTGCCCATCATTTGCAGCGGAATGTTTTCCATTGGCATCAGCATGATCGTCCCAATCGGATAGACGGCATGATTAAATCGATAGTCTGATTCCATATCGACTCTCGTTTCGTGCTCCTCTGTTTTTACACGCTCGGTAAACCAACGATTCGGCACACTTTCCTCTTTTAGTCGCGTAGGTTTCGTATCATTAGAAGCATCCTCCCAGCCCTTTCCTGTGTAGATACTTTTTGTTTCGACACGAAAGTAGGACGGCTCCTTTCCGCTCCATTTAAAGACCGGTGTGCGGTCCTCACTAAACGGTCCGCCAAGCGATGAATCATCTGCACTATATCCCACCTTATTCTGTCCAGCAGAGCCATCTTGATTCGTCACTGCCTTAAAAAACGGGACAGGATCAGGCCATTTCGGATCAGACTTTGGCAATGAAGCACCGAGTGTCGCTGATAGAAGAACAAGCGCCAGCATAGGCAAAAACCACTTCAAGCGTGCTTTCTGCGACACCCGAACTCCCTCAGCCGAACGAAGTCGATCGAAATACAGCAATCCAAGCAAACAAAAGCCAAACACCATAATACGAACGATCGCAAAGGTTGCATCATATGGCGTAAACGTATCCAGAATCGTGACATACACAATCGTCATGAGTAAAAAGAAAAAGATACGTTGCTGATAGACCACCCAATAATGAAGCAAGTAGACAAGCAGCCACAGCAAAATATAAAACAATAATGTACGGAAGGACGGATACATGTCACTCCACATACCTGTGCTCATGAAGGTGATATTATCCTTGATATCAGCAAACAGTGCAGCCGGAAAGCTTTGCTCAGCTTGATAAAAAATCAAATATAAGGCAAGCAAGATCAAGCCAGTACAAATAGGAAACGTCACATACCACTTCAAACGAAAGAATGTAAACAAACACGCAAGCCCTATAAAAATGATGAAGTAAGACGTATGACTCGTCTCTGTAAAATCTTGAAGTGGACGAAGCCACTCCCAAAGCAGCAGAAAAGCTACAGCATAATAGATGAACAACTCAAAACGGCTTTGCCGCTGATGCGTATGCAGCATAAATGTTTGTCACCTCACAGTTCTTTCGTGCAGCCGGTCTTCAAATAAAACGGTCGTGCGTATTCCCGATGCCTTAAGCCGGTCTACAAGCTGTTTTTCTTTTCGATCTACGGCTCTCTTCACTAAAAGAACAGTGATGTTCTTTCTGTTTCGATTTCCAAGCAGGCTCGAACCAAGCTCTTCATGCAGATGACCCGTGACGACATATTTTCCAGTGTATTGGTACTCACTTGCTGCGAACGCTTTATATTCGAGCGCGCGAGAAGGATGATGCTGCACCCTTGTTAAAAAATAAAGCATGTCCTGTAAATGAAGTTCTCCTTGATCCACTCGAAAGGCATGCTGATCCCCAAGCGGGACAAGGCCTGCCGGAAGCCCTTTTTTCACTGCCGTTTGGAGAACAGAAGCTGTAATAGAGACGACGGTCTCAAAAGCTGCTTCATCTGTAAAATCGGCAAACACGACAAGATCCTTTGTTTGATTCTGTTCAAACTCCTTCGTCATCAGCTGACCTCTTCTAGCTGTCGTTTTCCAGTCCACCCAAGCGAAGCGGTCTCCTTGCTGATATTCCCGCACACCTGTTGTCACATGGGTTGGTTCATTTAACCACGAGTGAACCGCTTTTCCTCCATTTTCATTCACTGACTCAGCAGACTCCACCTGAAAATCGAGCATTTTCGGATAAACAATCAGCTTTTTTTCTAACGGAATGATCACTTCTTTCTCCACAAAACCAAACATATCACCCGTTTTGATTCGAACCGCTGACAAATGATGTTCACCGCGCATGACATCATTCAATTGATAGGAAAAACGCCATGTTCTCCGAAACCAAGGAAACAGCATTTGCTTCATTTCAATTTGCTCCTGTAAATGAAAGGTGTCTGGCGGCTCATCCTCAATCATGACGTAAACGTATGGAAATGGGTTTGTCCGCTTGATTTCAAGATCAACGGACAGCACGTCTCCCGCCTTCAAGCGGGTTTGTTGTAATGTCCTCTTCGCTGTCACTCGCAGCGGAACAAGCGCAAACAGCAAAGCATACAAAGCATATGGTAAAAATGCATAAAAAAGGAACCAACTCACAAATCCTCCCTGAAACATGGCATAACAAAAGGCTGCCGCAGTGAGGATGATGAGCATCATCACCCGTAACCATAATGAAAGATCGAAACGCTGACTTGACTTCATTGAGTCATCGACTTTTGAACTGGCACGCCAATTTGCTCAAGCATTTGTCGCAGCAGTGTCTCCGCCTTCTTCCCTTCATACGTTGCTTCTGATGTCAAAATCATTCGGTGCGGCAATGTATATGGTGCCAAATACTGTACATCATCAGGAATCACATAATCTCGCCTGTTCAATAGTGCATATGCCTGAGCCGCTTTCATGAGAGCGATGGATCCCCTTGGACTCACACCTAGATAAATAGATGGATGTTGACGCGTCGCTTGAGCAATTTCCACAATATATTCTTTAATTGATGCATCTACATGAATGGTCTGAACCGCTTGTTGCAGGGCATGAATGTGATCTTTTGTCATCACTGCTTGGAGCGTATCAATCGGGGATTGCTTCTCCTGCAAGTTGAGCACCTCTAGCTCCTCAAGCATGGTCGGGTACCCCATTTGCAGCTTGAATAAAAATCGATCCATTTGCGCTTCTGGAAGTGGATAGGTTCCCTCATATTCCACTGGATTTTGCGTAGCCATAACGAAAAAAGGATCCGCAAGCGGCATCGTGTCTCCGTCCACTGTGACACTGCCTTCCTCCATCGCTTCGAGCAATGCTGACTGTGTTTTTGGAGAGGTTCTGTTGATCTCATCGGCTAAAATAATCTGACCCATAATCGGTCCCTGCCTAAATTCAAATTCATTGGTCTTTTTATTATAAATCGACACACCTGTTACATCTGAAGGCAAAAGGTCGGGCGTAAATTGGATTCGCTTAAACTCACAGCCAATCGATTTTGCCAAAGCACGAACCATCATCGTCTTCCCAACACCAGGCACATCCTCTAGTAGCACATGCCCCTTCGCCAAAATCGCAACAAGGCTTAATATCGCAATGTCTTTCTTCCCAACCATGACTTTATTGATGTTATCTACGATTTTTTGTAAATCTGATTGCATCGGTTCATCAAATGCCATCCTGATCCTCCTATCACGTTTCCGTTAAATTTCATATAGTCTAACTTTACCATACAACGCGCAATTGCATAAAACATCCACACGTAGAAAAAAGAAGCCTCCTCACGATGGAAAAGACTTCTGCTCCTCTTTTGGCTCACTAGCTGGCTCCATATGAACATGGGAGTGTAATATATCGTGTTCCTTTTTCATCCGACGCTCAATTTCATCTGCAATATCATGGCTTTCTGCAATGTTCAAATGCGGCTCGACTTCCACAACGACATCCACATGAACCGTACTTCCAAGATAACGGGCCTTAATATCTTTCAAATCGCCCACTCCCGGTGTTGCTTCAATGGTCTCTTTATATTTGGACATATCTTTTATATGAAAACCGTCCGTTAACGAATGAGAAGCATCTCTGAAAATCCCCCACGCCGTTTTACAAATAATGAGACCAATAACAAACGCTGCAAGCGTATCAATCCATGCCAGCTGAAATTGAGAGGCCATGATTCCTACAAATGTTCCAATACTCACATACGCATCTGATTTATTATCAGCAGCTGCTGCATGAAGAGCCTGGCTATTGATTCGTTTGGACAGATTGCTGTTGTAAATATACACACCGTACATCACCACAGCACTTCCAGCTGCCGTCCAAGCTGCGATCATATCAGGCGTTTGATGCTCAGATGAGAAGAGCGACTGGCCAGCACTCAGCAGAACCTGAAGCCCAACAAGCATCATAATAAAGGACGCCACAAGAGACGCAATATTCTCCGCTCTAAAATGGCCGTATGGATGATCTTCATCAGGCGGCTTTTGAGAGATACGCAGCCCTATCAACACAGCAAGAGATGCAATAATATCCGTCGTATTATTCAATCCATCTGCTGAAAGAGCCTCTGAATGAAACACATACCCGATGATGAGTTTCACCGCAGATAAGATCACATAGGCAATGATGCTGACCCAAGCACCTGTTTCACCTTGTCTTAATTCGTTATAGCGCTCCATGTCGAACCGCGCCTCCTCACACATCACTTTTCTATTATTTATCTTACAAAGCAAAGCCCGTGTGGGTCTACAGCAACATGATTCGCTTGTGTCAGCAAAATAGGATACATAGAAATGTGTTGACCTAAGCAAACTTATTTTTATAAGGTCAATTGACCTCAAGACCTACTCCTATCAACCTTTTTCCAAATCGCTCTGAAATGGGTATATAAACAAAATCACGCTGCCGAATCATTATCAGAATAATTTTATTTTGAAACACAACTTTTCACTAATCAATTCTATGCTATTTTTAAGAATGAATAGAGGAAAAAGAGGGAACATAATCTCTCAAATCCTTTATACTTTTTAACATCTTGTTAAGAGGTTTGAAATGTCAGTTTGATAACCTGTCCAATGCTGAATGACAATTCAGTATGATAAAATTTAAAATATTCTAAAAACAAATTCTCTATGAAGAGAAATGTTTGGAGGTAAAGAAATGTCCAACATGACAAACGGTCTTCAAAAAAATCTTAAAACAAGACATATTTCAATGATCTCCATTGCTGGAGTTATTGGCGCAGGGCTATTTGTTGGTAGCGGCGCTGTCATTCATTCTGCAGGGCCTGGATCCATTCTTTCCTATTCTTTTGCCGGACTTCTCGTGATCTTTATTATGAGAATGCTTGGAGAAATGGCATGCGCCTATCCCACAAGCGGTTCCTTCTCACAATATGCAAGCGATGCGATCGGTCCATGGGCCGGATTTACAATCGGCTGGCTTTACTGGTTCTTCTGGGTGATCGTCATCGCCATCGAAGCCATTGCCGGTGCTGCCATTATTCAGTATTGGTATGGAGATGCACCTGTTTGGCTCACAAGTCTTATCCTCACTATCCTCTTAACATTAACAAATATCTTTTCTGTTAAATCTTTTGGAGAATTTGAATATTGGTTTTCATTAATAAAAGTCATCAGCATTATTCTCTTTCTACTCATCGGTTTTGCATTTATCTTCGGTTTTGGCGGTCATCATACTGCAGGTCTTGCCAATTTAACGGGAAACGGAGGTTTCCTTCCAAATGGATTCAGCTCTGTTTTACTCGGAATTGTCGTCGTCATCTTTTCTTTCATGGGAACCGAGATTGTAGCAATAGCAGCCGGAGAATCAGCAGACCCAGTCAAGTCTGTGACGACGGCTACCCGCTCTGTTGTATGGCGTATTATCGTGTTCTATGTCGGATCCATCGCTGTGGTTGTGACCTTGCTTCCATGGAATTCAGCAAGTATTTTGACAAGCCCCTTCGTTGCGGTATTAGATTACATCGGCGTTCCATCAGCTGCTCAAGTCATGAACGTCGTTGTTTTAACAGCCGTTCTTTCTTGTTTAAACTCCGGGTTGTACACAACGTCCAGAATGCTTTATTCATTAGCAGAAAGAGGCGAAGCGCCAAAACGCTTTATGAAAATCAGCAAACGTGGCGTTCCTGTAGCGGCTACAGTCGCAGGTACCTTCTTTTCCTACATTGCCGTCATGATGAACTACTTTTATCCTGAAACCATCTTTTTGTTCTTAGTCAATGCATCTGGTGCCATTGCCCTCCTTGTCTATTTGGTCATTGCCGTTTCACAATTAAGAATGCGCCGGCAAATCGAAAAAGACAATCCAGAACAGCTCAAAATTAAAATGTGGCTGTTCCCGTATCTCACGTACTTTACCATTTTGGTCATTTGCGCCATCTTGGCGTCAATGCTGTTTATCGAATCAATGAGACCACAGCTCATTTTGACGAGCATCATTACCTTCGGTGTGCTTGCCGCTTATTTCGTCTTTAAACCAAATAAAAAAGTGCCTGGAAATGCGACGCTTGAAAATAAACACCCATAATCTTCCCGCTGAAAAGCGGTTTTTTTATTTTATTCACCTATTTTGATGTCCGCACTTATACTGTATCAAATTGAATGTTAAGTGAGGATTAGTCAACATGAACCTAGAAAAATTTGTTGACGAGCTGCCAATTCCAGAAATCGCGGAGCCCGTCAAAAAGAACCCAAGACAAACGTATTATGAAATTGCTATGGAGGAGGTTTTCTTAAAAGTTCATAGAGACCTGCCCCCAACCAAGCTATGGACCTATAATGGCAGTTTGCCTGGTCCAACCATTCAAGCGAATCGAAATGAAAAAGTGAAAGTGAAATGGATGAACAAATTGCCTTTGAAGCATTTTCTGCCTGTTGATCACACCATTCATGCCAGTCATCATGATGAACCAGAAGTCAAAACGGTCGTTCATCTGCATGGTGGCGTCACACCAGCAAGCAGTGACGGCTATCCAGAGGCTTGGTTTTCACGGAACTTTGAAGCAACCGGCCCCTTTTTTGAACGAGAGGTGTACGAATACCCAAATCATCAGCAAGCCTGCACATTGTGGTATCACGATCATGCGATGGCATTAACACGATTAAATGTGTACGCCGGCTTAGCTGGGTTTTATTTGATCTCTGATGCATTTGAGAAATCGTTAGAATTACCGAAAGATGAATATGACATTCCTTTAATGATTATGGATCGTACGTTTCAGGAGGATGGGGCACTGTTTTATCCAAGCAGACCAAACAACACGCCAGAAGACAGTGACATACCAGATCCGTCCATTGTGCCCTTTTTTTGTGGAGAAACCATTTTGGTCAATGGAAAAGTGTGGCCTTATTTAGAAGTAGAACCAAGAAAATACCGTTTTCGTATTTTGAATGCGTCCAATACAAGAACTTACGAGCTTCACCTTGATAACGATGCTACGATTTTGCAAATTGGATCTGATGGCGGCTTTTTGCCAAGACCTGTTCACCATCAATCCTTTAGTATTGCTCCTGCTGAGCGGTTTGATGTCATTATCGACTTTTCAGCTTACGAAAACAAAACGATCATCCTTAAAAATAAAGCCGGCTGCGGGCAGGATGTGAATCCTGAAACAGATGCGAACATCATGCAATTTAAAGTCACACGTCCCCTAAAAGGGAGAGCACCTAAAACATTACGGCCGATTTTCAAACCGCTTCCACCGCTACGGCCTAGTCGAGCTGATAAAGAGCGTACGCTTACTCTTAGTGGCACACAGGATAAATATGGTCGTCCCATTTTATTGCTAGATAACCAGTTTTGGAATGACCCCGTCACGGAAAATCCTCGTCTTGGCAGTGTAGAGGTTTGGTCGATCGTCAACCCAACAAGGGGCACACACCCAATTCATTTACACCTCGTTCAATTTAGGGTGATAGATAGAAGACCATTTGATACAGAGGTCTATGAATCAACAGGGGAAATTGTGTATACAGGACCAAACGAAGCACCTCCTTTACATGAACAAGGCTATAAGGACACCATTCAAGCGCATGCCGGTGAAGTCATTCGAATCATCGCTCGCTTCGTTCCATACAGCGGCCGGTATGTGTGGCATTGTCATATTTTAGAGCACGAAGATTATGACATGATGCGGCCAATGGATATTATTCAGTAACATGAAACCGATCTACTGTCACATGCGTAAACATCTGTATTGAGTAAATCATCGCGAAGGGCTAAGGCATTGATACATTAGCCCTTTTTTTCCTTTGAAATGGCATTTATTTGTACATTCAACACTTGAAAAGTTTACACAACAAACCGATAATACTACTATATACCCATCACCTCTATCAAAAGGCACATAAGACACAACGAACGAACAAATGGAAAATTGCGATAAAAAACGGAGGAGTTCAATTTGAATGAAGAAAAAGAGACTTGCCAGGTCAAACTAGAAACAGCGGCAGGTAACATAGAGAAGCTTTCAATACAGGAAAACGAGAGCATTCGGTCAAACATTGAACAGCTAACAATTGAACTCGGTGAACAAAAAGAATTCAACCACTTCATTTTAGATGAAAAGCAAAAGGCGATCAGCACATTATCTGCTCTCATTACAAAAGGCGATAGTGAAGAAGAATTAAAGACTCATTTTGAACAAGCATTACATATCGGACTTTCTGTCATAGAGATCATGGAGATCATTAAGCACTGTACAAAGATTGCTGGATTTCCTCACTCGATTAATGCCCTGTTTATCTTTCAAAATTTATTAGACAATAACACCAAATAAATCAGAGAAAACGAGAAGCCGTCTGCCCTCTCGTTTTTTTATGTTCACTCATCTTACTCTCTTTCTTTTTTTCTGTCACATAAGCAAAATACGAAAATACCCCAAGTTTCCCGACTTGAAAACTCATTTTCCTTCCATAAATTCGTCAATTTCAGTATCATGTCAAACGGAAAAATAAAAAAAACGTCCAGTTATATCAAAATAACTGGACGTACCTTTTATCGATTGACAGTGAAATTATTAATAACTCCGCCATTCTTCTCCCAAACGGCTTCCACTGTTTTCTTCTTGATATTGTATTCAAATATCGTTCTAACCTTCGCCTTTCGTCCGGTATCATCCTTTAATTCTTTTGCATTTTTAGCAATACCTAAGAAATAAACAGAAGACCCGTCCGTAGAAAATTGTGGCTGTGCGGCACTTAAAATATGCACACCCTCGCTGCCTTTAACGAGTGTCACCTTTTTTCCTGTTTCTACATCAAGCATCTTAATAGAGGATACTTCCTTTTCGTTTCGTACCTTCACTTCTGTATAAATCAATTTTTGATGATCTGGTGAAAATGAAATATCATTGATCGTTTGCGGGATGCGTGCAATACGCTTTCCCTTCGCTCCAGTTTGAAGGGTAATTTTCATGGTTGTTGGTTCAGGGTCTTTTCCTTTTTCGTTTGCTTCATCGGTTTTCTTGTAATCTTCTTTTAAAGAATAGTGCTGGATAGCCAAAAGGTTCGATGCCGGATCATAAGCAAAAGAACTCACCGTATCATCCTTGCTTTTTTCTGGATACAATACCTTTACTTTATGTGTGTTTACATCAAACATCGCAACATAAAATTGTTCCCCTGAATCCTTATTATACCTAAGATATAACTGCTTCCCGTCTCCAGACAGTCTCATACTGTCGATGGAATCATCACTCGTAAATAGCGTTTTCTCTTCATCCGTTTTCACATTCAATTGTCGAATACTCACTTTTTGCGTGTCTTCATCCGTAAATGTGTAATATAAAAGCTGTTTCGTAGAATCATAAGCAATCGAAGGATATGCTGTCAGTTTCTCCGTGCGAAGAGCTCGGTCATGCAGATAATACGTATTGTTTAACTGTTGATCAGTAAATGAAACGAGCAATTCGTCTTTTGCATCCTGATTTGTTTTCACTTTTCCTGCATGTTTCGCCTCTTGACCCGGCTTCATCATGAAGAAAATGACGACCGCTATCACTGCGACGCCGATGACCGTCATGGTCCACCATGTTGATTTTCTCATTGCCTTTCAGACCCTCTCTACAAGAAAAGAAGCCAGAAAATGAACTTTTCCCGCTTCTTTGCATGCCTATGTATTAATAAGTGTAATGCCCTTTTACGACACCTTTACTTGTTTTATACCCAAGTGCTTTGAATGCTTTCGGACTGACGTCTAATACAGCGTTTGGCATTCTGCCTACATCATATTTATATACTGTAATCACTTTATGTGGTTTCGCTTTTGTTGTCACTCTTAGTTTTGTACCTTTTTTCGGTACGTCAAATCCCATTTTAGTTGCTGCATCCCAATGACCGAGTTTTTTTCCATCTGCGCCTTTTTTACCGACACCATTATACCAAGTAATATTGCCGCTTACTTTTTTTGCACTTGCTCCATGTGAGAAACTAAACGCCAAAAATAAACTAGCTACTGTTACGATTGTCGCGATAAGCTTTTTATTCATTAGAAAATCCTCCGTATTTGGTTTCTGGATTCATTATACATGAAGATGCACCCAGTTATTTTACAGACACATTACAATTCGAATACAAGTTGACCACTTTATGACTGATTTTTTTCACCAATACCACTAAAAATAGCCAGAATATTGTCAGTAGACCCCCACTTTCATTTTATATAATAAAAGTGAATCAAATTTAAGGAGGAATTTTCATGAAAAAATGGTTGATCGTTTTGAGTTTAAGTTTAGCCTTCGTTTTGATGCTCTCAAGTATCCCTGCCTCTGCGGCTAGTCCTCGTCACGGTGCGATTGTGACCCAAACGGATGAGGCGAAATGGTCAGGTATCTCTGCTGATATTGTGCTGCCGAAAACAACTACCATTAAGAATGGCTATGCGGATTGGTACCTCGGTCTC
Source organism: Bacillus pumilus (assembly GCF_003431975.1). Lineage (GTDB taxonomy): Bacteria > Bacillota > Bacilli > Bacillales > Bacillaceae > Bacillus > Bacillus pumilus_N. The sequence goes on along the minus strand of NZ_CP027116.1, from coordinate 603,618 downwards.
GGCTCTGCCGTTGTAGAGAGCGGTATTTCAAAAACGTCTTCTGGCTATAAGGTCTTTCTAGGCAGCGGCTCACAAGGCGGCAGTCAATATTGGAACAGTGAATACGATTCAAGTATTAAAGATGGTGCACGTGTCAACTTAAAGCTCATCAACAATGGTGATGGCACAGTGTCACTATACGTCAACGGGAAATTACGCTATAAGCAGCCTGTTTACAATCCTAGCCGTCTGAAAAACCTCGATGTCGTCAAAATGGTTCATGGCGTACAAGATAATGGAACAAACAGCTACTCGCAAGCAAGCTTCTCGAATGTACAGCTTCGTGCAAATACATCAGGAAGTGTCTATAAAAAATGGGACGGCACCATCAAATCATCGCTTTTACGTAAAAATTTAGAATCAGGTGCTGCCGCTCCAAAATTCACTGTCATTTCTTCTGTTCCATTAAGTACAAGCCTTTCCGCACAATAAGAAAAAAGCGCCCTTTTTGGGTGCTTTTTATTGTTCACAGCATATCAACACTTCTCTTTTAATCAAATCAAGGATTCGTGGTAACATAAACATACATACTTCAAAGAAAAAGGAGAACGAACGTGAAAAAAAGTCTACTTGTTTTCATGAGCCTAGTTGCAAGTCTCTTCATGCTAGCCGCTTGCTCAAATACAGCAAAAGAACAAAAAACAGAAACGAAGGCACTTCCAACGATTAATGAACGCATTCAAAAAGAAACAAAAGAAGTCATGGAGCAGTCTAAACTTATAAAAGACACAGCGATTACCGTTGATCAAAAGAAAAAAGTCATCTCATTAAACGTGACAGCTTCCTCTGATACCAATAGTGATTATGCTGAAGTCATCGGTTTAAACTTTGCCAAAACGCTGGCCATTGGAGCTTCAACTGAAAAAGAAAACAACCTGCATAAACCAGAAAATGACAGCCTTGGTGCTCTCTATTCCTTCTATGACTTAAACATCACCGTGAAACAAGAAAGCGGTAAAGTGCTGGCAAAAGGAAAGAAAAAAACAAATGAAACAAAGATTACTTGGGAAAGAGCCCAGTAAAAGGACAAGAAAATCTTTTATGGATTTTCTTGTTTTTTTTACAAAACTATTAACATCATGAAAAGAATGCCGATGATTAAGATTGTGTTGGTTCTTAAGTACCAATAATTCTTAATTACATATCGGAGGAACGTCTCATGAAAAGAACTACGGAATTTGTTTTAGGCTTAATCGGAGGAATTTTTGGATTTTTCGGCGCAATGTTCGCTCTTGCTTTCGGGGGAATCGATGCGGCTTTTAGTGAAACAGGATCTAGTGAAATTACAGGATTAGGCTGGGCTGCGATGCTATTCTCTATTCTTGCTATTGTTTCATCTGTCATCGTGAAGAAAAAAGCAAAGCTTGGTGGGATTTTATTATTAGTATCTGCTGTTGGTGGCATTATTTCTATTTCTATGTTCTTTATCCTTCCAGCTGTATTAATCATCATCGCAGGCTGCATGGGCGTATTTAGAAAAGAGCCTGTCGTCAATAAAACAACTGCATCAGAATAATGAAAAAAGCTTGTAGAGATTGCTCTACAAGCCTTTTCTCTCTACTCTTTTTAATTCAAATTGAATGGCATCAACTAGCTCTATCAGGTCTTGATTTGTCCAAAGATCCAGAATAAACAATATATCATTCATCATGTATGATAGCTCTCCACGGCTCACTAATTCCTCTTTATAAAAAGGAACGATGAAGAAATACAGTAGATCTGCCAATTCAAGAACGACATGTACATCTTTTTCATTCATGATAATTTGATGCAAACTATGAACCAACCATTTAAGATCATTATCATTTTCAATAGGAACATACATCAATTGATGTATTTCATTGGTATCCCTTCTCTTTAAAATCCTCTCAGCAGATTCCTTTGAAAGAGCCCCAATTGCATTTGAAGATATATTCAGAAATAGACCTCTATTAACCACCTTAACCGAAGTAGTATCCATCCTAATCAACTCCCAATCCCTTTTAATAATTCTATTATAAGGAAATTCAAGTTCGTTTTAAGTTATCAGAAGTGGATTTTATCTAATTTTAAGCTAACCGGTTTATGAAATATTCAAAGATGAATCAATTCAAACAAAATATTCTATTTTTGTGATTTTATGTTGATTTATAGATTCTTTTGTCCTATTATAATAGTCATAGATAATGTATAAGCTTATAAAAGATGCTTATATAAATTGACTAAAGGGGATTTTTATTTTGAAAAAATTTTATGCTGTATTTCTAGCTTTAGGGCTAACATTCACATTGGCTGCTTGTGGCTCAACAGATGATGTATCTACAGGTGCGTCTAAAGAAAAAGAGTCAACAAGTACAAAAACACAAACAAAAAATAAAGAAGATGATGGTTCAAAGAAATTTAACGCCAGCAAACACAAAACGAATGCTCAAGGAATGAAAATAAACCTTGGCGAAATTAAAATTATGAAGGATAGAATTAACGTAGGAATGAACATCGAAAATACGACAGATAAAGTCCTGAATTTTTACCCAGATCAAGGTAAAGCTGTAGCTGGAAGCATGCAATTAGATGCGAATATGTTTATGACTGATGGTAAAATTGGAGGAGATGTTGAAGGTGGCGTGAAACAAGATGGCGTCATTCAATTCTTAGCTCCTGAAGGCAAAGAAATCAACATTAAAAACATCAAAGAATTGAAACTGAAATTTGGAGATGTTACAACTGATGATTACATGAATAGTAAAGACGTGTCTTTCACAGTAAAAGTAAAATAAACTTTCATTAACGCCCTTGAATGATAAGGGCTTTTTTTATTACATCCTTTTTTCACCACTCATAAAAGGAGCCGCTCTTCCCAAGTTTCTTATGTAAACGATTGAGAAGCGGTGAAGATTTCAATTGAGCATTGCTCGTGACCAAATTTATGAAGACATAACAAAAACCCCTTTTTCAAGGGGTTTTCGGGGGGTGTTTACATCATTCCACCCATGCCGCCCATGCCGCCCATATCCGGCATTCCGCCGCCTGAGCCGCCTTCTTCTGGTTTGTCAGCTACGACTGCTTCAGTTGTAAGAAGCATAGCTGCAACAGAAGCTGCGTTTTGAAGTGCAGAGCGCGTTACTTTTGTTGGGTCAACGATTCCTTTTTCGATCATGTTGACCCATTCGTTTGTTGCTGCATTGAAGCCTACGCCAATTTCTTCGTTTTTCAAGCGCTCAACGATGACTGATCCTTCAAGACCTGCGTTGTGAGCGATTTGACGGATTGGCTCTTCAAGAGAACGTAGAACGATGTTCACACCAGTTTGAACGTCACCATCCGCTTCGATTGAAGCGACTTTGTTGTATACATTCACAAGTGCTGTACCACCACCAGATACGATACCTTCTTCAACTGCTGCACGAGTTGAGTTCAGTGCATCCTCGATGCGTAGTTTACGCTCTTTTAGTTCTGTTTCAGTTGCAGCACCAACTTTGATGACAGCGACGCCGCCAGCTAGTTTTGCAAGACGTTCTTGTAATTTTTCTTTATCGAATTCAGAAGTAGTTTCCTCTACTTGCGCACGGATTTGGTTCACACGTGCTGCGATTTGAGCAGAATCTCCTGAGCCTTCTACGATCGTTGTGTTTTCTTTTGTTACAACGACTTTAGACGCGCGGCCAAGCTGACCAATTTCAGTTGATTTTAGGTCAAGTCCTAGATCTTCTGTGATGAGTTCTCCACCAGTTAGAACAGAGATGTCTTCAAGCATTGCTTTACGACGATCACCGAATCCAGGTGCTTTTACTGCCACTGCATTGAATGTTCCACGAAGTTTGTTCACAACAAGTGTTGCAAGTGCTTCGCCTTCTACATCTTCAGCAATGATCAACAATGGTTTTCCTTGTTGTACCACTTGCTCAAGTACTGGAAGGATTTCTTGAATGTTTGTGATTTTTTTATCAGTAATTAAGATGTAAGGATTTTCAAGAACCGCTTCCATCTTATCAGAATCAGTTACCATGTATGGTGACGCGTATCCGCGGTCAAACTGCATTCCTTCAACCACTTCAAGCTCAGTTGTGAATCCTTTAGATTCTTCAATTGTGATCACGCCGTCGTTCCCTACACGCTCCATTGCTTCTGCGATTAGGCTTCCAACTTCTTCATCTGCTGCAGAAATAGATGCCACTTGAGCAATTGATTCTTTGCCTTCGATTGGTTTAGAAATCTCGTGCAAGCCTCCAAGTGCTACTTTCACAGCTTCTTCGATCCCTTTACGAACGCCAACAGGGTTTGCACCAGCTGTTACGTTTTTAAGACCTTCACGGATCATTGCTTGAGCTAGAACTGTTGCAGTCGTTGTACCGTCACCGGCTACGTCGTTTGTTTTGCTTGCAACTTCAGCCACAAGTTTTGCACCCATGTTTTCAAATGCATCTTCTAATTCGATTTCTTTTGCGATCGTTACACCATCATTTGTGATAAGTGGAGAACCGAATTTTTTCTCAAGAACCACGTTACGTCCTTTAGGTCCTAAAGTTACTTTTACAGCATCTGCAAGTGCATCTACACCACGTAACATCGCGCGACGTGCTTCTTCACTAAACTTAATATCTTTTGCCATAATAACGAAACCTCCTCAGTCTTTTTAAAAATTTATTTCAATGTTTTTTATGTGATTAACCAATAACAGCTAAAATGTCGCTCTCACGAAGGATTAAATATTCTTTTCCTTCATATTTCACTTCAGTGCCTGCATATTTTGAGAAGATAATGCGGTCGCCTGTGTTTACTTCTAACGCAACGCGCTCACCACTTTCAAGTACACGGCCTGAACCTGCTGCAACAATTTTACCTTCTTGCGGTTTTTCTTTTGCAGAATCCGGTAACACAATACCGCTAGCGGTTTTTTCCTCAGATTCAACGAGTTCAATGATTACGCGATCGCCTAATGGCTTTAACATAAGAAACAACCTCCTCAATTTTTATATGTAGTCTTTTTTTAGCACTCATCACTAGTGAGTGCTAACACATTTATTATAATAAAGAATGTCTTCTGTAATTTCAAGTAAAAACCTTTAAAAATTTTTACGCTTTCATGATCTTTTTTCAACTCAGATTCTTTCCTTTTCATCGAAAAAGAAGACTTGTGTTACAATAAATCTAGTTCTTTTAGTAAAGGGGTTTTCGTTACTTGAAAAAACAATATTGGTACATCATCTTAACGTATATATTGGTGCAGGTTTCTGCGATTCCTTATGTGTTCATTCTGAAATGGTTAGGATATATACAGACACCAATGACACAAGCAGAGCTCTCAAAATTATCAGGAACATGGACAATCATTAGTTTCTGTATCGGATTAATCATTATTTTGCTCATCCTTCGGACCGTGCCAAAAGCTTCGCTTCGAAATGAAGCACCGGCTTCAGTCGGCGCGGCAATCGCTTGGATCATTGGCGGTTTCTTTCTTTCCCTCTTTGCACAATCAATTGCGGGGGCGATTGAACAATATGCATTTGGCATTGGCCGAGAATCCGAGAATACTCAAAACATTTTATCCATTATGGATGCAGTTCCATGGCTTGTGATCGTCATCGCCCTGATTGGACCGATATTAGAGGAAATCATTTTTCGAAAAATCATCTTTGGTGTGGTTTATGAAAAAACGAATTTTTTCATTGGAGCACTTGTCAGTTCAGTGGTTTTCGCTGCTGTACACAATGATTTCCCCCATATCTTGCTCTATACCGCAATGGGCTTTACCTTTGCCTTTTTATATGCGAAAACAAAACGAATCATTGTTCCAATCGGTGCTCATATGCTGATGAACTCGCTCGTCATCCTTGTGCAAATTGAGCCAGTCAGAAAAATAATTGAAGAACAATCTCAAACAATGCAAATGATTATTGGAGGCTTTTTCTCATGAGAAACCCTGTCGTATGGGGCATCATTTATTTTGCCGTAGGTGTGGCTTTCACCTATATGGCCATTCAAAATCCAGGTGATATGTGGTCATTTTACAGCATTTTGCTGATGGTGTTCGCGGCCTATAATATCAATATCGCGCTTAAAATGTTTGCCTTCTCTGTCAAACTCAAAAAACAGCAGCAAAAATAAACCAAAAACCATTTTCCAAGCACCGGAAAATGGTTTTTTTATGGAGGAGTTTGTTGTCGTGGAACATGAGAAACTTCGTATCTTAAACGATCAGCATGAAAAAATTGGAGTGGCAGCCCGTTCAGATATCCACGCCCAAGGTCTTTGGCATGAAACGTTTCATGTCTGGCTGCTCAAAGAGGAACAGGGAGTCGCTGGACTTTACAGAGCAAGACTATTGGATGCACAGCAGCTTTTCACAGGGATAAGTGAAAGAATAGAGATAGAGGGTTTTGAAGTTCGTGCAGACGGTGAACGACGTGAGGAAAGCAAAAAAGTCGGCATACATGATTTTGTCCTGCATGAGCCCGCCTATTATCAGCATCTATTTCAAGAAATCAATCAAATCCTTTCAAAATAGAAAAAATCGTGACCCAAATTAAGGTCACGATGCTTTTTTATGAGACATCATAATCTTCTTTCTCCTCTGTCTCTGTTTGCTGCATTTTACGATAGGTCACTCTCGAAATGACAATACTCACTTCGTACAAAACGAGCATCGGTAAGGTGACCATGAGGTGAGAAACGATCTCTGGCGGTGTAATGAGTGCGGCAATGACAATGAGGACAAAATAGGCATACTTCCGTATTTTCGATAAAAACATCGGTGTGATGATGCCAAGTCTTGTGAGAAACATCAACACAACGGGCATCTGAAACAAAAAGCCAAATGGAAGTGTTAGCTGCATCAGAAATGTAAAATACTCATGAATCCCAATCACTTGCTCTACATTTAAATCACTTGACATCCGCATCAGAAAATCGACGACAAACGGAAACAAAATAAAATAAGAGAAAGCCACACCGCTCAAAAATAAAAGCAGTGAAATCGGAATATAAGCAAGTGTCACCTTTCTTTCTTTATCATATAAACCAGGACTCACAAACGCCCATAGCTGATATAAGATTACGGGACACGTCAAAACCAAAGCAATGACAAATGCGAACTGCATAAACACGTATAGTGGATCTGTAAGCTTAAACGCATTCAGGGTCAGTGTAGCCGCTTCATCCGTATTTTGTAAATACACAATGACCGGCTTAGCAAGAAAAAAACCTGCCACCATAAAGGCAACAAAAAACATCACAATGATCACTAAACGTTTTCGCAGTTCCACAATATGCTCCATAAGCGGCATATCTTTGACATTCATGAAGCTCATCCTATTCTACTCATCTTCTTTTTTCTTTTTTTCATCCTGATCATCTGCTAAACCTTTTGTGGCATTTTTGAATTCACGTAATGTATCTCCTGCTGCTCTTCCTAATTGAGGAAGCTTTTTCGGCCCAAAAATAATGAGCGCAACAATCGCAATCAGAACCAAACTTCCAGGACCAATCGGACCCATTTGCTCCACCCCCTTTACCCCTTTTCGTCAATCCTCCTGTGTAACAGAGTAATGCTTTAAGAAATACACAAGAGACTGAAGTTCAACCGCCAAATCTATATGATGAATTCGAATGTGTTCCGGCACATTCAATCGGGCCGGCGTAAAATTAAGGATCCCTTTGATGCCAAGTGCAATCAAACGATCTGTAATGGGTTGAGCTGCTACGGCAGGTACTGTCAAAATGGCAACAGGAATATCCCCTACCTCTTGAACATGCTCTTCAAGCTTATCCAAATCATAGACAGGCACACCGCCTATCTCACTTCCTATTTTACTCTCATTGACGTCAAAAGCCATTGCAATTTTTGTATTATTATTTTTAATGAAATTATAGTGTAAAAAAGCAGTCCCTAAATTCCCGACACCGATAAGCATGACATTCGTCATTTCATCTTGGTCTAGTGTTTTTCTAAAGAAGGTCAAGAGGTAATCGACATTATAGCCATACCCTTTTTTCCCAAGAGCACCAAAGTACGAAAAATCTCGGCGAATGGTGGCAGAATCCACTTTGACTGCATCACTAAGCTCTGCCGATGACACCCTTTGTTTTCCTGATGCATGCAGATTTTTTAAAAAACGGTAGTATAGCGGCAAACGTTTGGCTGTCGCTTGTGGAATTTTTGACTGATCTATATTCATATAAGGTCCTCCAACTTAAATATCAGATGCTCTGTGAAAATCACCGTTTTTCCCACCTGTCTTTTCGATTAGATAGGTAGGACCGATGATCATGCCTTTATCAATCGCTTTACACATGTCGTAAACGGTCAGTGCACATACTGAAGCAGAAGTGAGCGCTTCCATCTCCACACCCGTACTTCCTTTTGTTTTTACCTGTACTTGTATGTTCAGAATGTGCGCATTTCCGTCTTCCTCCCAATCAAAGGAGATATCCACGCCTTTTAGTGCAAGCGGATGACACATTGGGATGATGGTAGATGTTTGCTTTGCTGCCATAATGCCAGCAACCTGTGCGACAGACAGCACATCCCCTTTTCCAATTTCACGTTGCTCTATTTTATGAAACACTTCTTTTATCATACGAACACTTGAAGCAGCAATGGCGGTTCTCACTGTGGACGATTTGTCACTAATGTCGACCATCTTTGCTCTTCCCTGTTCGTTAAAGTGGCTAAATTGACTCATCTCTCAACGCTCCCTCACTCAAATGATACACTATTTTTTCCTATCTGTCTTTCATTTGAATATGGCGATTGTATGTAACATTTGCTGGTTTACTGCTGATAAGCTACACTTAACATATTATAGCAGAGGTGAAGTTACATGATGATTCTACAAGTGAATCAGCTGTCCAAGTCATTTGGTGCTGATACCGTTTTAACGAATATAAAATTGGAAGTCAAAGCAAGGGATCGGATTGCCATTGTAGGTCGTAACGGCGCAGGCAAATCCACCCTTTTGAAAATCATTGCCGGTCAAATGTCTTACGAGCAAGGTGAGATCATCAAACCGAAAGACCTATCGATTGGCTATTTAGCTCAGCATACCGATGTGACGTCTACACGTACATTAAAAGACGAATTATTAACGGTTTTTGATCATCTAAAAGGGATGGAAGAAGAGATGAGAACCATTGAAGAAAAGATGGCTTCCTCTACAGGTTCTGAGCTGGATTCCCTCATGAAAACCTATGACAGGCTGCAACAGGAATTTAAAGATCAAGGCGGCTATCAATATGAAGCAGATGTCCGCTCTATTCTTCATGGGCTCGGTTTCAGTCACTTTGAAGATGAAACAACTGTTCAATCCTTAAGTGGTGGTCAGAAAACCCGTCTTGCGCTTGGGAAGCTCTTATTAATGAAACCAGAACTCTTAATTTTGGACGAGCCGACCAACCATTTAGATATTGATACCTTATCATGGCTAGAGCAGTATTTGCAAAATTATACAGGTGCTATTCTCATCGTATCCCATGACCGCTATTTCTTAGACAAAGTGGTGAACCATGTGTATGAAGTCTCTAGAACAGCGATGAAAAAGTTTGCAGGGAACTATAGTAAGTATCTTGAGCTGAAAGCAGAGCAGCTAGAGCGTGATATGAAGCTCTACGAAAAGCAGCAAGAAGAAATCTCGAAGCTCCAGGATTTCGTAGATCGCAACCTGGCAAGAGCCTCGACTACAAAGCGCGCTCAAAGCAGACGCAAACAGCTTGAACGGATGGATCGATTAGATAAGCCATTAGGTGATGAAAAGTCTGCAAACTTTCATTTTGATATTACGAGACAAAGCGGCAATGATGTGCTGAAGGTACAGGATCTCGATATTAGTTATGATGAAAAGACGCCGCTTCTATCCTCCCTTTCTTTTCATATCAAACGCGAAGATAGCGTGGCACTCATTGGTCCTAACGGGATCGGGAAATCTACCCTTTTAAAAACGTTAACGAATACATTAACACCTGTAAAAGGAGACATCACTTTTGGATCTCATGTCACGATCGGCTACTATGACCAAGAACAAGCCAAACTGACATCCTCCAAAAAAGTGCTCAATGAGCTTTGGGATGACTACCCTCATATGAATGAAAAAGAAATTCGGACATGCTTAGGGAACTTCCTCTTTTCCGGTGATGATGTATTAAAGCCTGTTCATGCATTAAGCGGTGGTGAAAAAGCTCGCCTTGCCTTGGCAAAGCTGATGCTCCAAAAAGCCAATTTCCTTATTCTTGATGAGCCTACGAACCATCTAGACTTAGATAGTAAGGAAATTTTAGAGAATGCGCTGATTGATTATCCAGGAACCATCTTATTTGTCTCGCATGATCGTTATTTTATTAACCGACTAGCAACGAAAGTATTCGAGCTGTCGCCTACGGAAACAAAAGAGTACCTTGGTGATTATGACTACTATCTTGAAAAGAAAAATGAACAATTAGAGCTTGAGGCACTTCAAGAAAATGAACAGCTTAAAAAACAAGCATCAAAACCAGTAGAAACGGCAAAACTTTCTTATGCAGAAGAAAAAGAACTGAAAAAGAAAGAGAGACAAAAGCAACGCAGAATTGAAGAAATTGAAGAGCGGATTGCTGTCATTGAAGAGAAACTTAGTGAAAATGAACAGCTTCTATGTGACCCTGCTATTTTCCAAGATCACGAGAAGGTCCAAGCGATTCAATCAGAAAATGATACGTTCAATCAAGAGCTTGAATCCCTTTTCGCAGAGTGGGAAGAGCTATCCGAATCTTAAAGAGTGCCTTAACGGGTGCTCTTTTCCTTTCATTGAAGAATTTTTTATCCACAATAATACTCACAATCATTTCTTTATCATTCTTTTGAAAATCGGACTTATCCACTTTATCCACAGATATTTAATCACATATCCACAAAAAAGAAATAAATTATACACATCCACTTCATTTTAAAACAAAATTTTCAAACAATTGTGGATATATAACGTTATCATGTGAATAAATCGCTTTCATTGAAAAAGAAAAAAACCTGTGTATCCACAGGATTTTTCATTCATATGAGACAAGTGGTAAGCCTGGCTGGCCATTCATCGCCATATCGCCTCTTATTCCCTTTTCAAACGCAATCGTTCCAGCAGCAGCAATCATGGCTGCATTGTCTGTGCAAAGTGATAGCGGCGGAATGATGACCTTCACTTCAGGGAGCTTCGTGAATGCTTCCGTCAAAGCTTCTCTCAGCCCTTTATTGGCAGCGACCCCACCAGCTAGGACCACCTGCTTGACACCATAGGCCTCAGCTGCTTTTAATGTTTTCCCAACAAGCACTTCAATGACGCTTTCTTGAAAACTTGCCGCCAAATTCTCTGGAGCAATTGTTTCTCCCTTTTGAGATGCGTTGTGTAATGTGTTTATCACAGCTGATTTTAATCCACTGAAGCTAAAGTGATAAGAACCTTCTTCAAGCCATGCACGAGGAAGCTTAATCGTTGCCTCACCTTCATGTGCTAGCCGGTCAATATGAGGTCCCCCTGGATACGGAAGCCCCATCGTCCGAGCCACTTTATCGTAGGCTTCCCCCGCCGCATCATCTAATGTTTCTCCGATGACTTCAAAAGACCCGTGCTCCTTCATTAGCACAAGCTCAGTATGCCCGCCAGAGACAACAAGAGCTAAACACGGAAACTGCAACTCATCTACAAGCTGGTTTGCATAAATATGACCTGCAATATGATGAACACCAACGAGCGGAATTTGATGAGCAAAGCTCAGGGCTTTGGCTGCATTGACACCGATCAAAAGAGCACCAACTAAGCCCGGTCCTTCTGTGACAGCAATGGCATCCAAATCCTGAAAGTTCATATTGGCCTGTGCCATCACTTCCTCTAACACGATGGTGACTTGCTCCACATGATGCCTCGAAGCGATTTCCGGGACAACACCGCCAAATCGTTTATGACTTTCTATTTGCGAGGCCACAACATTCGCTACAATTTCTTTCCCATTTTTCACAATAGATGCAGCTGTTTCATCACAGCTTGTTTCTATACCTAATATGAATCGATCTGTTTGTTTACTCATTTATATTCACCCACATGACCAATGCATCTTCTCCATTATCCGTATAATAGTTCTTTCGAATAGAAGCTGGTCTGAAACCAAGCTTTTCATATAGGGACTGGGCTGGTGTATTCGATACACGCACCTCTAAAGAAAGATGATCTGTCTTTTTTTCTTTGCAAAACTCCATCACATACCGAAGCAATGCTTCTCCGTAGCCCTTTCCTCTATGCTCTGGGAGAATTGCAATGTTCGTAATTTGTGCATCCTCCATGACAATCCAGACCCCGCAATACCCAACAGGCTGATGATCTTCTTCAATGAGGAAATAATGGCTGTATTGGTTATGAAGAATCTCATAGACAAAGGATTCTTTTTTCCAAGGTGCAGTAAAGGAATGCACTTCAATCGTATACACCTCTGGAATGTCCGCTACCGTCATTTCTCGAATCTCTGCTGTGTTGAGATTATTTTTGTCCTTCAAGCCATTTCACTTCCGCTTCTGCTAAACGAATATAGTTAGGAACAAGCTGATGAACATCTTCCGCAGGACGATCTGCCCCTAATAACGCAAGCATTGAAGGTCTAGGGTTATGAAAAGCCCCCTCTGCTATTACAGCAGTTTCTCCTAAAATGGAGCGAATGTTCTCTGCATGAAGATGCACATCTTGTCCAAGAAATAGGACAGGTTTTCCTGTTTGCTTCAGCTCATCAAGCCAATCCGTGAGCAAGATATTTTGATCTCGTTTGATTTCGTTGATCTTTCCTTCTTCAAACGTGTACAGCCCAGTATAAACTTGCCCTCTTCTCGCATCAAATAGGGGCGAAATCCATCCATCAAAGTATTGACCATTTGCCGCCAATGTTTCTAAACTTGAAACAGCCGATATCGGGATAGACAGCGTCCATGCGAGTGTTTTTGCAATGGTCACCCCGATTCGGACGCCAGTGTAAGAACCTGGCCCCTTCGCTACAACGATTTTGCTTAATTCGCTTGGCACTACACCACATTCTTTCATCAATGCCTCAACAGTCGGCATCGCTCGGAGAGAATGGTTCTTTTTTAAATACGTGATACTCTCACCAATCACTGTGGAATCTTTGACAAGGGCAATCCCTAGTGTATGATTTGACGTATCAATTGCCAGTATGGTCAAATTCTTTCATCTCCTTACAAAGGGCCTCATAGCGCTCCCCTTTTGCAGTCAACGTGAGATGACGTTCTTCTTCACGTTCTGTTCTCAGCATTTCTATTTTTAAATAGGAAGAAGGCAATTGCGGTCCAATAAGATGCGCCCATTCAACCAAGCATACACCTTCGCCCTCAAAATATTCTTCGAGTCCGATATCTTCTTCGGCATCTTCCATCCGGTACACGTCCATATGAAAAAGTGGCAGTCTGCCATCGGTATATTCTTTAATAATGGTAAAGGTAGGGCTGTTGACGATACGGGTAATACCTAAGCCTTCTGCAAAACCTTTTGAAAAAGTCGTTTTGCCTGCGCCTAAATCCCCTTCTAATGTCAAAACATCGCCTGGCATCACAAGTTTGGCCAAAGCAGCGGCAATTCGTTTCGTCTCATCCGCACCTTTTGTCGTCCATGTTAATTTCACAGCTGATGTCACCTCATTTCTTAAAATGATTATACCCTTTTTTCATTAACACTGTTTGTTGATTATTGTGTGTTAATAGAACGCTTGCTGCTTGATTACCTTTGACTTGTCCAATACGGGTGATTTGAATGTTTTCTTGTCTACACTTCTTTTCAAACCTTCCCCAATTAGCCTCTGGGATCGTACCAGTTAAAACAAAGTCTTCACCACCAAATAACACCCATTCCAGCCAGTCTTTTCGCAGCATGGGTAAATCTGGATGTATTGGGAGCTTGTTCGCTTCTATCTCTATTGTCACTTGACTCGCTTCGGCTATTTCATTCAGCTCACTCGCCAATCCATCACTCACATCATTCAAGGTGACCCGCGGGAAACTTGAACAAATGTGTCCGGCAGCAATGTGAGGCTGAGGCTTTTTATGACGTTCTAGAAAAAAAGCAGCGTCGACCGCTTTGGTAGGAGCTACTTCGTTCATTAAGAGTGATAAGCCCGCTGCTGATGAACCAAGCTCACCTGTGACAAAGACGACGTCTCCTGACTGAGCACTATGACGATAACAAGCTGTTCCCTCTGGAACCTCACCAATGACGGTCACTGTAATGACAAAATCACTGCGAGTAGCGACCGTATCCCCACCAATTAAATCCATATGATAGGTGTCAGCCAACGCTTTCATTCCCTCGTAAAGAGCTGTGACGATGGTCTCATCGCCATGAGGCGGGATGGCAATCGACACAAGATAATATTTTGGGGTTCCTCCCATTGCGGCAATATCACTGACATTAACCGCCAGTGCTTTAAAGCCAATCTCAAAAGGTGAGGAAAAATCAAAGCGAAAATGGACATGCTCCACCATTGTATCAACACAAACGACCTCTTCACAATGTGATTGAGGTTGATAAACACTTGCATCATCACCGATACCCATAATCAAAGAACGCTGATGTGTTTCTTTTGGTGTGATTCGGTGAATAAGATCAAATTCATCCATAAAAAGACAGTCCCTTCATGCAAACAATTGATTAAGTAGACATGATGTCAGACATAATTAGTATTAGTGTAAGCGAATATGAGTTTCAATTCCAACTAAAAATGATATAAAGAAAGCCTGGTATGAAAAAACCAGGCTGAATTGAAATGATTTATCTTTTCTTTTTACACATAGTCTAGCCAAACACAAACCAATTCATTGCAGCTAGAACTGATGAAAAGAAAAAGACATAAAAAAAAACGAAACTATACGTTTTCGTTTACAAGTCATAAAAATGGCGGTCCGGACGGGACTCGAACCCGCGACCTCCTGCGTGACAGGCAGGCATTCTAACCAACTGAACTACCGGACCATTTTGGTTGCGGGGGCAGGATTTGAACCTGCGACCTTCGGGTTATGAGCCCGACGAGCTACCGAACTGCTCCACCCCGCGATGATATAAAAATTTTGACAAGCTTGGCGGCGTCCTACTCTCACAGGGGGAGACCCCCAACTACCATCGGCGCTGAAGAGCTTAACTTCCGTGTTCGGTATGGGAACGGGTGTGACCTCTTCGCTATCGCCACCAAACCTGATGGAGAGAATGTTCTCTCAAAACTAGATAACAATGTTCATGCTTCACATTAGAATAAAGGTTAAGTCCTCGATCTATTAGTATCTGTCAGCTCCACGTGTCACCACGCTTCCACCTCAGACCTATCAACCTGATCATCTTTCAGGGATCTTACTTCCTTGCGGAATGGGAAATCTCATCTTGAGGGGGGCTTCATGCTTAGATGCTTTCAGCACTTATCCCGTCCGCACATAGCTACCCAGCGATGCCCTTGGCAGAACAACTGGTACACCAGCGGTGCGTCCATCCCGGTCCTCTCGTACTAAGGACAGCTCCTCTCAAATTTCCTGCGCCCGCGACGGATAGGGACCGAACTGTCTCACGACGTTCTGAACCCAGCTCGCGTACCGCTTTAATGGGCGAACAGCCCAACCCTTGGGACCGACTACAGCCCCAGGATGCGATGAGCCGACATCGAGGTGCCAAACCTCCCCGTCGATGTGGACTCTTGGGGGAGATAAGCCTGTTATCCCCGGGGTAGCTTTTATCCGTTGAGCGATGGCCCTTCCATGCGGAACCACCGGATCACTAAGCCCGACTTTCGTCCCTGCTCGACTTGTAGGTCTCGCAGTCAAGCTCCCTTGTGCCTTTACACTCTGCGAATGATTTCCAACCATTCTGAGGGAACCTTTGGGCGCCTCCGTTACATTTTAGGAGGCGACCGCCCCAGTCAAACTGCCCACCTGACACTGTCTCCCTGCCCGATAAGGGCAGCGGGTTAGAAGGTCAATACAGCCAGGGTAGTATCCCACCGATGCCTCCACCGAAGCTAGCGCTCCGGTTTCCAAGGCTCCTACCTATCCTGTACAAGCTGTACCAACATTCAATATCAGGCTGCAGTAAAGCTCCACGGGGTCTTTCCGTCCTGTCGCGGGTAACCTGCATCTTCACAGGTACTATAATTTCACCGAGTCTCTCGTTGAGACAGTGCCCAGATCGTTGCGCCTTTCGTGCGGGTCGGAACTTACCCGACAAGGAATTTCGCTACCTTAGGACCGTTATAGTTACGGCCGCCGTTTACTGGGGCTTCAATTCGCACCTTCGCTTACGCTAAGCGCTCCTCTTAACCTTCCAGCACCGGGCAGGCGTCAGCCCCTATACTTCGCCTTACGGCTTCGCAGAGACCTGTGTTTTTGCTAAACAGTCGCCTGGGCCTATTCACTGCGGCTTCTCGGGGCTTTAACACCCTAAGAAGCACCCCTTCTCCCGAAGTTACGGGGTCATTTTGCCGAGTTCCTTAACGAGAGTTCTCTCGATCACCTTAGGATTCTCTCCTCGCCTACCTGTGTCGGTTTGCGGTACGGGCACCTCTCACCTCGCTAGAGGCTTTTCTTGGCAGTGTGGAATCAGGAACTTCGCTACTAAATTTCGCTCGCCATCACAGCTCAGCCTTTACGGGAAACGGATTTGCCTATTTCCCAGCCTAACTGCTTGGACGCGGATATCCAATACCGCGCTTACCCTATCCTCCTGCGTCCCCCCATTGCTCAAATGGTGAGGAGGTGGTACAGGAATATCAACCTGTTGTCCATCGCCTACGCCTTTCGGCCTCGGCTTAGGTCCCGACTAACCCTGAGCGGACGAGCCTTCCTCAGGAAACCTTAGGCATTCGGTGGACGGGATTCTCACCCGTCTTTCGCTACTCATACCGGCATTCTCACTTCTAAGCGCTCCACCAGTCCTTCCGGTCTGGCTTCACAGCCCTTAGAACGCTCTCCTACCACTGTTCGTTAGAACAGTCCGCAGCTTCGGTGATACGTTTAGCCCCGGTACATTTTCGGCGCAGAGTCACTCGACCAGTGAGCTATTACGCACTCTTTAAATGGTGGCTGCTTCTAAGCCAACATCCTGGTTGTCTAAGCAACTCCACATCCTTTTCCACTTAACGTATACTTTGGGACCTTAGCTGGCGGTCTGGGCTGTTTCCCTTTCGACTACGGATCTTATCACTCGCAGTCTGACTCCCAAGGATAAGTCATCGGCATTCGGAGTTTGACTGAATTCGGTAACCCGGTAGGGGCCCCTAGTCCAATCAGTGCTCTACCTCCGAGACTCTTACCTTGAGGCTAGCCCTAAAGCTATTTCGGAGAGAACCAGCTATCTCCAGGTTCGATTGGCATTTCACCCCTACCCACACCTCATCCCCGCACTTTTCAACGTGCGTGGGTTCGGGCCTCCATTCAGTGTTACCTGAACTTCACCCTGGACATGGGTAGATCACCTGGTTTCGGGTCTACGACCACGTACTCATGCGCCCTATTCAGACTCGCTTTCGCTGCGGCTCCGCATCTTCTGCTTAACCTTGCACGGGATCGTAACTCGCCGGTTCATTCTACAAAAGGCACGCCATCACCCGTTAACGGGCTCTGACTACTTGTAGGCACACGGTTTCAGGATCTATTTCACTCCCCTTCCGGGGTGCTTTTCACCTTTCCCTCACGGTACTGGTTCACTATCGGTCACTAGGGAGTATTTAGCCTTGGGAGATGGTCCTCCCGGATTCCGACGGAATTTCACGTGTTCCGCCGTACTCAGGATCCACTCTGGAGAGAACAACATTTCAGTTACAGGGCTGTTACCTTCTTTGGCGGGCCTTTCCAGACCTCTTCGCTTATATCGTTCCTTTGTAACTCCGTATAGAGTGTCCTACAACCCCAAGAGGCAAGCCTCTTGGTTTGGGCTGTTCCCGTTTCGCTCGCCGCTACTCAGGGAATCGCATTTGCTTTCTCTTCCTCCGGGTACTTAGATGTTTCAGTTCCCCGGGTATGCCTTCTCATACTCTATGTATTCAAGTATGGATACTACTCCATTACGAGCAGTGGGTTTCCCCATTCGGAAATCTCCGGATCAAAGCTTGCTTACAGCTCCCCGAAGCATATCGGTGTTCGTCCCGTCCTTCATCGGCTCCTAGTGCCAAGGCATCCACCGTGCGCCCTTTCTAACTTAACCATTTCTTACTTTAGAAAGAATCACTATGTGTGATGAACTTTGCATTGCATTCAATGTGAATGTATTACTTATTGTTATCTAGTTTTCAAAGAACAATCCTGTCTCGCTAGAGACATGTCTTGAAGGAATGATCCTTCAAAACTAAACAAGACGAAAACGCACACTGCTCCATATATCCTTAGAAAGGAGGTGATCCAGCCGCACCTTCCGATACGGCTACCTTGTTACGACTTCACCCCAATCATCTGCCCCACCTTCGGCGGCTGGCTCCATAAAGGTTACCTCACCGACTTCGGGTGTTGCAAACTCTCGTGGTGTGACGGGCGGTGTGTACAAGGCCCGGGAACGTATTCACCGCGGCATGCTGATCCGCGATTACTAGCGATTCCAGCTTCACGCAGTCGAGTTGCAGACTGCGATCCGAACTGAGAACAGATTTATGGGATTGGCTAAACCTTGCGGTCTCGCAGCCCTTTGTTCTGTCCATTGTAGCACGTGTGTAGCCCAGGTCATAAGGGGCATGATGATTTGACGTCATCCCCACCTTCCTCCGGTTTGTCACCGGCAGTCACCTTAGAGTGCCCAACTAAATGCTGGCAACTAAGATCAAGGGTTGCGCTCGTTGCGGGACTTAACCCAACATCTCACGACACGAGCTGACGACAACCATGCACCACCTGTCACTCTGTCCCCGAAGGGAAAGCCCTATCTCTAGGGTTGTCAGAGGATGTCAAGACCTGGTAAGGTTCTTCGCGTTGCTTCGAATTAAACCACATGCTCCACCGCTTGTGCGGGCCCCCGTCAATTCCTTTGAGTTTCAGTCTTGCGACCGTACTCCCCAGGCGGAGTGCTTAATGCGTTAGCTGCAGCACTAAGGGGCGGAAACCCCCTAACACTTAGCACTCATCGTTTACGGCGTGGACTACCAGGGTATCTAATCCTGTTCGCTCCCCACGCTTTCGCTCCTCAGCGTCAGTTACAGACCAGAGAGTCGCCTTCGCCACTGGTGTTCCTCCACATCTCTACGCATTTCACCGCTACACGTGGAATTCCACTCTCCTCTTCTGCACTCAAGTTTCCCAGTTTCCAATGACCCTCCCCGGTTGAGCCGGGGGCTTTCACATCAGACTTAAGAAACCGCCTGCGAGCCCTTTACGCCCAATAATTCCGGACAACGCTTGCCACCTACGTATTACCGCGGCTGCTGGCACGTAGTTAGCCGTGGCTTTCTGGTTAGGTACCGTCAAGGTGCGAGCAGTTACTCTCGCACTTGTTCTTCCCTAACAACAGAGCTTTACGATCCGAAAACCTTCATCACTCACGCGGCGTTGCTCCGTCAGACTTTCGTCCATTGCGGAAGATTCCCTACTGCTGCCTCCCGTAGGAGTCTGGGCCGTGTCTCAGTCCCAGTGTGGCCGATCACCCTCTCAGGTCGGCTACGCATCGTCGCCTTGGTGAGCCATTACCCCACCAACTAGCTAATGCGCCGCGGGTCCATCTGTAAGTGACAGCCGAAACCGTCTTTCATCCTTGAACCATGCGGTTCAAGGAACTATCCGGTATTAGCTCCGGTTTCCCGGAGTTATCCCAGTCTTACAGGCAGGTTACCCACGTGTTACTCACCCGTCCGCCGCTAACATCCGGGAGCAAGCTCCCTTCTGTCCGCTCGACTTGCATGTATTAGGCACGCCGCCAGCGTTCGTCCTGAGCCAGGATCAAACTCTCCGAAAAAGTACAAAACCGAAGTTTTGTTTTTCGTCAGCGTTTGACTGACTACCTATGATGTATCATAGGATTTTTTTATAAAAACTCGAATTAACAGGTACGTTTTGTCTTGTTTAGTTTTCAAAGATCATCATTTAAAATGGAGCGGGTGATGAGAATCGAACTCACGACATCAGCTTGGAAGGCTGAGGTTTTACCACTAAACTACACCCGCGTGGTTTGTATTGGCGCGCCCGAGAGGAGTCGAACCCCTAACCTTTTGATCCGTAGTCAAACGCTCTATCCAATTGAGCTACGGGCGCTTAATCAGGCGACTTAATTATCTTAACATATCGTTTTTATTAAGTCAACATCTTTTTTGAAGTTTTGTTTGCCGCATGTGTTTGAATACCAATGCTTCAATTACGTCATCAGCGACGAATAAAAATATACCACGGATGATAGGAAAGGGTCAATACATTTTTCTGAAAAAGTTTTATCTTTTTTAAAAAGTGATTTTTTCGTAGATAAATAGAGATGCAATAGCCCTATTTTCTTCTCTTCCTTCATATTTCTAATGATTCTCAAATAAAATCTTTCTAAATCCAAAGGAGGACAACACATGGGCACCTAGAATTTTTATTTATTGGAAAATTCTTAATATTTTCCAGGCATTTAAAGGAGGTTGGAGATGTTGAAAAAGTTTGTCGCTTTTCAAATCATGATCGCTTTGGTGATCGGAGCTCTTATCGGCCATTTCTTCCCTGACTTCGGTATGGCCCTGAGGCCAGTTGGGGATGGGTTCATCAGATTGATTAAAATGATCGTTGTTCCTATCGTTTTCTCTACCATTGTCATTGGTGCAGCTGGCAGCGGCGGCATGAAGAAAATGGGTAGTCTCGGGTTAAAGACGATCATTTGGTTTGAGGTAATCACAACCATCGTTCTAGGGATCGGGTTATTGCTGGCCAATGTTTTAAAGCCCGGTGTTGGGCTAGATTTTTCCCAATTAGCTAAGAAGGATATTGGTGAATTAGATGGCTATACACAGAAAGTCGTTGACTTTAAACAAATGGTACTCGATATCATTCCAACCAATATCATCGATGTGATGGCACAAAATGATTTACTTGCTGTTATTTTCTTTGCCATTTTGTTTGGTGTAGCGGCAAGTGGTATCGGTAAGGCATCCGCTCCTGTTCTCACCTTCTTTGAATCAGTTGCACAAATTATGTTTAAGCTGACGCAGATGGTCATGGTGACAGCACCTATTGGGGTTCTTGCATTAATGGCTGCTTCTGTCGGCCAATATGGCATTGTTTTATTAATTCCAATGATGAAGCTTGTCGGGACTGTATTTTTAGGATTATTCATTATTCTCTTTGTTTTGTTTCCTCTCGTTGCACTGATCTTCCGTTTTAACTACTTCGAAGTATTAAAAATGATTTGGGATTTGTTCTTGGTTGCCTTCTCTACTACAAGTACAGAAACTGTCCTTCCTCAGCTTATGTCACGCATGGAGACATACGGCTGCCCAAAAAGAATCGTCTCCTTTGTCATTCCATCTGGTCTTTCCCTTAATTGCGATGGGTCTAGTTTATATTTATCCGTTTCCTGTGTGTTTCTAGCCCAAGCGTTTGGTGTCGACATGAGTCTGTCACAGCAGCTTTTGATGATGCTTGTTCTTGTGTTAACGAGTAAAGGCATTGCAGCTGTGCCATCCGGTTCACTCGTCGTTCTTTTGGCAACCGCTCATGCAGTAGGTCTTCCAGCAGAAGGTGTCGCCATTATTGCCGGTGTTGATCGAATTATGGATATGGCGCGAACAGGTGTGAATGTTCCAGGTCATGCTGTTGCATGTATTGTCGTATCGAAATGGGAAAAGGTATTCCGAGAGGCGGCGTGGGAAGTTCCTAAAGCAGGTGAGGAAACAAAAGGGATGTAATGTTATATGAAGGAAAGGGTTCTCCCTTTCCTTCATCGTGTAGACAAACCCTCGCATTCTTTGTTGTCAGGGCTGCAAAGGTTTTCTATCACGCTGAAAAGAAGACAAAAATGTTTGCTTCAGGACCGCTTTGCCTTGTGGCTGCAACTGTACTTCTGCATATGCCCCATTAATCAGCGTCATTTGCGGCGGGACATGCCCACAATCTATATCGTAAAAAATGGGGATTTGTAATTCCTTTTGTAATTCTTCATATACATCCTGATACTGGTACCCTTCCACAGGCACATCTACTGCACTTCGCCCAAACATAATACCTGAACAGTGATCAAACCATCCTGCTAGTTTTAATTGAACAAGCGATCTCTTCACGCTTGCAGCATTTAACTCGCAGTTTTCGAAGTACCAGAGAATCGGTTCACCTTTTATGAAATTGTCCTGAAAAGCTTTGACATCTCCAAAAGGCGTCCCCGCTAGGTGGCGTATGACATCAATACAGCCGCCCATCAGTCTCCCCTTTACCATCTTTTCTTGTTGATCAACCGTTTGCCATGCAGTTGGTTCTGTTAAATGAAAAACATGTTCAATCGGATTGTCATACTGCCATTCCTTTTGATACATAGATGAAGAAAATTGGCTGATGTCCATTTCTCCTTTTGTTGAAAGTACTTCTTCCCACATGACAGTCGTTTGATCAAGCTCTTCTCCCTGAAGATCTACTAGGTTCGGCCCATGCGCAGTGGCTATCCCTGTTTTTAATGTAAATGCCAAAAGAAGTGCACTCGTATCTGAGTAACCAAGAATCCACTTTTTTTGCATTGATGAGAAATCAAGATGCTCTAACACTTCCATGAGCAGCTGCCCTCCCCATGGCGGGATGATGTGATCAATCTCATCGCATGTCATCATGTACTGAAGCTCGTTTGCTCGTTCTATGGCAGGGGCTGATTTTGCCTTCTCCTGCTGCCATACCGTCTCTCCACATATGACATCATAGCCTCTTTTTTTCATTCGTTCGCATGAGAGCTGAAACATGTCATGCAAAGATGGCTGTACACCTGAGGAAGGTGCTGTAACGCCAATTGTTTGTCCCTTTTGTAATTGTGGAAATTGAATCATCCTGTTTCCCTCCATCCTCTCTCAATCTCTGAAACCTACCTATTATAAAGAAGATGCCCCTTTTGCAAGGGACATCTCCTCTTATTCCTTTTGACGCAGCACAGTATAGACACCTGCAAAAATACATAGAATGCCAATGAATGAGCGTAGTCCCAATTCTTCTCCCAAAAGCAGCCAGCCAAGAACTGTACCTACGATTGGTTGAAAGAAGAAGAACAGACCGCCGCTTGAAGCATCCATTAATTGAAGCCCTCTATTCCACAAAAAGAATGCTAGCGCTGTTGAGATGATGCCTAAATATAGAATACCACCCCAAATCTCTGGCCTTGCCATTTGCTCCACATCTAAGTGAGGTAAACGAAATAAGACAGGCGGCGTTAAGATAATAAATGCAATGATGATCGCATATGTGGTGGTCACGACCTGAGGATACTTCCCTGGCACACGTTTCAGCAAAACAGACATAAGCGCCCATGTTAAAGCAGCGATGACCAATGAGAGGCCGCCCACAAATTCATCTGTTTCCACTTCGACTGGTCCAATCATGAGCAATACACCTGCTGTAGCAAGAAGGATGGATGCACACTTTCTAACAGTCATGGCTTCTTTTAATAGAAAGAAAGCGAACAGCACCATAAAAGCGGGTGTTGCAGATGTGATAACGGCCCCCATTTGTGCAGACGTATACATCGTCCCGATTTCCTGTGTCACGATGGACAGAACGTTTCCG
The DNA here is from genome assembly GCF_003431975.1 of Bacillus pumilus. Taxonomy (GTDB): domain Bacteria; phylum Bacillota; class Bacilli; order Bacillales; family Bacillaceae; genus Bacillus; species Bacillus pumilus_N. Next base: position 579,914 of record NZ_CP027116.1, on the reverse strand, counting down.
ATCAACCCAATCCCCACAATAAGCGGGATATCTTTTTTATCTAATCGAAAGGAATAGCCCAAGCGCCAAATGGTGAGCACCAAAACGACTCCTGCTATAGCATATCTCATCCAAACGAGCTCAAGTGGCGGGACAACCGCTACTGTTACTTTGACAACAACGTACATGCCGCCCCAAATACTTGCAGCGATTGCGAGGTAAAGGGCACCTATATATTTTTCGTTCATCTTTTCCCTCCGTTACTGGATAGTTTGATTCCGATATCCACAAACGGAGATCACTCTCCGTTATGGACGGAGGGGATTTGGTACATCATGTTCAAACAAAGGTTTCCACAGCATTGTCGTCACTCCAATTATTTTTATTTTCTGATACTTTATAACAAATTCTGGTTAACTGCAATCCTTTTTGTCTCTTTTTTCTTCATATACATAGAAGTGAAACGGCTATTGACATGCTGAATTCGTTTTCATATAGTAAGTAAAACTATAGATGGTCAGGCGGAAAAGGAGTAGAGGTCGTTGGATATTGAAGCTAGAAAACATATTCCCGGAGCAGAACACGAACCATTTCTCGAGGGAATAAAGGATTGTGTGCCAACTCTGCTTGGTTATATGAGTATTGGGTTTGCATTTGGAATTGTTGGGATTAGCGCACAGTTAAGCATATGGGACATTGCGCTTCTATCAATCTTTATTTACGCAGGTGCTTCACAGTTTATTATCTGTGCACTGCTTGTCACGGGAAGTCCCCTTTCCGCTATTATTCTCACTACATTTATTGTGAATCTGCGTCATTTATTACTCAGCCTGACGCTGGCTCCTCATTTTACACGCTACTCTGTGAAACAAAATATTGGATTCGGTCTCTTGCTGACTGATGAATCATTTGGTGTAGCGATGAATAAATTAGCGCAGCATGGAAAACTGAATAACCGGTGGATGCACGGGCTGAACATAACGGCTTATTTGTGCTGGATTGCTGCCTGTACGCTTGGCGGCATTTTTGGACATTGGATTTCAAATCCTGAAGCACTTGGCCTTGATTTTGCCCTGTCCGCTATGTTTGCTGCGCTGCTCGTTCTTTCTTTGCAAACTATACCTAAAAATAAGTTAACCCATCGTTTGTCTCTTGTTTTGTATATGATCGTTGCGATGTTTGTTCTGCTTCATTTTGTTCCTTCACACGTGGCCGTTCTGTTAGCCACCATGATTGTCGCAACGATTGGGGTGGTGACAGATAAATGATCAGTAGTTTTATGATATGGCTGATTGTCGGCTGTATGATTGTGACCATCATTCCAAGAGTCGTTCCATTTTTATTTGTACGAAGTATTGAGCTGCCTGAAGTGGTCCTTAAGTGGTTATCGTTTATTCCTATTTGTATCTTTACAGCATTAATTGCAGAGCATCTCTTCATACATACTACAGCAGGCGTCACCGTTCACTGGATGTACCTTGCTGTCTTGGTTCCGACCGTCGTAATCGCTGTTTGGACAAAAAGCTTGTCACTTACTGTTCTTGTAGGCGTCATGCTGATGGGCACAGCCAGATGGTTTTTCTAAAAGAAAAAGCTTAACCGCATGTGGTTAAGCTTTGTTTCATTTTACAATTCCGTATACAAATCCATCGTAACCCTTTTCACCAACAGTTTGAATGGCTGTAGCCTCTATTCTTGACTCTTGTTTGAGTAAATTGAAAAATTCACGAGTTCCTTGCACTCGCTCATCCCCATCAGAATCATGAAGGACTGCTCCATTTCTGACGACATTGTCTGCAATAATGACTGTTCCCTTTTTCGAGAAGTGTAACGCCCACTTTAGATAATTCGGGTTGTTCGGTTTATCTGCATCAATGAAAATCAAATCGAATGGAAGTACAGCCCTCTCCTTTAACTGAGATAGCGTATCCAATGCCTTTCCTTGCAAAATGCTCACTCGTTCCGATAAGCCCGCTCTGCTGATGTTTTGCTGCGCAATCTGTACATGGTGGCTGACAGCCTCTAATGTGATGAGTTCCCCATCCTCTTCAAGAGCACGCGCCAACCAAATGGTACTGTATCCACCGAGTGTCCCGATCTCTAGAATGCGCTTTGCATTCTTAGTTTTTGCTAATAAATAAAGCATTTTCCCTTGAGCGGGTGACACATCAATTTCTGGCAGGCCTGCTTGCTTATTATGAGTAAGAGCTTGCTCCAAAACATCATCTTTAGGAATCAACTTGTCTGTGATATACTCGTCAACTTTCTCCCACACTTGCTTCATCTCATCCATCCCCCTTGATCATGTCTTCTATTTTAAGTCTACATGATGATAGCGAGCGCGTATAATCAATTCTTTTCACACATCTATTCATTTTATTGATGAAAGACATGTCATGATGGAGACATAAAGCAGTGCCGTGTTTTCGGATTTACTCGTTCAGGTGATTTTTCAAATCCCCTTTTTTATCTTGAAGCTTACCTTTGGCTTGATCCTTTTTTCCTTCTGCTTTCAGATTTTGATGATCTGTTGCTTCGCCAAGCTTCTCTTTCAATTGGCCTTTGACTTGATTTGTTTTTCCTTTTGCTTTATCCATATGTCCTTTTTCTTCACTCATTTGTTCCACCTCCACGTTTGATGTTATTCATTTAGCCTTTTTGACAGATACAAAACATCTGAGTGTGCGATCCAAGAAACTACAGCAACAAGAAAATCCAGCCAAGGTCGGCTGGATTAAAAATAATGATCTATAAGATAGACTTAAAAGCTTTAACCTGTTTTACTCTGATCGTACTCAACCAGATCACCTAGAATTTCATCAATCTGATTCATCATCTCAGTTTCAATTTTCACCTCAGATGCTAAAGCATTCTCCCTCACCTGTTCTGGACTAGATGCACCGATAATTGCTGCAGAAACGTTCTGATTTTGCAGTACCCATGCTATCGCAAGCTGAGCGAGAGTAAGATCAACCTCTTGTGCGATGGGCTTAAGTTTTTGGATCGCCTCTAAGGTATTATTATTCATCCAGCGTTGAGCAAGGTTTTTAAAAAAAGGTTTTCCAGCAGGTGAGTTAGCACGCGAATTAGTCGGAAGTGATTTTCCTGGGAGATACTTTCCAGTAAGGATTCCTTGGGCCAAAGGCGACCATACTACCTGGCCAAGTCCTTCACGCTGACAGGCCGGTATTACATCGCTTTCAATGATTCTCCATAACATGGAGTATTGAGGTTGACTGGCAATTAGGGGGACATTTAACTCTCGTGCAAGCGCTGCCCCTCGAGTAATTTGTTCTGCTGTCCACTCACTTACACCAATATAGTTCACTTTCCCCTGTCTTACTAGATCTGCGAAAGCTAACATCGTTTCTTCCAGAGGTGTAGTTGGATCAAACCTGTGTGCATAGTAAATATCAATATAATCCGTTTGTAAACGCCGCAAAGAGGCATGACAGTTTTCCAAAATATGCTTGCGTGATAATCCTCTATCGTTTTTCCCAGTACCGGTTGGATGACATACTTTTGTACATAGTTCAATGCTCTCCCGCCGGATCCCTTTTAAAGACCTGCCTAGTATCTCTTCAGCCTTGGTGTCTGAATAAACATCAGCAGTATCAAACGTCGTAATACCAACATCAAGAGCAGCTTTCACACAATCATGGGCAGTTTCTTCATTTATCTTACCACCATGATTAATCCAATTTCCGTATGCGAGTTTACTAATTGTTAATCCACTATTTCCAAGTTTACTATACTCCATAACAATGTCCTCCTTTGAAAGAATACTTTCATTATAAAAAGAGGGTATTAATATGTATAATATATATATTCAGATAAATATATATATATTTTATATAATTAAAAATATTTCCATTAAAAAAGCGCAAAACTGTTTAATAACAATTCTTCATAATCAATTACACAATAAGCAAGGTTGAAATTTATAGGGGGCATAAAAAATGGATCTGAGACAAATACGTTATTTTATCATGGTTGCTGAAGAACTAAATTTTAGCCGGGCAGCTGAACGTCTTAAAATGGCACAGCCTCCATTAAGTCAAGAAATTCGTAAATTAGAAGAAGAGTTAGGTGTAACGCTTTTTCATAGAACAAGAAGACAGGTTGAACTTTCAGATTCTGGGAGAGTATTTTTAGAAGAAGCCCGCCGTACGCTTCTTCAAGTAGATAGAACGATTAAAGCAACACAGCTTGCAGATGACGGAAAAATAGGTCATTTAACGATCGGTTTCGTTGATTCTACTGATATTGTGATTGATATTATTAAAAGGTTTCGAGAAAGTTTCCCTAACATCCATCTTGTCTTATGTGAAATGGCTACAGAACAGCAGTTAAAAGCACTATATAAGAAAGAAATTCAAATAGGATTTATTCGTTCTAACCAAAATAATAAGATACTTACCTCAGAAATTTGTTGTGAGGAATCATTAAGCTTGGTTTTGCCAGAAAATCATCCTTTAGCTTCATTTCCCAAAGTTCCAATTCATTTATTAGCCAATGAACCATTTATCATGTTCCCACGTCATCTAGGTGCAGCTTTTTATGATTTAATTATCAGCTACTTTTTGGAAAATAGCATAAGTTTAAACGTAGTTCAGGAAGCTATTCAAATGCATACGATTGTGAATTTAGTTGCTGCAGGAATCGGAATCTCTGTGGTTCCATCCTCAGTAGAAAGCGTAAAACGTTCAGGGGTTGTTTATAGAAAAATCCAAGAAACTACACCAAAAGTAAATTTATATGTTTCATGGAGACAAGATGAAACATCAACCGTCGCTGACCACTTTTTAACAGTTGTGAGAGAAGCCTATTTAAGTTCTCAATCTAAATCATGAAAATCCAGCCAGGGTCAGCTGGATTAAAAAATAATGATCTATAAGACAGACTTAAAAGCTTTCACCTGCTATGTACACGTTTCAGGTATGATAGACATAATGGAAAGAAAGGTTGGTGTTCTATGATTATCTCTGAAAACATATTCACCGTTCGTGACTTGACCTATCGTATTCGGTCTGCTGCAATTGGCGATGCCAAGCAGTTATCAGCGCTCAGACTGAAAATTGATGGTGAAACAGAATATTTAGACCGTGAACCAGGCGAAGCCTTTCTTCATGAAAAAGATTTTGAAGTTTTGATTCAAGAGGATGCCAAGCAAAGTAGGCATTTATTTTTGGTCGCTGAAATTGATGGAGAGATTGTCGGTTTTTCAAGATGTGAGGGACATTCACTCAAACGCTCTGCTCACAAAGTGACATTTGGTATTGCCATACAAAAGGATGCATGGGGCTATCACATTGGTAAAGAGCTTTTAGCCGCTTCTATTGACTGGGCTGACGAGCAAGGCATTCAGAAAATGTCACTTCTCGTGCTAGAAACCAACCAAAAAGCCATTTTGCTATATGAGCGCCATGGCTTTCTGATTGAAGGTGTATTAAAAAATGATAAACGTCTGGCAGATGGGCTTTATTACGATACTGTTGTGATGGGCAGGCAGCGGCCAAGCTCCTGACTACTTACATCACATAGCCCCATACCATTGAAATCGCACTGTATATCAGGAGTATCCCCATGACAAACTGAAACGGTCTCTCGTAAGTAGTTAAAAAGCGCTTAAATAAAGAACCAAATAAACTCCAGCTGAATGTACCGAGAAAGCCAATAAGCGCAAGAATCAGCGTCCATATCACATACTGCATATTAGATTGGCCATATGGCAAAACAAATGTTGAAATCACAGTCAATCCATACAAAATCGCTTTTGGGTTGATAAATTGCAGCATCATACCAGGGACAAAATGATTGTAGCGGTCAAGTGTTTCGTCATCCCCGCCTTTATTTTTCATGATTTTGACAGCCAAATATATCATGTATGCGGCTCCGATGAACGCCATAACCCACCCTATTTTCGGCATCACTTGATAAAGTATGATGTTAAAGAAGCAACTCAAACACAAAATGACGAGAAATCCGATACCCACACCTAAACAAAATCGAAATGTTTGCTTAACCCCATATTTATTCGTAAAGACCATGGCCATGATGTTGTTTGGTCCTGGGGTAAAGCTGCTCACAAAAGCATAGATCAACATAGAAAGAATCATAGTTGCCGCCTCCCTTATACGTTATTAAGACTTTAAATACTTTATTGCGTATGTTACGTTTTATTGTAACGATCGGTCTTTATAAAGTAAATAGAGAAAGGAGTTTTTTTCATGGAAAATGTACAATCAATTATTTCTAAAAATGTGAGGCATCTTCGAGATCAAAAAAAATTGAGCCTCGAAAAGATGGCGGAGTTAACTGGTGTCAGCAAAACCATGATTGGACAAATTGAAAGAGGAGAATCCACCCCTACCATTACGACTTTGTGGAAAATCGCCAACGGATTAAAGGTGTCTTTTAGTGAGCTCATTCACGCACCACAGCCTGAAATCAAAGTAGTACGCAAGGAGGATGCACAGATTTTAACGGAAGATGATGGGCGATATCGCGTGTATACGACTTTTCCATTTGATGACAGGGGAAAATTTGAAGTGTATCGAGTAGAAATTGATCCTGGCGGGTCGCTGCATGCAAATGAACACATTGGCGGAACAGAGGAATTGATTACCGTTTTTGAGGGAGCGCTTGATGTATCCATTGGAGATGAACAATACAATTTAAAAGCCGGCGACTCCATTCGTTTTAAAGCAGACCGTACGCATTCGTATAAACAATTTGGAGAACAAATGGTACGGCTGCAAATGATTCTTTATTATCCTCAATAAAAAAGCTGACAGGCTTGTCCACCTGTCAGCTTTCCTCTTAATTTAATTAAATCCTGGATCACGTACAACCGTTCCAGTAAATGTGACTCTATATTTCCCTAAGCCTAACTCTTCAATAGACGATTGTTTTAAAATACCGACCCAGCCATCCTTTGCATATGTAATACTAGATGGGATGTTTGATGTCGTATATGTTCTTGTTTCTGAAACAGTTCGACTGGCCTGAACCGTTATGTCACTTTTTGCTTGTTCCTTTGCTTCCACCGGAGCAGTTGTGACTCCAGCACCCGTTAAGACAATTGCTCCAACTAAAACAGAAGACATGACCTTTTTCATAAAAAAATCCCTCCCTTTTTTTGTTGAACATATTAACCATACCATAATTTAGAACTTTCGTAAGTTATTTTTTCATTATTTTGAAAATTATGATATGATTGTCTTATGCTGGATAGAGGGTTTTACATACTTCTATGCTTTTATCCTCATCTCATTCTAGTTAAACAATTGTGAACGGAGGTGACTTTATGAAAAAATGGCTCATCTGTTTTCAGCTTGTTTTCCTCTTCACTTTGACGACCACACCATTTGCTTCTGCTGCTTCATGCCCTACAGTGAAACCTTGTGTTATTGATCCTTAAGCAACAAAAAGGTCGATCAAGCCTATTCACTTGATCGACCTTTTTCGTTATGCTTGCTCCGCTTCCCAGCGAGCAACCTCTTCTCTTACTTTAGGAGCAACTTCTTTTCCAAATAACTCAATGGCTTTTAGCACTTGATCATGTGGCATTGAACCAACTGGAACATGAAGCATAAAACGTGTAATTCCTACATTTTTTCTAAGATGAATGACTTTCTCTGCCACTGCATCTGGATCTCCTACGTACAACGCACCTTCTAATGTTCTCGCAGCATCAAACGTAGAACGCGTATAAGGTCCCCATCCTCTCTCTCTTGCTAATGTGTTCATCACATGCTGCGTAGAAGGGAAGAATTGATCTGCTGCCAGATCTGTTTCTTCCGCAACAAATCCATGCGAATGTGACGCCACGGTTAATTTCTCTGGGTCATGTCCAGCGTGCACTGCCGCTTGCTTGTACAGCTGTACAAGTGGTGCGAACTGTCTTGGACTTCCGCCAATGATGGCAAGTACTAAAGGCAGTCCCAATAACCCAGCGCGTACGACAGACTCACGATTGCCTCCACTGCCAATCCAGATTGGAAGCGGATCTTGAACTGGTCTTGGATATACACCAACATCCTGAATCGCTGGGCGATGCTTTCCTTTCCACGTGACACGCTCGGACTGCTGTAATTTGAGCAGCAAATCAAGCTTTTCTTCAAATAATTCTTCATAATCATTCAGGTCATAACCAAAGAGCGGGAATGATTCAATAAATGAACCTCTACCTGCCATGATCTCTGCACGTCCGTCTGATAGTCCATCTAATGTTGCAAAATCCTGAAAGACACGTACAGGATCTGCTGATGAAAGGACTGTCACTGCACTTGTCAGACGAATATTTTTTGTCTGTGTTGCCGCAGCCGCTAAGACGACAGCTGGATTCGATGCGGCGAAATCCTCCCGATGATGCTCACCTACACCAAATACATCAAGGCCGACTTGATCTGCTAAAATAATTTCTTCTACGACTTCTCGAATACGCTGTGCGTGACTGACTGTTTTTCCAGTTTGAAAATCAGGTGTTGTTTCTACAAATGTACTAATTCCTAGTTCCATGAGTGGAACCCCCTATCTTATAAATATGTGACGAATTCAGAGACTGGTTTTCTGTAGCCTCTCGCTTGTCTGCTTTCTACTTTTTCTTTTCCCAGTGTGATCATTAATACAGGAAGCAAATCCGACTCGATGTTCAGCACCTTTTTCATTGCTTCAGGATCAAAACCGATCATCGGGCATGTGTCCCACCCTTTATTTTTAGCGGCAAGCATGAACAGCATGGCAGATAATGAGGCATTGCGGATCGCTTCTTCCTTCTGAAAGTCCAGGCCTCTCTGTTCATAAAAGCTCATCGTCTCTCTGACCATTTCTTCGTATTGCTGCGTGTTTAAAATACCTAGCATTTTCAGACCTTCATAGATGTTCCCCGCTTGCTCATAAGCCTTTGGGTCTCCTAGTACAATAATCGCTGCTGAGGCGGAATGTACTTTATACTGTCCAAATGCAGCCTCTCTTACTTGTTCTTTGAGCTCTTCTGTTTGGACGACAACATATTGTGTGTGCTGTAAGTTAAAAGCAGATGGTGCCAGCTTGACCTCTTCAAATATACTGTTAAGCTCTTCTCTCGAAATCGAGATATTTGGCAAAAAATTTGATGCGGATCTTCTTTCACGTACCAATGTATCAAAGCTGAGCGTCATTTTGTTTCCCCCTTTTCGCGAAGATGCTCTGCACCTAAACCGATTTTTTTTAATGATTCAATGAGCTGTTCTTTTTCTTCTTTTTCAATAAAGGATAGATTTTGTGAAATGACATCTGTGTGTTTAGGGAAGATATCATCAAATAGTTGCTTCCCTTTCTCCGTTAGCAATACATGAAATACACGTTTATCAGAAGGTGCACATTGTCTTTTCACCAGCTCTTGTTTTTCTAGTTTGTTTACGACATATGTCATACTTCCACTTGGGATTGACAGGATGTCACTAATTTTTTGGACGGGATGCGGTCCCTTACTATAGAGTAATTCAAGAATCTGAAAGTTCTCAAATCCAATATCATAACGTTCTATATCTTTTTGGATATTTGTAAAAAGGGCTTGATAGGCTTTCATCCATACACGGAATAACCTTAAATCTAATTCATGTTCATGCTGCACCATGGCAACTACTCCTTTTTCAAGAAATCCTAAAACTAGGATAAATTTATCCTAACACTAGGATATTTTCTTGTCAATGAGTTTGTTTCATGAAAAAAAGACCACCTCATATCAGTGATCCTCCTCTTTTAAAACAAAATGCATTTCAGCTATCTGCTTGTATTGATGTACTTCTTTTAATGAGAATCTAGATTCCATATCCATTGGCGAAAACAGAGGAATTCCTCTCCCAATCATGACAGGTACGATTTGAAGGTAAAGCTCATCAACCAATCCTGCTTTTATGAAAGACTGAAGCAGTTCTCCGCCACCGACAACCCAAATATGGCGGCCTTCTTCATGTTTTAATTGTTTCATAAATGATAAGACATCTTCACGAATGATCTGGGTTCCTTTCAGACTATCTTGTAAAGTACGTGATATGATATAACAGGTCTTTCCTTCATAAGGAAACTCATCTGGTGACAGCTGTAGAACCTGCTCGTATGTATTTCGCCCCATGATCAGCGTATCAACTGACGCATAAAAGTCAGCATAGCTCGTTTCTTCCTCGCCCTCTGTTCCTATTAGCCAATCGAGCCGGTGATCCTCTCTCGCTAAATAGCCATCGATACTCATTGCCCCATAAAAAAGCAGCTTCCTTTTCTCGCTCAATCCCATCACTCCTATGCATGAATAAGAACATATATTCTATTTTGATTGTATCAGAAAGGAAAGACAAAGGAAATAAAGAATCATCAATTTGTTCATTTTCTTTAATTTTCCGCTGATCAATCTGCCACTCCTTCATCATGAATGACTTGTTCAACACCGTGATTCAATAAGGTATCCTCTTCAAGTAATGATATAATAAAATCAGTTCAATCAATGATCATACTTGGAGGAGAGACTGATGATACGACGACTTGATCATATCGTGTTGACTGTACAACATATGAAGGACACTATTCGTTTTTATACAAACGTATTAGGGATGAAGGAAGAAACCTTTGGAGAAGGCCGTAAAGCGCTTCGTTTTGGTTTACAGAAGATCAATCTTCATGAAGCTGGTCATGAATATGAGCGGACAGCGGCTCACCCACTTCCTGGCTCTAGTGATTTGTGCTTTATTACCGATTTAGATATGGATCGTCTGCTGTTGCACCTTCGCAAGCACGTGGTTCCTATTGAAGAAGGTCCAGTCAGACGCACAGGTACATTGGGTCCAATTGAATCTGTTTATATCCGCGATCCTGATCTGAATTTAATTGAAATCTCTCGATATATAGAGGAGGGTGATCCGTCATGACTCGTATATTTTTGAGACCGATTGAAGAGCAAGATTACCCTGGTATTCAAAGAGGATGCCTGCATGCTGAAACACTTTACATGACAGGCACACGCAAAACGTTCACACTAGACGAAATCCGTTCAGCCTATACCCGCTTTTTACTAGATGACAGTAGACGAGATTTTGCCATTTGTCTGCTAGACACGAAAGAAATGATTGGGGATGCGGCAATTGTGGACATTGACCCAATTAATCATACGGCAAGCTTGCGCATTGCGCTTCATGGGCCAGAGCATTTCCAAAAGGGCTATGGTACAGAAGCTGTCCGAATGGTTCAAGCATTCGCCTTTGATACATTAGAACTCAACCGTCTTGAGCTCGAAGTCTTTTCCCACAATCCAAGAGCCTACAGAAGCTATGAGAAAGCCGGATTTCAATATGAAGGAAAAAGGCGCCAAGCGCTTCATATCAACGGCACATATTCAGATGTGATCATCATGGGCATCCTTCTTGAAGAATACAAGCAAATGAACAATGGAGATGCCCCTGCTTAGGAAGGGTCACCTTTTTTAAAAAATTGAATCCCTGTGACGATGATCAAACAAATCACGGAAGAGAGAACGATCGACACGCTTGATACACTTAGCGCCATGCCTTCCCATCTGCCGATGAAGAAACTAGATAACAATAAAATCAATCCAACAAAAATGAAGCAAATCGGCAGGATCAGACCCGCATGACGGTGTCTACGTCTTTTCCCTGCCCACAATGAGAGGCTCAGAACAACGATTGTAAAAATAGCAGTTTGTAGCCAGAACATGTTGTTTCAACTCCCATTCTCTTTTTTATCTTATAACGATGGAGGACATTCAAATGAACATTAGATCCATTCAACAAAAGGACAATCCGTATATCGCAGCGATTATCCGTCAGTCACTAGAATCAGCGAATCTAGCGATTGAAGGAACAGCCTACACTGATCCCCACCTTGACCAGCTGTTTGAATACTATCAATCACTGACTCATGCAGCCTATTGGATTGCTGAAGAGGATGGTGAGATTGTAGGCGGTGTAGGCATTGCCCCATTTACAAAGGACATATGTGAATTACAAAAGCTTTATTTAAGTCCAAAGGCACAAGGAAAAGGTGCGAGCAAAAAGCTGATGGATACAGCGCTGCAATATGCCTCTACATACTACGAAGCATGTTATTTAGAAACCCGCCGAGAATTAACTGCGGCTACAGGTCTTTATCAGCGTTATGGCTTTTCTCTTCTGACAGAACCGATTGAAGGCTCTGAGCATTCTGCAATGGATGCTTGGTATCTCAAAACCTTCTCATCTTGAGCCATAAAACAATCGATAGGTTTTTGTCCGCTGAAAGCCTAGCTTCTCTGCCAGTTTGATTGAAGCTAGGTGATGGACATCGCAATCCCAATACGGTGTCCTCTTTTTTTCGAGACAGATGCTGATCATATGCTGAGCTGCCAATAGCGCCAAACCCTTTCCCCGGCAGACTTCATCTGTCCAAATATCTATCTCCGCACGACCTTCACTTGAAAAAATAGAGACACATTCACTTACCACATTCTCCCCATCTAAGATGGCAACTCCGATTCCTTTTGATAGAAAGCGAGCTGATTCTCCCCAATACGCTTCATAATAGCTAGGAGGAAAAGACCTGCTTGCATGGATCACCTGTTCATCTGTCCGTTCTACTCTATAGCTTGGATGAGGCGCAGTGACATGAGAATGTGACTGCGGAAAAACGTACGCATGTCTTTCCATCTCATTCAAATGTGGCCCAAAGTATTTTTTCATCATCACATCTGTTAATTGATTCGCTGAAAATACGGTAAACCGTCCGTTTTGTCTTCTCTGCCTTTCATAAACATCCATAATGAAGGCCGAACAGCGTGACAGCTCCGCTTCTCTCTTGCCTGCAACATAATAAATGCCGCTTGCAGTTTCGAGAAAATAAACAAAAGGACGCTCTGTATCATCTACATAAAGATGTCCTTTTATGAACCCCTCCAAGACCGCATCTACAAACACTGGATAAGCCGGATCCATTTGGCGAATTCCTTCTTTCATCGACGATGCCATTTGCTGCTTCAAGAGATGCATAATGCCCCCTTTCCAAACATACTCTTTCCTTCCATTATATATAAAAAGCTGCGTGCACGCAGTGACTCTTTGCAACAAAAAGAATTCTTCTGCATCAAAACAAAATTCCTTCGCATTCGCTTCTATCTATTGCTATGCTCATTGTGAAAGGAGGTTTATGAATGAAACTTCGTTTTATCTGGAATCAAGAAAAGGATGTGACGGAAGTGGACGTCATTAGCCATCCACATAATCAAGAACGTTTACAAAAGATCGAAGCAATACTGGAAACACATCCTTCTTTGACGGTAAAAGATCCAAAAAACGATCGTCAATCACTTTTACCATTGGAACAAATTGAAGCGATCTCTGCGCTTGGACATATGTCAAAGGTTCTCACTGCCAACGGGCAGACGTATTTTTTAAACAAACGTTTGAAAGACCTGAAATGGTTAGAGAACGAACATTTCTTCCGTATCAATAATGCAGTCATCCTCAATTTAGCACAAGTTCACAGCTTTGTGGCTGGTACGTACGCTCGCTTAGAAGTTGAGACTATGTCGCAAAACAGCTATACAGTCAGTCGTCATTACGCGAAATATATAAAGGAGCGATTCAAATGATCAAAGAAATGAAAAATCAATTTATGCAAACATCTTTTGTCTCCATTGTGTGGCTGACACTTATTCTGTCAATGACAAACCGATCAATCACGATCCCCTTTGGGTACGTGTGGCACATCATCGCCATTGGCACATTGGCAGGTATTGTATTTGGAGTCATATACCCTTTACTATGGAACTACTTTACCTTCCCTGCCCCTGTCAATATTCTCATCTCCACCGCTGTCAATTTAGCCTTTCAACTAGGAGCGGTCGCTTTATATTCGACGGCACTGCTTGAATTGATCATGCCTTATTTCATCGGCATTGCCTTTCTGACATTGGCTGGTCATATCATTGCCTTTCTGTTTTACAAAAAACATCAAAATCAAAAAATGGCCCAGGCATTAAATCGCCTGAAGCCGCAGTCATAAAAAAGACAAAGGGCTAAAATAAACATCATTTTAGCCCTTTGTTATTATTCTGCTGCTGCCTCTTCTGTCACTTTTTCCTTCCAAATAAGGGTTAAGCCTAATCCGAGAAATAAGACAACACCTGCGAATAGAAATGTATATTTTGATCGAATAATATGTCGCCAAGTGCAGGGTCAAAGATCGTACCATTACTTATGTAGGTAGAGTTCATTTCCCTACACATACTAAAACCGCAATCTTAAGAGACAATAAATCACTTGACGCTGAAACTTAACAGGGTAATGTTTCTTTTCATCGTCTCATATGATCATTCGCTCTCTCTAAAAATGAATCATCCCTAATTCTACTGCTGCTTTAATTGCTTCCGCTCTTGAAGTGACCTCCAGCTTTTGATAAATATTTGTTAAATGAGCTTTGACAGTTCTCTCGGAAATCCCCATATCAAATGCAATTTCCTTACTTCGAAATCCTCTAGCCACTGCTTGCAAGACAAGCATCTCTTTTTCAGTCAGCATGTTTAATTCTTTTTTCAAATGGTTCGGAGTCACTTGATGCTCTTTTGATTCAAATACCTTAGCAGCGACGTTTGCTTGAAGAAGAATATCCCCTCTGATAGCTGTTTCAATTGTATAAAATAAATTTTCCCTGCTGGCATCCTTTAAAAGATAGCCCTTTGCTCCAAGTTGCAGCCCTTCAATCATTAATTTCTCTTCGTTATAGGTAGTGAGAATCAGGACCGGTACTTTTAATTGAAGAGACTGCATCTCTTTTAGCATTTCAAGCCCACTCATATTAGGCATGTTGAGGTCAAGTAATACAAGGTCTGGAGCCTTCTCTTTCAAGACATCTAATCCCTTTGCCCCATCCTCAGCTTCACCAACAACATCAAATCGTTGATCTGTCTCAAGAATTAATTTTAATCCTTCTCTAACAACAAAATGATCATCGACAATCACAATTTGATAAGACATTGTTTTTTACTCCTTTTTCAAAGGTATGGTTACCGTCACTTGTGTACCCTCACTTTTTTCACTTTTTAAGTGTAGCTGTGCATCAAGCAGTCGGGCACGTTCTGACATACCAATTAGACCGTAATGCCCGGAAGTGAATTCTTGTTTTTTCTCATCAAAACCCACTCCATTGTCTGTGATTTGCAAGGAGATGTGATCATCTTTTTGCTCCATCATCAATTCGACCTTACTTGCTTTGGCATGCTTGGCAATATTCGTCAAACATTCACTGACGATGTATACGGTATGTTCGATGAGAAAAGGGGACACTTGATAGGAGACAGCCACTTTTGTATGAACTGGAATATTCGTCGCCGTCATAAACCGCTTCACTTCATCTTTCACAGAATCAGCTAAGTCATATTGATCCTGGCTATATTTCCGAAGATCGTCGATGACCAATCTCGCCTCAGCTAATGTTGTCCGCGCATGTCTCATAGAACCTTTAATAATGCTTTGAGCACGCTCAACATTCTGATTCTCTAAATGTGCATGGACCGCTTCTAACTGCATAATAATACCTGCCAGTCCTTGTGCAAGTGTATCATGTAAATCTCTCGCCATTCTTTGACGCTCATTTGCAAGTGTCAGCTCTTCCACTTGTTGATGTGCCAATTCAAGTTCCTTTAAAAATGTTTGCGTACGAATTCTTGCTTTGACTTGTCTAAAAAATAAAATGGAGTATGCGATGACCACAATTAGAATCAAAAACAAAATAGGAATGTATACCGTCAAATCATCTGTATCATTGACCAAAATAAGGGCAAGAAAAAAAAGGACATAAAAACTAAGCCCTGTCAAAATCACCTTCAATGTATGATAATATACCCCAATACTTTGCGCAATTAGTACTGGTAACAGGCCAATTAAAATCACAGGAGAAGCCGCCTGCATGACTGAAACACAAAGTAAAATTACAATTCCTTGAATCAGAAAATATACCCATGGATTCTGCTGAAACCAGTAAAATGACCACCAATGCAGAATCAGATGTATGGCAATAAGTGCAGAAAAAAACAGGCCAGAAAGTGCTACTGGGGTGGTTAAAGACTGAAATATCATTGCTGCAATATAAACAAGGATGACCCATAATAATGTTGGAATCCGCGAATAGATCATTTCATTAAAAGGGTCTACCCGTCGTTTCGCCATAAATAATCACCATCCGAGCCTCATATTCACTCAAAAAATACCGCCCACCCTTTATCGAGGTAATGGCGGTATCATCAATCATACCATGTAAGACTATCAGTGACTAAATCACCTTCTCTTCTTTCTCATCTTTCTGAGAAATAGACTCACCTTCAATGTCTATACGTGGAAGCCAGCTTTCGAACCATTTGGGTAAGTACCAAGCAGCTCGTCCGATCAGCATCATACAAGCTGGGATAAAAGTCATTCTTATGACAAATGCATCAAACAGAACACCGAATGCCAACGTTAACCCCATTGTTTTAATGATCAAGTCATCTGCAAAGATAAAACTAGCAAAGACGAGGATCATGATTAAGCCTGCGGCAGTCACTACTCTTCCACTGTGCTTCAAACCTGATACAACGGACTTTTTTGCATCACCTGATAGAAGGAAATCTTCTCTCATTCGACTGACTAAAAAGACCTCATAATCCATTGCGAGACCAAATAATATTCCTGTCACTAGTACAGGCATAAAGTTTAACAATGGGCCACTTGCTGGTATTCCAAACAATGGCGCAAGGTGTCCATCCTGTAAAACAAAGACTGAAAAACCTAGTGTAGCGGTCAATGTCATAAGGAATCCTAAAACCGCTTTTAATGGAACAAGGAAGGATCTAAACACAAGAATCATCAAAATCAAAGCAAATCCAATAATGACTCCTGCAAATTTCGGTAACGCTTCACTGAGTCTATCTGAAATATCGATATTAACTGCCGTAGAACCAGTAACAAGTAATTTCGTATCATACTTTGCAGCAGTTTGACTAGATTCATTTCGTATATCTTTGACTAATTGCTTTGTCGCCTTATCTTCTGGACCGCTTTTCGGTAAGATGGTCAACATGGCGTACTTACCCGATGGATTAGGAACAGCCGGTGCCACTTGTTTGATGCCACCCATCTTCTCTAATACTTTTGTTGTTTTCTCAATAGATTTCATTGCGTTATTTGCACGGGAGGCATCAATGATAACAACCAGTGGCCCATTAAACCCTTTACCAAACCCTTCTGCTAACAGGTCATAGCCCTTGCGTTCAGTTGTTTCCTTCCCCTTCATACCGTTATCAGGAAGACCCAACTCCATATGAAGTGCTGGCCAACTGAGTAGACCAGTCAATACAATGACACCTAGGATGATTTTACCTGGATACTTTTTGATAAACCTTCCCCAAGCTGTTGTTTCTTCTTGTTGTTGAGATTGTAATTTAGAGAACCATTTATTCTTTCTTGAAGGGCTTACTTTATCACCAAGAATCCCTAGTATCGCAGGAACAATTGTCAGAGACACAAGCATAACTGATAGTACCATGAATGCAGCTACAAGACCCATCACGCCTAAAAATGGTATACCGACTAATACAAGTCCGCATAGTGCAATCACGACGGTAACACCTGCAAACAATACAGCACTGCCTGCTGTAGCAACAGCTCTAGCAGCTGCTTCTTTCAATTCGTAACCCTCTGCTAATAACTGTCGATATCGAGAAATGATAAATAATGCATAATCAATTCCTACGGCAAGTCCAATCATCACAGCTAATGTAAGACTAAATGCAGACATATCAACAAAATTTGAGGTAATTAATATGCCCATCACGCCGATTATTAACCCAATGACAGCCGTCAAGATCGGTAGTCCTGCAATCAATAGTGAAGCGAAGGTAAAGGCTAAAATAAAGAAGGCCATGACAATACCTATGACTTCCGATATCCCGCCTACCTCAATTTTTGAGAATGGGACAGAGCCGCCTAATTCTGTTTGGATGCCAGCCTTTCTTGAAATCTTAATACTATCTAATACTTTCTCTTTTGAGGATGCTTTTACCTCACCCGCCTTCACCCGGTATGTAATATCCGCATACCCTATTTTCTTATCTTTACTAATAGCAAATGTCTGATATAAATCCGTCACTTGCTTGACTGCTTTATCCTTTTTGACTTCTTTGATCGTTTCGTTCAATTTATTTTTTACTTTTTTTGTTTCTAATGTTTCGCCCTTAGGTGCTTTAAAGATCAGACGAATCGTCCCACTATCATCACCTGCTGGGAATTTTTTCTCCAAGAGATCCATTGCCTTTTCTGACTTTGTTCCTGGAATCGACATATCTCCATTAAATGAAACACCTGTCCCTATTGTTGCCGCCACAACAGCTACTAAAACAAGTAACCAACCGATAATCATCCGTTTCGGCTTAGAAAAAGCACTTTTTCCTAAACGATATAAAAATTTTGCCATTCACTTACTCCTTTTTCTTCAACTTCATGAACTTCATCTTTTTATTCTAAGCAATGAAATGATCGATTAAAATTGTACTTTCGGGCAAAAAGCACTGTACTTTTAGGCAACAAAAAAAGGGCATCTTCTTAAGATCCCCTTTAAATCGTTTATGAGGCGACTGTTTTTCGTCTCGTTCTGTTGATTTTACCGACAAACATATAGCCATATTTATAATGATTTGCTAACCGAGACAATAGGATAGGTCCAGCAATTGCAAGTGTTGATATTATGAATGTCCCCACAAAGAATGGATAATCTTTTAATTGTCCCCATAGTAACACAGAGATACCTAGAAAATACCCGTGAAGCAAATAGATGGTGAATGAATATTGACTAATGACAGCTACGAAAGGTGGAACGCTTTTTACTTTAGAAAACAAGAGAAAGCATAAGAAGACAATACTGATTGTATAAAGAACAACATCTGGCCTCTTAGAAGAAGGCTCGAAAAAGCCTACATATGTATTGCTTAGAAGAGTCACTGCTGAAATCAGAACAAGTCCATACACAGCATACTTAAAATGATGAAGTCTTGTGATAAACTGCTGATAATTCACTCCACAATAATAGGCTAAACAAAAATAGAATAACCAACCTGGAAATGGAATCCATTCTAAGCCGAACATTGGATTAGGTAATTGAGGTTGTGGGATTTTGACGAGGTTCATGACACTTAAATAACCAACTGTGATGATAAAGGAGATCGGCAATACCCATTTGGCTGAGGTACGCTTAGCCATTTTGTGAAAAAACATATGCAAAAAGTAAAATTGAAAAATAATCAGAACAAAATAACCAATATAATTTCCCAATAAGACATTTGCTGAAGCTCTTTTAAAGAAGTCAGCTGCCCCTCCATTTAACGATGCCGAATGCAAAAACCCATCGACAATCCCAATAAATGCAAATGGGAAAAAGATGGCTTTCACTCTCTTCCACATAAATCCTTTAGGTGTACCATTTGGATAAGAATGCGCCAATAAAAACTCAGAAATGAAAATAAAACTCGGTGTACTGAACATGAGTAGTGCTACAAGAATAGATGATGATTGTGGGCTAGATAAAATGGCTATTGCATGAATGAGCACAACACTCAAACACGAGATACACCGAATATAAAAAATCTCTTTAATTTGCATTAAAATCCTCCTCTAGCATATTGGTAAAACATGTATTATATTAACATGAATAACACCTCATCAACAGGGACTTTGTGATTACTTTAATACTCTATCCACAGGAACAAAAAAAGAGCCCTAGTTAGAGCCCTTAATTAGATACTACCGTCGCCTTCCCCTTCCAAATAAGAGTTAAGCCTAATCCGAGAAATAAGACAACACCTGCGAATAGAAATGGGAAATGTATATTTTGATCGAATAAAATACCACCAAGGGCTGGGCCGAATATCGTACCGAGACTTGTGTAAGTGGAGTTCATCCCTGCGACGAATCCTTGCTGATTGCCAGCAATTTTTGATAAGAATGTCGTCAATGCCGGACGCAATAAATCAAAGGCTAAGAAAATGACACATGTGACGATAAGCACAACCATAAAGCCTGACACGACAGTTGAAACAAAAGCGAGGACTGCTCCAACAATTAAGCATAGCTGAATGACTCGTTTCTCCCCAAGAGCATTCACCATTTTACCAAACACGAGCACCTGGATGATGACCGCTACAATTGAACTAACGGTAATGATGATCGCAATATCCTTCGGACCAAATCCAAACTTATGATTTGTAAACAGGCTGAAGACCGTTTCATACGCAGACAGTCCAAACGCGAGGACAAACACAATGATAAAAGCGATGAGATAGCTTGGATGGATCGATTTTTTCAAATCTTTAAAGAAGGTGGATTCCTTCACTTGATCCATTTGCTTCGCTCGCTCTTCTTTTGTTAATGGCTCCTTGAGCATAAACATAGACGAAATAACGGCTATAAACGCAATCCCTGCTGCAAAGAAGAATGGCAGGCGCACGCCGTATTCTGCAATAAATCCGCCAATGCCCGGGCCAATGATAAATCCGGTACTTATGGCCGCTGACACATAGCCCATTGCCTTTGATCTTTCTTGAACGGTCGTAATATCGGCGACATATGCAGTGACAGCCGGCATGATAAACGCTGCACTAATGCCGCCTAGTAGCCTTGCAAAATACAGAACGTACACATGTGTTCCAAGACCGAAGACGAGCTCTGATAACGCAAATAGAAACAATCCTGACACAATCATAATCTTTCTTCCGTAGCGGTCTACCCATCTCCCTGCAATAGGTGATGCGATGAGCTGAGCAACGGCAAACGCCGCCACAAGGTATCCCATTGTACTCCCTGTTAGATGCATGACATTCATAAATAGCGGCATGACAGGAATAATGAGACCGATGCCTAAAAACGCAATAAATATATTACTTAATAAAATAACGAGTACTGCTTTTTGCTCACGAATCGGTTTTTGCATGATGTTTGTTTCCCCTTTATTGATTCAATTGTTACTCATGATGGTTGATTCCGTGAATAATCAATGAGATCGCTTGTTTTTGTAATTCCTTTTTCTCTTGGATTGGATCATTTTTATACAACACATCTAATCCGTAAAAAACGGATAATAATATTTTCACTGTTGACTCAACATGCTGAATCGACCAGCTACCATCTTCGTTTCCTTCAATTATAATATCTCTCATCACATCATCAAAGTCGGCATCAATCTTGTTCAGCCGTTCCATGACCTCGTCTGATGTAAAGGCACTTGCACAGAATTCCTCGCTTGCTCTCATTAATGGGTAGTTAATGCCCATTTGACTGAGCAGCTCTGCAAATCCTCCGAGCTGATCAATGGCCCGGTGCATCGTTTGTTTCTCCTGATGCCACGTCTCCATCATCAAGCGGTGATCCTCTTCCATGATATGAAGGAACAAAAACTCTTTTCCTTTAAAATGATGATAAAGATTCCCTTTACTCACCTTAGCAGCCTCTAAAATATCTCGTACAGATGTTTCCGAATACCCTTTTTTTGCAAATAAATCACGTGAAGCGGTAACAATTTTTTGCTTCGTCTTCTCACTTTTTTCAGTCCCGCTTCGTGCATTTGTCATTTTTTAACAATCCCTTTCACCTTGCTTTTCTTCACATGAACAGATTAAAACCGACCAGTTGGTTTATTTTTTTATTATAAATGGATCTTTTTCAAAATACAATGAAAAAGTCATTGAAACAATCACTTATGCCATTTCTTAATTTAATTTTTCTTAATATTTAACTTCACTTAACTATAATCATTGCCTATAATGAAATAGAGGTGATGTCATTGGATGAGGAAATCATTCATTACGGTAAAAAGATCATTGAATACTCGAATGCACTAGGCTCAATTTATGTAGAAGAGTATCAACGATTTTTAAAACATGAGTATGCAGATTTATCAGCCAAACAAGAGTTGACACTTGAATTATTACGCACAAAAACGAGAACCATCAACGAACTAGCTGATTACTTTTCCATTTCGGCAAGTGCCGCTAGCCAGCTTGTATCAAAGCTTGAACAACTTGGCTATGTCAAACGAGAAATTAATCCACATAATCGGCGGGAAATCATTGTTGATTTTGCTCAAAAGGGTCATGAATTTCACAAGAATACAGAAGAAATTCAATTGCACCTCATTCAAAAATACTATGCGAAGCTTCCAAAAGAAGATTTAAAAACATTATTGTCTCTATACGAAAAAATCTATCAGATTGCGAAAGAAGCGCCTTGATCTGGTGTTTCTTTCTTCAACATTTAAGTTAACTAAACTATTAAAGGGATGAAAGTATGGATCGCATTCATTTACAAGATGGACGTCATATTGGTTTGTGTGAATACGGGGATCTAAAAGGATTTCCAGTATTCTTTTTTCACGGAACCCCTGGATCAAGAGTGATGTTTTTAGATAATGACCCGATTTCTAAAGAGCTCGGTGTTCGTCTCATCTGTTTAGACAGACCAGGATTTGGTTTATCTACCCCTCAACCTGAACGCACGATTTTAGATTGGGCAAAAGATGTGTTGGAAGTAGCAGATCATCTCGGCATTCACTATTTTTCAGTGATGGGTGTATCTGGAGGCGGCGCATTCGCTGCTGGCTGTGCTTATCAATTGCCAAATCGAGTTCTTTCAGCCGCTCTGATTTCAAGTACAACGCCATTTCAGGACGGAAAGCCGCCTAAAAGTATGCTCAAAGAAAACAAATTGGCTTTTTTCCTCGGTAAGAAGTTCCCTTGGCTATTGAAAGCAAGCTATCGTTCTCAGAAAAAAATGATAGAGAACAAACCAGAGAAATTTAAGAAGTTGGCCAAAAACGGGAACAAACATTTACATCCATGGGATCGTCAATTCCTGCAAACCGATGAGCAGTTAGAGATGATGATGACACATTTACACGAAGCCATTCGTCAATCGGTAGATGAATGTATTCATGAACCAGATTTGCTCTCGCGTCCGTGGGCATTTGATATGAAGGATATTCAAATCCCCGTAGATGTCTGGCATGGAAAAGAAGATTCGATGGCTCCGTTTGTCGAAATAGAAAAAATGGCGCCAAGCATTCCAAACGTCAAATCCAATTATATCAATGAAGCGGGACATTTTCTTACGGATGTAGACGATATTTGGCGAGATATTTTACTCTCTTTAAAAATACGTGCAAAAGAACATTATCAGGAGCACGCATAAAAAAGACCCGAAGCTTCGGGTCCCTTTCTTCATTAATACTTTTCATAAAATGTCTGCACTTTACTTGGATCTTTTGTCTTCGTTAGAGCGAGCATAAGTAGAATACGTGCTTTTTGTGGATTCAATGAATCCGATGTGACAAAGTGATGTTCATCATCCATTTTTTCGTGGGTCACAATCCCATTCCCCGCACGGCTTGATCTTACAAGAACTACGTCTTTCTTCACGGCATCAGTTGCCCCTTTGATCGCTTCTGTTGACATCGTTCCATTTCCTGCTGCGGCAACGACAATCCCTTTCGCTCCTGCTTTTACTGCTGCATCATACATATATTTTTGATCATTTTGATAGCCATATAAAATATCCACTTGTGGTAATTCTTTTATGTTTGATACATCAAATTCACTGTCTGACGTATGTTTTCTAGTTGGTTCGTTATAAAAGGAAACCACTTCACCAGCAACTTCTCCAATGTACCCATGCTCAAGAGACTTGAAGGAATCAGTTGTTGTCGTGTTTGTCTTTGTAATAAATCGAGCTGATGCAATGCGATCATTTAATGTGACCATGACACCTTTGCCTTTGGCTTCTTTTGTGGATGCAATTTTCACAGCATGATACAAGTTTAACGGGCCATCCGCACTGATAGCCGATGCTGGACGCATTGAGCCAACGACTACGACTGGTTTATCACTTTTGACAACCAAATGTAAAAAATAAGCGGTTTCTTCAAGTGTATCTGTTCCATGCGTGATGACAACCCCATCGACTTGATCATCGTTTAAGAGTTTATTAACTCGTTTGGCTAATTTTAAAAGCAAGGCATCATCCACATTTTCACTGCCTACGTTCGCTACTTGTTCACCTGTTACGTTTGCAATATCCTTCAGCTGAGGGACTGAAGCAATAACTTTATCGATGCCAAGTGAACCAGATTTATACCCTGTCGTATCTGTATCACTGTCTGAACTGCCAGCAATCGTCCCGCCTGTCGCTAATACCTTAATATTAGACAAGGACTTATTCCCCGTTTCAACCGCTGTTGTTTTATCCTTTGATTCATTAGATGTGCTTTCTTTTTCGCTTTGATTTTTTTCTTGTGTACTTGTATTGGCACAAGCTGCTGTCGTGAGTAATAAAACAGAAAGAAAGACAGCACCTACCCATTTTGTTACGTTCATTCGATCATCTCTTTTCTTATATGTGATGGATTCAAACCCATATTTATCTATAGGGTTTACTTTATACTATTCCTTCATTCATCAGCATGAGGCGAAAGTGGGAGAACCAAATAAAGGGAAAAAGATCGTGATTTTAAAGATTTCATTATATCTTAATACCTATATTCGCCATTTCACACTTCATGATATCGGCGGTTTCATCTACTGCTCATTCAATAAAGATCCCTATGCTCCATCATCAATTGATGATAAAATATAGTGAAATTTTCAAAAAGGAAGTATATAGATTGCGCTCACATCAACCATTTCTCAACATGTTCATGACACTATTCATCAGTTCCTTTTTCCTCGGCTTGTTCGTATGCTTCTACCCACCTATTCAGGGTGAGCCTGCGTTTTTGCTGTTTTACATCCCTATCTTTTTTGTGTATTATTTCGTCTTTGCGGCTCCTTTGCAGTTGTTGTTTTCTTTGCAGCCAAAGGCCTTTCATCCTCTTTATCTAGCTGCTTATTTATTGATTGCAATGGTTGTCATGCTCTTTGTCATTGATGGTATTGATAGCTCGGCATCTGTTCCTATCGTCATGATGAGCAGTCTCATCTACTGGATCTTTGATTCTTTGTTTTATCAAAGAACGCTTAAAAAAAACACCTAATGCAAAGGTGTTTTTAGCTGCTCTAATATGTATTCACAGAAATCCAAATACGCTTAAGAAGGAAGTCTTTCGAATGGTTACTACACCGTCAATCATGACATAAAAAAATCACCGAGGAGGTCTATCCTCAGTGATATGTAATCTTTATTTCATACTTGTACCAGCATGTGAAAAAATCGGATCTTTCAATTCAAAATCAAATGTCTTCCCATCAACGATACCGACTGTTTTTTCACTATCATAAAGCTCAAGCAGACAGGCTGCCATTTCTTTTGATGTATGATATTTCTTGATATTTCCTTCATATTCGAATTGATCAACGTCTAATGAACGCTTTGCAAATTCTGATTCTGTCGCGGAAGGTGCTAATATTTTTGCCTGTAACTTAGCTCCTCTTTCTTTCAATTCTAGTGCCAGTCCTTCTGTAAAGGCGCTCACGTAAAACTTCGTCGCTGAATAAGTGACGGCATTGCCGACGACTGTATAGCCCGCTCTCGAGGAGATGTTGATCAGCTGAGCGCCCTCCACTTGCTCATAATCACGAACAAATAACGTGGATAAGATCGTTAAAGCTTCGATATTCAAATGAAGCATATCTCCAATTTTTCTTATATCCTGTTCACCTATTGAACCAAAATGACCGAACCCAGCATTATTAATAAACGTATCCAGCTCATATTCAGCCAAAGACTCATAAAATGAAGACACTTGCTCCATATCTGTTAAATCGACAGATTGTACGTCTACTTTGATATTGGGATATTGATCAATTATTTCTTTCTTCAGTTCTTGGAGTTTATCAAGCCGGCGCGCTGCTAAAATAAGGTTTTTGCCTCTTGCCGCAAAGGCTAGTGCCGCCTCATATCCAATACCTGAACTCGCTCCTGTGATGACTGTATAGCTCATTTGATATCCCCCTTTTAGGTACTTATCGACTATTTAAAACTAAATTATTATGTAAACAGCTCCACATACTTATACTTAATTCT
This sequence comes from Bacillus pumilus, assembly GCF_003431975.1. Classification (GTDB taxonomy): domain Bacteria; phylum Bacillota; class Bacilli; order Bacillales; family Bacillaceae; genus Bacillus; species Bacillus pumilus_N. The sequence continues at coordinate 553,875 of NZ_CP027116.1, read as the reverse complement.
CACAACCATTCGAATAATGTTAGCGATTGATTGTAATTAATTTTGGGAAATTCACATAATACGAAGCCACCTGACAAAACAAGAAACACAATATTTGGTCTTATTTTTCTTCTGCATCGACAACAGCTACTCCAATTTTTTTATTTGTAGGATCATATATTCCAGAAAATTTTTTATTTCTATCATTATTTAAATACCCTGTTACTTCTACTCCGCCAGTTGGATCAATATCATATTCACTTGAGAAATCAATTTGTTCAATAGATTGATATCCTTCTTTAATATACCGTTCCATATGTTTCTTTGCTTCAATTACTAGAGTTTGTTCTTTATCTTTTACACGCTCATTCTTATCGGATTCTAGCTTCATAATAAATCCTCCAACTGCTATAATAAACACCAACAGTAATAATATGGTTTTTTTCACTGAATATCACCCTTTAATATAATTCTACATAAAATGAAAGGATTTGTATATATTTTGAAAGAGACTCAAAAGCGCTCAAATCTATCAGATGAAGAGTACTTTAGATTAAGCGGTCTGGCTTATAATGATAAAACAATTTCATTACATAAAGAAACAAAAAAGCCTTTAAAGGTTAATGAACATTCTTATTGGTTTATAGATAAAATTGAAAAAGATCAAGATACAGGACTTGATGCTATAGTCTTAGTTCAAGCAAAAAAGAAAAATGGTAAATGGATTAAAACAAATACACCTGAAAATGTTGTCATATCTTTCGCTGGAACTGATCCAAAAAATCAGCTTGTTCAAGATGTTATAAAAGCTGATGGAGGAAACGTTGTAGCAGGGCTTCAAACTAAAACTAAAACACCCTATATCGTTAAAAAAGAGACAAAAGATTTTACTAAAACCATTACGAAATATACTGGTTCTCCAGGACAAGAAGCTATGCTTAATAGCGGTGACTACAAACTCATCACAAAAACCTCTCAATTCGATCAATCTGATCAGCTCGTTAAAGAAGTAAAAAGAAAGTATGCTGATCGTAATACAGTTATATCAGCAACTGGTCATTCACTAGGTGGAGCAGAGGCTGATTATGCAGGAGTGATTAACGGAGTCTATTCAGTTGGATTCAATAATCCATCTATTGTAAAGCTTCATGACAAAGAGACTCAACAGAAAATAAAAAATGGTGATTTTAGAGCAATGAATAAATCCATTATTAACCCAGATGACATGGTTGGTGCCGGATGGGGACTTGAATATGAGCGACACAACGGAACAACGATTTATACAAAAGATCCATCTGAAGCAAGACTAAAGAGAAATAAACGTTTAAAAACTGCCGCTTTGTCTGGTTCGCTTATACCGATAGCAGCGGACTTTATCATGCAAGCACTTGGAATTGATGACACCCATGCTATAAGCGAGTCTAATTTCAAATTCGATCAAAATGGCAATATCATCAATATTGACGGAAGTAAAGATGTATACAATCGTGACTTGGAAACTATGACCTCTTATGCTGATATGAATGGTCAAACAATAAAAGTCGATCAGATTGTTGCAAAAAGATTGGCTGAACAACTTACTTTAGCATTAGAAGAGTTGAAAAACGTAAAAAAAGAAGTAGAAGCATTTCCAAGAGAACACAGTTTAACAACATACAAACTTTCCAATCAATTCAAAAGCAAACTAGATCAATTTGAACAACTTGGGCCAACTGACGTCGATCAAGCCCTATTGGAAATAGCACCATATATTGATAAAGGAACACCACTTTTTTATGCTAAAGAGGAGCAGTACAGTTTTGAAGCTTCATTGCATTATATGATTCAGGATCTAGAAGAGATAACCGAATTCATTGTAAAAATGGCAGAAAATTTTACAGAAAAAGATAAAGAATTAGCAAGATGGCTAAGATTATAGGAGGTCATAATTAGTGCCTGATATGAACGCTGAACTAGAAATGATAAAAAAAGTCCAACAACAAAATGAGTTAAAAAGTCAGTTAAAAGCACAAGCAAAAACTGATGTAGGCTCATTAAAATCAGATATTGCAAAAGCGACAAAACTAACAGCATCGACAAAAACGATTGCCCAGACATATTTAGCCCTATTTTCATCATTTGAAGGTAAATCACTTGATGCATTAGTGGATAGACTAAATCAAAATGCACAAAAAACATTACAAGTTAAGCATGATAGAAAAGCTTTTATGAATAGCATTAGAACTAAATAAACGAAATCATCAAGTAAATTACAGTTGTAACAATCAAAAGAAAGAAAAGCACAGGAATGTACCTGTGCTTTTCCTATTTATATAAGAAACCATTAAGATCTCTGTTCAAACGCCTTCTTCAATTGATCGCTCATCAGATGCCAAGCCTCTTCAGCTATTTCTAAATCTCCGGCATGTGTGAAGGCGTGAGGAACTCCTTTAAACTGTCTGTATGTGACGTCTATCCCTGCTTCTTTTAACTTGTCCGCATATTGCTCTGCTTCTTGAGCAAGCGAATCTCTCTCAGCTGTGATGACGAGAGCTGGCGGCATTTTCGCCAAGGATGAACGTTCTGCAAAAATCGGAGAAACGAGCGGATTGTGCGGATCTTGGCCTTGCAGATAGAAGGCATTAAAGAGTCTCGCCATTTCAACTGGGATCGCTTCTTCGAACGCTGGCTTTTGTGCTGGATCAGTGGCTAAATCAAGCGGCGGATAATCAAGCACTTGATAGACAATCGGGAGTGGGTTTCCTTTTTGGATATTTAATAGACAAGCAGCCGTTGCTAGGTTTCCTCCTGCACTATGCCCGCCAATGGCTAATCGGTTAGGATCTATTTGAAGCTCATCAGGATGTTCATAGAGCCAATTCAGCACATCGTAGCATTCATGAAGAGCCGCTGGGAAAGGATGCTCGGGTGCCAGCTGATACTCTACATTGACGACGACACATTGCGCCCTGTCTGCAATGACTGGACACCAGTGGTTATCCATTTCAGCACTGCCTAGAATAAATCCTCCGCCATGTAAATTCACAAAAACAGGAAGCGTCTGCTCTGATGTATTGACCGGCTTAAATACCCATACCTTTGTTTCACCAGCACTTGTTGGAATATCATATTCCATTTTGTTCACTTCAGGAGGATGGACTGGTTTTAGTTCCGATTGACTCGGTAATGAACCTTCAGATGGTTGACGTAATGACGCAGCGATTTTGATTTGTTCTTCTAAGTTCATGTTCTCAGTCTCCTATCTTATTTATTTCTTCTTATCTCATTCGTTTCTTTTTGCTTTTTTCCTTCTATTGCATTAGCAACACTTTCGTATTGATTCACTTATTTATCTATCTCCCCATTTTCGCACGCTTTGAAACAAGCATTGGGCAAATAAAAAAAGCACTGCGGCGCTAAGTCCTCAGTGCTTTTCATCCATTTTATGAAGCTTGCTGTTCTACCTTCACTCGTTTAATGAAGAAAGCGATGATCAAACCAACGACGGTCATGATCACAGCAAAAATAAATGCATGCTGAACGCCATTTGTAAAGGCGAGCAGCTGGTTTACTGGATTTGCGGGATCAGCCACATTTTCCATAAAGCTTCGAGCTCCTGATGAAAGGATGGAGATTCCAACCGCTGTACCAATGGCTCCTGACACTTGCTGCAATGTATTCATAATCGCTGTACCATGCGGATATAGCTCTGGCGGCAGCTGATTTAAGCCATTTGTTTGAGCAGGCATCATGATCATCGCGATTCCGATCATTAATGTAATATGAAGGGTCACAATGAATCCTATCGACGTATTTACACTTAAATTCGTGAAGCCAAACATCGTCGCTGCTACGATGGCAAGACCTGGGATCACAAGCCATTTTGGTCCAAACTTATCAAATAGTCCACCCATAATTGGAGATAGCAATCCGTTGATAACTCCACCTGGCAATAGCATTAAACCTGCAGTAAATGTAGATAGTGCCAAAGATGTTTGCAGATACAATGGCAAAATCATCATAGCAGACAGCATCACCATCATACATACTAAGATCAGCAGTAATCCAATGACAAACATCGGATATTTAAACGGGCTTAAGTTCAGCATTGGTTCCTTCATATTCAACTGTCTGAGAGTGAATACAAGAATTCCAATGACACCTACTACAATTGCAACGATGACATGCATACTGCTCCAGCCGCCGCCTTCACCGGCACTGCTAAAGCCATACACAATCCCTCCGAAACCAATGGTTGAAAGCACAATCGATAAGATGTCGATTTTCGGTCTTGTTGGTTCCGTAATATTTTGCATAAAAATAAAACCAAATACGAGTGCAGCAATTAATAACGGAAGTGAAATCCAGAAAATCCAATGCCAGCTCAGAGATTTTAAAATAAGACCAGAGACTGTTGGGCCAACGGCCGGTGCAAACATGATCACAAGACCAATAATCCCCATAGATCTGCCTCGTTTATGAGGCGGAATAATCACCAAAATCGTATTAAACATCAATGGAAGAAGCAGTGCTGTTCCGACTGCCTGCACAACACGTGCCACCATTAAAATACTAAAGACTGGCGCAACCGCTGCGATAAAAGTTCCAATGATTGAAAAGACGAGCGACGTAATAAAAAGCTGTCTTGTTGTAAACCATTGCAGAATGAGTCCTGAAATCGGTACGAGAATACCAAGTGTTAATAAATAGCCTGTTGTCAGCCACTGAGCAGTCGTCGCTTCAATTCCAAAGTCTAACGTTAAGCTTCTCAGCGCCATATTAAGTGCTGTTTCACTGAACAGACCAATAAAACCAGCTGTGATAAATGAGATAATAATAGGCAGCGTTCGAATATCAGAAGCTGCTGTTTGCTGTTTGTTCATATAGTAATCGGCTCCTTTTCTTTTTCAATTTTGATCAATCATAGGAAGTCGGGCTAGTCAGAAATGAGCCACTCCATTGTCTATTAAAACACAGATAAAATTTGTTTTTCTGCAGCAAATTGAGCGATTTTTTCAATTGAATAACCAGATTCATGGATATAAAACATCAGTTCAGGTGTCATCGGAGAGCACATACATAACGTCGTCAATTCAATATCCTGTATGTTTGCTTCCCCTTTTTCTTCTGCTTCCTCCAGCAAATCACGAATGATTTGTTTAAGCGATTGACTGTAATGACAATCATATACTTTACTCGTCTGCTCTAAATTCCCAGAGATTGTGAGCATCCGAATCCAATCTAAATGATGACCGACGATGAGATGAATTTCTTCAAGAACATAGCGTAAACGCTCACGTACCGGCTGATCACTGATTTTACTCAAGTAAAGATGCAAAGCAGGGATCAGTTGTTCAAATCTTTCTCCAAGGATAGAAAGGCACAAATCACTTTTATTGGCATAACGGCGGTAAAGAGTACCCTGCCCAACACCAGCTGTTTTCGCAATTTTATGCATGCTGACATTTTCCACGCCAAATTCCTGAAACAAAGAAAAAGCGACCTCTTCAATTTCCTTCCCAATATCCTTTTCCATCATGCTCCACCTTCTTTACCTTCATCCACATTGCACGTATCTCTATGTGTAAATCAAAACTCTTTTGTTTTCATTAGGACAATTGTCCCGGTATTATCTTACGGACAACTGTCCGCTTTGTCAATCATTCTTTAGTAAATAGCTTGAAAAAGATGATTTTCTTTCGTAACTTCCTATGAAACAAGAGAAGAATCTAGCAAAAAATCCTCTTTAATATCATATATTAGACCGATTTTCCAATTTGAGAGAATCATGTATGATCAATAAAGAAAACGCTTTCAAAAAGGAAAGGGGAATGCCTACATGTCTTACCGTGTAAAACGAATGTTGATGCTGCTTGTCACTGGATTATTCTTGAGTTTGTCCACATTTGCTGCAGGTGCCTCGGCACAAACGGGCGGGTCGTTTTATGAACCGTTTAACTACTATAATACGGGGTTATGGCAAAAAGCCGATGGGTACTCGAATGGAAACATGTTTAACTGTACGTGGCGTGCAAACAATGTCTCCATGACGTCATTTGGAGAAATGCGTTTATCGCTCACTAGTCCCTCCTATAATAAGTTTGACTGCGGAGAAAACCGTTCCACTCAAACTTATGGATACGGGCTGTATGAAGTCAACATGAAACCAGCCAAAAATATAGGGATCGTCTCTTCGTTTTTCACTTATACGGGACCGACTGATGGTACGCCTTGGGATGAAATTGATATCGAATTCCTCGGGAAAGATACGACAAAGGTGCAGTTTAACTACTATACCAATGGTGTAGGAAATCATGAAAAGATCATCAACCTTGGCTTTGATGCAGCAAACTCTTATCACACATATGCATTTGACTGGCAGCCTAACTCTATTAAATGGTATGTGGACGGACAATTAAAACATACGGCCACTACTCAAATTCCTCAAACACCAGGGAAAATTATGATGAACCTGTGGAATGGTGCAGGTGTCGATGAATGGCTTGGCTCTTACAACGGTGTTACACCGCTCTACGCACATTATAACTGGGTGCGTTACACAAAAAGATAACCACATCACAAAACCTGTGACGCGTCACAGGTTTTTTTTCATTTAAATAGAGCTGGTTTTTAGTTGATGAACCAGCTTTTGTTCATAGCTGTGGATAATATCTTCATAACTTTCTATCTTATAATCTAACCGCTTAATCGTCTCTTCAATTTCTTTTTGTTTTTCCACAAGTCTTTCTCTCTCATTAACCAAAATACTTTTCCGAGAGGACAGCGTATGATCCTCGCCCTCGATAAACAGGGCCGTATATTCTCGAAGTGCATCAATTGAGAGACCGGCGTTTCTCATACATTTGATAAATTCAATCCACTGAATATCCTCGTCAGCATAATCACGAACTCCGTTTTCATCACGCCGAATCGGTCGAATTAACCCAATATTCTCGTAGTATCTGAGCGTAGCAGTGGATAAATCGAGCTGCTTGGCGGCTTGTGCTATTTTCATTGTTTTCACCCTTCTCTTTTGCTCTCACCTTATGAAATTCCTTCTTCTCATCATCTCCAATTTGAAAGAGAACGCAAGATGCTTTTGACTCAATTCTATCTTCAGGGATGATACAAAAGCCTGTATTCATGATAACAGACAGTTCTCTGTTGACTTAGAGTTCACTTTAAGACGTACAGTATAGAGGAAAGAATCGAATTTATTTTTGAAAGGATGATCAAGTATGTGTCAGACGCACCAATCAAACGTTTTAAGTGTTTCGCATGCAAAAGCGAACTTTGAACGGACAACCATTGAACGAAGAGCGCTACGTCCACATGATCTTTTAATTGATATTCAATTTAGCGGAATCTGTCATTCAGATATCCACAGTGCTTTTGATGAATGGGGCGGAGGTATTTTCCCAATGGTCCCGGGTCATGAGATTACTGGAATTGTTGCCGCTGTAGGTGATGATGTGACAAAATTTCAGATCGGAGACCGTGTAGGCGTTGGCTGTTTTGTTGATTCCTGCGGCACCTGTGATTATTGCCAAAATGGAGACGAGCAATATTGCAAAAAAGGAGTCGTTCAAACCTATAATAACCTTGATTATGACGGGGAACCGACTTACGGCGGCTACAGTCAGAAGATTGTCGTGACTGAGCGATTTGTTGTCAGCATTCCAGAACAGCTATCCCTTGACGCCGCAAGTCCTCTTCTCTGCGCTGGCATCACTACTTATTCACCGTTAAAGCACTGGAAGGCAGGGCCTGGTAAAAAAGTCGCCATCGTCGGAATGGGCGGACTCGGCCACGTGGCGATTCAATTCGCACGTGCTCTTGGCGCTGAGGTTACAGTATTGAGCCGCTCTTTAAATAAAAAGGAAGAAGCACTGTCATTTGGTGCAAAAGACTATTTTGCGACAAGTGATCCTGATACGTTTCAAACACTAGCCGGTCAGTATGATCTGATTCTCAATACGGTCTCTGCCAATATCAACGTAGACGCCTATTTATCCCTACTTCGTGTGGATGGAACTTTGGTAAACGTCGGTGCACCACCTAAACCCGATCAATTCCACGTCTTTTCATTGATTACTGGCCGCCGCAGCATTGCCGGTTCACTCGTTGGCGGCATCCAAGAAACACAAGAAATGCTCGATTTCGCAGCTGCTCACGACATAGCACCACAAATTGAAGTCATCAACGCAAGTCAAGTTGATGAAGCTTATGAACGTGTGCTGAAAAGCGATGTGCGCTACCGGTTTGTAATTGATATTTCGACATTATGATTGGATTCTATTTGGAAAGACTAGCCCAATGGCTGGTCTTTTTTAATGGTGGATATTTTGTTTTTCTTATAGCGAGGATACTTGAAGGCATGTTCAAAAAATCATGGATCATCACATCCAAAATTTCTTCAAAAAAATCGCTCTTTTTTAGAACTAAATTTATTGACAATAAATAAATAAACATGTTATTATTAAAAATTTGATTATTTTACGTCTAAGTGTGGTACCCTTAAAGTAGATACAATATATGGAGGTGAATGATATGTTTCAAATTGGTGATAACATTGTTTATCCAATGCACGGAGCAGGTATAATTGAAGCCATAGAAGAAAAAGAGTTTTCTGATGAAAAACAACAGTATTATGTGATTAATATGTCAATTAGTCATATGAAAGTGATGATTCCAACACGGAAAATGTCGGGTTCACGTATTAGACCTGTTACAGATATATTGGCATTAAAGAATGTCATACACATTTTCCAGCATGGCAAATCAGAGCAAATACTGACATGGAAAGAACGGCATACAATTAACACAAACAAAATAAAAACGGGTAACATCCAAGACGGTGCTGAAGTGGTACGTGACCTGATGCGTATGAAGAAAGAGAAAGCACTCAATGCAAGTGAAAAGAAAATGCTAGATGATGCCCATGAATTTTTGCTTAGTGAATTAGAGGTCATCAAAGGGATTACAGAAAAACAAATCAAAAGTTTCTGTTAAGAACCCTTCCACTTTTTTTGTGCATTCTACCCATTTTTGAATATAAGTTCTTTAAGAACATTTCCACCTTCAATTGATGAAAGAAAAAAAGAATTTATTTAGGCAAATTCCGCATATTGTAAATCCAATATGCTATACTGTTGATAAACCTTTGAAGCATGAACTTTTTTACGATTACCTTGTAACATCTCCCTACTTGTACGCTGAGTAGGGTTTTTTATTGAACAAATAAATGAAAGCGTAAAAAAACAGGCTCTCTACAGAGAACCTGTTTTAAAAAGGATGAAGATTAAGCAGTTTTTTGAACGTTAGCAGCTTGAGCTCCACGAGAACCTTGCTCTACGTCAAAAGTTACTTTTTGACCTTCGTCTAAAGATTTGAATCCGTCACCTTGGATAGCTGAGAAATGTACGAATACATCGTCGCCTTCTTCACGTTCGATAAATCCAAAACCTTTTTCTGCGTTAAACCATTTTACTGTACCTTGTTCCATGTTTGTTGCCTCCTAGTGCGTTATCACACAATGTATTATACTATCCTTGCCCAAAGTATCCTCAAGACGAAAAGTCTTTCTTCATGCTATCCTTTACGCCGAACAAAAATAATTATTCTTATTGTAACATGAATCGGAAATTATTGCAATTTAGGATTTAAAAGAGCACAGATACTAAAGAACGGCCAGAGTTGAACAATAAGATACTAGGTCAATCTGAGAAAATGAATGCTACGTTTATTACAAGTATTCGATACATGATTGCAGTGATTGAGAAAACAAAGTCGGCGAAGTATATTAAAATTAAGAAATGATCTTAAAACAATTTTTTATAAAGAAAACGATACAATAATTAATTTTCCAAGAAGAAATGTATCAAGATATCAAATTAAGAGAAGGTGGTAGTTATTTTATTTATGTGCATCCAAATATAATTGACATTGTTGATTATAAGCAAAATTTCATCGATACCTACAAAAAGAAACTTTTCTATTTTACCAGAATAAATAGAAAAGCAGTCTCATAAGAGTCTGCTTTTAGTCAAATACAAAAACCTGTCACATGTCATTTATTTTTTTATATATGCTACAGCAGTTAATTCAGAATCATAACTGGCTTCCTTATTACCTAATGTAAAGTCAATACTAGGAGCTCCATAAGTTAGTGTAAAACCGTTAATTGATATGGGACTGTTGGTAGTTTGATGACTATATGCACCCATAATGTTCACTGTTTTACTAGGATAATTTTTCTTTGCCAAAGTAAAATCAAACCAAGCGCTTTGTCTCAAATTAACTAGATAGCAATACTTTCCGCCATATTTGAAATCATCTTTTAAATTCTGTACTAAAGCACCACCACTGAACGATGAATTTACCCAGTTTCCACTTTTAGCTGAATATTTAATTGTTTCAGAATAATAATTTGGATACCAATTTCCATAGGAGTCATTGGCATCTGCTTTATAATACTGTGTTCCTCCCCTTTTAGTGTGATCTACATTCCAATATGATGGATATCTAACTGATGCGCCTATGACATCCATCTTTCTAGTTTTAGGTATCTTCTTCCACTCTAAGGTTGTTTTAGCTCTATACCGTCCAGTCTTTAATTTAGAAATAACTACTTTCATTTTTTTATAACTTGTAGAATCGTTTCCTGTTTCTGTACCAAAAGTTGAGACCATTCCTGTAGTCTTTTTTTTCTCCAATTTTTCAATTTCTTTATCCATCTGTTCTTTTGTTATTTCTTCATTTACTTGAGTTTTAATTTTTTTATCAGATAAAGAATTATTAGGTTTTAAATTATGATCAACTTCATAAGTTTTTATGTATTTAATGGTTTCACTAGTATCTTCAGCTTGAACATCTTTATTCATACGAAAAGTGTCAATATCCATAATCTGAATGTCAAGATCTTCAAAACCCTGTGACAATAAGTTTTTATATTCTCTTTCACTTATACTAATTCCGTTGTCGTTAACGATTTTAACATTATTTTCAGACTGCGCTAAAGCTGAATTTCCGAAAAATAATATACCGCAAATTGTTAATAATGCAAAAAACGAAAAATTATGTCTGCTCAAAGGAGGCACCTCATTATTTATTTTTTATAAAATTACTTAAACCATCAAATTTTAATATATATTCTTCTAGATTATTATTTAAATTAATCAATTCAAAAAGAATTAAAACCATTACAAACAAAATGATCACTAGAAAAATTAGATTAATTATATTAAAAACGTTTTTCTTATTCCCCATTCTTATTACACCACCTTAACACTTTCCTTATTTACTAATGTTATGCTCTATTTAGCAAACTACATTTTGTTTTTTATTTTTAGTATGGTCACCCCAGCCAAGATTAAAATATTATCACAAGAACCCATATCACCAAAATGAACCATATAATCCTTATTTTATTTCATATTATAGCACATACGTCCATTTCTGTATTCAGTTTTTAAGATACATTTCTCCATAGGCTTTTAATGTATTTTGATGAGGTTATAATTAGCATACATTCATCTATAAACTTAGTAACCATAGATTAAAACTGGATGCTTAACAGCTCTTTTTTAAAATATATATCGCAACAATTAATAAATAATTATCTCTCAACAAAATAGCTTAATTAATACAGTAAGTGGGTGCGCAATAAACCATTACATTTCAATTATTTGAAAAACAAGAAAACCAAAGGTCTACAACCTTTGGTTTTCTTCAATGCTTGTTATATTTAATTTCTTAATAAAGGAACGTATTCTATTTTTAGATTCGTTATGTCTTTTTCTGTTACGTAAAGCTTGGAGATAAACCAATAGAATTAAGGTTTCATTTTCCACACATAAAAATAATACCAAAGGTGGTTAAACCCTTGGTATCATTGATGCGGCCGAGAGGACTTGAACCTCCACGGGTTATTCACCCACTAGGCCCTCAACCTAGCGCGTCTGCCATTCCGCCACGACCGCGTGTATGATGTGCTCATCTATTGATAAGTGCACTGTTTGAAAAAAACAATGCGGGTGAAGGGACTTGAACCCCCACGTCATAAAGACACTAGATCCTAAGTCTAGCGCGTCTGCCAATTCCGCCACACCCGCGTGACAATGGTGAGCCATGAAGGACTCGAACCTTCGACCCTCTGATTAAAAGTCAGATGCTCTACCGACTGAGCTAATGGCTCATCTGCTATGCAGAAAAACATATATATAAAATGGCTGGGCTAGCTGGATTCGAACCAACGCATGACGGAGTCAAAGTCCGTTGCCTTACCGCTTGGCTATAGCCCAACGAATTAAAAAACAAAACATGACCCGTACGGGATTCGAACCCGTGTTACCGCCGTGAAAGGGCGGTGTCTTAACCGCTTGACCAACGGGCCATAAAATAATGGCGGAGAAGGAGGGATTTGAACCCTCGCGCCGCTTGCGCGACCTACACCCTTAGCAGGGGCGCCTCTTCAGCCACTTGAGTACTTCTCCATTATGGCTCCGCAGGTAGGACTCGAACCTACGACCGATCGGTTAACAGCCGATAGCTCTACCACTGAGCTACTGCGGAATAATAAGACATGTTTCATTATATCTATGCCAGAAAAATGTGTCAAGAATTTTTAAGCGTTCCATTCCTGTCTCATTTGCGACGGCTTTTATAATTTAACATATACTAATATAACAGTCAAGCCTTTTTCCATGCCATTTGTTTAACTTGGCAGAAAGCCCCCGACCTTCACGTAGACCAAGGGCCTTGATGCAGCCATCCTCATGAGATTAGGACAGATGAAACTTTCGCATCCACTTATAAAAAGTACTTCTTGGCACTCCTGCTAACCTCGCTGCTTCTGACACATGACCTTTCGTTTTATGCAGTGCGTCTACCACTGTTTGCTTTTGAATGCGTTCCCTGAATGTGAGTTCTTTTGAAGTCTCGGGTTGCTCTGCTGGATGTAGCTTCTGTTTTTTCTGATCAATCGTCTCTAATACTGAAGCATATTGCGAATCACCAATCCATCCGCCTTTCGGAAAGAGGACCCTTAGATGTTCAAACAGATTAAAAAGCTCTCGTATGTTTCCTGGCCAATGATACGCCTGCAATTTCTGAAAAAATGATTCAGGAAATGCCGCATTCCAGTGGTGCTTCTTTTGGTAATAACGATATAAATCATGAATGTCTTCTTTTCTTTCTCTAAGTGGCGGGATGTTGATTGGATAGACGTGAAGACGGTAATACAAGTCTTCTCGTATGTTTCCTTCCTTCAGCAGTTCGTTCATATTACGGTGTGTCGCTGTAATGATTCTTATATCCAAAGGGATTTCGTGTGTCCCGCCGAGCGGTACGACTTTCCTTTCTTCTATCACCCTAAGAAGCGCCACTTGCATCGCATGGGGGATTTCGCCAATTTCATCTAGAAAAAGGGTTCCTTTATGAGCTTGTTCAAATTTCCCTTTAGCTCCATGACGTTTTGCCCCTGTAAATGCCCCTTCAGCATAGCCAAATAATTCGCTTTCTAACAGGGCTTCAGGAATGGCTCCGCAATTCACAGCAATAAACGGTCCTCTATGTCTATCACTTGCTAAGTGAATGGCTCTAGCGGCCAGTTCTTTCCCTGTACCTGTTTCACCCCAAATATATACATTGGCATCTGTTTGTGCCGCTCTCTTCATCTCACTGAGTGTCTGTTGAAATACCTTACTTGTTCCAGATTCCCCGGGAAATTGAGCAAAAGAAACGGTGATGCTACTTTTCGGTTCTTCTTCAAGAGAAAGAGACACGCCTAGCATTTTTCCATCTTGCTCTGATTGAATCATCTGCTTTCCCCTGATAACAAATGGATGACCATTAAGCCGCTCGACATCCATTCCATACCAGTCTGAAAATCGGTCTCTAATCGACCTGCTTGCAGAAACAATTTGCTTTTTTTCATTACAGACAACAAACGGTGCGTTCGCTTCTACTTGCTGGAGACAATGACTCACCAGCTCCATCTCTCTTCTTTTTTGCTGGACTTGAATGTCTCTCTCTATAGCGTAAGCAACCGTTGAAGCCATCCCAAGCATAAAAGGGTGCCTATTATCTGCCATACAGGAAATATCAATCACCCCGATGATCGTACCGTCTGCATCACGAATAGGGGCGGCTGAACAACTCCAATGATGAGAGGCGACAGAAAAATGCTCAGTTCCATCGATCATCACAGCTTCTCCGATGACGAGTGCCGTTCCGATCGCATTTGTCCCTACATCTGTTTCGGTCCAGCGCGCACCCTCCATAAAGTTAATTTTTCTGGCTTCCACCATCGTCCTCTGGCTTCCTGTCAGAGTAAGCACATAACCGTCTGCATCGATGAGTAAGGCCATCATGTCAGATTCTTTTAATTGCTGACTGATTTTATTTAAATAAGGTTGAGCGGTATTGAGGAATAATGAGTACTTCTTTTTTTGGGCTCTGATTAACTCCTTTTCTAACAACGACTGTCCTTTATCTAAATACGGATTCACATTTGCCTGTTTACATCTATGCCACGACTCCATTACTCTTCTATCCAGACGAGACTGATCAAGCAAACCTTCACGAACAAAACGTTTCCACGTATTTAAATAACAAGGTGTCGGATTCATTCCATCCTCTCCTCTGGGGCTTTTCCATCATTATAGATAATTATAAAAGCGCTTTCAATTAACGTTGCTAACCCACTAAGTCAGGCAGATAGAAAAAGAGTCTCTCTCAGCAGTGCACCGCCCGTCCAATTGTTTGCAGCAAGGCTTCTTGTATTGCCTCTGAAAGTGTCGGATGTGCCGCAATAAACTGCTCTAATGTATCAGGAGTTAACTCTGCATGCATCATCACCGCCGCTTGTCCAATCAGTTCTGTTGCATTCGGTCCGATGATTGATACACCTAATATTTCTTGATAATTCGGTTCTACAATGACCTTTACTTGACCAACTGGTTGATTTAAAATTAACGCTTTTCCATTTGCAGAAAATGCACATGTCCCTATCCGAATCTCCTCATGTTGTTTTCTAGCATTCTCTTCATTTAAACCGACACTAGCGATTTCTGGAGAGGTGTAGATGCACCTTGGAATCACTTGTTCATTGACCTTGACATGTTCTCCTGATGCATGTGATGCCGCAATCGTTCCTTCATGAAAAGCAGTATGAGCAAGCTGGACGCCTCCTGTCACATCACCACATGCATAGATATGCGGAAGATTCGTTTGCATATGTTCATTCACGTAGATTCCGTTTCTGTCAAATTCAATACCAACCTGATCAAGATTCAACTCTCCAAGCTGCGGAGTTCTGCCGATTGCCACTAAGCAATGATCAGACTGGATTTCACGCCGCTCTCCTTGATTTTTCTCTACCACTATTTTTCTTGAAGAGGAATCAAGCTGTTTGACTACGGCTGACGTCAAAATGTCTACACCCGTTTCTTCGAGTTGCTCGTGAAGACATTGTGCTATATCACGATCTTCTTCAGGTAAAATGTGCACTGCCCGTTCAACCATGACAACCTTTGTCCCCATCCTGCTAAATATGCTCGCAAACTCACAGCCGATTACCCCTCCTCCAATAATACAAAGTGAATCTGGTATCGAAGGAAGAGACATGGCATCCTTACTGTGGATGATCCATTCTCCATCAAATGGTGCAAAAGGTAACGTAGCAGGCGCAGCCCCTGTTGCAATAATGATTTGTTTTGCTTGAAAGATTTCAGAGTTCCCTTCACTTTCTATCAATAGCTCATGTGCCGATAGAAATGATGCCTTCCCATTCAACACACTGACTTTGTTTTTATTCATTAAATAGCGAACGCCATCAGTCAGCTGCTTGACGACTGCCTGTTTTCGTTTTTGAACAGTATCCCATTGAATAATAGGCTCATGTTCTGAAGGCTGAATTCCAAAATGTACAGCTGATTTCACATGCTCATACATATCGGCGCTTTGCAAAAGTGCTTTAGTGGGAATACACCCTTCATTGAGACAGGTCCCTCCCAGCTGACCTTGATCAACTAACACAACCTCTCTGCCAAAACGGGCGGCTGTTATGGCCGCCACATAACCTGCTGGTCCGCCTCCTATAATGACCAGTGTCATGGTACTTTCACCTTCTTCCTATAAAAGAATGGAGATTGGTTCTTCTAAATGTGCTTTGACTGTTGATAAAAATGCGGATGCAGGCGCCCCGTCCAGCACACGGTGATCAAACGTAAGACTAAGTGGCAGGATGGTTCCTTTGCACAATTCATCTTCTCGATAAACAGGGGTTTCATACATTGTGCCGATGCCAAGGATACCCGCTTCCGGCGGATTCAAAATTGGCGTGAAATACTCTACGCCATAGGCGCCAAGGTTGGTGATCGTAAAGGTTGAACCTTTGATTTCATCATGGAGGAGTTTTCCTTCACGCGCTTTTTTGCCATACAATTTAATGCTTTTGGCTAGCTCTATTAGCGTTAACCGCTCTGCATGCCGAATGACCGGTACAGCCAATCCGTTATCTAAAGCAGCAGCGATCCCAAGATGAACATTCTCAAAGGTTTCCACATGTCTGTTATGATATTGACTGTTCATCGCAGGATGTTCTAGTAATGAAAGAATGGCTGCTTTGGCTACAAAATCAGTAATGGTCAATTTTGTATCGTAACGTGCTATGGCTGTTTCATTCATCTGATGCTGTAAATATATAAGTTTTGTCACGTTCGCTTTCATCGTAATGGTTAATTGTGCACTTGTTTGCAGACTTTCCATCATCCTTGACGCAATTGTTTTCCTCATCATATTAACAGGCTGATGCTCTGTTTCATTTTGCTTTTTCTCTGTCTGTTTAGGAAGTGCAAGAAGCACATCCTCTTTCGTAATTCTTCCACCTGGTCCTGTCCCCACCAGCGTATCAATATCTAGGTTTGCACTATTTGCCATTTTACGAGCAACAGGGGAGATTTTCTTTCTCTCTTTCTTCGGTTTTGGCTGCACGTCTTTTTCTTTCTTTTCCTCCACCTGTTCATTTCCTTCACCGATATAGCAAATGACCGTGCCAGGTGGTACACCTTCTCCCTCAGACACTTTTATATCCAATATGGTTCCTTCAGCAGGTGATTCGATTTCCATTTCAATTTTTTCAGAGTTAATGCTTGCGATCCTTTCCCCTTTATTTACGGTCTCTCCGACATCTTTATTCCAGACAGATACCGTTCCTTCTTTCATCGACATACCCAATTTAGGCATTACAACCTCGACAGCCATTTTCCTCTCTCCTTTCTTTAGTTCAAGATCTTGTCGTGACTCTTGCCAACCATCTCTAATACAGTGTTCACAACCTTATCAGGTGTTGGCAAGTATATATCTTCAAGAGGTGGTGAAAATGGTACCGGTGTATGAGGAGCCGTTACTTTTTTGATTGGCGCGTCAAGTAAATCGAATCCTTTATCTGCAACCAACGACGAGATGTCTGCGGCGATTCCGCACCTTGGATTTGCTTCATCCACAATGACAAGCCGATTCGTTTTTTCTACCGAAGTCAGAATGGCCTCTTCGTCGAGCGGCGACAAGCTTCTTGGATCAATCACTTCCGCTTCAATACCATGTGCAGCTAACTCTTCTGCCGCTTCGAGTGCTGTATACACTTGTTTGCCTACTGCAAAGATGGTCACGTCTGAGCCTTCTCTCTTCACATCTGCTTTACCAATCGGCAGCGTGTAATATTTCTCTGGTACATCTCCTGTCATATTGTAGAGCGTTTTGTCTTCAAAAAAGATGACAGGGTCCTGATCCTCAATTGCCGCCAGCAGCAGCCCTTTGGCATCATAAGGTGATGAAGGCACAACCACTTTTAACCCCGGGATGCTTGTAAACAGTGCATACAAGCTTTGCGAATGCTGGGCTGCTGCTCGAAAACCCGCCCCATGTGTCGTTCTAATCGTGATCGGCACCTCTGCTTTTCCGCCAAACATGTATCGAAATTTTGCTCCTTGGTTCAGCACTTGGTCCAGACAAGTACCGATAAAATCATTAAACATGAGCTCCGCAATTGGTCTTAGCCCTGTTGAAGCAGCTGCCATGGCTGCGCCTACATAGCCAGCTTCGCTAATCGGTGTGTCAAGAACACGCTCACGTCCAAACTCCTGTACGATTCCTTTCGTTACACCAAGAACTCCGCCCCATGCTTCATCATCCTGTAAATGATCAACATGAGCGCCTCCCGCAACATCTTCCCCCATTAAAATGACATCTTCATCTCTTCTCATTGCCAGTTTTAACGCTTCATTCAAAGCACTAGACATGCTGATTTCTCTTGTCATTTTTCTCTCCCCTTTATGATTTATTGATACGAAACATACACACCGGTCAGTAATTCAGTATGATCTGGGTACTCACTTTCTTCACTGAATGTAACGGCTTCATCTATCGCTTCTGCTACAGCCGCTTCAATACTTGATATCTCGTGATTCGTCAGCACCTGCTTCTTTAATAATTCATTTTTAAAAAGAGCGATAGCATCTCTCTCTTCTTGGTGTTCTGTTTTTTCTTGATTGGTTTTGTATCGCTGAGCATCTCCTTCAAAATGACCATAATTACGGTATGTCATGCATTCAATCAATGTCGGACCTTCTCCATTTTTTGCTCGTTCTATCGCTTGTTCTGCGGCTTGGTAAACGGCTGTCACATCTTTTCCATCTACTTGAATACCCGGAATGCCATAACTGGCGGCTCGATCCACAATCGATTTGCAGCTTGAAGCATAGGAAAATGGCGTCGCTTCCCCGTAACCATTGTTTTCAGCAATGAAAATGACTGGCAGTTTCCAAATGGCTGCAAGATTGATTCCTTCGTGAAAAGTCCCTTGATTGTTTGCACCATCCCCAAAAAAGCAAACGCTTACATTATCTGTCTTTTTATATTTAGCCGTGAGAGCCGCTCCGCACGCAAGTGGGAAACCACCTCCAACAATTCCGTTGGCACCGAGCATTCCTTTATCAAAATCCGCAATATGCATCGACCCACCTTTTCCTTTACAAAGACCTGTGGCTTTTCCATAGATTTCTGCCATCATTCCTTTTAGATCACAGCCTTTCGCTATACAATGGCCGTGGCCACGGTGGGTACTTGTTATACTGTCTTTTTCATTCAAGTGAGCGCAGACTCCTACAGCAACAGCTTCTTCGCCAGCATAAAGATGGACAAAGCCCGGCAAGATTCCTTTTGTAAAAAGTGTGTGTACTTGATCTTCAAATTGGCGAATTTCCTGCATTTTTTGATACATCCAAACGGCCTTTTCTTTTGTGAGTGCCATTTCCATATGGTAAAACCTCCTATCTTTTTTGCTTGCATTTATCTATAAGCAAAAAACGTGCCAACATCATGACCCTTGAAAACTTAGGTTTTTGAACGATTCACACTGATGCAAAAAGAGACAAAATGAGACTTGCGTCTCTATTTGTCTCAATATGTCTACTTCATCTGCTACATATCACGATGATCGGTTTATTGAAAACAAAAAAAGCATCCCCATATAGGAATGCTTTTCATTCTGAATCGATGGTACGCTGCCATTTTAATTTCCCTTTGCAGACGCCGCACACATAACGAGAGGTATCAAACCGTCTTTTCCTAATAAAATACTGACCGCATCCTGTGCAGACATATTCATGACGTTTTTGTACACGCCGCTTATTTCGTACAGTCTTGAGCGGTGTACAAAATCGCGGGGCTCCTACTTGTTTTAATAACTCTTTAAAGGAACGGTCACGATGCTGATAGCCTTTTCCCTCAAGGTGCAAGTGATAATGACACAGCTCATGCTTAATGATTCCGATTAATTCTTCTCGTCCATGTTCCTCTAAGTATTGGCGGTTTATCTCGATATTGTGTGTTCCAAGTAAATACCGCCCGCCTGTCGTTTTGAGACGGTCATTAAAAACAGCCTGATGGCGGAATGCTTTACCAAAGAACTGGTCGGAAATGTGCTCGGTCAACTGCTGTAACTCTCTCTCGTTCAATCAAGATCGTTCCTTTCTATAAAAACCTCGAACAGGACAATTTCCCCTTCGCATACATTGAAGGTACACCCACTGTTTCGATCAAAGGAGGAATGGGCGATGCCCAACTGGCTGAAAAATCAGATGCAGAAGGCTTTTTTTGAAAAAAATCATTACCAAATCAAGTTGCTGAATCAATGCTGGTACTTCTATAGAAAAAAACATTCAGTCACATCAAGGCACACCCCATCCTGAGGTGCGCCTCGTTTTTTGTTTTACTCTGGTTTCAGCATGGAGAGGGCAACGCGGCCTTTTGCCTGGTCAACAGAGTCCACCCATACAGTGACAATATCGCCTACTGACACAACGTCCAGCGGATGCTTCACAAAACGGTTACTTAGCTTTGAAATATGTACAAGCCCGTCTTGCTTTACACCAATATCAACAAAAGCGCCGAAGTCTACAACGTTTCTCACCGTTCCTTGCAGCTCCATTCCTTGCTTTAAGTCCTCCAATTTCAACACATCCGTTTTTAAAAGAGGTTTCGGTACTTCATCGCGCGGATCACGCTCAGGTCTTGTCAATTGATCGATGATATCCTGGAGGGTAATTGTACCAATGTCAAGCTGCTGTGCGGCTTCGTCCAGTTTGACCTCGGCGATTTTCTCTTTTAACTGCTCTGTACCAAGATCATCTGGCGTCATCTTAATCATGCGTAAGAACTGTTTTGTTTCTTTGTAGCTCTCTGGGTGAATGCCTGTACGATCAAGTGGATCTTGTCCATCTGCAATGCGCAGGAAGCCGATACACTGTTCATAAGTTTTGGCCCCAAGTCTTGGGATATCCTTTAACTCTTTTCTGCTTGTGAATCTCCCAATCTCTTCGCGGCGCTTGACGATATTTCCTGCGACGGCTTTTGAAAGACCGGACACATATTGCAACAGCGCCTGTGAGGCTGTATTGACGTTTACACCGACTTGGTTGACGACTGTCTCCACCACAAAGGTTAAAGAGCTGTTTAATTGCTTTTGACTCACATCGTGCTGATATTGCCCAACACCGACAGATTTCGGATCAATTTTCACGAGCTCTGCTAATGGGTCTTGCAATCTTCTGGCGATGGAAATGGCACTTCTTTCTTCCACTTGCAGGTCTGGAAACTCTTCTCTTGCCAGCGCAGATGCGGAGTAAACACTTGCCCCTGCTTCATTGACGATTAAATAGGAAACCGGCTGGTCTAGCTCTTGGATCAAGTCTGCGATGAATTGTTCAGTCTCTCTTGAAGCTGTTCCGTTTCCAATCGCAATGACTTCGATGTTAGATGATTGAATGATTTCTTTGACTTTTTGTTTCGCTTCCGCTTTTTTCTGTACAGGCGGATGCGGGTAAATGACGCCAATATGATGGACTTTACCCGTATCATCCACGACCGCTAGCTTACAGCCTGTACGAAATGCGGGGTCGACTCCTAGTACACGCTTCCCTTTCATCGGCGGCTGTAGCAGCAGTTTTCTTAAGTTTTCAGCAAAAATATGAATGGCTTGTTCTTCTGCTTTTTCTGTCAGTTCTTTTCGTATTTCTCGTTCGATTGAAGGCTGGATGAGCCGTTTATACGCATCATCAATGGCCGCTTCAATAAACGGTCTCGCCGTTGTCGGTTTGCCTTTGATGACTTGTTTGTCGAGATAGAAACGAATATTTTCAGCAGGTGGTTCGATGGCTGCTTTCAAAATGCCCTCTTTCTCGCCTCGGTTGACCGCCAGTACACGATGGGGCACAATTTTTTTTATCGGCTCTTGATAATCGTAATACATTTCATACACATTTTTCTCATCGCTCTCGGTGTCTTTTCCTGATGTGACAAGACTGCCCTTTTGGTACGTTTCACTGCGAATCCATTTTCGCATATCAGGGTCATCTGCCAGCTGTTCAGCAATGATGTGCTGCGCGCCTTCAAGCGCCTCTTCTACACTTGTTACTTCCTTTTCTTCGTTGATAAAAGAAGCAGCCTTCTTCTCGATCTCATCGTTTGGCAGCGTGAGTATATATTCCGCCAGCGGCTCCAGCCCTTTTTCTTTGGCTACATTCGCTTTTGTTTTACGCTTTTGTTTGAATGGCCGGTATAAATCTTCGACCTCTTGCAGTTTATGAGCTTGTTCAATTTTTTGTTTTAACTCGTCCGTCAGTTTGTCTTGTTCAGCAATTAAACGAATGACTTCTTCTTTTCGGTTCGTGACATTTTGGATATATGTATAGCGCTCTGAAATGGTTTGGATTTGCACCTCATCCAGTGAGCCTGTCTGCTCTTTCCGGTAACGGGCAATAAACGGGACGGTGTTGCCATCCTCTAATAGCTTGATCACACTTTCAATTTGTTTCGTTGAAAGCTTTAATTCTGTTGCAATTTGTTTCAATAAAAAGTCAGATGTCTTCATACTTTGCATCCTCTCACTGTTTCTTCTCTTTTAGTGTATCAAAAAAACCGGGAAAACAGAAAAAAGGTCAGCTATTTTACGTGAGCTGACCAAGTACATAGGTGAGATCGTCCTTCTTGTCTTGAGTGTATGCTTCTAGTTGTTTGGCAATGTCTGAAACTGAATGGCCATGCTTTAAACACATTCTCATGTTTGGCACATTCAGCCCGTCTGAATGCATAATGAATGTCGATCCTTTTTCGTAGGAATAGGTGTATGTTTTATATTTTCTAGGTTTCCCTGATAAGTATCCTGATGTCGGAAGTGGATAAATATAGTCGCCAGAAGGTGCATTCAAGATAAATCGAATATTACCAACCGAACAATAAGTAAATTGCTGCTGGGAAAAATTCACCTTTAAGATCGCAACTGTGGCCCCGCGTTTATTTTTCATGACCTGATTGCATCTGTCGATGAGGGTCGTCACATCCTCATCTCCATATTTTTCGACAATTTCGCTGACTAAAGAAGATGATTCATTGGCGAACTGGCCGCTGCCTAATCCGTCTGCTACAGAACAAATTAGTTCTTCATCATCTGCTTTAATAAAAAAACTGTCCCCGCAGCATGATTTTCCTTCTTTACTCGATTGATAGATAATGGCATTCACATGCTCATGCTGTTCAATCTGCTTCATTACCCTAGCTCCATAGACGCATCTTCTGATAATGCATCTCGCAGCTTTTTAACTGCCTTCCGCTGCAGTCTCGATACATGCATTTGGGAGATGCCGAGGAGATCGCCTGTTTCTTTTTGACTCTTATTTTGTAAATAAGTCAGATTGATAATCTCTTTTTCTCGATCCGTTAAAACATGAAGCACGCTCTCAAGCATCATTTTTTGGTTCACACGTTCGTAGCCCTCTTCCTGTGAGCCGACAACGTCTAAAATCGTGACCGTACTTCCTTCAGAATCAGCTTCTACGCCTTGGTCAA
Source organism: Bacillus pumilus (assembly GCF_003431975.1). GTDB lineage: Bacteria > Bacillota > Bacilli > Bacillales > Bacillaceae > Bacillus > Bacillus pumilus_N. The sequence goes on along the minus strand of NZ_CP027116.1, from coordinate 530,511 downwards.
CAGACAATGCTTGATAGCTTTTGCCCATCTCCATGGTTTCCAGTACTTCTTCCTCTGTCACATCTAGGTATTCTGCAATTTCTTGGACTTTTGGCGATTTCTGTGTCTCCGTTGTCAGATGATCAACTGCCATCTTGATTCTTGGTCCAAGTTCTTTAATACGCCTTGGTACATGGACACTCCATGTTTTATCTCGTAAAAAGCGTTTGATTTCTCCGATGATGGTTGGAATGGCAAAAGCTTCAAATGATTTACCGACAAGCGGGTCGTATCGCTTAATCGCACCGAGTAAACCAATCATTCCAACTTGTCTTAGATCCTCATGAAAGCTTTTTCCTTTAGAGTATTTTTTTGCGAGCATATCGACCAAGTTTGTGTAACATTCGACCAGTGTGAGCTGCGCCTGCTCGTCTTGATTGGATTGATAGCTTTGGATGAGGCGATCCACTTCATCTTTAGTTAGTTTCATAGTTTTGGATGGTTGTGTCATGGTCAACTCGCTCCCTGTTTAAAAACTTTGTCATCGCCACGGTAACTCCGGAGTTTGCTTGCACCTCGACTTCATCCATCAATGTTTGCATTAAGTATAAACCAAGACCTCCTTCTGCCAATTGATCCACCGTATGAGTAGATGTGTACGGCCCTAGGTCCTCCTGCTTTTGCTTAAAGTCAAAGCTGCCACCTTTGTCCGCGACAATAATTTCTAGACGATCCTCATAGACAAGAAAGCGAACAGCTACCTCTCCATCTTCACCGTCTTTCCCTTTGTAGGCATGCTGAACTGCATTTGTACAGGCCTCACTGACGGCAATTTTCAAGTCTTCAATCTCTTCGTAGGCATAGCCCATTCGGCTCGCTACGCCTGAAAGAGTCAGACGAATGATGCCTACGTATTCTGGTTTCGCCGGTATTTTCATCTCGATAAGATCTACTGATTCGTTCATTGTACCCCACCCTCTGACTTTGCAGAAATGTCAATGATGTCCTTTAATCCAGTGATTTCAAACAACCTTACAAGCCGGTCTGATAAGTTCTCAAGCTTTAATGTTCCACCAGCTTTTTGAGCCGCTTTAAACAGCCCAACAAATACACCTAAACCTGTACTATCCATATACGTAACATCCTTCAGACAGATTTCAAGATTCTCTCCCGCCTCTGCTTTAGGCATAAGCGTTTCTCTTAGCTCCGGCGCAGAGTACACATCGATTTCTCCGCTGACACTAATTTTTGTCTTTTGATCTATTTGATGCTCTTTTACAGACATATTCATTATGCATTCACCTCGAAATTCTTGTATCCTAAAGTTTTATATACCCGCATATTCACTTTCTAAACCTTTCTTTTGAGGACAAGTAACGTAAAATCATCATGCAGCTGAAAATCTTGTAATTTGAGTAAGCTTGCATAGATAGCGTCTACCATTTCCTGAGCTGAATAGGATAGATGCTCTGCTATGAGCGCTTTGATATCCTCCCGCTCTAAGAAGCCGTCCTCCGATTTGGATTCGGTGACACCGTCTGAAAATAAGATCACCATATCTCCTACGTCCAAATGCTTCTCATACTGCCTGTAATCAAAATCTGGCGCGATTCCAAGAACAAGGCCTTTCGCGTCTAAATCGTAAAATGTATCCTCTTTTTTGCAATAGAAAAAGCCCGGCTCATGTCCAGCCGATGCATATTTAAATTCATGCGTTTCTGTATTATAGCTGCCATAGAACATGGTGATAAACATACTTGGGTCAACGTTTTGCTCAACAACACGATTAAGGGTTTTCAGCACCTTTGTTGGACCGCTCCCTGACTCAGGCAAGGAATCCATCGCATATTTAATCATCGACATACAGAGCGCAGCCGGAATTCCCTTTCCAATGACATCTGCGATCGCGATATTGATCGAATCGTGATCCGTCACAAAGTGGTAATAGTCACCACTCATCTGCTTTGCCGGCACACTAATTGCACCAATATCAAAGGTATCTCCTTCTGGAATTTTCGTTTCCAGAAGGGTTTGCTGAACATTTGCAGCAATTTCGATTTCGGATTTAATTTCTTGCTGGATGCCTCTAAGTGTTAAATGTTCCTGGTAGGCAAGACCGTACCCAATCATGACTTCTATTAAGAAGTCTAGTGAATGAAAAACATCTTCCGGCAAATCAGGGTAAAGCTCCTGAATCACTTTTCGGTGAACACTCACTATTTCTTCAGGAGGTATTTGATGCTCAATGGTTTTACGGCTAAATTTTTGAGCTTGATAAAGCGATGTTTCAGTTAAATCACTGATATAACGACTGAGCAGCTGATGGTACCGCTGCTCCATTACCTCCTTAAAATCCATGGTTTCCCTCCTAGCGAAGCCACTTAACAGCTTGTATCTCTGTTCCTTGTTCTGGTGCAGAATCTAATTTGAAATCATCCATCAGCCTTCTGACGCCCGGTAAACCTGCGCCGAGCCCACCTGATGTTGAAAATCCATCTTCCATCACTTTGCGTATATCCAAAATGCCAGGCCCTTCATCAGCTGCGATGACTTTGAGCCCACGCTTTCCACGCTCCATCACTTCTTCTATACAAATCTGACCTTTACCAGCGTATAAATAGATGTTTCGAGCTAATTCTGAAATGGCCGTCGTAATTCTTGCTTGGTCAACTGTTCCAAAACCAAGTTCTTTTGCAACATTGCGCCCCAACTGTCTTGCTGCGACTATGTCCCATTCCGTCAATATTTTTACACAGGATTGGTCTTTCATATCTATTCCCCCAATTCCCGCTTCAGTGTCTCAAGCCCTTGTTCAAGATCTAGTGCTGTCTGAATTTCTTCCAGCGATATACCAAGTTCAATGAGCGTCACAGCAACTGCCGGCTGTATTCCTGTTAATACAACTTTTGCCCCCATGAGCTTGGACATGGTGATCACATCGCCTAATACTTTTGCGATAAATGAATCAATCATATCGACGGATGTTAAATCAATCACAACACCGTTTGCTCCTGTTTCATGAATTTTATTCAGTAAGTCTTCTTGAAAGTGAAGAGCTGTTTGATCATCAAGCTCCCACTGGATTGAAATCAGAAGACAATTGTATAGTTTTAAAATTGGAATCTTCGGGTGATTTCTCACTGGTTTATCCCTCCAATGAAACAATTTTTCGATTTGTCATTTCCAAAGCAGTTTGAATTCCTTTTTGAAGGGTATTCTTTGTTGTAACCTGAGATAAATCAATGCCAAGGTTCACAATCGTTTGGGCAATTTCTGGGCGAATACCGACAAGCAAGCACTTCGCACCTACTAATCTCACAGCCTCTGAGGCCTGAATGATATGGTGAGCCACCATTGTGTCAACAACAGGGACACCTGTAATATCAATCAAGACGACTTGTGATCGATGTTTGACGACACCATTAAGCAGGTTTTCCATAATTTTTTTCGCACGCTCTGTATCTATTGTTCCAACTAGCGGCATAACGGTAATGTGCTCAAACACAGGGATTAGCGGGGCAGAAAGTTCCTGCAGCGCAATTTTTTGAAGGTTAACGGTTCTCTCCCATGAGATGGAATACTGGTTTAATATTTCGTTATGAACCGGTGTGATGAATCGATCGATTTGCCAGATAAGGTCATGGCTATCTTCTGCTGTATCTTGGTCATCGTTCATTCTTTGGTATAAATGTGCACGGATTTCTGTTAGACCATTTGCCAGTAACTTAAGTGATATACCCATTTGAACAATTTTTAAAGCAAAAGTTTGCACTTTTTCTTCAAAATCTTCGACATCCCCCTCAGACAGAGATGTAATGATCAGTTGAACATATTCCGAACAGATGGCTTCATACATTTTGTCGTTCAGCATCATGTCCGTTTCTTTTTCTCCGAGTCGTTTAAAAATGTCCGTCCACTCTTTTTCTAATTCCTTTTGATGCTCCCTTGCGAAAGCTAACACGATATGATTCGACATGTTTTACCCCCTACGTACATAAACAGCACTTCTTTTCGTCTGTCTTCATTATAACGTTAATAAAAATCGAACACAAAAAAAAGTTGCTCCCAATAGAGCAACCAAATCTCACCATATTAAAAATCAATAAGAGCCAAACTAACTTGTAAGGCTTCATCAACCTTCTCCATCATCTCATCATCAAGATGTGTAATTTTATCTGTCAATCTTTGTTTATCGATTGTGCGAATCTGTTCCAAAAGAATGACAGAATCTCGTTCAAAGCCGTAGCGCTTTGCATTAATTTCGACGTGAGTCGGTAATTTCGCTTTTTGTATTTGGGCTGTTATGGCTGCAACGATAGCAGTCGGGCTGAAGCGATTTCCAATGTCATTTTGAATCACCAATACCGGGCGAACCCCGCCCTGCTCGGAGCCAACAACAGGAGATAAATCAGCAAAGTAAACATCACCGCGTTTAACAATCAAATGTTTAACCCCCGCTGACTAATCGCTCAACTGTATTCTCAGCCTCAAATTCTGCGTATTGTGCCTCTGAAGAGATATTCAGATTAATTTTCGCCATCTCCATGTAGCCGCGTCTCATCGATTCACGATTTTGTCGAATATTACGTTCACGAATATACGTTTTTGTCGCTCGGTAGATCAATTCATTTCTTGTTACCTTATCCTGCTCTGCTACTCGTTCGATTTCAGACATCAAAGCCTCCGGTAGTCGAATCTTCATTTCGTTTGTTGCGCTGGATTCAGACAAAAAACATACACCTCCACAAAACTTACGGATACCGTTTCGATCCATTCCAAGACTAATCATACCATTATTCAATGCGCAAGCAAAGCTGTTTTTTCATGATTTCTTATTAGAACATGAAGCGGCTCGCCACCCGTAAAGCAAGATGATAATGGAGTTCTTCTTTCCCATTATACGCTTTTTTCCGAAAATCATACGGTATTTCCAAAATCTCTAAAAAAGGGAGAATGTTTACCTTGCTTTTGTCGAATAAAAAAGAACGAAGTCAGTTTGACCATCGTTCTTTTGAACACTGTTTATAATAAGCTTGGATCGTCTTGAAGCAGTGGATTCCGCACATGGACTCTTTTACCGTCCTCTATATATACTCTTGGGACGCGGTGCCCAATCGAGCAAGTGACTTCATAGTTAATGGTTTCAAGCCTTTTTGCGATTTCATCGACTGATACCATGTCTTCTCCTTGCTTTCCAATCAAAACGACCGGTTCCCCAGCTGGAAGGTTGTCTTTCAGATCAACCATGAATTGATCCATACAAACCCTTCCCGCAATCTTTCGGCGCTTTCCGCCAATGAGCACTTCTGTTCCTGCCAGCTTCCTGATCCAGCCGTCTGCATAGCCGACTGGAACCGTGCCGATCCACGTATCTTGATTGGCTGTATACGTCGCCCCGTAGCTGACACTCTCGCCCTTTTGAATGTGCTTCACATGAGCAAGTTTTGTATGAAGGGACATGGCTTCTTCCAGCTTGAAAGGCAATTCATCCTTGATCTCCTCTGACGGCGACAGCCCGTACATACTAATACCAAAGCGAACCATATTAAACAAAACGTCTTTAAACCTTAAACCTGCTGCACTGTTGGCACAATGAACGAGCAGCTTGTCCGTATGTAGCGGCTGAAGTAGTGTTTGAAAGGTGTTGACCTGCTTATCAAAGTAGGCCTCTTCCTTTTCATCTGCTGTCGCAAAGTGAGTAAATACACCTTCAAGCTGTAAATAAGAGTGCTCGCTGACAAGCTTTTTCACTTCGTTTACTTCCTCTAACGTTTTGACACCCAATCGGTTCATTCCGCTATCTAATTTCAAATGAAAACGGATCGGTTGTTCCATCTGTCCTTCCGCTATTTTGGTGACCTCTTTCAGCCACTGGATGGAGTAAGCAGTCATCACAACGTTGTATTGAACAGCGGTTTTGACATATTCCGGCGGTATGGCGCCCAGTACAAGAATGGGTGCTTCGATCCCCTTATTCCTTAAAGAAATGGCCTCATCTAAAAAAGCTACGGCTAATACATCTGCTCCTGCTTTGAGAGCAGCTCTTGCCACTTCTATATCTCCATGCCCATATGCATTGGCTTTCACAACAGCCATCAACTGAACGTTTTGACCAATATGATCTTTCATATGTGAAACATTATGCTTAATTGCTGTTACATTAATTTCTGCCCATGTGTCTCTAAAGAAGGCATTTGTATCCATCCGTCACACTTCCCTACTGAATGATTCAATACCTTCATATGATACTAAAAATCTGGAATAAAGTGAAATAAATCAAAGAACATCAGCCCTTGCATAGGGCTGATGTTTGATGTTTTTCTGTAATGAGTTATTCATTTATTTAGCCGACTGGCCTTCTACACTCTTCGCCACCATTAAGAGCTCTTCCTTCGATAGATCACTTGAAGAAATCAAGTAGTCCACTCCGTCAGATGTCCATGAAAGGGATTGATCTGTAAGAACCCCTACTGTCATGCCAAGGTCAACTGGCTCGCCGTTCATCGTCACAGGCGTAGATGCTTCAGCCACTCTCGCTTTTTCTTGAATGAGTGTGAAGGATTTCTTTCCACCGTACGTCATCACATAACGTTTCCCAGCGTCCGTTGTCACTTCTTTCTCTTCCATCTTCTTCACGCCCTCTGGCATATCAACTGGCGTTTTCACCGCAAAGCTGTCAGATGGGCCTGCGCTTGTGGCGACATCCATTTGAGAGAGCGTCATGTTTTTCTTCTCATCAAATGCATCTTTGTCAAAGGATTTATTGAATTCAAAGTGAGAGAATTCCACTTTCACCATTGGCTTTTTGTCGCTATCCAGTACTTTTACACTGGCAGGTGCCATTGTTTTTTTATGAAAGGTAATCTCTTGGGTAGGCAGCATTTGGTTGTGCTGATAATTGGTTTTCGTTTCGAACACATACTTTGACTCTTTCGCTTTGAACTGAGCGGCACTGTCATTTTTAATGTCCTTCACGAGTGATTCAAATAAGTAAACCTGACTGCTATTATTCGGCCAATCGCTGTGGAAACGGAAGCTTTTGTTCAATGAAGGTGTCAGCACAAACACACCATTGCCATTTCTTAAAATGACTTGACTCTGATCTTTTTTTGGATTTTCTAAATAGACACGGTAAAGTTCCGGCTTCTTGTACCAAATTTCTACTTGATACTCCTGCGGGTCATTTCCTGTCTCAATGGTCATTTTTGCTTTGGCTTTGTATGATGTCATTTCCTCTGCCTTTTTGTTTAAATCTCCAACGATATCCTGCTGAGATTTTTGACCGCATGCGGAGAGAATCAGTACAAAAAGGATCCCCGTTACAAGCAAAACAAAGCTTTTTCTCACCCTTTTCAACCCCTTCGTTAATTGTGTTAAAAGGAAGAAACCGCTTGTTTGACTTTAACAGTACGCCTCAAGAGTTAACTGCGTACCGCGAACCATCAAAGCCTATTAGCAACTCGCCCTTCCTTATCGCACTACCCAATATATGAAGGGGGGACAAACAATATGCAGACTAGCTTGACAACCTTTCAATTAAAACTTGTGCAGCAGCATATTCTTTCGTATGGGTGATGGACACATGAACTTGGTCGTCCTTCGTCTTCTCGCTTTTGATGAAAGGTTTTCCATAATCATCTTTTTGAATTTCGACGTCATGAAAACTTAAATGCTGGCCGATTCCCTTTCCGTAAGCTTTAGCGAAAGCTTCCTTTGCCGCAAAACCTCCTGCCAAAAATTCCAGCTGTCTCTTTTCACTGAGTGTGTTAAAGGTGTCTTGTTCACTTGTGGTCAAAATTCGTTCTGGTAAACGAGGCTGTCTGCTAAGCACTTGCGCGAGCCGATTGATCTCTACAATATCCATGCCTATTCCTTTGATCATGAGATACCTCCTATGATACTCGTACTAATTTGGGTGTTCTCTTCATAAACGTGTTACTATAAACTTACCATTATCTAGTCAAAAGGGGTTTGTTATGTTTATTCGAACGGAGAGCTTTCAACAATTTATTAGATCGTATCCAATCGTAACAACGATCCTTGCTTTGCAAATTGGTCTGTGGCTTCTATTTGCCATTCCTATTCCTCTTATACAGCTTGGTCACGATCATCTCGTCGGTTTTAATTACGGTGTAGCTGCTGGAGAATGGTGGCGGCTCGTCACACCTATTTTTCTTCACGGTAGTCTGACCCATATTTTGTTCAATTCTATGTCCATGTTCTTATTCGCTCCAGCGCTTGAGCATTTGCTTGGGAAGGTTCGATTTCTGATCATTTATCTGGGTGCAGGGTTCATTGGGAATCTCGGAACCTATTGGGTGGAGCCTTTAGAGTATGTACACGTCGGCGCTTCTGGTGCGATCTTCGGTTTGTTTGGCGTTTATTTATATCTTGTTCTCTTTAAACCGCACATGATGGACCGCGGCAATTCTCAGGTGATTTTAACGATTCTTGCAGTCTCTGTCATCATGACATTCGTCAACTCGAACATCAATATTATGGCTCACTTATTTGGCTTGATTGGCGGCATGCTCCTAGCACCTCTTACGCTATTTTTCCATTCAAAAAAAAGACGCTACTAATCTCATAAAAAATGTCGATCACTCCTATGAACGGGAAGTTGATCGACATTTTTGGTTTAAGAAGATTTATTTTTTTCATATGAATACCAATCCAAGACACGTGCGGCATCTTCTTCCTCAAGGTGATGCACACCAAAGGAATCAAGCAGCGCAGAGGATTTCACAAATGTGTGAATACTCGCCACTCGGCCTTTCTTTTGGAAGAAAGATTGTGTCATTGTATAGTTTTGCATTCGTTTTCTCAATACAATGCCAGTGGTTTTGCCAATGCCCCTTGATGTCAATTGAATCAATGGATCTTTAATCGTGTAGCCTGATTGTTTATAAGCTAAATACCCAAAGAGCAAAGCAATCGGAAGCGGAATGAGTGCCAAATAACCCCACGGCGGAAAACGGACAGAAAGGATCACACCTACAAGTAATGGTACAAAGCCGTAAGAGATCAAGTAGCGTTTGAGCGAACGCTTTGGCACCTTTTTCAGTTCAGTTTCTGGCGCCAAATGATAATGATCTGTGAATTGAGATAGCAGTTCGCTGATTCTTTTCTTGCGAATCAGCGGAAATAAGACGGAAGAGGTTTCTTTTTCTGTAATAGATCCTCCAGCGCTCACAAGCATTACCGTCGCAAAGCCAAAAGGCTCCCGGATAATACTTTCTTTGATTTTCACTGCTTGAATTCTGGCAAGAGGAATGGTCATTTGATGCCTCTCGATCAGTCCTCTTGTGATGATGATGTCATTCCCTTTTCGCTTTGCCGTAAAATTTGCATATTGAAGAGCCGTCACCCCGACACTCAGAATCCACGCAATCAATATGGCAAGAAATATGAGAATCGCATAAATTTCAATACTCGCATGACTTAAAAAAGAGAAGCGATTGATGAATCCGTCCAAAGGAAGGATTTCATCAATTTGTGTGTAGATGGCGATACACCCAGATATTATGACGCCGATCCCGCTTGAAGTCGTCGCAGCCAGAAGCAGCTCTGGTACACCCATACGATAGGAAACATTGATTTCTTCTTCCACAGGTTGTTGCTTCGCCAGAGGATCATGCAGCACATCCCCATTTTCATCCACCATTTCTTCTTGCTGCAAGCTTTTCTTACGGTTGAAAATCGCTTGCTTTAATTGTTCCGCTTCTGCTTTTGTAATCGCCGTCAGGCTCACTTCTGGACCGTCGGTTCCGCCTGCTGTTTCGATTTGGACACGCACCAAGCCGAAAATTCGCTGGAAGATGCCTTCACTTGTATTCACCGTTTGAATTCGTTCTAACGAGATATACTTTTTCTTTTTCGTGATGACCCCCGATTCCACACGAAATTCATCATCTTCCATCCGATAGGTGAATCGTCTCCATGCTAATACGGTTGAAACAGCTTTCCATAAAAGGAGCACACCAAGAATGATAAATGCATAAAAACGAATGCTCGAATTCGAGTTCACAAAGATCAGAACGAAAAAAGGGATAATGAAGTTTTTGATCATAGATACGGCATCTGATATAAAATCAATAAACATCGAGATTGGATGTACTCGTTTTGGTTCAGACATCATCTTCCGTCACCCTTGCTAAACGAGATATGTAATCACGAAGCTCATCAGCTTCTTCTAATTCTAGCGCCGGTATATCATGAACTGTGGCAGCGGTCGAAATTTGAACCGATGCCAAACGGTAGCGCCTTAAAAGCGGACCTTGCGATGTATCGACATGCTGGACACGGACCATCGGCACAATCACACGTGTGACGCGAATGAGTCCATGCTGAATTTCAATTTCATTTTCAAATACTTCGTAGCGCCAGATGCGATGTCGGATTTTCGGTATAAGCCAAATGCCAAAGATGACCTGTAAGACCCATAAACCGATGAGGATGGTCCCAATCCAATATGGCCATTGAAGATAATAACTAGCGACAAATACCCCAATGATGATGAGTAAGAAAATCAATGAGATAATTCCATTTTGAAGACGCCATACCTTTAAACCATTTAAACTAATTTGACGTTGCGGCTGTTTTCTCACACTCTTCCCCCATTCTCATACTTTTCTATCAATATATTACGAAATAAAGACTAAAAAGTTTCAACAAACCTGTTAAAAAAAGCGAACCCTGCAAAGGATTCGCTTTTGAATTAGTTGTTATAAGATTTCTTTTGACGACGATCGTTAGAAGAACGATTGCGGTCATTTGAAGAGCGCTTTTTATCACCGTAAGATGAACGGCTTTTTCCGCGATAGCCGCCTCCGCCGCCACCGTCTCTACGTTTAGAAGAGCTGCGGTTGTTACGATTGCGTTTTGATACCATTGGTGCTTCATCTGTCAAACGAACAGGCGTTGCATCTGGCTCTTTTGTCATCATTTTGATAGCAGCCGCAACCACTGTAACAGAATCATGATCTTCTAGCAATTCAGCAGCTGCTGTCATGTAGAAGTTTAGGTTGTTTTCACTGATGATTGTGCGCAGACGATCAATGGTTACTTGTTGTTGCCCTTCGATTGCCTCATCTAGTGTTGGTTCTTTCATACGATCCATTTTACGTTTAGTTGTTTGCTCGATCGCACGAAGCATATCTTTTTCACGTGGTGTGATGAATGTCATCGCCATACCTGTACGTCCAGCACGTCCAGTACGTCCAATACGGTGTACGTAGCTTTCTGGATCTTGTGGTACGTCAAAGTTATACACGTGTGTTACGCCTGAGATATCAAGTCCACGTGCTGCAACGTCTGTTGCGACAAGCACATCGATTGAACCTTCTTTGAATTTACGAAGCGCAACCATACGTTTTGCTTGCGTCAAGTCACCATGAATTCCTTCAGCTGTATAACCTCTAAGGTTAAGTGCTTCAGTCAATTCGTCAACGCGGCGTTTCGTACGGCCGAAGACAATTGAAAGCTCAGGTGATTGAATGTCAAGAAGACGAGTCAATGTATCAAACTTCTTACGCTCGTGGATATCCAAGTAGAACTGTTGGATGTTAGAGACAGTCATTTCTTTCGCTTTTACTTTTACGTGTTCTGGGTTTGTCATGAAACGCTCTGCAATGCGCTTAATTGGTGCAGGCATTGTCGCAGAGAATAAAAGTGTTTGGTGTTCACTTGGTACATTTGAAAGGATCGATTCAATGTCTTCGATGAAACCCATGTTTAGCATTTCGTCTGCTTCATCAAGCACAACAGTTTCAACATTTTGAAGACGCATTGTACGACGGTTAATGTGATCGAGTAAACGTCCTGGAGTCCCTACGATGATATGAGGATTTTTCTTGAGCGAACGGATTTGGCGACCGATATCTTGTCCACCGTAAATCGGAAGTACGCGCGCACGCTTGTCTTGGCCAATTTTGTATAGCTCTTCAGATACTTGAATTGCTAATTCTCTTGTTGGCGCAATGATAATCGCTTGGATATTTGGAGACGCTGGGTCGATTTTTTCGACAAGAGGAATACCAAACGCTGCAGTTTTTCCTGTTCCTGTTTGTGCTTGTCCAATGACATCTTTATTCTTAAGACCGAGAGGAATTGTTTCCGCTTGAATCGGTGTTGCTTCTTCAAATCCCATGCGGTTAATAGCTTTCATGAGACTTTCGCTTAATTGAAAATCTTGAAACGTTATAGTCAAATTATTCAAACTCCTTCTAATTGCTGTTTCAGTAATCTCGTGAATGATCATTAAAAACTGCCCTTTTCCGAAAGGACAGGTCCATTATATACAAAGCCCGAATTACCCTACCTTATATCTTACCATTACACTATTTGTTTTTCAACAAGACAGAAATGGATATATCTACTGTTCCACAATGACAGATTCACCATCACTTTGATCGCCATCCATCCATTTCCACTTTTCGAACAGTTGAATTTTTCCGTTATCCAGCTGCTTAGGTGTGGAATCGCAAGACCCGCTTCTTATGCTGCCGTCTTTGCTGACATGGTGATATCTAAAATGAAGTGTTCCATCCTCATTTACAGTTCCTACAAGTACGCCAGAAACAATACTGCCGCCTTGATATGTGCCCGTTAATATATTCCCGTCCTGACGATATTGAAATACGGTTCTTGATGATACTTCTCCGTTACTCGAGTTAGACTGCGGGATAAAGGTTTTTCCGTCATATTGAAACAACCGAATCAGCCACCTTTTCTTTCCTATTGTACCATAGGCATGTCACTCATTCGACAAAAATGATGCAAATTTTAACAAGTGGGATTCAATTTATATTAGTTTAGCCACATTTTCGCTTTTCTATAGATTAAATCGCTTTTTTTAGAAAATACTCTACTTTTTCAAACAATTGCTGTGCACACGGCTCGTGGCATACATGATGTTTACAATCGGGTAAATAAAACATTTCTTTCTGGCGGGAGGGGATTTTATGATAAATAAAATCTGCACTTGAAGCAGGTACAATCCCATCGCTTTCCCCTTGTACAATTAACACGGGGAGGTGAAGCTTCTCAAGAGAGCCCTTCGTTTGCTTCACCAGCTTCATAAATTCTACAGCAGCTGACAGCGGTGTGCTCGTTAGCTTATGACGGTATCTATCATACAAAGGGTTCGTATCAATCAAACCAGAAAATGATTCCTTCAGCATTTGCCTTGTGTCTTGAATCATTTGTTTTGGATTCACATATTTTGCCGCAGCACTTAAAAGGACGAGACGAGCAACCGGATACTTCGCTGCTAGATAAGAAGCAATCATTCCTCCCATTGAAAATCCGATTAAATAAATGGTGTCACAAGTTCTGTTAAGGGATAAAAGCTCTAGTTCAGCTGTCGCAATCCATTCTTGATAGAGAATGCCTTTTAGCTGAAGCTCATCTCCATGCCCCGGAAGCGTGATAGACTGCATGTTCCAATCTGTCTTCTGCTTTAAATATTGTGCGAGCGGTTCCACTTCATAAGGAGCGCCAGTGAAACCGTGTATACATAGACAGCCAATCATTCTGTCACCTTCTTTGCCGCTTACTCTTTAAAGTGCAGTAATGACTTCTTCTAATCTCATGCCGCGTGAAGCTTTGACTAGAACAACATCGTCAGGTCCTGCTACGTCAGCTAGTTTTTTCTTCAATTCCTCTTTGTCCATAAATGAGAACACACGCGCATCACCGAATGCTTCCTTTGCTCCTTCAGCGATGAATGCACCTAGGCGGCCATACGTCATCACATGATCAATAAACTCAGGCTTGATGTAGCGGCCTAGTTCATAATGATACGTTTCTTCTTCGCTGCCCATCTCAAGCATGTCTCCGAGTACAAGAATACGATGTGCAAAGCCATCCATATCTCCTACAAGATCAATTGCAGCTTTCATAGAAGTAGGACTTGCATTATATGCATCATTGATGACAGTCATTCCTTTCTCTGTTTTAAACAGTTCAAGGCGCATTCCTGTCAATTTCGTTTGCATGAGTCCTTGGGCGATTTGTCTTTCATTCAGTCCGAAATGCTGGCCTATGGCAATGGCAGCAAGGGCATTCTTTACATTATGTTTCCCTAATACAGGAATAAGAAACCCCTGGGCATACCCTTCGACTTGAAATTCAGTGCCTTCTGCAAGTTGGTTAATGTGCGTAACCTTGATATCACAGTCCTCTGCTTCTCCAAAGGTTTTCACTTGTTGCGAAAGTGCAGTCGCTCTCTCGCGGATCAAAGGCTCATCTCCTAAATAATAAAAGGTGCCATCCTCTTTTAGCCCTTTTGTGATCTCACATTTTGCATCAGCAATCGCTTCTCTTGAACCTAAATCTTGCATATGAGATTCCCCGATATTGGTGATGACTGCTGCATCAGGCTCAGCTAGATTTGACAAGAACTCAATCTCGCCTTTTGCACTCATCCCCATCTCCAATACAGCTATCTCTGTGCCTTCTGGCATTGCAAGAATAGTGAGCGGAAGACCAATATGATTATTAAAGTTGCCGTCTGTTTTATGAACTTGATACGTCGTTTGTAAGACGGAATGAATCATATCTTTCGTTGTCGTTTTCCCGTTACTTCCTGTAATACCGACAACACGAGGATTTTCTTCTTTTAAATATGATTTGGCCAATTGCTGAAGTGCTGCCAGAGTATCGTCGACAAGAATAACAGGTACACCTTCTGGCGGATTGGCTTCTTTTTGATTCCAAAGAACAGCTGCTGCTCCAAGCTCCACTGCTTTTGAAGCAAATGTGTGGCCGTTAAAATGTTCTCCAATGAGCGGGATAAACAGTGCGCCTTTTGATACTTTTCGTGTATCTGTTGTCACTCCGTGAATTTGCTCTTCGCCAAAAGCTTGATTAGATAGTGTCCCACCAGCCATTTGGGCGATTTGTTTCGCTGTACGTTTGATCATGATTTTTCGCCTCTCTTTCTCATTTCACGTTTGAAGGAAAAGAGACACTACCTAAGGATAGTGTCTGCTTGTTGCTCACATTAAAAAGTTGTTTTAATGGTTTGTTTTTCTTGATGGCGTTCAATTGCAAGTGACACTAGTTTTTCAATCAACTCTGGATACTCTACACCAGTGTGTTTCCAAAGGAGCGGGAACATACTAAATGGGGTGAATCCAGGCATTGTATTCACTTCATTGATCAGCACTTCACCTTCTTCTGTGAGGAAGAAGTCTGCACGTACAAGACCAGAACCATCGAGGGATTTAAATGCCTTAATCGCCATATCATGAATTGTCTTGTATTCATCTTCTGACACACTCGCAGGAATGATCAAATCTGTATCGCCATCTTCATATTTTGCTTTGTAGTCATAAAAATCTGTTTTAGGCGCAATTTCACCAACGACTGAGCATTTCGGCTCGTCATTTCCTAATACACCGATTTCGATTTCTCTTCCAACGACGCCTTCTTCGACGACTACACGACGATCATATTGGAAAGCTAGGTCGAATGCGGTTTGCAGCTCTTCTTTGCTGCGGCATTTGCTAATTCCAACACTTGATCCCATGTTGGCAGGTTTTACAAAGCATGGATAGCCAAGTACTTGTTCGACCTGTTCTAAGCTATCTGGTGTGGCCTTCTCATAGTCTTTTTTATTGAAGGAAAGGTGCTTTGCCTGTGCAAGTCCTGCTTGAGCAAACACATCTTTCATCATGACTTTATCCATACCCGCGGCAGAAGCGAGAACGCCGTTACCGACATAAGGGATATTTAACAGTTCAAGTAATCCTTGCATCGTTCCGTCTTCACCATTTGGTCCGTGAAGCAATGGGAAGACAACATCAATTTTCTCATCGGCAGATGCAGGCTGTGGAAACATGCTCTCATTTAAAGAAGTTGGTAAAAACGTCTTTGCATTTTGTTCAAATTGAAGCATTTTGACGTTTGATACTGGTTCAGTGAGTTTTTCTCCTCTTAGCCATTCGCCCTCTTCTGTAATATAAATTGGATGTATATCGAACTTCTCAGTGTTAAGTGCTTTTGTAACTGCAAGGGCTGTTTGCAGTGATACATTATGTTCGGCTGACTTTCCGCCGTAAATCAATCCTAAACTTATTTTCAATGGATACTCCCCCCACTAAAATTCATCTTTACTATCTTATCACTTTCAAGCAAAATTGCTCTAATTAATTTTTGTTGTTACGGAATTGAAATGATTTGTAAAGGTTGTAAGCGCCCCCGAGCATTTGTATGTCTTTCGCCTTTATTTTATATTAAAATGACAATGAAAAGGAGTTGTGACAAATTGAAAAAAATCACAAGTACTGAACAATTCAATGAAATCATTCAATCAGACAAAGAAGTCATCGTTAAATTCTTTGCAACATGGTGTCCTGACTGTACAAGAATGGACATGTTCATTCCAGACATCCTAGAGGCTTATGCACATCATGAATGGTTTGAAATAAACAAAGACGATTTCCCTGAATTAGCAGAAACGTATCAGGTCATGGGTATTCCAAGCCTGTTAATTTTCAAAAATGGTGAAAAAACAGGTCATCTACACAGTGCAAACGCAAAATCCCCTGAAGAAGTGACAGAATTTCTTCAAGAACACGTTTCTTAAATTGTTGAAACAAAGGACATCAGCAACACTTGCTGGTGTCTTTTTTATGTCTTCTCACAGTTCTACATCAAATCTCTACATAAGACGAGATGGGCAGCCAAAACGTTTCAAAGAACGAAGGAATCTTTTATATAGATATCTTACTTACGACAGCAATTGACAGCAAATTATTTCCTGGGAAAGAATGAACGTTGATTCGAAAGGGAATATGTCGATTACGTGAATTTTCTGAATTGAATCTTTACTTCTGACATTTTGCTTTGTATAATGGAGATGCTAATTGAAAATGATTATCAATTTCATCTGTGTGAAATCCTATAAACGTCCACCATTCTCATAAAGGAGCGATGAGTCACATGTCTAAGAAGAGAATCAAAACATATCAGCAATTGATTGAAGAAAACAAGAAGGCCATCATGCGCGATCCTAAAATGATGGAAAGTATATACGAAACCATCGACAACAAGCACCAAAAGCAGCTCGCAGCTGCTGGACGTGAATCATAAACGCATGGGAGCAGTCACATCTGGCTGCTCTTCTCTTTTATCTTTTCAACAGAAATAAAAAAGCTGATAAAATCGAAACAGATTTTATCAGCTTTTGTTTTTAATGTGATTTCGCTACACGGTCCTGCTTCATTCCTAAGTAAATGAGCATATATGTGAGATAGCCCATTGTCATTGTTAAACCACCGAAGAAAAACTGAGAAAAAACAGGCTCCTCAAATGTCGTGACGGCAGCAAGAACAATCCAGCTCGCATATAAATAAACCATGAACCATTTCATGTTTCTTTTAAGTGTATACAGAAAGAAAAGACCCGCTAACGAAAAGATCCCCAGCGCTAGTCTGAAATAAACAAGATGATCAAACTGGAAGGCAAAAGACACGAACGAAAACGACAACAGCAACAAAATAGGTAAAGCCGTAATGAAATTTTTCACGATAGTGCCACCTCCATGACTCCCTCTTATTATAAGACAAAATCAGCCGGTTATCGTGAAATGCAGATTCGTTTTCACAAAGATGTCACGAATTTTTCTTGTTATTTGACACAATTTTTACACATTTACATCACGCTTCCAGAAAAGAAACCAAGCCGTGCCAA
This sequence comes from Bacillus pumilus, assembly GCF_003431975.1. Taxonomy (GTDB): domain Bacteria; phylum Bacillota; class Bacilli; order Bacillales; family Bacillaceae; genus Bacillus; species Bacillus pumilus_N. The sequence goes on along the minus strand of NZ_CP027116.1, from coordinate 512,835 downwards.
CAAAGAAAACAAAATGTGCGCCTACCATAAATAGAGAAAACAAAGGGCTCATGCCATGAAAAGGCGGCGGACCTTGAAAGCTGTACTGAGTAAAGTTCGTATTAGCAAAAAGCAGGATTTTCCCCCACTGATTTTCTAAAAGAGACATGATGGGAACTAGTGATTTCGCCGCATATAAAACAAAAAACGAGGTCACAAGTGCAACGAGACTGTTCCTAAACAAGCTGGAGCACATAAAAGCGAAGCTTGCCATCATGATGACTTCTACCCACTGAGATCCGATGACAGCAAACGTATGCTGAAATAAACGTCCCGTACTTTCATCAAATTCAGTACCGAAGAACATCAGGCCAAATAGAAAAGCCAATACATAATAAAAAACAAACAAGTATATGACTGTCAGCACAAGTGTCATATATTTTGACAGAAAAATTTGCAGCCTTGTTTTCGGCCGGATCAATAAAAACTTGATCGTCCTTTTTTGAAATTCTGTTGAGATCAAGGTCGCGCCTATGACTACAGCTAGTACCTGTAAAATAAACACGACGTTCGTGGAATAACCAAAATAGTTGGCGACGGTGTCTTGTCCACCAAAGCTTGAAATGACTCGTTTCAGCGTTAAAGCCATAGCCAATTGGAAAACAACGATCAATCCAAGTGCAATGAATGTGATCTTTTTCCTCATCATTTTCTTATGCTCATTCTTGATGAGTTGAAGCATCTGCCGTCCCGCCTTCCGTCCATTTCATAAATGTCTCTTCAATTGATGGCTTTTGAGGTGTCATTTCAAGTACATCAAACCCAGCCAGCACAAGCTGTTTGTTCAGCTCAGGCACTTGTTCTTTGTTTAATTGAAGTAATACACGCTCACCATTTCGTTCATATGTATACGCCTGCGTGGAGAGCCATGAAGCGGCCTTTTCCACTGGCTGAATATTCATTAGTATTTGCTCTTTCCCCTCCGTGTCCTGGAGCTTGGCACTGGCTTTGATTTGTCCTTTTTGAATGATAATCATGCGGTCACATAGCTCTTCTACCTCATGCAATAGGTGTGTGGCGAATAACACGGACGTCCCTTCTTCTTGTACGAGCATTTGCAAATGTTCCCTGAATTCCTTCATTCCTGCAGGATCAAGTCCATTTGTCGGTTCGTCTAAAATGAGCAGGTTCGGCTGATGCAATATGGCTTGTGCAATCCCAAGCCTTTGTTTCATCCCCAATGAATACGTCTTCACCTTCTGATGAATGGCGTGTTCCAGACGAACTCTTTCCACCACTTCCTGTATACGCTCCTCTGTCACTCCATCGTGCATCGCCGCATACAGTTCAAGGTTTTCAAAGCCCGTTAAATACGAATAAAATTCAGGATTTTCGATAATCGCACCAACAGATGACATCGCTTGTTGAAAATCCTCATCCTGTGAATATCCATTGATCATGATTCGGCCATTGTTTTTTCTCATCAAGCCAACGATTAAGCGAATCAAGGTCGTTTTTCCAGATCCATTTGGTCCTAATAATCCGACTATTTCTCCTTTCCCTATTTCTATAGATATATCTTGTAGAATCATGTTCCCACCAATTCGTTTATCAACTTTCTCTACTTTTAAAACAGCAGACTGCAACGTGGTTCCTCCTTCTCATGTAAAGCCTATGGCGGCAAGAATGGCCGCTCGTTCTGTTAAAAGTATATCACGCAGGAGCAGGGACTCCATGAAAAAAAGGGCTGATCCAGTCAGCCCTTCTTTCACATTACATAGATAGGTTCGGTGATACTGTGTCTTTCTCATGTTTTTTTTCAGTTTCTGTCACGATCACCGCACATGCTGCGTCACCTGTAATATTGACAACTGTTCTTGCCATATCTAATAGGCGATCAATTCCAAGAATAAGCCCAATGCCTTCGACTGGAAGCCCAACCGAATTCAAGACCATCGCGAGCATAATTAAGCCAACTCCCGGTACACCAGCTGTCCCAATACTGGCTAATACAGCGGTTAATACAACTGTGAGCATTTGCAACAGCGTTAGCTCGACACCAAACACTTGTGCAATAAATATGGTGGCAACCCCTTGCATAATCGCTGTTCCATCCATATTGATCGTAGCGCCTAACGGCTGTACAAAACTAGAGATCGGCTCAGGTACTTTCAGTTTCTTTTGAGCGGTTTCCATTGATACAGGGAGAACCGCACTACTGCTAGACGTACTAAAGGCTACGACCATCGCAGGTGAAAAGTCTTTAAAGAATGTGAATGGATTTCGTTTTGCAAATAAAGCCAACGTTGAGCCGTATGTGAGAAAGAAATGCACCAATAGCGCTACTAGCACCACTGTAAAATACAGCCCCATGGCTTTAATGGCATCAAGACCTTGACTCCCAATCGCCGTCACAATTAAACCAAATGTTCCGTATGGAGCGAATTTCATGACCATTCCTACAAGGTACATCATAAGTTCATTGCCCTGTTCTAATATCTTGAGTAATCCTTCTGTTTTTTTGCCTAGCACGGCAATTCCTAGTCCTAAAAAAACACAGAATACAATGATTTGCAGCATATTTCCTTCGACTAAAGATTGAACTGGATTTGATGGAATGATGTTTAATAAAGTATCCGTCGTAGATGGTGCTTCTTGAGGTTCGTATTCTGCACCTTTTGTATCGAATGAACCAAAGGAACCTGGTTTAATCAATAATGCCAAAGACATCGCAATGATAATAGCGAATGTTGTGGTGAGTAGAAAATATAAGATGCTTTTTGCGCCAATTCGGCCAAGCTTTTTTGGATCGCCGAGGCCTGCCACACCAAGTGTAATGGAAAAGAAGACGATAGGCACAACTAGCATTTTGATTAGATTTAAGAAGATTTGACCTAGAGGTGTGAATAGATAAGGATCTAACACTTTGAATACATTTGGAGCGAAAATGTTAAGCAACAGTCCCGTGATTGCACCTACAATAAGGGCAATAATAATTTTTGTAGCCAGCTTCAATAAAATCTCCCCTTCCTCGTCAAAAAGACCCACGAGAGAGTTTTCTCGTGGGTCTGCGTGTCTTTACATATACCACCGATTACTCTCTTCACGCTGATGAGGTTAGCTGACGGGTTAGGACGAAGAGATGTCCTTTTTTCTACTCGTAGAAAAATTCACCCCAAAAAAAGTGGGTCCCCCATTCCTTTAGAAGGATTAAGCGTGTGGTTATTATGATATTTTCATACTATTTATACCTTATTTTCGGAAAATTGTAAACAGGTTCAATTGAACTTTTTAACGACTTTCCTCCTTGTTGGTGACCTCCAAAATATCTAGGATAAACACAAAGATTGGAATACCAATAATGAGTCCCCAAATTCCGATGTAGTGTTCAGAGAAAATCAGCACAATAAATGTGAAGAAAATAGGGAGTTCTGTTTTTGCTGACATGAGTTTCGGGTTTAAGAAGTAGGCTTCAATGGCATGGATGATGACGATCACCAGCACAATATAAAGGACGTACATGCCGCCTCCAAGCGTATACGCAATGATGCTGAGTGGAATAAGCGAGATGACCACACCTGCGACTGGGATTAAGCCTAGTAAAAAGACCATGACTGCTAATCCAAATAACTGCGGGAACCCCATAATGCCGAGCGCAATCGTTGTTAAAACGCAGTTAACGGTTGCAATAATGAACTGTGCTTCAAGTACTTTTCCAAACGTTCTGGAAAACTTACGTCCAAAGAAGGCGATCTCATGATAGAAGACAGAGATTTTACTCGTTTTGAACTTGTTCATGAATTGAATGAGGCGTTCCTTTTCGAACAGGAAGAACATGCTTAATATTAAGGACATAATGACCTGGATACTGAACGTGCTGAAATCTGTTAAGTATGTATAGAGGAAATTAAACCCTTTCTCAAAGTAAGCTGATATTTTAAAATCTCCGAATACGTTCGTGATGACATCAAAGAAGGGTAAATCTTGTGGATGATCTGCAATTTTCTTTCCTAAATGAAATAGCTGTTCCACCTGTTTGGCGATAATTGGCACAAACACGAATCCGCCAAACGTCAATCCACCAGCCAGAAGGATATACAAAATGGTAATGACCGATTTCTGTCCTATTTTCAGGAAGTGACTTAAAAAACCTCTAATGACCTCTTCTAACCGATTCATCAAAAAGGTGAATATGAAGGTCAAGAGAATTAAATTCATCATTCCTCTTAATAGATATAGAGCTGTAGCTAATACTACAAATACTGAAAACCGCTTAACACCGGGTTTTTCGAACAATTTAAAAAATGCCGCCATTACGTTACACACCTGCCAGGACTAAAGTCTATTTTTCATTGGATCTGATATACATTATATCGGATCTTTCTGTAAATTATATAATAAAAGGTCAATGAGGTCTTACGATTCGTCCTAAATTTATCAAGCTTTTATGTTTTTTCTTTTTTACACAAGAAAAAACCGAACCCCATGTAGAACATAAGGTTTCGGTTTTTGGTTGTTTTTATACTATACAGCCTGCTTCATATTCCGCATTTCCTGAAGCGCTGTTTTGCTCTTCGCTTCGTCAAATTCACCTTCACTTTTCGCGACAACAATTGTGGCGATTCCATTTCCAATGAGATTTGTAATGGCTCTTCCTTCACTCATGAATCGATCTACACCAAGCAGCAGGGCAAGCCCCTCTAACGGAATGACCTGAAGTGCCGCAAGTGTGGATGCCAATACGATAAAGCCGCTTCCTGTTACTCCAGCTGCCCCTTTTGACGTGAGCATCAGAACAAGTATAATCGTGATCTGCTGACCGATGGATAGATCTACACCAAACACTTGCGCCAAGAAAACGACAGCCATCGATAAATAGATCGAGGTGCCATCTAAATTAAAGGAATACCCAGTCGGAATAACAAGGCCGACAACAGACTTTGAGCACCCGTAGCGTTCCATTTTATCCATCATTCTTGGCAGCACAGATTCTGAGGAGCTTGTGCCTAGAACAATTAGGATTTCATCCTTGATAAACCGCAAATAACCGAACAGGCTGAATCCATACATTTTACAAATGATGTTCAGCACAACGAAGATGAACAGGAACATGGTCATATAAACGGAGAGCATCAGACTCGCAAGCGGTTTAATCGATGCCAAACCAAAGTGTCCGATCGTATAAGCCATTGCCCCAAATGCACCGAGCGGGGCAGCACGCATAATATATCCAATGATTTTAAAGAAAACGAGTGACAGCTTATCAAGCCACTCAATGATTCCTTTCCCCTTTTCGCCAAGTGCAGCAAGCGCAACACCGAATAAAATAGAGAAGAATAAGACCTGTAAAATATCCCCCTTCGCAAAGGCGTCTACCATGTTAGAAGGCACGATATGTGTGACAAATTCCATCCAGTCGATACCCTGTCCCCCGTTTTGGGTATATTGTGAAACGTCCCCTTTTTCAAGCTTGCTATAGTCCAAACCTGCACCCGGCTTCATCATATTTACGACAAAAAGTCCGATGACCAGCGCAAGCGTCGTAACGACTTCAAAATAAATAAATGCTTTTCCCCCAACTTTTCCAACCTTTTTCATATCCCCCATCTTGGCAATACCAAGAACAATGGTTAAGAAAATAATCGGCGCGATGACCATTTTAACAGCATTGATAAAGGTGTCACCAAGTGGCTTCATTTCCTTTCCGACGTTTGGCCAAACCATCCCGACAATGATCCCGATAATGACAGCTGCAATCACCTGAAATGTCAGGTTCTTCAAAAGCCTCTTCATAAAAAATCAACTCCCTCACCCTTTGATGTAAACGCTTAACTCTTATCTGTAGATAAATGATAGCGATTTCACCAAAGGCTGTGAAGCTTATGAACATATCGTACATTTTGGTCTTTTTGGTCTTTTAGTCAGAATGTACGATATATTTATTCACAGGCCGTCCAACCCCACCATATTGCATATCTAACTTCAGCTCACCTTCTTTTACAAGGAAGTCTAAATACCGGCGTGCTGTGACACGCGCAATGCCGAGTGCATTGGCAACTTCTTCTGCTGACTGAGGATCATCTTGCAAACTCATATACGCTTTAATTTCATTCATCGTATGCACATTCAGCCCTTTAGGGAGCCAAGTATCCTCCTGTTTAACAGCAGGCTTTCGTATGATATCATCCAGCATCTCCTGAGAAAATTCTGCTGCTGTACGTATTTTTGATTTAAATGCTTTATAGCTTTCAAGTGATTCTTTCATACGTTCGAACTTAAACGGCTTGATGATATAGTCTCGTGCGCCGTTTTGCAGCATGATGCCAATAGTCTCTTTGTCTTTTGCCGCAGAAATAACGATCACGTCCACCTGCATCTTTTGCTTTCGGATGTCTTGAAGCGTTTTAACGCCATCTTTTTTTGGCATATACACATCGAGTACAACAAGGTCTGGACGGATCTCTTTAATGAGCTGGATGCCTTGCTCTCCATTTCCTGCGACGGCCGCAACTTGAAAGCCAGGAACACTTTTAATGAACTCTTTATTCACTTCTTGTACCATCGGATCATCTTCAATTAATAGCACCTTAATCTGAGTCATCTGTCTCTCTCCTCTATTGTCATTGGGAATTCGATTGAGAAGGTGGTACCAATGCCGATGCTTGATGTGACTTCTACATTGCCCATCCCTTTGTCGATAATCGTTTTTACAATATACAGCCCATAACCTGTCCCGCCCTCTTTGCCATGTGTGAAGCCTTTATCGAAAATATAAGGAATCATGTCCTCCTCGATCCCAGAGCCATTGTCTTCAATTAAAATCGCGAGAACATCCTCGGTTTGATCAATACTAATAGAAATGAGTTTCGTATCTCTTTCTACAGACTCGTATGAAGCAAAGGCGTTTTCGATCAGATTACCGAGAAGCTTTGTCATATCATGCTGATCTAGCCGTTCAGGGAAATCACGCAAACAGCTATGTTCGTCGACTTCGACCTTAATGCCTAGCTCCTTGCCCCTTCTGATTTTGCTCATGAATAATCCTGCGACGGCATCGTGCTGAATGACGCGGTGGAGAAAGTCCGTCACATGCTCTTGCTCTTCCGTCGTTTGAAAGGCTAAATCGAGCGCTTGATCGGCTTTACCGAGCTGAATCAGCCCAGCGATGGTATGGAGTTTATTCATATGCTCATGATTTTGCACCCGCAGACCGTCCACAAAGTTCTTGACCCCGGTTAGCTCCTCTGCCAATTTAGCCGCTTCTGTCCGGTCCTGAAAAATGGCGACCGCTCCGATGATCTTCTTTTTCATCACAATCGGAATCCGGCTGCTCATGATGCGCTTTCCGCTCATATGAATTTCTTCATTGTAGACAGGCTCTGCACGGTCAATGATTTCAGGAAGCCTTGTATCAGACAGCACATCCCAAATATTCCGGCCCACGACATCCCCTGTCACGCTAAAAATTTGCTTCGCCTTCTCATTAAAAATGGTGATCATATGCTGATTATCAATGGCGATGACCCCTTCATTAATAGAGTGAAAGGTAGCGGTGCGTTCCTCTAGCATTCTGACAATCTCATGCGGCTCCAATTTAAACATTTGCTGTTTAATATGACGGGCGAGTAAAAATGAACCTACAAGTCCAAAGCTGAGCGTCAGCAAAAGGATCATGAGGATATCCCGCTTCATTTCTCCTAATATATCCGCCATACTTGGTAGCGTTCTCCCTACAAGCACAACTCCAGTTTGATTAAATTGATCATCCTTCACTGGGTAAAAAGCTCTGATGGCTGTCCCAAGCTCTCCCTCTGCTTCTGAGAAATAAATATGCTCTGCAAAAGCAGGCTCTTCATCTGTCCCCTCCGAGCGCTGTCCAATTCTTGTTTTCACTGGATGGGTTAATCTCACATGACCCATATCCATGACAACAATGTAGTCAGCGTCTTGAATAATACGAATCTCTTCGATAGCATGCTGTAATCGGTCACGTTCCTTTGTTTGATCAGCTAGCGCCTGCTTCACCTCGTTCATTTCAGCCACAGTTCTCGCCGTGTTCATGAGCCTTTTCCGAAGCTCTCGTTCCTCTGTTTGCTGGATTCCCCCAACAAGGACAATTCCTCCGATTAAAAGGGCGAAAATGACAACAAAATATGTAAGAATGGTGAGCTTCCATCTAATAGATAATTGCTGTAATTTCAATCGATTTCTCATCATTTTTTCACCTGTATCTTTACGAATTCTTCCTCGGTCAAGTATGCTTGACGTAAGGGGGATCGGACGTATGAAGAATTTACTCGCCTATACACTACTGCTCATCATCGGTTTTGTAACCGCTTTATACTTTGGTTTTTATCATATGATGCCAAAATCAGCGACGACCTTTGATGATGAGCAGACCGGGCTGAAGAATCAGCTTGTATTCAAATTTAGCCATGTCGTGGCAGACAATACACCTAAGGGGCTTGCCGCAAAGAAATTTGCAGAGCTTGTGCACGAAAAATCCGATGGGAAGATCAGCATTCAAATTTTCTCCAACGGGAGCCTTTATTCTGATATAGAAGAAATGAATGCACTCAAAGAGAATCAAGTTCAATTTATCGCTCCGTCTACCTCGAAGCTCGGCATGCTGTCCCCTGAGTGGCTGGCACTTGACCTTCCCTTTGCTTTTTCAAATTATGATGCTGTGCAAGAAGGCTTACACGGTGCAATTGGACAACGATTGTTTGGCACCCTGCAAAAAGACGGACTAAAAGGCATGGCCTATTGGACAAATGGCTTTAAGCAAATTACCTCTAATAAAGGTCCTATTAAGCTGCCTGGTGATTTAAAAAACCAATCTCTCCGGATCATGCAAAGTGACATGATTGAAAAACAATTCAACCTTCTTGGCGCAAAGCCCTATCAGGAATCATTTAATTCAACGTTTCAGCTATTAGAAACAAAGAAAGTAGACGGTGAAGAAAATACAATTTCAAATATTTATTCAAAAAAATTCTATCACATACAAGACTATATGACGATCAGTAATCACGGGTATTTAGGCTATGTGGTCTTAACAGATCAATCCTTCTTTGACCGCCAGACACCTGAAACGAAACGAATTTTACTTGAAGCCATGGAAGAAACGACAGCGTGGAATGAAAAACATGCAGAACAGATGAACAAAGATCAGCTGGAGGACATTAAACGGGAATCTACGATTGCTATTCATAAATTGACGCCAGCAGAAAGAAAAAAATGGGTGAAAGCCCTTGATCCATTGTATGACGAAGCCGAAAAAACCATTGACTCCACCTTAATCAAACAGATTCGCGAGCTGCGTGCACGTTATGATCATTCTCCGATCCGTGCTTTTCAAGAAGAGGGTGAAAACAAATAAAAAATCCCTTTGGGACAAGGGATTTTTTATGCACCTGATTCACTCTGTTCTTGCTGCGTGAGCTCGTCTAATCTTGTGACAATTCTTCGCTTTCGATATTGCATCATGCCTGTTTCGGCAATTCCTTTTAACTGTGATCGATTGGAGACTGCACCAAACAGAATGCCTGCTATGGGTACAAGCTGAAACAGCTTCTTCCAGCCAAACGAATCCCGGTAATTATATACGACCTCACGCCATCCTTGGATTTGAGAGATCATGTTTTCATGCTTTCCTTCTGAAGCATGAAAGCTCCTGAGCTCCTTTAATATCGATTTCTTCCCAACGACGTCAGCAGAATTCAGCTGTAGACATTTTATGATAAAGACCCGCTCTTCTTTATTTTTCGGATCATAGCCATAGGTGACGGCAATATCCTGTAATGTTTTAAGGGAGAGACCAAGTACCGCAGGAATATCTGCCGCTAATGTAAATATACCTCCGACACCTGTTGTCGCACCTTGTACCGTAGCGAGATTGGTCCTGTTTTTCCCCATATGTTCACCAATGGCATCCATGATTTCAATAGGGGCTTTTTCAATATCTTCTATACGCTGAATGGAATCATCGGCACATTTCTTTTGAAATTGATGGATGATCCCTTTTTCTGATGTCAAATAAGCACCGCCTGTTTGAATATAATGTCCCATTTCATCTAACAGCACGCCGATTTTTTTCTGAATAAAGGCAGGCGTCAGCTTGTCCAGCATTTGAAATGGAAGGCGGCTGAGTTTCTCCCAAAACCACACCTTTTGCTGGTCTTTCTCCCACTTTTCAATCTCTTTTAATTGGGCTTTTAGCCACTCTCTTTCCTCCATGTCATTTGCCTCCTTAGATGCCGCTCAAGTATTTGTCTGTTATTATACACAATCCTTGTCCATCATACGTATAGAACATTGAAGCGGTTTCGAAAGGTTTGAAACTTTTTCAAAACGGATATTGCTTAATACAAACAAAAAATAGGAGTGATCAACATGTTAGGATTTCTGATTTCATTAGTTGTGGCGATTGTCATCGGCCTTATTGGCAGTGCACTCGCTGGAGGTAGTGTACCAGGAGGGTGGATCGGTTCAATGATTGCCGGACTTGTAGGCGCTTGGATTGGTCATGGATTACTTGGAACGTGGGGTCCTAGTCTCGCAGGATTTGCGATCATTCCAGCAATCTTAGGAGCAGCGATCTTTGTCATTATCTTAAGCCTGATCTTCCGCAGTGTTGGATCAAGGGTTTCATAAAAAAACGAAAAACAGAGGAAGCAGTAGGGACACCGTCTATGAGGCGGTGTTTTTTATGTGATGGATTGACAAGGTATCTATTCTTTTCACTTACATATGATAAACAAACCTATTAGTTCAGATAGTTGACTTTTCATGAAGATGGGCATATGATGATTAAAAATTGCATCAAGGAAACTTTTTGTGCCAAAGCAAAACTTTGTAGAATCTAGGTGATGACATATGACAAACAAATACATCGAGGCACAGGCACACATGTCAGCGGCAGCTGAACGTGCACTTGAAGGAAAGGTCAAAGGATTTAGAAGGCTTCTTCCTTTTCTTGGTCCTGCTTTTATCGCAGCCATTGCATATATTGATCCAGGAAACTTTGCCACCAACATTGCGGCGGGCTCCAAATATGGATATCTCCTTTTATGGGTCATTCTCATTTCAAATCTCATGGCTTTGCTCATTCAATCCTTATCCGCAAAGCTCGGAATCGCGACAGGTAAAAACTTACCGGAAATCGCACGTGAAGAGTTTCCAAAGCCAGTTTCAATCGGTTTATGGATTCAGGGAGAGCTGGTGATTATTGCCACGGATTTAGCTGAGTTTATCGGGGCAGCCCTCGGTTTATACTTGCTCTTTCGAATCCCGCTGCTTGAAGCTTCCATTATCGCAGCCATCGGTTCATTTGCGATATTAGAGCTGCAAAGACGAGGATATCGTGCATTAGAAGCAGGTATTACGGGCATGCTGTTCGTTGTCGTGATCGCTTTCGCTGTGCAAACCTTCGTCGCCAAACCAGATATTGCAAGTGTTGCTGGCGGACTATTCATTCCTAAGTTTGATGGCGCAGACAGCGTGCTGCTGGCAGCAGGAATTTTAGGTGCCACTGTGATGCCTCACGCAATCTACTTACACTCAGCTTTAACCCAAAGAAGAGTCGTAGGCAGAACGGAAAAGGAAAAAAAACAAATTTTCCGCTTTGAGTTTTTAGATATCCTCATTGCTATGATCGTCGCCGGGGCCATCAATGCCAGCATGTTGATTGTGGCAGCCGCTTTATTTTATAAAAATGGTCTATTTGTGGAAGATCTCGATGTTGCATTTCAGCATTTTGGTACACTCGCAGGACCTGTATCAGCGATCTTATTTGGTGTAGGACTGCTGGTTGCCGGATTATCCAGCTCTTCTGTCGGTACACTGTCAGGCGATATCATTATGCAGGGCTTTATTCAATACCGAATTCCGCTGTATGTCCGCCGGTTGATTACCATTATTCCTCCTATTGCAATCATTGCATCTGGAGTGAATCCGACCTCTGCACTTGTGATGAGTCAGGTCGTCTTATCCTTTGGTATTGCCTTTGCTTTAATTCCACTTATTTTATTTACAAGTAAAAAACGAATTATGGGCGAATTGACGAATGCCCGCTGGGTGACAGGAATATCTTGGGTGATAGCAGCTCTTGTTGTAGCACTTAATCTCTTCTTAATTGTGGATACATTTATGTAAAGACAGTGATGAGCTGTCTTTTTCTTTCCATTTGCTTATGGTAGAATTCCCCTGAGAGGAAGTGGATATATGTTTTTTTATCAGGATCAAGAGATATCCATGCGGCTGCTTGAGCCAAGAGACGCAAGAAGTCTATTTTTGCTCATCCAACGATCCAGAGAACATCTACGGAAATGGATGCTTTGGGTGGATTCAACGCAGACAGAGGAAGACAGTATGGCGTTCATCCAAGGCGCTATGGAGCAAGCGATGCAAAGCAACGGTTTCCAAGCCGGGATCTGGTCACATGGAGAGCTCGTTGGCATCATTGGCACCCACCAAATTCATTGGATCAATAGAACCGTGTCAATCGGCTATTGGCTCGGAGAAGGCCATCAAGGAAAAGGCATCATGACAAAAGCATGCCAAGCGGTCATTCACTATTTATTTGAAGAGTGTGGACTGCACCGTATTGAGATCAGGGCTGCTGTCGATAACCAGAAAAGCAGACGAATCCCAGAGCGATTATCCTTTTCACTTGAAGGCATTTTGAGACAATGTGAATGGCTGGGTGATCGCTTTACCGATCATTGCGTGTATGCCCTTTTACAGCCTGAATATATGAAACAAAAAACGCATTCAATGAATCAGCCCACTTAATTGTGTCGATTGCATGAATTATTTTACAAAGTGAAGCTTTGTCGTATCCGTTGTGATCGGTATCTGATAAAATAAAAGGAAAAAATCGAGGTATGATGTATGTCTCTTATTATTTTATTTTACTTATGGATTGTCCCTTTAATATTTGGGATTTTCTTCTCGTTCCTAACAAAGAAAGCTACCTACAAACGCCGCTTTGTCCCATCCTATAGCATGGTAGGACTCAGCATCGTCTTTCTCATTCTGGCACTCGTCTTTTCAGCCAGCCATTTCCTATTCATTTGCGGTATGTTCCTATTTGCCACAACCCTTGTCGGCACAGGCATCCCTTTATTTTTGGCTTTCGGAAAAACACCTTCATAAACAAAACCACCTTTTCATCGCGAAAAGGTGGTTTCTTTTTTATTGAAGAGGCATTCGGTATGTCATCGCGGCATTTGGATGTTCTTCAATCTTCTTCATCATGTCTTGAAGGATCTCAGCTGCACGATCATTTGAGTCATACTTGCCGAGTATCTTTGCCCAAGAAGTACTACCTATGATCATCCCTTCAATTTTTTTGCCGCTTACTGAAACTTCTTGAACATGAATCAGAGTTTGTTGGTTTTGTGTGAGAATCCATAGCATGGTTTTTTCTCCTTTTTTGTGGTGATTTACTAGCTTTCAAGTGGTTAATGAAATGTGGTTTTCAAGATCCACATTTATACTCAACAACGTATCGAAATCCTCTCACTTATTAAGATTATGAACGAGATGTTTCTCAATTTTTATATCGTTACCATAAACTTCAAAATAAGAAAAATCAAACGCTCGAATTTCAATATCAGCTAAAGAGTGTTGAATGCCTTCATCTTCTTCTGTTTCTGGCATCGAATTCAAATCCCATTCTATCTGTAAACCTTTTTGAAACCCTATAAAGACACCTGATTCAAACTGAACAACTTGTCTTACACTATCTATTAATTGGTCTGTTGACATTACGCCCAAATCTTGGTTAGGAAATAGCTCAAAAAGAGAAGAGTGAGTCGAACCAAAGACATCAAATACATACCATTGATAATCCTGTTTAAATTCCTTTATACACAACAGAATCTCAGCAAGCTGATCTCCTAGGCAAGATAATTCATTGTTAAAATAATCCACACCTCTTATTTTTAATAGAAACTCTGATTCTTTTACACCCATTCATATCTCCTCCAAATTATTCTTTAAAACTCCATGACCCATCCTTAAAGACCGCAGGATGCGAGTGGGGATTTGTGTGATCACCTCTACCATGATTCGTCCAATCTGTTCTTTGTATCGGTGTACCATCTTTTCCCCATTCGAGGGTTTGAATGTACCCCTCTTTACGCCCTTTCCTATAACCAATTTGCGTATGAGGAAACTGTGAATCTGGTTTATGGACGGTTCCATTGATTAACTTCCCATTCTCGTATTTTGGTAGACCCGCATTTTTACCATTTATATCTTTCGGTATATATTTGGGCTTATTAATGGTATCTAAATTACTTTTAATTCCCTTCGCTCCAAACGGCAAAAGCATTCCCAGCGCCGCATTCATACTCGCTTCCTGCTGTTCTTTCGAGACCTTATTTCCAAACATATCACGCCCCGTAATCGCTTCGCTGAAGCCGTTGGTGGCGGTGAGGCCATATAAGCCTTTTTGAGATGTTTTTAAGGCGTCAAAGGATTTTTGTGATGTCTTGTAGATGTCGACTGCTCTGACTGCGGCTGATGTGGCTTGAGTTGTTTTATAGACAGCTTTCCCGCCTTTGAAAATGCGTCCTGCCCAGCCGACGATTGGGATATAGCCCGCTGCTGCCATACCGCCTGCGGCGACGCGCTGTCCTGCGGTGAGTTCTTCGCCTGTGATCGGGTCAACGCCTGTAGCAGCACGTTTTGCATCGTTCACACCTGTCAATTCATTGACGATATTTCCGCCATAATCGAGTGCTTTTTCATGCCAAGGACGGTTGGCGAGGGCTTCTTGTTCCTTTGCGATCTCGCGGGCTTCCTGTTGTTCTTTTTTGATTTGCAGATATTCAGAAGTTTGCTTCTCAATATCGCTTTTTGCCTTGTAGATTTCACTATTTTGATACGCTTTCTTGTCAAAATTCATCGGAGAAATCGCTTTTCCGTCATTTGTCGCATTCATCATTTCTGCGTACAATGCCATTGTAGCCTTCTCCTCAGTCTCTGACAAAGCATATTCATCTTTTAAATGTTGATCAAGCTCTATTAAATCTTTAACCGTCTTTTTCCGTTCATCTTCCGCTTCTGCAATCTTTTCATCAAAGGTTTTACTGTCAAATACCTCTAGAGAAATGAGGTCGTCGATGTCTTGAAAAATCGTTTTGAGTGCCTTTTTTTGATCCTTTACGATGCTTTTGGCATTCTTGATTCCCATATGTACTGCATTGTCTAAAAAGTGTTCTTCTACAAAGGTGTCACCGCCAAAGTTTGTATCATCAAGTGTTCCAGAAACACCTTCATGAAAGCATTTTTGCTTATCAATGAAGCTGATAAACATGTCTACATTTCCGGCGAGCTCTTTGTAGAAGCTTTTAATGTTATCAGCACCTTTTCCTGTGAAGTCATCACCGAGGTTTGCCACGCCTTGAAGTGCTTTTTTTAAATCTACCATTTGTTCACGGAGTTCCTGGTAGTGTTTTGCCCTTGCGTCCATGGCGCTTGTTAGTGCTTTTGCATCAAGTATCTTGCCCAGAAGAAGTCACTCCCTCCATTATTGATCATAAAGTCTATTTTACCTTTCTCAACGAATTGGAAAAATAGGCTTTAAGTTCCAAAAATAATTTCTAAATATTTTGATAGAGATTAAAGCAAGTGACAATTGAAATGATTTCTGAAGATCATCACAAAAAAAGTCAGCCTTCTTTTCAGAAGACCGACTACATTTGTTTTAGAAAAAGCGTTTGAGGCTTTTCTTGAGTGGAGGGATATCCAGTTCACCTTTTTCAAAGAATTTTTTCAATAAATATTTACTGAAGCCTGCTGCTTGGGTGTACGTGATTTTCCCAGGTAACGGGGGTTCATTGGCGACAGCGACATCAATAATGACTGGTTTATCCGATTGAAGTGCTGTATCAAAGGCTGGAGCTAGTTCTTCATGTGATGACACGGAGATTCCTTTGCCGCCACACGCTTCTGCAAACTTAGCAAAATCAATATCCTCCAGCTCTATACCATAGTTGATGTTTCCTTTTACCTGTTGTTCATATTCAATCATACCCAGGTTGTTGTTGTTTAAAATCACAACAACGATTGGCAGTTTATATTTTACTGCTGTTACAAAGTCTTGCATGACCATTGTGAAGCCTCCGTCACCACAGACAGCAATGGCTTGCCGGTTCGGTTCATTTAACTTAGCCGAAATCGCACCGGGTAAACCACAGCCCATTGTGGCTAGCCAGCTGGAAATAATGAAATCCTGCTGTCTCATTTCGAAATGACGTGCCATCCATACCGTCACATTACCAACATCAACTGAAAGAATGGCATCGTCTTCGACTGCTTCTTCTAATCTAGCAATAACTTGCTGTGGTTTCAGCGGTGACGTAGCAACGGATTTTTCCTTATCCATTTCTTCTCGCCACTTCATCATATGCTCTGTACAAGCTTCAAGAAAACCACGCTGCTCTTTATATTCAATGTAAGAGGTTAGTTCATGCAAACCACTCTTGCTGTCACTCACGATTCCCACATCTACCGGATATCTTTTACCGATTTGATCTGGTTTAATATCCAGCTGAATCGCTGGCGTGTCCTCCGGTAAGTAGTCTCTATATGGAAAGGAGGTTCCAAGCATAATTAAGAGATCGCATTCTTCCATCGCTTCATATGCTGGCTTCGTTCCAATTTGACCTAGGTTACCTAAAAAGTATGGATGCCTGTCTGGCACAACCCCTTTTGCAGGAAGTGTGATGACGATAGGGGCAGCTGCCTTTTCTGCAAACGAAACAAGCTCTTCCTTTGCATTTCTTAACCCTTTACCTGCTAAGATGACTGGCTTCTTCGCATCGTTAATCAGCTGAGCTGCTTTTAACAGTTGATCTTTCTTCGGACGTACTTCTCCCTCAACATAAAGAGGAGATGTATAAACGGGTTTCCGCTTAATTTTTTGAGAAAATAAGTCATCCGATACGGTGAGAACTGCCACACCTTTATGGGTATAAGCTGCTTTTATGGCTTGATTCAATAAGTCAGGAAGCGCTTCTGCTGTTTGTACCTGCTGATTAAAGACAGCAACATCGTCAAACATCCGCTCTAATTTGATTTCTTGGAACGCGTCTCTGCCTACTTCAGCCGAAGCAACCTGGCCTGCAATCGCTAAAACTGGTGCACCATCTGCTTTTGCATCGTATAGTCCATTTAATAAGTGGACAGCACCCGGCCCTGCGATTGATAAGCAAACACCGAGTTTACCTGTTAGCTTGGCATCAGCCGCCGATGAAAGTGCCGCCACTTCTTCATGTCTCGTTTGGATAAATTGTATTTGGCTTGATTCATGCCTTAGTTCTTCAATCAATTCGTTTATGCTGTCGCCGGGCATTCCATAAATATGTTTCACGCCCCACTCTTCCAGTAGCGCTGTTACTTCTTTTCCTGCGGTTCTTTGCGGCATGTGAGAAAACTCCTTTTTTCTTACTACATACCACCGCATTCTTTTGATCAAACGTTTCAACTTGCTCCTGCTACTTTTTAAAATGATAGGGCAGGGTCGCTACCACAATATCCCGCTTCCATAATAGGCGGAATCTTAATAAAAAGGCAGATTGATTATGCAAAATGGTGTGCCATCTTTTTTTCGGGATAAATTGAGGCACGAGCACCATCACTTTATATTGATGGGCATTTGCTTTTGCCTCAACAGTCTCAAGAAACTTATCTAGCGGATGAATGAGACTTCGATAGGACGAATGCAGCATCACAAGCCGTACACCACTATTGAGTTTTTCCCAATCTTCTTCAATTTTCTTATCCTTTTCTTTATCAAAGGATACATGCACTGCTATAACCTGCTCTGATAAAGATTTTGCATATTGAACAGATTGTTCGACGACACGTGTGACACCTGCTATCGGCACGATGACTACATTTCCTTTAATCTCAACAGGCTTTGTTTCATTCAATAAACGCAGTTGTTCTCCAACAGACATGTAATGCTTTTTAATGGAATGGAAGATAAATAGAACAATTGGCATAAAAATAAATACTGGCCATACTAGGTGGAACTTGGTCAAAATAAGAATCATGAGAACAGTGAAAGAAATCAGCGCTCCCACTATATTGATGGGCATTTTCGTTTTCCAGCCCTGTGGTTTTTCTCGAATCCATTTCACACACATACCAGTCTGTGAGAGGGTAAATGGAATGAACACACCGACAGCATATAACGGGATGAGGTGTTCTGTTTTCCCATCAAACAACCAGATGAGCAGCATGGAAGCTACGCCTAAAAAGATAATGCCGTTGGAGTAACCAAGCCGATCCCCTCTTACAGTAAACATGCGCGGCATATATTTATCCTTTGCTAAATTGACAGCCAATAATGGAAAGGCTGAAAAACCGGTATTTGCTGCTAATATCAAAATTAAAGCAGTAACTGCCTGAATGACGTAATAGAAAAATGTACGTCCAAATGTGTCTGAGGCAATTTGTGATATAACCGTTTCCTCTGGCTTTGGTGAAATGCCGAAACCAAACGCAAGCAATGTTACACCTAAAAATAAAACAGCTAGTAATCCACCCATCATCAACAATGTTCTCGCTGCGTTTTGTGCAGCTGGTTTTTTAAAGGATGGAATCGTATTTGAAATGGCTTCTACTCCAGTCAGAGCAGAACAGCCAGATGAAAAAGCTTTTAATAACAAAAATAATGTAATTCCTTGTACGTGTGTGCCTATCGCTGTATGTTCAGGTGCTGGCGGTACACCGCCTGTTAACAATTTAAAGCCTCCGACTCCAATTAATATAAGGAGTGAGAATACAAACAAGTAAACAGGATAAGCCAAAATAGATGCTGATTCTGTCAATCCACGCAGGTTGAGCACCATAATGATGATGACCAATACAATGGAAATCAAAACATGATATGGATATAGTGCTGGAAAAGCCGATGTGATGGCATCGGTTCCCGCTGAAATGCTCACTGCTACAGTCAAAATATAGTCTACAAGCAATGATCCGCCAGCGATCAGTCCTGGTTTTTCACCTAAGTTTCTGCTAGAGACGACATAAGCTCCTCCGCCTTCTGGATAAGCATAAATGATCTGGCGATAAGATAAAATTAACGCCATTAAAAGAATTAATACACAACCTGCAATCGGGAGTGAGTACCAAAATGCTGCTGCACTAACGACGGAAAGAACAATCAAAATTTGTTCTGTACCGTATGCAACTGATGATAATGCGTCTGATGACAATAATGCCAACGCTTTGATTTTTGATAGTTTTTGTTCTCCTGCTGCCTGTGATTTTAATGGTTTACCAATTAAAATACGCTTCATCAAACTGTACATGTGGTGCCCGCTCCTTCAGTGTCAAACGATTTTAAGTTACAAAAGATGGATCGCCAAAAAGACACAGAGGCAATAGAATGCCCCTGTGTCTATTGTTTAGATCACAGGTTGGTCTTTGCTCTCTTTAACGCTTACGAGGTTAGCTGACGGATTCGGGCGCATGAGACTTTGCCCTACCTAAAAAGGATTCACCCCACGTGGTGCTTTACACCACAATTGGTTCCCCCGCTCATCGAAATGATTCAGCGATTGGTCTTTTATAAAAGAGATCATACTCCCGTTTCACACCAAAGTAAAGAGATTTTTTCGAGGTCTTTTGACCGTTTATTAATCAGTCTTTTTGCGGTTTTTTCGTACGAGATAAACAATCATTACAACCACAAAAATGATCAAGACAGCGATGCATGCAAAGTAAACCCAAGACTCACCGACGCCTTGCTTTTTATCTTTTTTCAGATCATTCGTTGTGCTGTTCACTGTTTGGTGATTAGAGAACATTTCTTTGTTTTTGCTTTCTATTGCAACTGTTGCGGTCTCCGTATTTGTTTGAAGAAAACGTATCATTTCATTTGAAACATCAGCGTCAGCTGCATTCATTCCTGCAAAAACGGTCATCGCTTGGTCTTGATTCCATACAGATGGTTGTGTCCATACAATACGAGCCGTTGTTTCGTTGATCATGCCAAATGAGGATACGTCATATTGACCCTTTTTCACCGGAACGATGAGGTCGTCTGCTTTTTCTTTTAAAAGAGAGAATGTCTGGACACCCCCGATGAAAATGAGAGAGTTCTTTTTCAATTGTTCATTTGTTACATTCGATGCTTTGATCAAATGATAGTGAGCAGCTTCCGGCTGACTAAATGATTCTGTCAGCATCGCCATCTGATTGATCGTTGCTTGCTTGATTTGGTCTGGCATGATGATCAATGTGTTTTCTTGCTGCGTTTCTGAAGTGTAAGGAATCGGCCATGCGGATAAGTCTGGTGTATCACTAGTTGTTCCTTCTGGTATTTGAAGAGAGCTGTTCTTATCAATGTAAATCCAGCCTTCTTCATCTGTATATCTGCAGGATTCCATGTTTTTAAAACCTGTTGTGACAAACTGCAAGTCAACATATTCGTTCTTTTGAAGTACTTGTGAATCGACTGGAATCGACACATGATAGAATCCGTTCTCATCTTTGTTTCCTAGTTTTGTTAACGGTACGTCGTGCGGTTCGTTATTGATCATCACTGTTAAACGTTCCGCTTTGTTCGCTTGCTCCGATTTTTTAAATGAAAGATTTAGTTTTTCACCTGATTTTTGTGAACCGATCAATGCTTTCGCATAATAGTAGTGATCAGATGATGTCTTTTTGGTACCAACTGTGACATCATCTGCGCCAAAATCTTTTAAACGAATATGGTGCGATGGCTTAGAAGTATTAGCTGTCACCTTTTGTAGCAGCAAATCTGTGCCAGTGAGCTGATCCGTCAGTTCTGGTTGAGTTAGGACATTCATTTTTTCAGCAATTGTCTTTGCCTGCTTAGCAGTGACAAATAAAATGGGCTGTTCTTTTTTCTTTGCTGTCACGGTTCTCACAGCTAACGTGAGTTGATTGTGTTCTGTTTTCAAGCCCGCAGCTTGCTCAATCGATTTCATTCGTCCACTCCAGCTTCCTTTTGCTCCCACAGCAATGGTTGGATGCGCAATTTGCTTGAGGTCCTTTTCTTGAACGAGTTTGAGATCTGCTAGGCGGTCTTTGTTTTTCAACGTACGGTATAGCTTAATAGCTGCTTCTAATTCAGAGGCTTCCGGTGCATTTGGAATCACAATATCTGTTTGTTTTTTCTGATCACCTGATTGAATAAAAGGTGACGGGAAGCTGTCTAACGTTACGTCTTTCGTTTGAGTTCCTTTGAACGCCAGCTCACTTTCAGGATATACTTTCAACCAATTGGCAGGTGTCTCTTGATTGATACACACACCTTCTTTTAACACACCATAAAATGCGAGCTGAATTTGATGTGATCCTTTTTTCATCTGCGCTTTGTTCAATTTGATCTGAATCGATTTTTTTTGGTTTTTCCCTGATACCGGGATCGTCTTTTCAATCACTCCATCAATCATCACTGTGAATGAAGATGGCGAAATGAGTAATGGTGAAGCTTCGATATTTAATGTAAGAGTGCTAGACTCTACTTTTTCTTGCTCTATTTGATAGGAAAATTCAGCGCTGCCTTCTTGTCCATACAAGGTCACCACATCTTCTGATAAATGCTGCACTTCTGTTTGATGTCCTTTTGAAGAGCGAATCCAATCGTCTTTCACTTGGACTCGATTTGATTGTGCCATTGCTTGACCCGCCATGAAAAAAGGCTGAATGGCAAGGGATATAGCTACTATAAAAATCATCCATTTGACCGATTTCAATTTGTCACCCGCTTTTCTTTTGTTGTTGATCGTAACGCTCTGTTTTGTACCATGTCACTTCTTGTTTCAATAACCGGCTTTTAGCCTCTACGCATAAGGAATACACGACAAGTGCAATCCATACTTGAGAATAGGTAAAGTACATGAGAGCCACAATGAGAATGTTTTGTTTAGTCAGCTCTGTTTTTTCAATACTTAATGTAATCATCACCTCTGTGAGAAAGAGAAAGAAGGCTAATCCCCACAGGATCAGTGCGACAGCCCCTACAGATAAGTGAAGGTCAACAAATAGGTTTACAATAAAGATGCCATTTGACAGTAGAACACCGAAGAAAAATAAGAAATACGTAAAGAAGAAATAAAACAAATCGAAAATCATTCGTTTTCGTTTCAGCTTCATAAACTGCCTTAAAAATTTGAGGACAACATATTGATTCCCTCTAGCCCAGCGCGTTCTTTGCCGCCACCAGACCTTCCATGTCTCAGGCTCTTGTTCCCATGTGATTGCAGCTGGGAAAAATCGAATCACGTACCCAAGGTTATAGACACGGATCGTTAGTTCGGTATCCTCAGCCAAAGCATGGACGTCCCAGCCACCAAGCTCTTCTAAGATGTGCCGGCGGATGGCAAAGTTGGTGCCTGGTATTGTCGCAATACCGAACCACTTCCATCTGCCGCCCTGTGCCATCCATTGGAAGCAGATGGTCTCAATATTGATAAATTTGGTCAGCAAATTTTTAGCTGCATTGATGACCCTGAATTTCCCGACAACAGCGCCGGCTTTTGGGTCATTCAGTAACCCAAGAACCAAATGATAGACAGCCTTTTGTTCCGGCATGTTATCTGCATCGTATACGCAAATCACTTCTCCTGTCGAAGCCTTCATGCCTTCATTCAGCGCAGTGGATTTCCCTTTCCCTGCAAATGGCGGCTTCGTTTCAATCATATGAACATGATCATATTGCTCACTGAATGATTGCACAATATCTCCTGTTCCATCAGAGGAATTGTCATTAATCACAATGATTTCAAGGAGATGTTTAGGATAGGATAGCTGAACCATCGCTTTTAATGTCTGCCGAATGACCACTTCTTCATTATGAGCAGGAATCAAAATGCTGACGGTCGGCAGCTCTTTCGCTTGTTTTGTCCACTCAGGCAGCACTTTCTCATAGGTAAGGTAGTGCTGAAAGCCGCCCTGCATGAGAAACATATGGTATAGGAGCATGATCCAAATCAGTATTAATGAAAGATAAAATAAGACATCAGCCACCTAATTTTCTCTCCTTAAAAATTCGTTTTTTCATTGTTAGTCTTAAATACAATGTATATAAAGCAAATGCCGCAATAAATAGCATCACCACGACTGTGAGAATACGCAGCATATTTTCCATGCCGCTTCGTTTGACTGTTTTTGTTTCTGCTATGTTGGATTGCTCTACTTGAATCTGTCCATTCCCTGATGTTTTGATCCGTACATGGGCAGTTTGGACCGTCTGTTTTGTTTTCTTTACATTCAGCCATTCACTAGAAGGGATTGCGTCCATCTGATCTAACAAATCCTGCAGCCCTGATATCCCCCATTCCACATCATAGGATAGCCCGATTTCGGCTGATTGAAGATGCTGTATGGATTGGATCGTCTGTTCAATTACAACATTTGGACCTTCTTGGCTAGACGCTCTCTCTATTGGTTGCTGAGGGTACAAGGTCATACCATGTAACATAGCAGGAGCCGTCATGAGCGGCGGGGCACCGACTATTTTCCAAGTGCGGTCTGACAGCTGTACCTGTCCAAATAGACTAGACATATGCCTTGAAATCACTGCATAACCTTGTTGAGATATCGCATCATGCGGCACCTCGAAGGCAAGAGGATATAGACCTTGCTGCGCAAGAAGCTCGATGCCCTTTGTCAGTTTTTCTTCTGTATAGTCGATTTCTTGCGCCTGATTCGATTTGATATACGTATTAAAATCTTTTTTATTAGGAAATTGGCTTTCAAATTGTTTCTTCTCGGCTTTTTTTGGGTCAATTGACGATATGGGCTGATCATACTTTGTATCCCAGAACTCGAAGCCCTGACCCGATTCCTCCGTTCGATACGTACGACTAAAGCCATGAAGAAGAATACTTGCTCCATTGCCTTGCAGTTGTTTTAGGACATTGACAAGCTGAGGGCGGTCACTGAGTGTGACCTCATCCCCTGTTGCTCGATCCACCCAAACAGGTGTCACTGCGATCATAAAAGGAATATGCCGTGCAGATATAAATTGTCCAAGTTCAAGCAGGTTCTTCTCGTCAGTTGCTGGGCTGATGTTTCCTAGCGTGACGTACTTTGTCGTCGTTTGCATAGCAGAAGGTATGTATTTTTCTAGCACTTCTGCAAGGAGTTTGTTGTGCTGCACGATATCTAAGATTCCGATATATGCCGCACCTTCTTTTGTTTGAATCACAAATGGCAGATCAGCTTGATGTTTCTTTAATAGAAATTCACTTTTCAAGTCCGTCCCTTGAACTGTGAACGCACGAATACTTCTCTCTAGCTGACGGTATGTCGGATCATGTGTGTGCTTCATTTGACTAATATGATCTTGTTTGTGAAAAGTAAGCTTAGAGAATGAGCGAAGCTGTTCTGCATTGTATCCAATGGCGATAACATGCTGTGATTCGTTCAGCGCACGAACGGTTTGCTTTGACAAGGTTCTCTTTATTTCACCGAGATAAATGACTTGTTGAAATTCGTTGATTCTCTTCTCAGCCAAATGTTCATCGGATACAATCGTCGTCTGTTTTGAAAAATGACCGGCGAGTAGATCCAGCATATGAACAGCTGGCGTCACTTCTCCTGATTCTGTGGAATATACGATCAAGGTATTCGGCTGCGTGACACGAGCATCGGCTGGAGCAATGTGTTGAAACGAAAGAATCGAAAAAAGCGCGATCATCAAACAGCATTTCATTAAAGAATTAAAGTTCATTCATCATCATCTCGTTTTCTAGTTCTTCTAAAAATTGCTCTGGCGTACGATAATCCGAGCTGCTTGTTAAATGACAGACATGAAATGTCAAGGTCACTTCACGACCGTTCAATAGGACATGTGTCTGTAGTTTATCCTTCAGCTTATCAAGAACGACTGACACGTTTTCTTCTGGCGTGTGAGTAAGCAGCAAGCCCATTCGCTCTTCCGATAATCGGAATTTCTTATCCGTTTCTCTTACGCTTTCACGAATCTTGAGACTTAGTTGCTGAAATAGATGCTGCATTTCTTTTTCTCCATATAACGATTTGAATTCAGCTGCGTAATGCATATGAAGAAGGATAAAGACAAATGGCTGTTTATACCGTTCTGCTCGTTTCATTTCCTCTGACAACTCGAGCCTCATTCGCTCGGCATTGTCAAATCCTGTAGTCGAGTCAATCGCCACGAATTGTTTGATGGCTTGTTTTTGTTGCTCAATGGTGTGACGCATCGTTTTGATCCGTTCATGTAAGTTTCCCGCTGAAATAGCGAAAAAAAGGAGTGCTGCGCCCCAAATCACTACATCTTGCAATGTTTGATTTGAAAAGAGAGGATTTTCATGACCAAGCTCTGTAAAGAACATAGCGCTTCCTATAAAGAACAACATAAGTAAGGTGAAAATTAATGCTGGTAGGATACCAAATAAAATCCCGCAGCCTAACACAACAAATGTCAGTGCGATGATCATATAGCTCTCCGCATCATGAACGTTGAGGTAGCCCATAAACAAAATAAGACCTGCAAACGTGAGGAGCAGAGAGTAGTACAAGCGATACGTGTTACTGAATAACCGATTCATTAAGAAGCTCCCTTTCTGCAATCAGCGGCAATAAGTTATCAAATGAGTGTGTGTCTTTTTCGTTCATGTATCCTCCGTAATAAGGCTTGAGAGGATCTTTGATTTGTAATTCCTTCATGCGTTCATAAACATCTTTTGCGAATTCCGACTCATTTTGTTTGAGAGCATATAAGATGACGAGTGCATAGACAGAGGGTGATTCATATGTGACAGATGGCTTCAATGTGCCCAGCTTATATCTCCCGTACAGCTTTCCTTCTTCTTTAAAAGTGGTTTTAAGCCATTTCATGATGGCGGACGTATGAACGTTTGCAAGATCGGCATGAAAGGCTGTGTAGAGTTGATCAATCATATTGATTTCTTGATCAAATGAATAGGCTTTTTTCTTTATGTCATAGGATTTAGGAAAGAATCCTTTTTGTCTCGGTGCATGTTTTAAAATGGCCAATTGATGACTCGCCATTTGTTTCGTGAATATGTGGAGGGAAACCAATTCTTTGATTGCTGCTGGGTCTATATATGAGAGTGTGATAGTGTGTGAAGTTCGATTTGCCGCTGCATCATAATAATCAGACAAGATCCCTTTATACATATTCTTGTCTTTTAACGATTGAGCGATATCTTTTGCTGTTTTTTGATACGCCGGCTTCTGCCATAAATGATCTGCTTTTTGAAGCGCTGCTATTACACGTAAATCATCGACTAAGGCATTGACCTGACTTTTTTGATCAGATTCGATTTGCCAGCTGAGAAGGTGATGGTCTAGTAAAAATTGATCTTGCAGGACATGAAATTGCTTTTCAAAAGAATTTGGATCTTTTTTTCGAACAAGATAATCCATCCAAAGTCCAAGTGATTCAGACAAGTAGATGTGCTGCTCTGCAAAAGAGGTTCGAATCAAGCCTTGATCTGTCATTAGGTGGTGAGTCATAAAATATTCTCCTGGCAATACAGGTTGCGGCGATGCTGGATCTGATGATTCTTTTTGCTGTTTCCAGGTACATCCGCCTAGTAGAATGACAATGAGTAAAACAATAGCCATGCGATGGATGCGTGTATACATTCGTGTCCCTTTCAACTCCCCGTTCTCTTAGTATCTAACGATTTATTATAGAGCGTTTCTGCTTAAATTTAAATAAATATTTTATACCAAATTACGAGTCTTTTCGCATATTTATTCCCATTTTCAGAAAAACAATATGCCATTATGCTTGATAACATTGAAAAACCCATGCGTTCCCGCACGGGTTTTTACACAACTATTGATCTAATTTTAGTTTCTTTAATTGTTCAGCTAATGCGTTATTGATTGGTTCTTCCACATTCTTTTGTTTCTTCATATATTTAGACACATCGTGCTTACTGGCTTTCTTTTGATTGGATTGCGATTTGCGTTTTTCGAAGACAGACAGCTTTTCTCTATGTCCGCACACACAAGCAAAGATTTTACCATCGCCTTCACCGCGCAGCTCAAGCTTTTTATGACAGTTCGGGCAGCGGGCGTTTGTTTTCTTCGCCACATTTTTACGGTGGCCGCATTCACGGTCCTGACAAACGAGCATCGTTCCATGTTTTCCATTCACTTTCAGCATCAGCTTTCCGCAGTCAGGACAATGGGTGCCAGTGACATTGTCATGCTTAAAGGTTTGGTTCGTCTGTTTGATTTCAGATACAGCTTGTTTGGCATACGACTTCATTTCATGCATGAATTGAGTAGCTTTCAATTGCCCTTTTGCGATTTTAGAAAGCTTTTGTTCCCATTCGGCTGTTAATGCAGGAGACTTTAAGTCCTCAGGCACTAAAGAGAGCAGTTGCTTCCCTTTTGATGTGATGAAAATGTCTTTGCCCTTTTTCTCAATTAAGAAGCTGTTGAACAGCTTTTCAATAATATCCGCTCTTGTTGCTACTGTCCCTAGCCCTCCTGTTTCACCAAGGGTTTTCACTAAGTCCTTTTCCTTGTTCTGCATAAATGCCGCTGGGTTCTCCATAGCAGATAATAGGGTCGCTTCATTGAAACGTGCAGGAGGTTTCGTTTCTCCTCTTGTTTCTTTCAGCTGGCGTACGTCTAGTGACTGTCCTTCTGAAAGCAGCGGCAAGTGTTGATCTGCCTCAGCTGATTCCTCTTCTTCATAGGAATCATCGTACACGGCTTTCCAGCCGGCTGATTGCACGGTTTTTCCTTTTGCTGTGAATGTTTCACTGCCTATTTTAGCGAACACCGTTGTTTCCTCATACTCAAAAGGATTCATAAGTACAGCAAGGAATCGTTTGGCAATGAGATCATATAATTTACGTTCTTTGTCACTTAATGCTCCTGGATACAGCTCTTCCTCGGTTGGAATGATCGCATGGTGATCGGACACTTTGGCATCATTGACGAAGCCTTTGTGTGCCTTCACACCTGATTGTAAAATCCGGTTCACATGCTGCGCGTATGGTCTAACGTTCATTCCTTTTAATCGGTCTTTTAATGTCGGAACGATATCCGCTGAAATAAATCGTGAATCTGTACGTGGATATGTCACAAGCTTATGCTGTTCATACAATCGCTGAAGTGTAGATAATGTTTCTTTTGCGGAGAAACCATAGCGTTTATGCGCATCACGCTGTAATTCAGTCAGATCGTACAGACCCGGTGCAAAAGCTTTTTTCGCTGTTTTTTTCAACGCGTCCACCACTGCTGGTTTTCCTTTGCAGGCGGCCAAGCGCTCTTTGATCACATTCTCTTGGAATGTGCGGTTTTGCTTTGTTTTGGCATCCTGCCAAGTCAAAGTCAGTCCATCTACTTGTGCAGTCAATCCGTAGAACGGCTTCGACTGAAATTGCTGAATGTCTTCTTCTCGTTTGGCGATCATCGCAATCGTTGGTGTTTGTACCCGTCCGCAGGAAAGCTGTGCATTGAACTTCGTTGTCAGCGCTCTTGTTGCGTTGATGCCGACAATCCAGTCTGCCTCTGCTCGTGCAACGGCTGAGCGATACAGGTTATCGTATTCTTTGCCATCTTTTAATCGTTTGAAGCCTTCTTGGATGGCTTTGTCCGTGACAGATGAAATCCATAGTCGTTTCAATGGCTTTTTCACATGCGCTTTTTCAAGAATCCATCGTGCGACAAGTTCCCCTTCACGGCCAGCATCTGTTGCGATGACAATGTCTTTGACATCTTTTCTTGTAAGCTGCGCTTTCACTGCTTGAAATTGTTTTCCTGTCTTTTTCATTACCACAAGCTTAAGCGGCTCTGGAATGATCGGTAAATCCTCTAAACGCCAGGATTGAAATTCTTTTCCGTAGCCTTCTGGATCAGCCAGTGTGACTAAATGGCCAAGCGCCCACGTCACAATGTATTGATCTCCTTCTATAAAACCATTTCCTTTTTTATGACACTTCAGCACACGCGCAAGATCACGTCCGACTGAAGGTTTCTCTGCTAATACAACTGTTTTTGACACTAGATTTCACATCTCTTTCTTCTATCCATCCTTTTATTATAGCAGACGTGGAGATGCGGTTCTAATGACAGAACATGAACTCGAAATGAAGCTGAAATCAGAGTACAAACAACACTTGAAATAGAAACTCTTCTACCACTAATTACTCTACACTGAAACGCATTCAGAAAGTCATACGGCATAAGAAATTAGAAAGCCATATAATTTCCTAGGCACAAAAATACCTCTGGACTAAAAAAGGTGTTTATCTGGTAGAATTATTTCGAGGCTTAAAGCATAGCTCACAGTCTTTGCAGTACAAGTAACTAACAATTTTTTCTCTTAACCTAGACAAATAAGTATAGATGATGAAAAACAAAACAATTCCAATCGCCTCTTTTATAAAAGGGATAAACACGATCCATTTAATCAAATAATCTTTAGAATCTAGAAACGGAGCATCATTCCCATTTTTTAAGCATTACATGAACATATTTTGAATTTTTCGTAGATTTCAGCATGTACAGACGTACTTTCGTTTATATTAGAAGATGAGAAACTAGCTTTTATACAGGAGGATTTGTATATGCATACAAGTATCAGCCGTCTTCGACAGGCGGGTTTTATTGAGGGTATGTCTCTTTTAACCCTTCTTTTAATCGCCATGCCTCTGAAATATTTTGCGGATATTCCGATGGCCGTCACCATTGTAGGCTCTCTTCATGGCGCATTGTTCGTGATCTATATGCTTATTTTGGCATATGTGACATTTAAAGTTCGCTGGCATTTGAAATGGTCGATCGCCGGTTTTTTTGCGGCCTTTATTCCTTTCGGCAACTTCGCCTATGATAAGGTGCTCCGCCAGTATGATACAAAAGCTTAATCAAAAAGGGCTAAAACGAATGTCGTTTTAGCCCTTTTTCTACACGCAAAAGCATTCTGTTCTTTTTATATTGATGCATATTTGACAATGGCTGCTTGACGCGTCATGTCGTCATATGCCACCCATAATTCATCACCAGGCAGTACGCTAGTGATGGGATCGATTGGCTGTTTCACTTCATATCGCATGCCGTCTCTCTCAACCTGAATGATTGCTAGCGGCTGATTGCCAATTGCCTCGGCAAACTCGACATGAATCACTTTTGCACTTCCTTGTTTCTCTTGCATGAGACTCATTTCTCTATCAAACTCTTCTTTTTTTGTCTGCATCGTGATTTGAGTTCCTGGCGCAACCTGCATATGATCAGGGATGAATTGGCTGACCGTTTTTGTGATGGACTGTCCTCCGCTTGAAATCGTCACGTCCAGCATGATCGGCTTCTGTCCATGAATTGTAACTGGATATGGCTTCACCCGCTGAATGGTTCCTGTTAACGTCACATCTTTCCCCGGTCGATTCCGCACTTCATGGCCATAGGCTGCCATTTTCAACTGACCGCTGATGTCGACGAGGTCGGCTTTTTCTCCTGTTCTAAATTCATAACCAGCGGCTTGAATCATCGGAATGGTATACCTTTTCTGATCTACTTCAAATGTAAGCGATAAGACAGTGCCTCGTCCTACGGTTCCATATGAATCTATATTTCTTAAAACAGCTCCTTTGATGAACTTTGGCTCACTTGTCTGTGAGAAGTCCCCCTCTTTTAAGAGCATCGCTTTTTTCTTCTTCGGGTTGTAGAGAATGGTGATACGCTGACCCGGCTGCGGTATCTGGGTATAGGATACAACCGTTTTTACCGCCTGCTCGATGTTTTCCCCATCATATTGAAATTGAAGCTGCATTTTGACAAGCGGCTGTTCGTTGATGTAAGTACCCGTTTCTTTGACAGATACAATATTGGCTTCTAATGTGACGCTGTCCTTGATCTTGTTCTTTCTCACCAGTCTCAAAATCGGCGGCAGGAAGATGGCTAGTCCAAATAACAGCAGGGGAATAAACAGCCATATCGCCCAGTTGAGGATGAGCGGTCCGCCTTTCATGACATATTGCATAAAGGTGTCAACAGACGTTTTGTGAGCAGGACTTGCGTTTTCGATTGAGATGACTTTTTGCAAAGGAAATTCCTTTAATTCTTTGCTTTTCGTCTCAAATGCACCCGTTAATTGATTGCCAAATGAATAATAGAGCCAATCACTCTTCACATCTTTATTGAAAGAGAGCTCTTCTCTTTGTAAAGATTCATATGAGAACGACTGGATCAGCTTGCTGACAGACGTCGCCTTATTCGTACGATGGTTATAAATATAACCAGTCAGTTTGCCCTTTGCTTCGTCCTTTGCTGTAGAGCCTGCAAGAAGAACTTCTTCTTCATTAAGCTGGTAGATAAAGGTTTGATAAATCGGTTTTGGCGTTGGGACGACTTCTCCTAGCCTGCCCTCTGCATTCACTTTCCTTGCTCTTTTTGGATAGTTAGATTCGACAGCGACCGCAAAATTTTGTGATGTTCCGATCGTTTTTTCTAGCTGCTGCTCCACTTTATCTTCAATGAGGCTAAACGGTTCAGCGTCTTTTGAGACATAGACCCCAAGCTGATCCTTCTCGTTTGATATTCCGCTGACATACGCCTTCTGGTCATTTTTCAAAGACAATTCAAATATAGGAATCGGGGTCTGCCCTCTAAAGGAATTCATGACGGCATCGATAGAAACGGGTCTTGCTGGCAGCTTTAGTTTGTTGAGATTGTGCACATGAAATTGACCATCCTTTAGCTCACCGATGACCGCAGCGGCGCCTTCCATTTCTCCTGTAAACACGAGCCGTCCATTCCACTGATATGTATTCGTTTTTAAAAATGAGGGAATCTGTAGGTTTTGCTTTACGAGCCCTTTCTTTTCTCCGTTTGGAGACAGTTTCTCGATCAACAGCTGCTCGTCTTTAGTTTTTAAAGCAAGTAAGAGATTGTTTCCTTGAATGGATGGCAGCATTTCATTAAACGAATCGCTTGCTGTCGTCCATTCACTGATTCTTTTTCCTGTATGAGGATCATACATTGCAAAATGGAGCTGCTGATCTTTTGAGACAGCACTCACCACTCGTTTTCCTTCATCAAATGTAAACATTCGTTTAACGTCATATTCTGTTACTTTCCCTGCGGACAAATCATCTTGGTAATGGTTCCACACCAAGACACTAATAATGATCGCTGGAATAAAGAAGACAATATATCTGAGGAAAATCACTGGTATTCTTTTCACTTGATCGCTTCCTTTCATGAGATCCTTTATCTTATACGTCAGTTCAGCGAGAATGTTTCACGCTAGAAGAATACCATTCCAGCTTCTAAAATCCATATTTTACAAACTTGGTTATTTGCGATAAAATCCAATCAGATTCAAAAAAGGAGTTATCTCATTGGATAAGCTATCATCGATCATTCTAGCGGCTTGGCTACGTGTTCCTCGTTGGTTCAAGCAATGGGTGCTCGTATCCATTACCATTTTCTTTTTTTATATGTGCTTTGTAAAGGGGCTGACTAGCTGGCACACCTTGTCCCCTATCACTTTGTGCTCGTGCGCGATTGGTTCCTTCTTCATTTGGCTAATATGGCGAAAAGGTCAAAAAAACACGTGAAAAGGGGAAAATCATGAAAGAATCCATCAGTTATTTTGCTATCTCTTTCGTTCTGCAATGGATTTGGTTCGGCATCGTGCATCCAGATAAAGGCGTGACACTGCTGGACATGTTCATCTTTTCTATTTTGTTTGCGGTGATGTTCTTTTTTATTCGGAGAATTTGGCAGTATCAGAAGAAGGGGCGAAGTGAGTGATGATGAAGCTCGCCTTATTCACTGTTGTCATCTGTTCATTCATTGGCCTATTTTTAATGTCGAAGCCTTTTGAGGCGGACGTTATGCGTTTGGTTTCTACTTTCACCTTTCCTGTTCTCGGACTGATTGGTTTCGGGATTTTATTGTGGAACCCAATCAAAAAGGCTGCCAAATAGATGGCAGCCTTTTTCTTGCTCTTTTCATGCAAATAAATAATCAATGTGTGATCTCCGTTACGGAGTGTATGAATTAAGATTCGATCATATCAGTGTGTCATATGTGTTCCGAGTGAACCTACGTTTGAAAGTAAACGCCATGGAAGTTCTGGATAACAAGACAACGAAAGCCCTACCTCTCATTCGTCCTTACGGCTCCGAAGCCGCGCCAGTGTGAATTGTAAATCAAAACGTCTTTTTTCCATTCTTCCGCTTTTATAGGGGGCGGGTGCAGAAGGAAAAGAATAAGTTTGTTCGCTTTGAAAGCGTCTCGTTCTTATCAAGTAGAAGCTCTATTGCTTCTCATTATGTCATAGAAAAAAGAAAGTTTACTTTCTTTATTTATTTGCTTATTTCAACACTTAATATAAAACTATAACACATTCCCCCTGCTTACGCAAGTGCTAAAGTGATAATTCTGCTGGAGTACGGCTTCCTTCATTCATGTAACGAATGGAGGTTGGGTCAATCTTCAGAATCACTAGGTTTGGATCATCTTTTCCTTTAAACCACTTCTCCATCTCGTCAGACCATAGGCGGTCGATCAGTTCTGGATCATCGGATAATGTGGCGGTACCTGCGATTTCTGCATACGTGTCACCGAAACCCTCACCTGAATATCCGATGAGAATATGGACATTCGGGTTTTTTTCAATTTCGTCAGCTTTATGTGTCTCTTTGCTTGTTGGCGTATATAATGTCAGCCCTTCATGGAAAAAAGTCATATAGCGGGTATGCGGCTTATCCTGTTCAACGGTCGCAAGTGTTCCGACCTTTTGTTCGTCTAATAGGTTGAGAACCTTTTGCTTTAATTCTTCTTGTGACATATCGTTTCACTCCTTCAAAATTTCATCCGTACTCTTAGGTTTCCACGACAATCCATTCGTTAAACAAAGAAATGTGTTTTTCATAAAAAGCGTTCTTCTGGCTGATGCTATAGAAAACAGGCACACTGAAGGGAGAAGTTGAACATGCATCATGCAACGATGTTCCATTTGAGTTCACTTGTGATTGCAGCAATTGTTGTGGGCATTATTATATGGTCTGTCACATCTGTACAGAAGAATCGGAAGAAATACTAAACACCGCCCAATCAAAGCCGGGCGGTGTCGTTATTTATCATGTATTCATAAAGGAACCGCCATTGACATGAAGGGTTTGTCCTGTCATATAAGACGATTCGTCAGAAGCAAGCAGCACATAGCAGCCAACATGCTCTACAGGCTGTCCTGGTCTTCCCATGGGGGTTTCAGACCCGAAGCTTTCTACACTATCCTCATCAAATGTAGATGGAATGAGCGGCGTCCAAATCGGACCTGGCGCTACACCGTTCACCCGAATCCCCTCTTCCACAAGCGACTGTGCCATAGAACGCGTAAAGCCGTTGATGGCCCCTTTTGTCGCCGTATAATCAATCAGCACTTTGTTGCCTCGATATGGGTTAATGGATGTTGTGTTAATAATGGAACTTCCCGGTTTTAAGTAATCGAGTGCCTTCTTCGTAAAATAAAAATAGGAATAGAAGTTGGTTTTAAAGGTTTGATGAAGCTGTTCACTAGAAATATCCTGAATACGTTCTTTCGGATGCTGTTCAGCCGCATTATTCACTAAAATGTCCAGCTGTCCAAAGGCTTCAACTGTTTTTTCTACCGCTTTCTCGCAAAAGGCTTCGTCACCGACATCCCCTGCAATCGTTAAGCATTTGACGCCTTCCTGTTCTACACGTTTTTGCGTATCCTCTGCATCCTTATGTTCATTTAAGTACACAATGGCGACGTGTGCTCCTTCTTTTGCATAAGCAACAGATACAGCACGTCCAATTCCACTATCTCCACCTGTAATCAGTGCGACTTTCCCTTTGAGTTTGCCAGACCCTTGATATGATTCATCCTCAAAGATCGGCGCAGGATTCATTTCCCTTTCACTGCCTGGCTGCTGATCCTGTGTTTGGCGCGGAATGCCATTTGTTAAGTATTCACGTAAATCCATGTGTAAGCTCCTCCTTGATTTGTTGATGTATCCTTTCATTACCACCTCATTTTTTCACTCAAACATCCTTATACGGCTTAAATGCGTTTTGAAAACTGACATGTTTGAAGATGGGGGAAATCGGTTACATGAACATAAAAAAGGAGCGTTCTCAAATGCTGTCAACCATTTCGAAAACCTTTAGCAGACCAAAAGGCTGGCTCGGAAGCATCGCAGGTTTCATTATGGCAAATGAAAATAAAGCACTGAATCAGTGGGCGATCCAGCATTTAGATCTGTCAGATGGTGAAAATATTTTGGAAATAGGCTATGGTCCCGGCTACAGCATCAAGCATATGCTTAAGCATTATGAAGATCTTCACATAGATGGGCTAGATGCTTCCTCCACCATGCAGGAGCAAGCAAAATCCCGCGTCAACAAACGTTCAAAAGACAAACAAGTCCGGCTGTATGTCGGGAAAATTGAGAAAACACGTTTGCCGGGAGAGCAGTATGACAAAGTGCTGCCTGTCAATAATTTTACGATTTGGGATGATCCAAAGACTGGCTTACTCAACCTTTATCATACGTTGAAACCAGGCGGGAAACTTGTTATTGTGATGCAGCCAAGAGAAAAAGGTGCTGACGCCAGCCGGACAAAGGAGATGGGTGATACCATCTTGAATGACTTACAGTTTGCCGGGTTTGACCATTTTTCTGTTGAGTATGAGGAGATTCGTCCAACACTTGCTGTCTGTGTCACAGCCAAAAAGCCGAGAAGCGAATAAGCTCTCGGCTTTTTTTCTTACCATTTTGCCTCTTTTACAAATTGATAGAACAGCTGATGCAATTTCTGTTCAATCTCTTTCTTTGATCCATGCCCGTAAAGCACCATGCTTTCTTCACTTTCAATGATGGATGAGCTGATCAGACTAAACATTTCAGATCCTTCCTTGCCAAGCTCTTGCGGCGCCAGCATCATGAGCATTCGAGACATCAGTTGCTGCCCGCCGTCCATACTTTTGACCTCGTATGCCTCATCAAGATCATAGATATGAAAAATCGGTTCCTTGATGAATTCATGTTTTAAATGAAAAAGAGCAAACTCGGTACCAGGAATACCCAAACCACCTTGCTGTTCACGTTCCAGTAAGCCACTCGCCACATCATCCGCATGTGTAATAGACCCTTCTTCTTCAAGCTGACGAAGCAGCTGCCTAATAGTTGCCTCATGCTGCGGCATCGTCTCCCTATTTTCTATTGTAAAATGGGACAGAATGCTGCGAATCACAGCCATATAATTCGTCACCTGCTCTGCAACCGCCATCATATCTACCGATTCTTGTACCGAGTTTTTGACAGCTTCTTTCGTCCTTTTTTTCTCGATTATATAAGGGAT
Organism: Bacillus pumilus; assembly: GCF_003431975.1. Classification (GTDB taxonomy): domain Bacteria; phylum Bacillota; class Bacilli; order Bacillales; family Bacillaceae; genus Bacillus; species Bacillus pumilus_N. The sequence continues at coordinate 476,505 of NZ_CP027116.1, read as the reverse complement.
CTTTCGTTTAATATGAGCCTTCACACGCATAGCGTCATCTTCGTTTAGTAGCGGGCTGACCATGATGTAATCGATATGATCATATGGGATAGGAACCGTCGAGACGATCATGTCATAGCTTGATGAGTCGATTTTTTTTAGCTCCATCAAGGAAGAAAGGTCGAACTCGGCGATTTCTGGCAATTCTTTTTTTAAACGAGAGGCGAGCATTTTGGAGGAACCGATGCCACTTGAGCACACGACCAATGCATGAATGTTTGTTTCTTCTTTTTTGATTTCAAGCACGGAGCCAAAGTGAAGCACAATAAACGCAATTTCATCCTCTGGAAATTCAATCTCAGGAAAGAAACGCTCGACTCCTTCTTCAATCGCCATAAACAGCAAAAAGTAGTCCTTTTTAATTTGTTGTGTCAGTGGATTATAGATTCTCATCTTTTCCTTTAAACGGTTCATCGCAGGTTCGAGATGAGACACGAGTCCCTCGTATAATGAATCATTCTCATTTAAATGGTAGCCCGTTTTATTAGAAATAAAATCAATGAGTTTCTTCGTTCTGAGCGCTATATCCAATTCAATCTCATCAATACGGTATTCTGCCCCAAAGCTACGATTCGCACTGCGCAGATGGATCGTCATATACCCGACCTCTGCTTCAGGAATCTCCACATTAAACATGCGTTCTAATGCTCTTGCAATTCGCAGTGATGATTCAAATTCTTTCGTCCGCTTTAGGTCAAGCAGCTCTTCCTCTTCCATTCGAATGGTTTCGCCAAGCTGAATTCGTTCGATGGCATAGGTTAAGTGAACGACAAGTGCAATATAGGCGCTATCAGATAGGGAGAGTGACAGTCGATTTTTCAAATGAAAGAGCAGTCTTTCTACTTTGAGCAGCTGTCCTCTGCTGACAACGCCAAACACCTTTTCCGTCGCTTTCGTTCGATGCTTGATATTCATTTCAATTGTTTCTAAAAATAATTGAATATCGAGCCGGTCGACAATGAGGTTGCCGACGATCTTTCGTTTGGCTTCCTCTGGTCCTTTTAATTCAATACCGTACCCGCGCTTTCGGATCAGCTGCAAACCGTAAGGCGCAATCCAATCTGTTAGTTCATCTAAATCGTAGCTGATGGTCGCATTTGTGACCTGCAAATCGGCTGCTAGTGTATATAATTTCACCGGTTCCTTTACTTCAAGCAGCGCACATAGGATGAGGAGCTTTCGTTCATCAGAGCTGTATTCAATTTGATCCTCATTTGATATATGAGCAAGAAGCCGCTGTTTATCATCCTGTTCACCAACTGCCTTTAAGCCTCTGCCCGGCTGTTTATCCAGTGAAAGATCATAATTCTTTAATATAGGTTTAATGGATTTTAGTTCTCTATGAATCGTTCTTGTACTCACCTGAACAGAATCGGCTATCTCACGGATGGTGACATAACGATTTTGCTGAATGATGTATTTGATGATCTTCTGCTCTCGTGCCGTTATGTACATGAAATGCCTCCCTCTGTAAAAAATAGGTCTATTGTCACACTTTAATATAAAACGCTTTCATCAAACGATGCAATCTTAAGTTGATCTGTTTTTGGCACAATGGCTGTGACAAAATTAAATACACGGGTTCATTAGACACTTCTCCAAAATGACGGTCCGTAATCTACTTGATGAAATTGAACCTTTTGTTCATGAAAAGGCAGTGAACCTCCAGCTTTTAAAGAATAAGTCGGATTGTATACTGGGGAGCCAAAGCAATAATCGATGGTGCCTTCTTCCGGACGGAAGATGACGGTTCGCATCGTTCCAAACAGCTCCTCATAATTGTGCACAGTCAGACCAGCAGGATATTCTGTCTGAAACAGCTTCACAAGAGAATCACTTGTTTGTTGTTCATTTAAAGCCTCTATTAACAGGTCATATCTGACGACAGAATGATGTTTCGTCATCCCTTTTGCTGTTTGATCAGCAATCGGATGATTTGTGGCTGCAATATAACCTGCTTCCGGTCTTCTCACTATTTTTCGACCATCAATGATTTCAATCACAGCCGCCTCTCCTTTTCGATCGGCAAGCATGATATGAACATTTGAGGCAACGGGCATTTCCTGAATAGAACAAATAGCTTCCTCGACCGTTTTGCAGTATTCCAAAACAGAGCGAATGACATGATACACTTGCAAACCAGCAATTGCTGGAGGCTTTAAACCGGGTTCATTACCAATCGGCGGACCGCAAGCAGAGAAGGTCACAGAAAGACCGTGCGCATTCATCCCATCAGATCTGCCAAACAAGAGCAGTGACGAGCCTGTATGATATGCCGAGCCTTTCACATGTGTCGTCACAAGACGCATATCATCAAATATCGGAGAGAAATCATAGTTACGCAGCATGACCGTTTGTTGACCGGTCGCCATATTCCCCTGTCTCACGCAATGAGAACAGCCTGGCTGAAGGTGAGATGAATAGAAAAAGTTCAAATAGCGCTCATCTAATTGCAGTTCATCACAAAACCCAGCAATCTCTTCATCTAACTGGGGAAGATAGGGATGTATGAGTTGCTTCGTTTCCTCCACAGCCTCTTTACTTGCTGGTTCTGTTCGAATATATTGTGTCTTTAGCAGTGGGTTCTCCTTTAGCCAGACAGCCTGTTGTTTCCCCACTTCATAAGCGGTTCCTGTCATTTCATGAAAATATGCACTGATCCCCTCCATGCCCGCACCTCTTTCGTCTTTGTTTCTTTTATCATATCGAAACCTCCCTACATTTAAAAGGGTGAAAAAAACTGCAACCCCAATGGATTACAGCTGTTTACAGGATTGTTGAAACAATGCTTTTGCCATTGCTTCATATCCTTTATGGTTTGGATGAAATTGATCAATTGATAAGTACTCTGTTTCATGTCCTTCAAACGCCCGGTACACATCCACAACCTCCACATGCGGATTTGCAGCAAGCAAGCGAAGTTGATGATTGTACTGCTGAAGCCAGCGCCCCGCTATTGGTATTTGCGGAAAAGGATTATATAAATTCATGAGATACACGCAATAGGGCGCATGCTGTTCTCGTTTAATCTGAGCAATTTCTTGAATCATCTTGCTGAAATTTGCTTGGCAATGCAACGTCGCTTGCAGCAGTTTCTTTTCATCTTCACCCTCTTCATACTGCTGAACAGCTTGAATAAGATCATTCCCACAGCCTGTGATGGTGATGATGCCAGCTGCTGCAATCGCACACCTCACATCAGATCGTTTGAACAGCTGTAAAATCTGATCCGTCGTTAACCCTGACTTTGCATATACAGACAGCTCGACTGGCGTATGTGTCTTTTTTTCAAGCATCCACCGATACCGCTCAGCGAATCCTCCACCAAATAAACGTGCCCCCACCCCAACTGTTAAGGAATCTCCAATCGCAACATAGGATCGTCCCACTCTTATCCCTCACTCTCTCCTGCCTTCTCTTATATATACGAAATCCGAGAACAGATGCTTGTAGCAGATGACTTAGGGGCATTCATCTTTTTTTCACGAGACACATTTACAAACTCTTTACTTGCGAGATCGACTGTTTTTTTGTTCAATAAGAATAGGTTTTGATCATGAAATTTGCATCTGCATGCGTTCCAGAAAAATTTACAAACTTTTTATCTTGATTTCGAGACTTTATACCTTGACTTCAAACTACATTGTGATTACAATGAAAATATCAGTTTTTATGTAACTGTGCTTGTTACATCTTTTTCATAGTATTCTAATATGATTAAAGATGCCACATATTCAGTATATCTTTGGGATATGCTAAAAAAATCATTGAAACAGAAAGGATTGAATGAACATGGCAAAAGTATTATACATCACTGCACATCCGCATGATGACACTGTTTCTTACAGTATGGCTACTGCTAAAGCATTTATCGAATCTTATAAGGAAGCAAATCCAAGTGACGAGGTTGTACATATCGATTTGTACAAAGAAAACATCCCTCACATTGATGCAGATGTATTCGCTGGCTGGGGCAAGCTGCAATCAGGTGCTGGTTTCGATACACTTTCAGCTGAAGAGCAAGCGAAAGTTGCTCGCCTAAACGAATTAAGCGATCAATTCGTTTCTGCTGACAAATATGTATTTGTTTCACCACTTTGGAACTTCTCATTCCCACCAGTTCTTAAAGCATACATCGACTCTGTTGCTGTAGCTGGTAAATCATTCAAATACACTGAGCAAGGTCCTGTTGGATTATTAACAGACAAAAAAGCTCTACACATCCAAGCACGTGGCGGTTACTACTCTGAAGGTCCTGCTGCTGAACTTGAAGCAGGCCACCGTTACCTTGGTACAATTGCGAGCTTCTTCGGAATTCCTTCTTTCGAAGGTCTTATCGTTGAAGGTCACAATGCTGAACCTGCAAAAGCAGAACAAATTAAAGCAGATGCAATCGAACGTGCAAAAGCTTTAGGAAAAACTTTCTAATTATGACACGCAAAAAGCCAATGATCTTAACGGTCATTGGCTTTTTATTTGTTTACATGAAAACCTAATGCTCTAGAGATATCATTCGCGGCTTTTTTGACTTGTTCAATTAAATAGGGAAGGCGCTCTTTTTGATAGCCTGCTTCAAACCCTGCAATGCTAATACCTGCTACTACCTCCCCAAGATGATTGAAAATAGGTGCGCCAACCGCTGCCGTATAGTTTTCAAGCTCAGAATAGCTTAACGTATAGCCCCGCTCATTTGATTCATCCAGCATGTTTCGAAGAACCTCTTTATCTGTAATGGTGCCAATGCCGATTTTTCCTAGCTCAATCGAGTCGATATAGGCGTTTCTCTCGTGTTCTGGCAAAAAGGAGAGAATACTCCTCGCACAAGCGCCCGCATATAGAGGAGAGCGCCTGCCAACGGCGGTATAAAGGCGGACTGGCTGCGTCCCTTCCATTTTCTCCACATAAATGGCTTCGTCTCCTTCACGTACGATGAGCTGTACAGCTTCTCCCACCTCATCCCGCAAGCTTTCCATAAATGGTCTTGCAATTCTCCGAATATCAAGGCGATCCGCTACAAGCTGACCGTATTCTAGAAACATCAGTCCTAACCGATAAGCACCTGAATCTTGCTTTTCTAATAACCCCATATCGGTTAAAGAGCTCGCCATGCGGTGCACAGACGTTTTCGGCATGCGGGAGAGCGCAATCATTTCATTTAACGTTAACTGGTCATGTGTGATAAACAGCTGCAATATCTCCATAGATTTCACAACCGTTTTATTTGTGTTTTGCATGTCCATCCCCTTTTCTAAACGAATGCTTCAAGCTTGATTCTTGCAGCGAGCTCCCTCAGTTCTGCTTCTTGCTTGAATAGCGCCTGCTCGGCTGCCTGATGATCGATTTGTTTAAAATATAGATTCGCTCCAGGCATCGCCTGTGCAATGAGTGGCAGATCGACCGTCGCTACTTCTCCGATACGAGGGTATCCGCCAGTTGTTTGCCGATCTGCCAGCAGAATGATCGGCTGGCCGTTAGGAGGAATTTGAATAGAGCCAAAGGCAACTGCCTCTGAAATCAATTCAAGCTTTTCTTTTAAATGAACCGGTTCCCCCTTCAAGCGGCAGCCCATGCGATCTGATTGAGGCGTGACCTGATAAGGCTGCTCGAAAAAAGCGGTTTGAGAGGTTTCTTGAAAAAAAGAAAGGTGTCTCCCTGCCAGCACACGAATCACTGGCGATTTCCGCAGGGGCAAGAAATGAGCATGGCTGACTGTCCAATCGGGTGCGCTGAACGCCGCCTGCTTCACGTTGCTTTTTTTGAGCCTATGACACAATCGATCAGCGACAATTGAAGGCTTTCCATTGGACAGGACGTCTCCTTTTTCAAGCGGACGTCCGTTTCGTCCACCGATTCCTGCTCTCACATAAGTGCTTTTGCTCTGCATGACCGGCTCCACATCGAATCCACCTGCCACAGCAAGATAGGCACGACAGCCTCTCTTACAAGGACCAAAGGTGATTGTGCTACCTGATCGAACAAAGAGCGGCTTCCATAAAGGGGCCGGCTCTCCATCAATATCGATCTCCACATCAGCGCCAGTCACTGCAATGAGCTCATCCCTTTGACACGTCAACACAGGACCTGGCCCCATTAGTGTGATTTCCAGCACAGCTTCGCTTTCTTCGTTGCCTGTGAGAATGTTGGACATTCTAAGTGAGAGCAAATCCATGCCCCCGCTCGTTAAGACGCCATATTTTTGATACCCTTTTCGCCCTTTATCTTGAATGGTTGTGAACATTCCTGGCTTGATGACATGAATACTCAACGTTCTGCCTCCTTCATGCTGAAAAATTCCTTTTCAGACATTTGGACAAACCTAACCTCATCCCCTGCTTTCAATAGACTTGGGACTGCTCTGTCTGGGAGAAAGAGTGACAGCGGGGTTTGTCCAATGAGCTGCCAGCCGCCGGGGGTGGAAATAGGATAAACGCCTGTCTGCTTCCCCGCGATGCCAACAGACCCTTTAGGAATGGACATTCTTGGTGTTTCCCTGCGCGGGGCTGCGATCTTTTCAGAGAGCCCGCCTAAAAACGGAAATCCCGGGGCAAATCCAATCATATAGACAAGATATGTTCCTGCTGTGTGAATACGCACGACCTCCTCAGGCGTTAAACCATTAATCCGGGCAACTTCTTCTAAATCAGGGCCAAGCTCGCCCCCGTAGCAGACGGGAATCTCGACGATGCGGCGCTCTGTGTGAACATCCTCCCGCCATTTCTCTTCAAGTAATGTTTCAATATAGTTTTTCACCCATTCATACGGAGACAGGTCCACTTTTTGTAGTTGGGCAGATTGATGAACCGTATAAGGCTCATAAAAAACAGTCACGTTTGTAAAGGCTTGAACAGCTTCCACATATCCGACAAATGGATGCTGTTCAATACACGAAAACAACTGCACAACACGCTCATGAATCTCTTCACATATGTCCGCTCCTGCTTGAATCACGATCGCTGCATCTCCTAGCGGGTGGAAAGTGATAGAATCTTTTATCGTTGAAAATGCCACTTGAGAATCCCTCTCTTTCTAAAGCACACCGAGCTGTTGATCCCGTTGGTCTGTGATGAACATATGACCAGGTGCATGGGTAATCGCAATGTCTGGTTTTGTATGCATGACGATGGCTTGCGGCGTCACACCACATGCCCAAAACACCGGGACCTCCCCTTCTTTGATCACGGATGCTTCTCCAAAGTCTGGCTGAGCCACATCAGCAATTCCAATCATCGTTGGGTCGCCTATATGAATGGGGCCGCCATGAACTGACGGGAATCTCGACGTTACTTGAACACTTCTTGTGATCTGATGCGCCGGAATAGGCCTCATGCTGACAACCATCGGGCCATGAAACACCCCTGCCCTTTCACAAGAGATATTCGTTTGATACATGGGGACGTTATGACCGTGTTCAATATGACGAACCGGAATATCATTCTGCATCAGTGCATGCTCAAACGTAAAACTACAACCGATGAGAAAGGCAACCATGTCATTCTCCCAATAAGCAGAGATATCTGAAACTTCTTCTTGAAGAATCCCTTTTCGGTAAATACGGTACTTAGGAAAATCCGTACGAATATCCGCTTGCGGTGCCGACCGTCTCGGCACTGGATCACCTGGCTCCAGTACATCAAGCAATGGACAAGCAGCCGGATTCCTTTGACAAAACAAAAGAAAATCAAAGGCAAATTCCTTTTTGACGATCATTAAATTGGCTTGAGCATACCCCTCTGCTAAACCCGCCGTCGGTCCCGTGATTTCTTTTTTACGAATCAATTCTCTGATCTGTGAGGGCCCATATGTTTGATCAATACTCATTCAAATCAACTCCATAGTTTCGGGATTTCATTCATTATGGTATAGCCGCCCATCAAAGCCATGATGACGACAACTAGTACACCTGATGCTGTTAAAAAGAAGGGATGACGATAATCACCGACAATTTCTTTCTTATAGGCGGCAACCAGCAAGGTGCCGAGTGCGAGCGGTAAAATCAATGCATTGATCGCCCCAACTAAAATTAATATGTTCACAGGTCGTCCGATTGTAATAAAACAAATAGTCGAGAGAGCAATAAAGCCGATGATAATGCCACGCTGATTTTGCTCTATTTTTGGCGAGAAGGTTTTAAAGAAGGAAACAGATGTGTAAGCCGCTCCAATAACCGATGTAATGGCGGCAGCCCACATAATGATGCCGAACATTTTATATCCAACATTTCCAGACGCTAACTGGAATACAGAAGCAGGCGGATTGGCTGGATCAATCTGTAAGCCCTTTGAGACCACTCCTAGAACAGCTAAAAATAATGCAATACGCATCACAGATGTAATCAAGATGCCGAAAACCGAGCTTTTTGTCACCTGAGGAAGTGCATCCTTCCCTTTAATTCCAGCATCCAATAGACGATGTCCGCCAGCAAAAACGATATAGCCGCCAACTGTCCCCCCAACAAGTGTCACAATCGATAGAATATCAATTTCTTCTGGAACAAAAGTTCTGAGTGCCGCTTCCCCAACAGGAGGAGCTGTTGAAATCGCCACGTACAGCATCAGACCGATCATGACAAAGCCTGCTATCTGTGTGAAACGGTCCATTGCTTTTCCAGCTTCTTTGATCACAAAAATCAGAATGGCAATGAGAGCACTAATGGCTGCTCCGATTCGTGGATCAATTCCTGTGAACACCTGAAAACCAAGACCAGCACCAGCGATATTCCCAATATTAAAGGCAAGTCCGCCCATGACAATCAAAAAGGCTAGTACATAGCCAAGACCCGGCAGCACCATATTCGCTATATCCTGCCCTCGCTTTTCTGACACGGCGATGATTCGCCATACATTTGTTTGCGCAAAAATATCTAACAAAATCGAGATGAGAATGACAAACCCAAAGCTAGCCGCAAGCTGCTGTGTAAAGACAGTCGTTTGTGTTAAAAACCCCGGTCCGATGGCGGACGTCGCCATTAAAAAGGCTGCGCCCATCAGCATAGACCGATTCCCCTTTGATGCCTTTATGCGTTTGACTTCCTTTTTCATGCTGTTTCCCCCTTTGATGACCACTTTTATTGAAAGGCTTTGAGTTGAATACTTGCTTCTTTTAGCTTCGATGTAATGGTTTTGGCAAATTGGAGCGCATGGATACCGTCTCCATGAATACAGACCGTATCTGCTTTAAGCGAAATATCCTCCCCTTGAACGCTATGAACCTTCCCTTCTCTCACCATACGAACGACCTGCTGAACGGCTAATTCATCGTCTTCAATGAGTGCGTGTGGTTCACGGCGAGACGTGAGCGTCCCGTCTGTTTGATAGGTCCGATCAGAAAATACTTCATGTGCGACTTGAAGACCGATTCTCTCACCTGCTAACGCAAGTTCACTGCCGGAAAGCCCGAATAACACAAGATCTGGATTGACATGATACACAGCCTTCGCAATTGATTCAGATAATTCAGTATTTTTAGCCGCCATGTTGTAAAGGGCACCGTGTGGTTTGACATGCTGCATCGTCCCGCCTTCTGCCTTGAGAAAGGCTGATAAAGCACCAATTTGATAGACAACGAGATCATAGGCTTCATCTGCCGAAATCGCCATTGGCCGTCTGCCAAAGCCGACTAAATCTTGCAGACCCGGATGCGCACCAATTTGTACCCCTTTATCTAGTGCCATTCTGACCGTTTTTCTCATGACGGTTGGATCTCCAGCATGAAACCCGCAAGCAATGTTGGCTGAGGTGACATATTCTAAAATTTGTTCATCTGAACCGATGTTATATTGACCAAAGCTTTCTCCCAAATCACAGTTGATATCTACTTGATACATAGGATCCCTCCTTGTTGTTCCGAATAACGGAACTCGAAGTCCGAATATTCGAATTTATATTGATTATATCAATTTTGGTGAGATTGCACATGATATTGTCAGAAAATATAACAATAGAACTAGAAGACATAAAAAAAAGCGAGAGGATATGGTCTCTCGCTTTCTCATGATCTTCTTTATTTAGACAGCACCCAATGCTGGATTGCTTTTGCTACACCGTGTTCTGTGTTGGGAGCTGTAATCCAATCAGCGGCTTCTTTCACCACTTCTTGCGCATTTCCCATCGCAATTCCTAATCCGGCTTCTTGGATCATGGCCATATCATTTAGGCTGTCACCAAGTGACATGACATTGTCCATCGTACAGCCAATGCGTTCTGCTACCTTTGCAAGAGCTGCCGCTTTGTTAATGCCAGCTGCATTGACTTCGATATTGGTCGGACTTGAGTTTGTGATCTCTAGATGCTCATTTGTCTTCAATGTATTCAGTACTTCCTCACGAACGTCATCATCATGAATATCAAAGCCAAACTTCAACCAATCATGGTCATGAATTCGTTCTGGGAATTCACCTCTCCACACCTTATCCACAGTAGAAGCCCAGTAATCGGTTTCGTATCTGTTTTTTAGATCCCACATCATTTGGACGTGATCAGGATGAAGCAGATCTCGTTCGACCAGCTCGAAGTTTGAATCCCATATTTCACTTCCGTTTGCTGTCACAAGGTAAGAAGACAACTTGAGCGGCTCAACCAGCTCTCGGCATGTCATCAGCGTCCGCCCTGTGCTAATCACCACGTGGACCCCTTTTGCTTCAGCATCTTTAATGGCTTGTTTATTTTCCTCTGGAATGACGTGTTCACTGTTTAACAGCGTGCCATCCATATCAATGGCAATCAATCGGATGTCTTTCTTATCAGCTTGTATGGACAAATTGAGTACCCCACTTTGTATCATTTTTTGTAACTATCTTTATTTTAATATAAAGAGGAAGATGGCACAAAGGGACGAGTTTGTTCCCACAGAAAAAAGACCTTGTGACAGGTCTTTTCACTTAGACTTAGCGTTCACACGCAATGCCGTCTTTATCACGGTCAAGTCGCATATTTTTTTGGTAAAGTGCTTTTGACACATACGGCCTGTACTTTGTTTTGCCGCCTTTGTTTTTCGTGTTTTTGCTTTTCGCTACGCCGCCTTTATAGACTTTGTTCAGCGCTTTACAGTTTTTGTAGGACTTCACTGTTTTTGCATCTGCTGTGTGGATGTCGACTTGTGTAAAGCTTAGTAAAAGTCCCAGAGACAAGACAGCCACCATGACTTTTTTCAACATGTATGACCCCCTATTTTTTCTATTTTTACATTTTTATCATATGTCACCACTTTTTTCCAAGACTATCTAGCTAAAAAAATTCATTTTTTTGGAATAAAACATGCTTTATAGCCTATATGGTACAATGAGTGGGAAACCTTTCCGTTTTTGACACGTATATGAAAAGAGGAGTTTTTCACATGAAAATGAAATATACCATTCTATATGTAAACGATGTTGAGGCAAGTATTCATTTCTATCAACATGTACTTGGTTTCCCTATGAAGCTCCGGGTTGAGTCATATGTTGAGTTTGACACGGGGGACGTGACATTATCGATTAATTCACGCCAGGATGTCAGAGATGCACTGGAATTGCCTGTACCTGAAGCAACTCAATCCTCACAAACGTTTGAGATTGGGTTCGTTGTGGATGATGTGGATCAAACCATTGCTTCAATGAAAGAAAAAGGGGTGCCGATCATCAAAGAACCTGCAAAAAAACCATGGGGTCAAACCGTCGCTTATGTCGCTGATCCTGATGGTCATTTCATTGAAATATGTGACGCCGTCTCCTAATCTTCTTTAAAGGAGTGAACCAGTATGAGAAAAAAACATGCCTTTATCGCCGGTGTTTGTTCAATGATTGTGATATGCAGCGCTGCGATCTTTTTGTCGCACCATGAATGGATAGGGTGGGTCAGTGGTGGCATCGCTATTATTGGGGTCATGATGTCTGGGCTTCTAATGGGTGCATGGACAAGCGGGGAAGAAACGCGGGCCACCTATCATTCTGAAACAAAAGAACACCGCATGTGGCGTCTTGATACGGCCTTTCTCATGATGATCTTTGCACTTCCGCACATGGCAGTGTCGATCTTTTATTTTTTAATGTAAACACTTGTTAAAAGGAGTTCGTCATATGGCTGTTTTTATTTTATTCGTTGTATTTGGCTTCCCTATTCTTTCTGTGCTGATTGGCATTTTTGGCACAATGCTTTTGAAGAATGTTTGGATGCCAACTTTGATTGCCCTGTTAGCCAGCGTCATTCTCATGTACACATACATTGGCGGGGATGAATCCTTTCTTATTTGGGTTATCATCTACACCGTCTTTACGTTTATCGCTGCATGGATGACAAAGCGGCTGCGGTTCAAGTAAAAAAGAACAGTTTGCACTGTTCTTTTTTTTTTCAAATATCGGCGCACCACAGTTCAATTTCAATTTTCAGCTCAGGCCACCCTAAGGCTGATACATAAGCAACTGTCATTGATGGGTAAGCTGTTTTGAAGATCGTATCCCACTGAGGATATAGATGATCCCAGTCGATTTCTTCCGTTGCCCATATATTGACCTTGATCACATGTTCTTCATTCAATCCTTCTGATTCAAGGATTTTTTTGATATTTTCAAACGTATTGGTTACTTGGTCGTTTAAACTAGATGGGACTTGCCCATCCATATCTGTTCCGACTTGACCAGATGTAACAAATAATCCCGCGCCCTTTGGCACTCTTGTGATATGGCTGTAGCTGCCAACAGGCTTCGGCATACTTTCTGGGTTTTTTCTCGTGATTTTTTTCATGTTATGTCCCTCACTCACTTTGATTTTTCTGCTAGATTTTCTTCATGTAGACAGACTTCACCAATTTCTATCGATCTAAAAGAAAACAGCAGTGGAGTATCCATAGCCACAAGGTAAGAACATCAATATCTTCTTTTTCATGACCAAAACACTCCTTTTTTTCATGCGTGAGCAAGGTTTAGATTAATTACATAGTACCTGTTATGAGATAAACAGTCAAAATGTTTTATAGACGATAACGTGCAATATCGTGATTTAATCGTATGCTTAGTTCATTGAGTCTTTCTGCTGCTTTTGCCACATTGGAGATGGCTGTTACTTGTTCGTCTGTGGATGCAGTGATTTCTTCGATCGCAGCGGCATTTTCTTGAGAAATATGGGCTGCGCCTTGCATGGCTTTTGTGATAAGATCGTTTTGCTCTAGCAATGCATTCAGCTCTTTTGCCATGGCGTCTGTTTCAACGATGGTTTGTGATATCGACGTAGAGATGGCATTGAATTCATGTTCTGTTGCATGTACCGCTTCATCTAACTCTGCAAAACGCTCCATTGTGCTAGACATCATGCCGGCTGTTGCCGTCGTTTCTTCTTTAATGCCTTGTACCATTTGCTGAATTTGAAAGGCTGATTGTTTTGTCTGCTCAGCTAAATTCCGCACTTCACTCGCCACAACCGAGAAGCCTTTGCCGTGCTCTCCTGCGCGTGCTGCCTCAATGCTGGCATTCAGTGCAAGTAAATTGGTCTCATTTGAAATACTTTCAATCGTATCTGTAATTTTAGAGATATCCTGTACTTTTGTGCTTAACTGCTCAATTCCTGCCCTAATACCTTGAGACGCCTGTAAGGATTGTTCATTTGATTGTTTTAATTGCTGAACCATTTGCTGACCCTGCTCAGATGATTGACTTGATTGGTCCGAGATTCGTTTAATTTGGTCACTTTGTTCTTTGACGTTCTCAATGGATTGGTTGAACTGGGTCATTTGTTGATTGGCTGCATCAAGGTCAGATGCCTGATGAAGCGTTCCAGTCGAGATGTCTCCAATGGCTCTGCCAACTTCTTCACTGCTGGCTGATGTTTCTTCAGATATCGCCGATAAATCTGTCGCTGATTCAACAAGCTGGCTGCTCGTTTCCTGTAATCCGCTCACAAGTGTTCTGAGCTCTCCTGACATATGATTAAAGCCTTTTGCTAGCTGTCCGATTTCGTCCGTTGTTTCTTTTAAGCTCGTGCGCTCAAGATTTCCCGCCGCAATTTCTTTTGAGGCAGCAGTGACTTGCTTGAGCAGTCTGACTTTTCCTCGAGCAGCTAAATAAAAGACCCCAAGACTTAAAAGAGCGACACCCGCTGTAATGAGCATAATATAGAGCTTCATCTGCTCTAATTCTTTATAAAATTCGTCCTGGAAGACGGCGATGCCAATACTCCAATTCCAGGGCGTGAACTGGTTCATATAAGCAAGTTTTTGCTTTTCTTCACCGGTTGCATCGTCCTTATCTAGATAGGTCACATAGTGTGCATCCTCGCCTTTTGCTTCGGCTCCAGCGACCATTTTTTCACGATTGGTCGTGTTATCTGGAATGACGCCAATGTCGTTGACAGGATGAACTTGAGAGGAATAATCTGCTCCATATGCGACGAGATAGCCTTTATTTTTATACATAAAATCTGATTTTTGAAATTGGTACCCTTTCCCGTTGTCATTTTTAGGTCCATTCAAGTAAATACGAGCTTGTTCCTGCGCCTGTTCAAGCGTCAGTTCTTTTTTCTCGACACGGTCATTCAATTGTTCGAGTGTAGCCATTGCTCCGCTGACAATGTGCTTTAAATCTGCTTTCCCCGCATCAATTAAGACATGCTTTGCTAACAAATACCCCGTTGTGCCCACAAGTCCGCCGGTTAAGATCGTAATCACGATAATGGCAGACATTAATTGAAAAAAGACACTCCTTGACGCAAACATTTTCCTTTTCATATACAAATTCCCCCTTACTTCATATATCGACAAACGGGGTAAAGTATTAAAAAGTCATCAAAAAATCCCTTTCACTCGTCGGAAAGGGATTTTCTGGTTATCGAGTTGTTTCTTGAAGAATGGCTTGATAGAGATCCTCTGTTGGACTGAGCCCACATATTTCTTCCAGCACACCTTCAATGCCTTTCTCTTTTCTTAATGCCTGTAAACGAACCGCTTCTTCATCTTCTGCAAAATCGTAAGCGAGTGCTGCAGCGATGCCTTTGATTAAATACACTGGCTCTTTGATCTTTTTCGCTGGACCGATTAAACGATCATCTGCTCCCAGCTTTCTAAGAGGAGAGCGTGCGACACGCGTGACTTCGTCTGAGATAAAAGCATTTTCGAATCGTTTGATGATTTTTTGAATATAGGCATCGTGTTCTTCTTTTTGAAAGCCATATGTGTCGATTAAATAACTGCCCGTTTCGTGAAGTGCGCCTTCAACCACTTGGCGAATCTCTGGTGTATCGACGGCTTCTTTAATCGTTTGAACGCCTTGCTGATATCCGACATAAGCTGCTAGCGCATGTCCTGTATTGACAGTAAAGAGCTTGCGCTCAATATAAGGTGTCAAATCTTGTACAAAGGTCGCTCCGTCAATCTGAGGAACGTCCCCAATAAAGCCAGTCTCATCAATGACCCACTCGAAAAATGGCTCGACCGATACTTTCAGAATATCCTCATGATGCTGAATTGGCACAATGCGGTCCACCGCAGCGTTTGGAAAACCAACTGTTTGTGACAACGCTTTTTGTTCCTCTTCTGTTAAATGAGAGAAAACGGCTTCTTTTAAATGAGAGCTGCCCCCAATCATATTTTCACATGCGACGATGTTGATGATATGGTCAGGCTTTTTCTGTTTTAATCCTTCAGCAATCGATGAAGCAATGATTTTCAAAACGGCTGGTCCGACTGCTGTTGTAATCAAATCGGCTGATGCAATCGCCTCTGTTAATGCTGCTGGGTCTTGTGCAGAATTGATCGCTGTCACAGGTCCGACCATTTCTTGTTTCTGACCTGGTGCTGCAAGCTCGACTGTGTATTCTCCTCTTTCATTCAACTCGTTGATGACCGCTTCGTTTACATCGGTAAAGACAAGCTCATAGCCTGATGTTTTTAACAAAGATCCGATAAACCCTCTGCCAATATTTCCTGCTCCAAAATGAAGTGCCTTCATATTAGTTCACCTCGTTAAAGATGGCGATCAGTTCATCCTGATCCTTTGCATGAATGATGCGTTCTACGTTTTCTTCTTCTGAACAGACAATCGCAATTTGAGAAAGAATATCGAGGTGTTCGTTGTTTTTACCAGCGATGCCAAAGACGACTTTGGCGATATTTCCTTCTCCGTATTCAACACCATCTGGAATTTGAATGATGGAAATCCCAGAATGGAGGACAGCCGCTTTCGCATCCTCTGTTCCATGAGGAATCGCAATTCCGTTTCCCATAAATGTAGACGAGATCTTTTCTCTTTCAAACATTTTGTCGACATAATCACTTGTGACATAGCCGTTTGTCACTAGGATCTCGCCTGCTTTTTTAATCGCTTCTTCTTTTGATCCAGCTTGTTCGTTTAGAAAAATATTGTCTTTTGAAAGTACTTGTTTCATGAATGATCACACACCTTTTTTAGAATGGAAAATCAGGAAAACAACCAAAACGGGGAGCTCAATGAAGAAAAATTGAACTCAACCCGTTTTGTCATGTTATTTTTTCAATTTCTCAATCAGCTCATCGTATTTCGGGCTGTTTAAGAAGTTATCAACTGAGATATGCACAGCGCCCGGCAGCTTTGCCTTGGCTCTGTCTGTTAAATCTTTATGAGTAAAGACCACATCGGCATCATCTGGGATGTTGCTGATGGATGTGTTTGTCACATCAATATCAAGCTCTGCTTTTTTGACTTTATTTTTTAAGATAGATGCACCCATCGCACTTGAACCCATTCCTGCATCGCAGGCAAAGATGATTTTGTTCACGTCATCAGGATTGACATCACTTGGAGCAGCTGCTTGCTCATTTACTTCAGCATCTTCTTTTTGTGCTGTCAGAGCCGCTGCGGCTGCGCTTTTCTTCCCTTTCATGTCCTGCATTTTCTCTGTAGCTGCTGTTAGATCCTCATCAACGGCTTTTGATGCCTTCAGAATCACAGAAGCGACAAGGAATGATACGACGGTTGCGACGACAACACCAGCTAAAACGGCAAGATGGCCGCCTTTAGGTGACATCAGCATAAGGGCGATAATACTTCCTGGTGACGGCACAGCCTTTAAGCCTGCATTTAACAGGGTAAAGGTCAGAACGCCGCTCGCTCCCCCTGCAATTACTGCCAAAATGAGCTTTGGTTTCATTAAGATGTACGGGAAGTAAATCTCATGAATTCCTCCTAAAAATTGAATGACAATCGCACCCGGTGCAGACTGCTTTGCATTCCCTCTTCCGAAGAACATGTATGCAAGTAGAACACCTAAACCTGGCCCTGGGTTTGTTTCAAGCAAGAACAGAACGGACTGGCCTGTCTTCGCCGCTTGCTCCACCCCTAAAGGACCTAAGATCCCTTGGTTAATCGCATTGTTTAAGAACAAGACTTTCGCTGGTTCAATGAAGATACTCGCCAGCGGAAGTAAATGTGCATTGACAATGATATCTACACCTGCCGCAAGGGCTTTATTTAGACCAAGTACCACTGGTCCGATAGCATAGAAAGCAATCGCGACAAGAATGGCACCTAGAATCCCTGCCGTAAAGTTATTCACAAGCATCTCAAAGCCCGATTTGATTCGATCTTTGAACAGCTGATCAATTTTCTTAATCAAGTAACCGCCAAGTGGTCCCATGATCATGGCACCTAAAAACATTGGAATATCCGAACCGACAATGACCCCAATCGTCGCAGTTGCACCGAGTACCCCGCCTCGGTGGTCGTATACGAGTTTACCGCCTGTGTAACCGATTAAGAGTGGCAGTAAGTAGTTAATCATTGGACCAACAAGTGTAGCTAGCTGTTCATTTGGCAAATAACCACTCGGAATGAACAATGCCGTAATCAGTCCCCAAGCGATAAATGCGCCAATATTCGGCATAATCATACCGCTTAAATAGCTTCCAAAGCGCTGTACTTTAACGCGGAATCCGCTTTTTTCCTGCATCTGTGAAAACTCCTTTCTTCTCTCCCTTTATTCAGGGCTTTATAGGTCAAAAGATATAAGAACAAGTGTCAGTGAAGCCCTTACCCCTATCGTAAAACGCTTTCACTTTCGCTTCAATTGAAACTAAATGTCACTTTGTCACTTAGTGTGTGACAAAATTGAAAAATGATGTGAATTCTCTGTCAGAGCATAGGACAAATGGGATGAAAAGGTTAACATGCCATGGTTTCAACATAAAATTCATTGGAATTTCACAACTTTTAAATGGTCACTTCTTGTATCCTTTTCATAAATCGAATAGGCTTATACATGATCAAACCTATTCAATCAAGAAATGTCTGCGCAGACATGACACAGAAAAAGTGAACCATCTTGCTGTTTGTTTCGTTTACCTTTTAGAGTGAGCGGCACAATAGGAGGAGCGGTTTTTTCTGTGACTCACAGTTTACTGCCGCTTTCTTTCTGATACATGAGACATTTTCATAGGTAGAAAGGCGGTTATTCACTTGTTGAAACATAGTAAGTGGCTTCTGCTCCTTATCGTCATGTTCGCTTTTTTCATTCCAAAGGAAGCATTTGCTCATGCATACGTCGTCAGCTCGAATCCTGCGGCAAATGAAGAGCTTGATCAGCAGCCTCCTTCGGTCTCTATCACATTTAGTGAAGGAATCGAAAGCGGATTTCATGCCATTAAGGTGCTAAATGCAAAAGGGGATCGTGTGGATCAAGGAGATACGGTCATTAAAGATCAAAAAATTATGGAAGCTGCTTTAAAAAAGGATTTACCAAAAGGAATTTATACCATTCAGTGGAATGCGGTATCAGCTGACGGACACTCTGTCTCTGGCATGATCCCGTTTAGTATTGGCAAAGCGGATGGTGGTTTTGACCAATTAGATCAAGGGCAAACGAATGAATCCATTGATGTAGCCTCGACCATTGACAAAGCCATTCTTTATACGTCGTTTAGTTTATTTCTCGGGACGATTTTGTTTGGACTGATTTGGTTTAGGGCAGCCATTTCACCTGTATTAGCGAAACGAATGAAACGGCTTTTGACTTTGTCACTGATCATGATGGGCGGAGCACTCGTGTTCCAGCTGCCGATTCAAACAAAATCAGCGGCAGACGTGTCCTTTTTGGGGGCATTTCAACCATCGCTTTTACAAGAAACCATTGCATCGACTTCTGGCGGTAGTTTGTGGATAATGCTCATGGTGTCATTTGTTCTTTTGACCATTTGGAGCATAGTTGCGATGAAAAAAGGGGATTTTACTTCTATTCGGGTATGGTTGTTTCCACTGCTCCTATTCGCAGTGCTTCTCTGGCTGAAAGCACAAATCGGACATCCAGCAGCAACAGATAATAAAATACTGACAACGTCTCTTGATTTCATTCACCTCGTTTCTGCATCGATCTGGGTCGGTGGTTTAACTGCCATTGTGCTGTTATTGTTGAAAAAGCTGCCAAATGAGGATCAGCCGCTCATCCGAAGTACATTTACTGCATTTCACCCTTGGGCACTGCTCTCTGTTGGACTCATTGTGTTTTCAGGATTTGTGAATGCCATCTTTATTTTGCAATCGTTTGATGCTCTTTTCCAATCAGCTTACGGACGAACGTTTTTAATCAAGCTTGGTTTATTTATCTTGATGGGACTTCTTGGACTTGTTCATTACTTGATGCTGAGGTGGGAAAAGAAACAAAGACGAAGCATTTCCTTACGAGCGGAGTGGATCATCGGAGTTGCCATTTTGTTATTAACGGCTGTATTTACCAATATTCCGAGCCCTCCTCCGCCTGCACCTGAGCCATTCTTTGGCGCAAACCAGGTTGAGCATCGTGACATTGTGTCCTTGAGCATTACCCCGAATGCTCCGGGTAAAAACACGTTCGAGGTGGCATTTACGAAGAAGAATGGACAAACGATCACTGACATTCAATCTGTGACAGCCAAGATCCATAAAGTCGCCTTATTCGGTGAGGAGAAACCGAGTGAATTTCAGCTGGAACGATCAAAAAATGGTCATTTCTCTGCTGAAAATCTCTTGTTAAATGAAAAAGGTACTTGGAAAATTGAAATCCATGCGTTAACTGGTTCCTTTGAAAATATCGATACTACATTTATTAGAAGAAACTAAAAGGAGTTCATATGATATGAAAAAATATGTTAAAGCTTTATTACCAATGCTTCTCGCTTCATTTTTATTGGCGATTCCTGTAAGTGCGCACGTCACAGTCAAACCTGACACATCTGCGACAAATGCGTGGGAAACTTATACTTTGAAAGTTCCTTCTGAAAGTGACAGTCCGACGACTAAAGTTGTCGTCACAATGCCTAAAGGCGTAGAATTCCAACAATACGAGCCAGTACCTGGCTGGAAAACGTCAACTGAAGAAAAAGATGGCAAGGTCACAAGAGTGACTTGGGAGGCAACGGGTAAAGGTGTCCTTGCTGGAGAGTTCCAGCAATTCGTTTTTGTAGCGAAAAACCCTGAAAAAGCAGGTGAAGCTGCATGGGATGCGTATCAATATTATAAGGATGGAACGGTCGTTGAATGGACTGGCGATAAAGATGCTGACAAGCCGCATTCCATCACAAACATCGTAGCATCTAATACGGTAACGGATTCACATGGTCAAGAAAAACCAAAAGAAGAAAAGGCATCTGAAACAGCTTCCTCTTCTTCCTCACCTCTTGTGCTTGGGTTGTCCATTGCTGCTCTAGTCGTGGCACTGATTGCACTTGGACTTGCTTTTAGAAAGAAATAAGTGATATGTAAGCGATCGTTTTTTCGGAAACGATCGCTTTGTTTATTTTCAACTTGTTTGACCACCGACGCTGACCATACAGCAAATGCCAATTTTTACCTGCACGCTGATCAATCACCTTCCATTTTCCCAACCTACTATTACCAATATAGGATTGAATAGGATACTAGTGCATGCCATAATGAGACACATGACCATGTAGGAGGCTATGAGATGAACCATCTAATCATATTTGCTCATCCCCAGCAAAGCTTAAACCAAACCTTATTAGATCTTGTTGTGAGCACTCTTTTGAACAATGGTCATCAAGTGACTGTTCGTGATGTCTATGCTCTTGATTTTTCGCCAGAGCTGAGTATATCGGAAAAGGCTGCGATCAAACGCGGTCATGTCCCAGCCGCCATTCAAATAGAGCAGAAACTGATTCAACAAGCAGATGTCCTGACATTTATTTTCCCCATATGGTGGACAGGCTTACCTGCTATGTTAAAAGGGTATGTAGAGCGCGTTTTTTCTGAGGGCTTCGCTTATCAGATCAACAAACATGGGGCTATTGAAAACCTGCTTCTGCACAAAAAAGGAGTCATTATCAACACGCATGATGCCCCAAGAACCTTTCTTGATGCTAACCGAATCGTCCCCTCCCATCGCATGACAACAGATACAGAAGTCTTCGATTTTATTGGGATTGAGCCTGTTGAACGGCTTTTGTTCAGTAGCATGGAACAGGCTCCTGCAGATTACATCCACGAAATTCTGAAAGAAACGAAAGAAACGGTGGAGCAGCTTTTCCCACCGGCTGTTTAATATAAAAAAAGACTGCCGAGTTATTACGGCAGTCTTTTTCATTCATTACTCATCTAAACCAATGGATACATACTTGGTTTCTAAATATGGTTCGATCCCTTCGATGCCGCCTTCACGGCCAATTCCGCTTTCTTTCATTCCTCCGAAAGGTGCTTGAACAGCCGATGGGCCGCCATCATTCCAGCCAATAATCCCGTAATCAAGATTTTCTGAGATGTAGAGGCCGTTCCGATAATTCTCTGTAAAGAAATAAGCTGCAAGACCAAAAGGTGTATCGTTGGCTAACTCGATCGCTTCATCTAACGTTTTGAATGTTGTAATCGGCGCCACTGGTCCAAAGGTCTCTTCATGCATGATGTTCATGGAAGGGTCGACATGTGTAAGAACCGTTGGCTGGACAAAAAAGTATGACTTTTCGTCGTCGAAATGCGTATCGCCGCCGACAAGGATTTTCGCCCCTTTATCGACTGCATCTTGAATTTGGCTGACGATTTTATCAAAGCCGCGCTTATTAATAATTGGACCGATAGATGTGCCTTCTTCAAAGCCATTTCCCACTTTTAGCTTTTCTACTTCTTTGCTGAAGCTTTGAGCAAATGCTTCATGAATGTCTTCATGCACAATTAAGCGGTTGGCACACACACAAGTTTGTCCTGCATTACGGAATTTAGATGCCACTGCTTGTTTGACAGCTAGTTCAAGATTTGCATCTTTGTCTACGATGAGCGGAGCATGACCACCAAGCTCCATTGAGACGTGCTTGACTGTGCTGGCACTGTTTTTGATCAGGTGCTTTCCGACTGGCGTCGAGCCTGTAAACGTGATTTTGCGAATCAATGGACTATCTGTGAACATTTCACCGACTTCTTTTCCATCTCCAACCACCCATTGTAGGGCATCCTCTGGAATTCCAGCTTCATGACCTAATTTCACAAGCTCAATGGCTGTGAGCGGCGTGTCTTCAGCAGGTTTTACAATAAACGTACAGCCCGCCGCAAGTGCTGGTGCTGCCTTTCTCGTGATCATGGCTGCTGGGAAATTCCACGGTGTAATGGCCGCAACAGGACCAACTGGCTGCTTTGTGACGAAAAGGCGTTTGTTCGTCGTATGTGACGGAATGGTTCTGCCGTAGATCCGTTTGGCTTCCTCTGCGTACCATTCAATGTATCCAGCCGCATAGACGATTTCCCCTAATGCTTCTTGATACGGCTTTCCGTTTTCTTCCGTGATGATTTTTGCCAATCTTTCTTTATGTTCAATCATGAGATCAAACCACTTACGGATGATATTGGCACGTTCGTGCGCTGACGTTTTTGCCCATGTTTTGAATGCTTTGTGTGAGCGAGTAATGGCGTCTTCGATCTGTTCTTTTGTATGCTGTGCAACTGAAGCAATTTCTTCTCCTGTCGCAGGATTATATACTTTGAGTTCGTTTGTCATGCTCTACCGTCTCCTTCGTTCTTGGATTCATTACATATAGTATATACCCAATGAGTGCCCAGCCTAAAAGCAATATCCATTCAGCTGGCCACGATAAGGAGGCCGGCATTCCCGGAAAATAAAATGAAAGAAAAAGGAGACTCAGTCCGATAGCTAAAACGCCTGTCGTCCGCCAATATTTAATGCGGTATGGACGCTCAAGCTCAGGTTCTGTCTTGCGAAGTCTCATAAAGGCAATGGACACAATTAAGTAGCCGACGATGATCCCGACACCACCCGCGTTGACAATCCATACGAGGGCAGGACGCCCTAATAATGGTGCAAAAAAGGCCAGTGCTCCAAGGAATAAAATCGCATGTGTCGGTGTTTTATACTTTGGGTGAATATACGCAAACCATTTGGAAATCATGCCTCTTTCCGCCATAGCATATAGGATACGGCTTGCCCCAATGATAAAAGCATTCCAGCTCGTCACAATTCCTGCTACACCGCCAATGACAAGCACAGTCCCAAACGCCTGATGACCGAGCAGCTGCACCATCGCATCTGCTGTCGCTAATGAGGAAGCTTCAAGCTGACCCTTTGACAGTCCCGCAGCTACACCAAAGACAATGAGCAGATAAAACACAACGGCACTCACGATGGAGATAATCAAAATTCTCCCGATAATTCTCTTCGGTGCATTGATCTCCGCCGCCACTTGCGGGATGACATCAAAGCCAACGAATAAAAAGGGAATCATCACTAAAACCGCCATGACGCCGCCAACCCCGCCTTGAAACATCGGCTCAAGGTTTGCTAAATCTCCGTTAAACGTTGCTCCGCCTAAAAGAAGAAAACCTGTCAGGATAATGGCCACTGTAAAAACAGATTGAAAAATAGCAGCTGGCTTAGCGCCAATATAGTTCAGTGCTGTTAAAAATAAAGCACCGCCAGATCCAATCAACACCCATGTTAAATAAACATCCCATCCCCCTATATTCCATAGGAAACCAACATGCTGTGTTGGAATGACGTAATCAATGACAGTTGGCAGTGCGACCGCTTCAAACGTAATGACAGATACGTAGCCAAACAACACGCCCCATGCCGAGACAAAAGCGGATTTTATCCCAAATGCCCGCTGAACAAAGACGAGCCCTCCTCCTGTCTCTGGAATGGCAGACGAAAGCTCAGCATACGTAAGTCCGATAAAGACGACGAGAATACCGCCGATGACAAAGGCGATCACACTTCCTAAAAATCCTGCTGTTAAAATCCAATCTCCCGAAAGTACAACCCAGCCCCAGCCAAGCATCGCACCAATGGATAAAAACAGTACGTCTGACTGCGACATGGTTTTTGCCATTTGTTGTTTTTGCATACAACCATCCCCCTTTGTTGTTTAGCGTGCTGTCAAGGCGTCTTCGATGATCCCTAGACCTTCTTGCAGCAGCTCATCTGTGATGACAAGTGGTGTTAAAAAGCGAATGATATTCCCATTAATCCCTGCCGTTAATAAGAGCAGCCCATGCTCATTTGCATATGCTGCAATCGCTGCGGCTGTTTTCTTATCTGGTGTACGCGTTGTTTGATCTTCCACAATTTCAATCGCCGCCATTGCCCCTAATCGGCGGACTTCCCCAATGAATGGATACTTTGCTCTCCAATCATTTGCTTTATCCTCAATGACTTGTCCAATGTGTTCAGATCGCTGATTCAATTGTTCTGTTTCAATAATATCAAGAACTGCTAGTGCTGCCACACAGCCTAATGGACTTCCTGCATATGTTCCCCCTAGCTCCCCTGGATCTGCCGCATCAAGCAGTTCTTTTCTGCCGACTACACCGCTTAGCGGCAATCCAGCAGCAAGAGATTTTGATACAGTGATTAAGTCCGGCACCACATCAAAGTGCTCAATGGCAAAATATTTTCCTGTTCTTGCAAAGCCTGTTTGGATTTCATCTGCAACAAACACAATCCCGTGCTGCTGACAGAATGAAGCAACATGCTGAACAAAACGCTTCGATGGGACAATGAATCCGCCCTCCCCTTGGACTGGCTCCATGACCACACACGCAACGGTTTCTGGTGCAACGGTAGCGACGAAGAATTGGTTGAATTGATCAATGATGTACTCATCGTAGGCTGCATCGCTTAATCCTTCTGGCTTTTGATAGTAATACGGGTATGGTGCTTGGTACACCTCTGATGCAAATGGGCCGAAGCCAAATTTATATGGCTTGACCTTGCTTGTCATGCTCATCGTCATATTCGTTCTGCCATGGAAGCCTCTTGTAAACGAGACAACGGCCTGTCTTTTCGTATATTTACGTGCAATTTTCACCGCATTTTCAACAGCTTCTGCACCTGAATTAAGAAAAATGGCTTTCTTATCATGATCACCTGGTGTAAGGCGACATAGCTTTTCAGCTAATTCAATATACGATTCGTACATCATCACGTTGAATCCTGGGTGAATCAGACTTTCTGCCTGTGCTTTGACGGCTTCCACAACCTTTGGATGTGAATGGCCTACATTTAAAGTACCGATAGCGCCAGCAAAATCGATAAATCGTTTCCCATCGATATCGAACAGCTCGGCTCCCTTCCCCTTTGCTGCAAGATGACGGTTGCCATTACTCACGCCTCTTGCGACGTATTGATCTCTTTTCCCCTGCCATTCTTCTGTTGAAAAACGGTTTGTTGTCGTTTGACTCATTGTCATCCATCCCCTTTATGTCTTTTTTATTATTCTGAATATTTTTTGGTATGATAGAAAGTACCAATATCATTTTTTTCATGGTACCAGAGAGGAAGGAATGACGAGATGCTGACAATTCAACTAGATCAAACAGGGGCAAACGGATTTATTTATCATCAAATTTACACGAAAATTAAAGGAGAAATTTTAAATCGAAACCTTCAGCCACACGATCAATTACCTTCAAAACGAGAGTTAGCTGATACATTAAATGTCAGCGTGAATTCAGTGAATGGCGCATATCAGCAGCTGCTTGCCGAGGGATATTTATATTCGGTTGAACGCAAAGGCTTTTTCGTCGAATCATTAGAAACGTTTCATGAGTCAGGTCAGCTGAAACCCTCTTCCCTTCCAGCAGATTTAAAGGAAGAGCCGATTGCACGAGACGGCTGGTATTCCTTTTCACATATCTCTGTTGATACAGCCAATTTTCCATTTAAAAGCTGGCTGAAAAGTGAACAAAAGGCGATCAGTCTCCACGAAGAAGCATTTGGTGAGCTTCCGCATCCACAAGGTGTGTACGAACTTCGTGAAACGATTGCCCGGTTGATCGGGCTTGCACGAGGGGTCAAATGTTATCCAGAACAGCTCATATTAAGTGCAGGCACGCAATCACTTATTCATTCGTTATCAAGTATTCTTCCAGCCGATCAAGTATACGGGTTAGAAAACCCCGGCTATCGCCGGCTCTATCAAATGCTGAAAAACAATCATCACCAAGTTGAAACGATTGGCATTGATCAAAAAGGGGTGCGGATGAGTGACATTCAGAAGAAGGAACCGAATGTGTTGATCATTACCCCTTCACATCAATTCCCGACTGGCGTCATCATGCCGATTTCCCGGCGAATTCAGCTCTTAAACTGGGCAGCCGATCAACCCGGCCGTTATATCATTGAGGATGATTATGACAGTGAATTTAAGTATGGCACAGACAGCATTCCAGCACTGCAAAGTTTGGATCGGTATGACAAAGTCATTTATATGGGAACTTTTTCAAAATCCTTGCTGCCAGGCTTACGGATCAGCTATATGGTGCTGCCTCATCATTTATTGAGACGCTACAAGGAAGAACAGCATTTTTTCATTCAAACAGCCAATCTTTTCACACAATACACCCTTCTTCATTTTATAAAGGATGGAGCATATCAGCGGCATATTAGAAGAATGAATGGTTTATATGAGGAAAAGCGGAAGCAGCTCACCGGAGAACTCGACAAGGTTTTTGCTGACAATGTACGGATTATTGGGGAAAATGCTGGGCTACATTTTATCGCAGAGTTCCGTTCAAACCGCACGCAGCACGAGATTTTACAGCGAGCCAAAGAAAGAAAGCTGAAAATGTACGGGATGGACCGTTTTACCCTTGATGAGCATGTACCCGGTCACAAAGAAGGCTTCGTGCCGCTTATCCTTGGATTCTCTCATATACGGCCAGAGGATATTCGGCCAGCGGTGAAAAGACTGCATGAGTCGATTTATGGGAAATAAAACAGCCAGCTGCTTTACTAGACAGCTGGCTTACCACCGCTCTTTATCTACGGCTAAAATCGATGACACCAGCCCAGGAAATGCGGTCTCGATGTCTTCTTTTCTTAAAGAATAGTAACGGTGCTTCCCGTCAATTCTCACTTTCACGACGCCTGCCTCCCTCAGCACTTTGAAGTGGTGGGACAGCGTGGATTTGGCAATATTCATCTCATACGTGCCGCATGTTCTCTCCCCTGCTTCTGCTAAGCAGCGGACAATTTCTAATCGGATTGGATCAGCCAATGCTTGCAGCACAGAAATCAGTCTCATGTCTTCTTGGGTTGGATGGATTGTATTATTCATACGATAAATGTATCGTATTTTGTGCCAACATACAATCTCCTTACTCGCCTCATAAAGTAACGATACATCCTTCGGAAACGACTATGACTATATAATAGCTTTCTTGTGAAGGGGAGGATCTCATTTGACACGAAATTTATGGACTTACTTATGTTTAATGTTACTCACCATTTGCTTATGTGGATGCCAATCCGTCCAGTATGCCGAATCTAAACCACCTAGTGCAGAAGAGGTATTAGCTCTCGATGAACAGGCAGATTTATTTCAATGGGAAGAAACTGTCTATGAAGCAAATGTAGATTGGACCCATCAACTAACCGTCACTAAAGATCAGCAATTAGGTGTAATTCAGAAAACAGCTGACGAACATTTTAATCATGGCACAGCTACCGTGTTGAAAAAGGGGACAGTAATTTACTCTGTAAAGGAACGAAAAGACCTTTTGATCGCCGAACTTAACGGTCAGATCATCATATATGCCGCACATGCGGAAGGATAAAACACCTTTCATCAGATAGGTGTTTTTTAAGTTTCTTTTCTTGTCATGAGTCATTCGTTTTGTTATCATAGCAAAAGTGACCACTCGGTTTCCATTGTGACCATATGGTTTTACCGATTCGGAAAGGACTTATGAAGATGAACGAAAAGCAAGAAGAGATTTTGCGGGTGTCGAAGAAATTATTTTCTCAAAAAGGCTATATGAGTGTCTCCATGCAGTCAATTGCCGATGCCTGTAAAATATCAAAAGCGTCTATTTATAAACTGTTTGATTCAAAGGAAGCTCTTCTATTAGAACTGATTAAATACAATCAGTGCAAAATGAGAGAGATTTCTCAGATTATTCATTCAGAAACGACGCTGTCCAAAAAGGAAAAATTCACAAAGAAGATTAAGCTTGAACTTGAAGAGTTTAAAGAGAATCATAAATTTTTGAATATGCTGTCCTTTGAAGCTTTTTCACAGCATTCACCCATTGTCATTAAGCATTTACGTGAGACACGCTCCATTATCATGCAACGGCACAGAGACATTATTTTAAGCACATATGGTGAATCTGTTGCGCCTTATGTGTGGGATCTTGTGATTGTCCTTAACGGATTAATGAGAGAATTTATCTTGATGCTGGCGATTGAGCGCAAGAACATTCAATTAGAAAATGCCGCCGAGATGATCATCGGTGTGATGGATCGAGTATCGAAAAAGCCTTGCTCCATTGAGCCTGTGCTAACAGATCAGCTAATGGACTCTTATTTGCTTTCCACACAGGACGAATATGATGAAGAAAAGCTTGTCATCTCGTACTTAACGAAGATCAAACAAGAGCTTCACACGCTGTCAAACGGGGAAGAAAAGGACGAACTCCTCTCTGCGTTTGAGCTGCTAAGTGAAGAATTATCAAAGGACCAACCGAGAACCTTTTTAATCAGCTCACTACTCGATTATTTAGGTAAAAACAGCGTTTTATCACAAAACGTGTCACAGCTGAAAAGCATCATCTTATAGATAAAGAAGGGATAACATGAACCAATCAACAACCTCGTATAATCGATCTGTGATTGTTGGGATTTTCCTCGTTGGGGCATTCGTTGCGATTTTAAACCAAACGCTTCTCATTCCAGCGATCCCGCATATCATGGAGGACTTCAATATTGAGGTCAGCAAAGGACAGTGGCTCACCACAGCCTTTATGCTGACAAACGGGATTCTCATCCCGATTACGGCTTTCTTCATTGAGAAATTTTCGAGCCGTTCTTTAGTTTTAACGGCGCTTAGCATCTTTACAGCTGGTACCATTCTTGCTTCGTTTGCAACGAATTTCCCAGTACTGCTTGCAGCGCGTATTGTGCAGGCAGCTGGCGCAGGGATTTTAATGCCGCTGATGCAAACGATCTTTTTAACCATTTTCCCGAAAGAAAAACGCGGGCAGGCAATGGGCATGGTCGGACTTGTCATCTCGTTCGCACCGGCGCTTGGGCCGACACTTGGCGGCTGGATTGTTGATTCCTTCAGCTGGAAGTTCTTGTTCTATATTGTTCTGCCAATCGGTATTATTGATCTCATTCTTGCTTTCTTCTTAATGAAAAATGTGACGCAGCAACGAGAGACACGAATTGATGTTTTATCTGTCATCTTGTCGTCCTTCGGTTTCGGCGGGTTGCTATACGGCTTTTCTAGCGTTGGAACCTATGGCTGGGCGAGTGCGACTGTCCTCATTTCGCTGATTGTCGGCGCTGTGAGCTTGTTCCTCTTTATCCTGCGTCAATCAAATTTAACAAGACCGATGCTTGAATTTGGTGTATTTAAGTTTGCGATCTTTAGCTTGACGACCTTCCTTGGCATGCTTGTCTTTGCTTTATTGATTGGGACAGAGACCATTCTGCCGCTCTATACGCAGAATGTCAGAGGATTGTCTGCTCTTGATACAGGGCTTATCTTATTGCCTGGTGCCCTTTTTATGGGGCTCCTATCACCGATTATTGGACGGATTTTTGATAAAGTCGGCGGAAAAGGGCTGGCTTTAGGCGGGTTTACGATACTTACCGTGACGACCTTGCCATTTATGCTGCTCACCCTTGATTCATCCATTGCTCTCATTACGGTCGCCTACACGCTTCGCTTAATTGGGGTTGGGATGATCATGATGCCGCTGACAACAGCAGGAATTAACTCTTTACCGCCTCATTTGATCCCGCATGGGACAGCGATGAATAACACGATGAGACAAATGGGTGGTTCCATTGGGACAGCTGTGCTTGTCTCCATCATGAGCAGCTCTGCTGCAAATGCAGAATTGGCCAGCCCATTAAAATCAGCCGTTCATGGAATGAATACGTCATTCTTCATTTCTGGTCTGATTGCGGTCATTGGGCTCGTCCTCTCCTTTTTCTTAAAGGAAAAACGCAATCATAAAGTGATGAAACAGGAGCTATCTTCCTCCTCATCTTCTTCATAAGAAAAAGAGCTCGGCATATAGCCGGCTCTTTTTTCATATACTCACGCTATACTGTCCTCTCTAAAAGAACATTTGTATTTACAGAGAAGAAAAGCCTTGATAATTTGAAGAAAAGAGTTGATAATAGGAACTATTCAATTTGTGAGAAAATTTTTACTATAGGAGATGTATGCATTGAAGGTCGTTAAATTTGGTGGCAGTTCACTTGCATCTGGCAAGCAGCTGCAAAAGGTATTTGACATTGTAACAGCAGATCCAGCTCGAAAAGCAGTCGTTGTTTCCGCACCAGGAAAACGGCATTCAACGGATACGAAGGTCACCGATCTATTAATTAGCTGTGGTGAGCAATATTTACGTTTAGGCGAAGCACACGATTTACAGGAAGCCGTCATTGAACGGTATGCCTCCATTGCGGATGAACTCGGATTAAGTCATGACGTGATTGACACCATCCGGCAAGATCTAGATGCCCTCTTACAGGCTGATTCGTCTCGTCCTGAGCGATATCTTGATGCCATCAAAGCTAGCGGAGAAGACAATAACGCAAAGCTGATTGCTGCCTATTTCCGCCATCAAGGTGTCGAAGCTCATTATGTGAATCCAAAGGAAGCTGGGCTGTTTGTGAGCGATGAGCCTGGTCAGGCACAAGTCCTTTCGGAGTCATATGATCATTTGTACAAATTAAGAGAGCGCTCTGGCATCATCATCTTCCCTGGCTTTTTTGGCTTTAGCCTGTCGGGAGATATTGTCACCTTTTCTCGCAGCGGCTCTGATATTACCGGTTCCATTTTGGCGAACGGTTTGAAGGCAGATGTGTATGAAAACTTTACTGATGTGGATGCTGTCTACGCTGTCAATCCAACGATCGTTCACGATCCGAAAGAAATTACAGAGCTGACGTACCGGGAAATGCGCGAGCTGTCCTATGCTGGTTTTTCTGTGTTCCATGACGAAGCACTCATTCCAGCCTTCCGTGCAGGCATTCCTGTTCAGATTAAAAACACCAATAACCCCTCGGCAAAAGGGACAAAAATTGTGAACAAGCGGGATCATACAAATGGACCTGTTGTCGGAATTGCCTCAGACAGTGGATTTTGCAGCATTTATATCAGCAAGTATTTGATGAACCGAGAAGTCGGTTTTGGACGTAAGGTACTGCAAACGTTAGAGGAATACGGGCTTACGTATGAGCACGTCCCTTCTGGTATTGATGATATGAACATTATTTTAAGACAGGATCAGCTGGAGGAACAGCATATTGAACAAGAGCTGCTCGACCGCTTGAAGCTCGTTCTTGATGCAGATGAGGTTGTTTTAGAGCCGAATCTCTCGCTCATTATGATCGTAGGAGAAGCGATGCGTCACAATGTTGGCACAACAGCAAGAGCCGCCAAGGCGCTGTCAAAAGCGAAGGTCAATATTGAAATGATCAACCAAGGCTCCTCAGAGGTCAGCATGATGTTTGGTGTCAAAGCCGCTCAAGAAGAAGAAGCTGTGCAAGCGTTGTACGAGGAATTTTTCTCTATGTCTACTGTCCCTGTCTCTCTTTAATCAGCAGGCTGCCAGATCTCAGGATCGGCAGTCTTTTTTGAGCTCGCTTGATTCAAGTAGATTTGCGCATTAAAGTATATCTATTTCTCGTTTGATTTTGTATGATAGAGACAAATCAACTATCGTTTCGGCCTATGACCGAAGCTACAAGGAGTCCTAAAACAATGCCTCGTCAACAACTATTAAAACAGTTTCGCAATTTTCATGATGCTTCTACGAGTATTTTAAACATGATGAGTCAATTCATTGATGTGAATACACTGTTTATTGCTAAAAACGATCAAAACACCAATCACATTGTCAAGGTGTTAAATCATGACGAGCAGCTTCTTGAAGAAGGAGAAGAAATTCCTTACGAGAAGACATTTTGCAAGCTGGCGGTCGATCATCAGGATACGCTTGTGATTCCTGATATATCATCGGATGACCGCTCTAAATACTTAGAGGTCACGAAACGCCTTCAAGGCGGCTCGTTCATTGGGGTGCCGATTGATTTTACAGATGGTACGAACTACGGAACGATTTGCGGGCTTGATATAAGGTCTCAGCAATTCACAGAAGAGCATGTGCATATGTTTGAAACGATGGCTTCTTTATTAAGCTACGTCCTCGAACTCGACCGTGCCAACCGGCAGATTCAGCAATTATCTGTACCGATCGTCCCAGTTGTTGACGGTGTCGCCGTCCTTCCTCTACTTGGTGATATCGAGGAGACACGGGCGCAGCATATTTTAGAAACCATTTTACAGGAAAGCTACAGGCTGTCGCTCTCTCATTTGGTCATTGATGTCTCGGGAACAAAACGGCTGAATGAACAGAGCATTCAATATTTGGTCAGCTATGCACAAACGTTAAAACTTTTGGGTATTTCAGCTGTTTTAACGGGGATTAAGCAAGATCTTGCGCTGAGTGCGATTCAATCAAATATATCATTTAAAGACATCACCATTCGTAAGGATTTACCGCAGGCACTTGCTCATATCGGCTTAACGTTCTCCAAAACAGAATGATGAAGATACACCAAAAAGGGCCAAACCGAGTCTAGCCCTTTTCCTGAGGGAGCGGCAAACGAATGATGAATGTCGTTCCCTTATGTTTTTTACTTTTTAAATCAATATGGCCTTCATGCAAGTCCACAAGCTGCTTGACAATAGACAAACCAAGTCCATATTCTCCATATGGTGTATTTGTCCTCGAGATATCCGCTTTATAAAAACGTTCCCAAATGTGTTTGACTTCTTCAGATGCAATGCCGATTCCCGTGTCTTCTACTTCAATGACCGTTTCCCCATTTTCTTCTTTCCCTCTCAAAGAAATATGGCCGCCTTCTGTAAATTGAATGGCGTTCTTTGTGATGTTGACGAGGATTTGAATGAGCCGGTCATAATCTGCGTATACCTTTTGCTCTGGATCAACCTCTACAATGAGTTGATTGTTTTTCTCTTCAGCCATTCGGCTCAGCTGCTCCTTGATCACTTCAAACGTATCAATGAGTGGATAATGAAATTTTTGAAGGGTGATTTGATTCGACCTGATTTTCTCATAATCCATATTTTCATTGACGAGACGCAGCATGCGTTTTGTTTCATCCGTGATAAGCGCATAGCATTTCTCTTTCTCTTCAGCCGGCACATCCGCAG
The DNA here is from genome assembly GCF_003431975.1 of Bacillus pumilus. GTDB lineage: Bacteria > Bacillota > Bacilli > Bacillales > Bacillaceae > Bacillus > Bacillus pumilus_N. The sequence goes on along the minus strand of NZ_CP027116.1, from coordinate 442,842 downwards.
TATTCAGCCATTCGACCAATCCTCGAATGGTCGTCAGCGGTGTTTTCAATTCGTGAGACACATCTGCAATGAATTGGCGTCTTCGTTTCTCAAGCCGATCAATTTCCTCTCTTGACCGTTGAAGACGACTGGCCATCATATTAAAATCCTCACCTAGTGTGCCAATTTCATCAAGATGTTTGTTCTCAAGATGAATGTTGTAGTCACCCTGCGCAATTTTCTCTGTCGCCTCTCTCAGTTTTTTGATACGATTCACATGAAACTTCGACAGAAACAAGCTGAGAATAAAGGTAATCGTCAATGCCACAAACACGATGATATATAAATATCGATTCATTTGAGCAATCAGCTCTTCTGCTCCTTGAATGGGAGCGATGAGCACGACACCGCCCTTCAGCTTTCCGTCCTCTATGACAGGCAGTGCCACCAAGGATGCTTCTTGATCAAGCCGGCGTGAATCACTCCTCTTGACTATGATTTCTTCTCCTTTTGTGAGCTTGGCCCACAAATCCTTTGTCAGTAAAGCTTCATGCGGCGGCATCTTTTGCTTCTGGGACAGCACAGCCCCTTTTTCATCAAAGACGAAAAAGCGAATTTGTCTTGTCGAGAGAATGTCTTCAAATGGGCGAAGTCGAAAGTTCATCTCGGTTTTCGGCAGCTGCTGAACATTCTGCAAAATTTCATGCCCATAAGATTTCATTTCATCTACTCTGTTCTGATAGGCGATATCTTTTACAAAATGAGACATCAAAGTGCTGATAATAATGATGGCAATGAGCAATAACCCAAGGTGACTAATCAGTAGCTGATAAAAATATTTAATCCTCATCGAACTTATACCCTACGCCCCATACCGTATACAGAAAGGGTTTAGGTCCGTCCCCGATTTTTTGGCGCAACCGTTTAATATGAACATCCACCGTTCGTTCATCACCATAAAATTGGTATCCCCAAATTTGCTCAAGCAATTGTTCTCGTGAAAATACTTGCCGAGGATGCTGTAAAAAAAAGCACAGCAGATCGTATTCCTTTGGTGTCAAATTCTCGATTCGTTTCCCCTCTAGAAACACTTCTCTCGTTTTTTTATCTAACTGAAAATGTTCGGTCTTCAGCTGTTCATCCTCTTTTATTTCTTGAGGGGATGTATGAGCAAAGCGACGTTTCACTGCTTTAATTCTTGCCATTAAGGTCAGCGGACTAAAGGGTTTTGTCACATAATCATCTGCCCCAAGATCAAAGCCTAGCACCTGATCAGATTCGGTTTCCTTTGCTGTCAGCATGATAATCGGAACATCACTGATTTGGCGTACCTTTTGACAAATGGTCAGACCGTCCATTGAAGGAAGCATGACATCCAAGATGAGCAGATCCCAATCCTCCTCTTCCTTGAATCGATTCAACCCTTCTACTCCATCATAGACGAATGCCGCTTGAAATCCCTCTCGTTGAAAAAACATATCCGTCATTGTACAAACGCTCTGATTATCTTCAATCATTAATATTTTCATCATCAGCCTCCGCTGTTACCTCTGTTTTTCTTTATGTAGCTTTATTTTACATGTTCCTTCTCAAATCTCAATTGGATTCCACTGTTTTCACGAACTTATCATCGTTTGGTCATCTTTTATTCATACTTTTTGAGGGAGTTGATATTGAGGTGAATCCTATTATTTTTTTATATGATAGAGTAGAAGGTGATTCAAGATATATGAAAAATAAAGGCATTTAAAAAGCTCATCTCGAAAGATGAGCTTGAGCTTTTTTATATCACCTTAACAACTTCAAATAGGCAGCGTCGTTCCCTTCTTCAACTGCCTGTAAAAGCTGCTGTGCATGTGATGTGTCTGTCACACTGTTTAATTTTTGCATAATGTCTTCTCTCGATAATGCATGGCCTGGTGCTCCCCGCGGAATATCGACTCGTTCGCTAATGTTGGTGCCATCAGATAAGGTAAGCTTCACCATCGTAAAGCGACCTTTTGGGACAGCGTCTGGATGGGGTTCTATCGTTTGATCGTATTCTCTAGTCACCCGTTTCATCCATGTGCGCATGTCTGATGGAATTGGTTTTTTCGTAAAGACATCCAGCGTCAGCGTCTGTCCAAATACGGCAAGTGCAATGACATATTCGACACTGAATCGTCCTTCTTCGCCCGTCAAAGGTGTCCGTTCAATAAGCGCTGCATCTCCGCCAGGCGGGAATATGACATCTACCTGTTTCACCTGCTCCGGTAAGAAAGTATGCTCTTTCATTAAGGTTAGGATCGCATCGGCTGCATGATGCGCCGCTGAGCAGAACGGATACACTTTAAACCACAGTCCCGGAGAGACAATACGCCACGCTATTCCATACCCTTCTAGTAAATGACTTTCCGCGCGCTCTAGATCTCCATAGAGAGAAAAGAAACCAAGCGCGCCATCAAGAACCGATTCATTCCCTCCAAAACCTGAACAAGCTAAGTCCATAGACCAGACGGCTGTTTTAGCCGCTAAGCCGGCTTGTAATGGTTTCATATCAGAGCCGAACTGCTTTCGTATTCCAGCCGATTGCGCTCCGGCAAAGCCGATTGCTTTCGTCAGCTCTTCCTGCGAGACTTGTTTTAAATACCCAATGGCACATACTGCCGCAATGGCTCCGAGGGTTCCAGTATTATGCCAGCCCCGTTCATAATGCGCCTTGCCGATGGATTCGCCAAGCCTAGCCATCACTTCAACGCCTGTGATGTAGGCTGCTAAAAGTCGATCACCATACCCTTTATCGTCTGTCAGCTGTGAAAGCAATGCTGGGATGATCACCGCACTAGGATGTCCTCTCACATCTGAATGCACATCATCATAATCAAGGGCGTGGATCAGGTAGCCGTTTAGCATGGCTGCGGATTGACGGCTGACCTTCTTCCCTTGTCCAATGACAGGAATTTGAGCTGTTCCACCTTCTTGTTCCACAAGTGCCATGAGCTTTTGAATTCCTTCATCCTCTTTCGCAGCAAGCGCTGCCGCCGCAGCATCTAACAGACCATTTCGAGCCATTTCTACCGCCTGTTGATCTTGAAGTGGATCAGCAGACAGTACAGCCTCTGCCAATTGTTTTGTCATTTCCATGATCGTGACTCCAATGCCCGAATGGCAAGCTCGGCAAAGAAAGCTGCGGCAACAGGGAGTGCGTCTTCATTTAATGTAAAGGCAGGATGATGCCATTCCTCGGTACCGCTTGTCCCCATCCATACAAAAAAGCCTGGAATGTGTTCTTGGTAAAGGGCAAAATCTTCTCCGCCTGGTGACTGCTCAGCCTGAACGACTGTGAGATCCAGCGCACCTGCCGTTTCTTCAACCACCTTTGTCAGACGCTCGTCATTCAATACAGAAGGCAAATACGGATGCCATTTCACTTCGCCTTTTGCCCCAAACCCTTCTGCAATTCCGCTCACGATTTGTTTCATGAGATCGGGAATCATCGCTCTCACTTCAGGCTCAAACGTCCGAACGGTTCCTTCCATCTCAACACGATCAGGAATCACATTCCATGATGTGCCGCCTTGAATGCGTGTGATGCTGACAACAGCATGATGTAACGAGCTGATGCGGCGGCTCACAATGTGCTGAAGGGCGCTTGTGATCTGTCCGCTGATGGCAATTGGGTCCACCGTGTGATTCGGAATTCCTGCATGCCCCCCCGTTCCTTTAATATCAATTTCAAACCGGTCTACACTCGCCATCAATGCTTTTTCTCTAATACCAATGGTGCCCACTGGCAGATCAGGTTTATTGTGCATACCAAAAATCGCATCCACTCCATCTAACACACCTGCCTCTATGACACGTTTCGCTCCTTGTGCGACTTCCTCAGCTGGCTGGAACAAAATACGCACTGTTCCTTTGATCTCGTGTTTCCGCTCTTTTAATAAAAGAGCTGCTCCAAAGATAGAAGCTGTATGGAAATCATGACCGCAAGCATGCATTTTCCCCGGTACCTTTGAGGAAAATGGTTCGCCAGATGCTTCCTCAATCGGAAGTGCGTCAATATCGGCTCTCAGGACGATCGTTGGTCCCTCTTGTTCTCCTTTGATTTCACAGACAAGCCCTGTTTGAAGAGCCGGGAAATCGAGTAAAGTGATCCCTTCCTCTTCTAACCAGCCGCGCAGCTTTTTTGTCGTCTCATATTCTTCAAATGCCAGCTCTGGATGCTCATGAAGCGATCGGCGAATGTTAATTAAACGTTTGTTTAAAGCTTCGTTTCCTATTGATTTCACTGATACTCACCCCTCTAAAGAGTAAAAAGCAGCTTATGCCTCTTCAGCCGCTGCTTCTTTTTGGATAAATCGTTTTGTCCGTTCATTCTTCGTTTCATCAAATAGCTCAGTTGGTGTGCCCTGTTCAATAATATGACCATCCGCCATGAAAATCACATGGTCTGCGACTTCTCTTGCAAACGCCATTTCATGTGTGACGATGATCATCGTTGTTTCTTGAATCGCAATGGACTTAATGACTTGAAGCACACCTGAGACAAGCTCTGGATCAAGTGCTGACGTTGGTTCATCGAGCAGAATCGCATGTGGATCAACCGCTAATGCGCGGGCAATCCCGATTCGCTGCTGCTGTCCGCCAGATAAAGTGACTGGATAACTGTCAGCCTTTTGCTCTAATCCTACCTGCTTCAGCAGCTTCATTCCAATCTCATTTGCCTGCTGCTTCGTCATTTTTTTCGTCACAAGCAGTGATTCTGTGATGTTTTGCAGTGCTGTCTTGTTTTTAAATAGATTATAGTTTTGAAACACCATGGCCGTTTGTTGACGCAGGTGATGGGCTTCTTTACGTGTATATTTAGATGCATCTAGCTTCGCATCGCCAATTTCAATCATGCCTTCATCTGGTGTTTCTAGTAAGTTTAAGCAGCGCAGTAAGGTGGATTTACCGGAGCCAGAAGGTCCGATAATGGCCACAACCTGCCCTTTTTGTACGTCGAGATTGATTCCGTCTAAGACGACGAGGTCGCCGAATGATTTCTTCAAATTGGTGAGCTTGATCATGTCCACACCTCCTTAATTCCGGTAAGGTTTGCTGATTTTTCGTTCAAATAGGTCTTGGAGGAAGCTATAAATGATGGTCATCACCCAATACACAATCCCTACGGCTAAATAGGTTTCAAAGTATTTGTAGTTCGCCGACGCAATCATCTTCCCTTGTGCAAACATTTCTGCCACCCCAATCGTAAAGGCGAGAGATGTTTCTTTTAAAAGACCGATAAAGGTATTCCCCGTCGCTGGAATCGCATTTCTAATTGCCTGCGGGAAAATAATTCTGACGTAAGACTGCCATCTTGTCATGCCGACAGATAGACAAGCTTCCAGCTGCCCTTCATCTACAGAGTTGAGGGCCGCTCTGAAAATTTCTGCTAAGTATGCTGAGTTTTTAATACTTAATCCGATAATGACCGCTGTTAAGGCATCCATTGAAGTCATCGCAGGGAATAGCTGCGGAAGACCAAAATAAATGAGAAAGAGCTGAACCAAGGTTGGAACCGCTCTGAAAAAAGAAATATACAGCTTGGCAAATTGGTATAAAACAGGTATCCGGTTTTTCGTAATAAGAGCGAATACCACACCAATGAGAATGGCAAATACCATGGAGACAATCGCCATGAAGATCGTTATCGGCAAGTATTGAATCAATGTCGGAAAAACCGTCACCATATACTGCCAATCAATTTTGTTCATGTCTGCTCTTCACCGCCGCTGTCGCTATTTTTTAATTGGCACTGTGACATCGTCTTTGAAATACTTCTCAGACAATTTCTTCAGTGTCCCGTCTTCTCTTAATTCTTTGATTGCTTTGTTAAATTCTTCTCTTAGCTTGTCATGCTTTTCATCTTTGGCAAATGGATAGCCTACTTCTTCGTACACAATTGGGTTGCCGACGATTTTGAGCGGCAAACCTGTTTTTTCAATTTGAGCAAGTAATACGCTGCGTCCGTTGACATAAGCATCTACGCGGCCATTTGCCACTTCGTTTAAGACACCATCTTGCGTTTCATATGTTTTAATATTGATTTTTTTGTCTGGGTCTTTGCTCTCTAAGTTTTTGGCATGGTTAGAACCTAGAACCGCTGCCACTGTTTTTCCTTTTAAGTCATCAAGACCTTTGATGTCGTTGTTGTCCTTTTTAACGATAATTTGTGTTCCTGCGTAAGCATACGTATCTGTAAAGTTAAACGTTTGTTTACGCTCATCTGTGATCGCGACTTGGTTTGATACTGTATCTAGTTTACCGGATGTCAGCTGTCCCATCAGTCCGCTGAATTCACTCAGCTGCCAGTCTAGTTTGTAGCCAAGCTTTTTTGCAATCGCTTCTGTTACTTCAACATCGAAGCCAACAAGTTTGCCATTGTCTTTATAAGCAAACGGATAGCTTTGTCCTGTTGCACCTACTTTTAACACTTTTTCGTCTTTGCCTTCACCCTGATTGTTGCCGCCGCAAGCTGCTAAAACTGCCAGCATTGCTGCAAATAGAACGACTAGCCACTTTTTGTTTTTCATGCTCGTAAACCCTTCTTTCCTCTTATGATAGTGTCATATCTGACCTTAATTGTTTTTTAAAATAAACCGTCATGTGCCCCTTACCTAAATCCTTTTCTCCTGCTCTGACGTAGCCTTTGCGCTCATACATGTCCATGAGCCACGGATGCTTATCAGCTGTACCGAGAGACACGTATGGCACCTTCAGTGTATCTCTTAGCACTTCGGTTTCTACCCATTCTAACAAGGTAGAGCCTGTCCCTTTTTTGGCGGAAGGTTCTGAGGCAAACCACCAAATGTGAGGAACGCCGAACGGTCCTGGCTGCTCTCCCCAAGGCATACGGAGTGATAAGGTGGATAGAAGCTCTCCGTTTTCTTCCATTACATAGCAAAGATTCTTTTGTACATTATTCTGAACGAGAGCAAAATCGGCATGTGCTGCTTGGAACTGGATGCCGAGCTCACGAATTGGCTCATAGGCTCTTGTTGTCAGTTCAAGCAGTGCCTCTATATCTGCCTCTGTTGCTAGACGAAACGTGTATCCCAACGCTAGTCACCTCACCTTTATGTCGTGTAGCGATTTTTTGGCTGTGTTAATCCGAGATTTTCTCGTAAGGTTTGTCCTGCATAGTCTGTTTTAAATAAGCCTCTTTCCTGAAGAATCGGTACGACTCGATCTACGAACAGATCAAGTCCTTCTGGCAATAGTGGCGGCATGACGTTAAAGCCGTCTGCTGCTTCTTCATTGATCCATGTTTCCATCACATCTGCGAGCTGCTGCGGTGTACCAATGAAAATATGATGACCGCGAGAGCCGGCAACCGATTGATAGAGCTGGCGAATGGTTAAGTTATCCTTTCTCGCCATATTCATCACGAGATCAAAACGGCTTTTCACAGCATTTGACATGCTTGGATCAATCTCTGGAAGCGGTCCATCTAAAGGATACTGGGACAGATCAATTCCACCTAAGTAGTTTTGGAGAATGCTCAGCCCAATTTCAGGAACAATCAGCTCCTGTAATTCTTCAAACTTCGCTTTGGCTTCTTCCTCTGTATCAGCAATAATCGGGAAGATCCCCGGCATGATACTGACGTCCTCACGAGCACGACCAGCAGCCTCTACCTTCCCCTTCAAGCTTTGATAAAATTCCTTCGCTTTATTGAGGTCGTTTTGTGCAGTAAAAATAAGCTCCGCTGTTTTCGCTGCAAGCATTTGACCATCTTCGGAAGATCCTGCTTGAATGATCACTGGCTGCCCTTGAGGCGTGCGTGATACGTTAAGGGGACCTCTTACAGAGAAGAACTCACCTTTATGCTGGAGCTCATGAAGCTTACTAGATTCGAAGAATTCCCCCGTTTCCTTGTTTCTAATAAGGGCGTCTTCCTCCCAAGAATCCCAGAGACCTTTGACGACCTCGACGAACTCTTCTGCCCGCTCGTATCGTTTATGGTGCGCTAAATGCTCTTCTCCGCTAAAATTTTTCGCTGTTTCTTCAATAGAAGATGTGACCACATTCCATGCCGCTCTGCCGCCTGATAGATGATCAAGGGAGGCAAACTGTCTTGCAATATGGAAAGGTTCACTATATGTAGTGGATGCTGTTGCTGCTAAACCAATTGATGAAGTAGACTCAGCAATGGACGAAAGCAAGGTGAGCGGTTCAAATCTCGTCAATACATTCGGATGAGAGGTTTGATTAATGGATAGGCTGTCTGCTAAAAAAAGCAAATCTAGCTTTCCTTCCTCTGCTTTTTTCGCTAATTGTTTAAAATAATCAAGGTTCATGGCTGCATCTGATACGGCATTCGGATGTCTCCAAGAGGCAACATGATGACCAGTTCCTGCGATGAATACGCCTAGCTTGAGCTTCCTTTTCGGCTGTGACACTTGTTCTTCATCCTTTCTATATCCTCATATATCAAACTGAAGTCCTCAGAAGATACATTTTTCTGATTGAATTAATCGGTTTTATTCATAAAAAAAAGGGCAAATGTTGCGAAAAATGAAAAATAATTATTACTATATGCCCTTTTTACAGGATTGTCAACCGCCTTCTGAACCTCCAAAATAAGGGATTTCACTACTTTATCACGGTGTATCGATTTCAATATTTCCAATGAGCCGGTCTGTCGTGTGTGTCACCAATTGACTGCGTTCCAGCATGTTATGGGCGATGACGGAATGAGTAGAAGATATGGTGCGGACGGCAATCGCTTGTTGAGGAGATAAATTGATGATATTATTCCGCAGAACACGGGCTGAGGCGGCTTGATCGATAAAGATTGCCGTCGGCTGTCCGAGCGAACGATTTAAATAAAAACGGTTATCTCCGATCTGAGGTGAACCATGTTTAATATACATCACCACATATAAAGATGTTTCCTCAAAGGAATTGTCTTTGATTTCTAATGGACCGGTCGTGCTGCTGTATACGGCATAGTTTTGGTAGTGCTTAAAGCGATTTCGCCAAATGAAAGCCTTTGCATTTCCAGTAACACTAATCGTATACGAAGAAGCCAGCTCTGGATGCCCTTCTTGAATAAAGTGGTTGCCATTGATCCCAGCTTCCCCTTCCTGCACCCAGATCCCTCTGCTAAAATCTTTGAATTGATTGTGCTGGATCAGGATATTCGTTCCTCTCACCATCGCCGCATCGATCACCGAGTAGATTGTATTGTTTGAAAAGACGACGCTATCCGATTGATAGATTCTTAGCGCTGCGCTTCTTTGCCCTGTATTCGTCCCTGATTCAATATGGTTTCCTTCTATTAGAATACGATTCGCCATATAAACGGACACAGCCGCGTCTTCAAATAGACTGATCTTATTACCAGTAATGTGAACGCTGTCTCCCCTCACATCAATCCCTTTTTCAAACCCCTCAATCATATTGCCAATAATGATCACATTGTTTTCCGTTTGACCAAGAGAGACACCTAAGCTCGTAATCCCAGCTTTTGTAACGCCCCCACCCATTGCACGGATCAAATTGTTGGCAATGATCGTTTCAGTGGAGAAGCCATAGGAGATACTGCTATCGGTATGATTACCTTCAATAATGACACCATAGCCGTTGAAGTTATAAATGGAGCTTGCGGCACCCCCTCTGACGATGTTGTTTCGAATTTGGATATTCAGAGGTTCCTCCATATTCACCGCGTTTTCTCCGTAGCCTTCAATATCAATGCCCATTCTCGGCTCGACTCCGTCTACTCCTGCTCTTTCTAGCAGACAGTCCTCCACAATGACCCCATCACAGCCTGTAATCGAGATATTGTTACGCCTTGAATCTGTCATCGTGCACCCAGAAATATGAATAGACGCAGCAGGCGAGTATGGTTCATCTTCTGTCAATAAACCGTGGGGACTGACAATGATGCCATCTCCCGTACAATTTTTTATTTGGACATGATTGACCTCTACATGGGAGGCACCTTCAATACATATCCCAAAGCCCCATTCATGGGTTTTTCGTTCAGCGGGGAGCGGCTTGTATACATGCTCATGACGATCCCCTTCAATACGCCCGCCTCGAATGGTCACATGCTCAACCTTTCCTATATAAAAGGCTGCATACCCCCATGAATCATTTGGCTTTACCTTAATCACAGCATCCGGCGCCATCTCAATGGTTATATGACTCGGCACCCGTATACCCGCACCTCGGAAGGGAAAAAATGGATCACCTCTGTACACCGCATCAATCACATACGTGCCGCTCGGCAACCAGACATGGGAATATCCTTGTTCCTTCGTCCACTCTAAGCATTCATTGAGCATCTCTGTACAATCCGTTTTCCCATCCGCAATAACGCCAAAATCTTGTACATTCACAATGGGTTTTTTTAGATCAGATTCATTCAATTCCTCCAACCTAACCCCCTCCTTTTCACACATTTCCTCCTGTCATTCTATGCATGTGTAAACGATTTGCTTGTACAATCTTTCAAATTTTAGTTAAATTCTTCTACTATAACTTTCTGACCATTCTCACTTGAAAGAATTTTTCATTTTTTGAGTCTTTACGCCTATTGAACTAACATTTTCCTGTTTTAGAATAGTTTTATATTGACACAAGAACTATACAAGAATATCATTTTTCTCATATCTCTTTTTTTAAGAAAGGATCTATGCCATGTCTACAATTGACCACGATAAAATTGTTAAAAGTGTTCCTCAAAAAGGTTTTTTTGGACACCCTAAAGGACTTTACACACTGTTTTTCACTGAATTTTGGGAGCGTTTCTCCTATTACGGCATGCGTGCACTGCTTATTTATTATATGTACACAGAGGTGACAAAAGGCGGTCTTGGTTTTGATCAAACGACAGCCAATTCGATCATGTCTGTCTACGGTGCACTTGTCTATATGTCAGGTATTATTGGCGGATGGCTTGCCGACCGGGTATTCGGTTCGTCCAGTACGGTCTTTTATGGCGGAGTTTTTATTATGCTTGGGCATGTCATTTTGGCTTTGCCAAGCGGCGCAACAGCGCTCTTTATAAGTATGGGACTAATTATTATTGGAACAGGCCTTCTGAAACCGAACGTTTCAAACATTGTTGGCGACCTCTATACAAAAACAGACCCTCGTAGGGATTCTGGTTTTAGTATTTTCTACATGGGGATCAACATGGGTGGTTTTATTGCCCCGTTAATTGTCGGAACACTCGGTCAAAAAGTGAACTTCCACCTCGGATTCTCACTTGCTGCCGTAGGGATGCTTGTTGGACTGATTACATTTGTGATCACGAAAAAACCAAACCTTGGTCTTGCCGGCACTTATGTGACAAATCCACTATCAGCTGTTGAACGCAAGAACTTCAAAATTTTCGGAACATTGGTCATCATTGTGCTCGCTGTTTTTGCTGTCATTGGCATTCGAACTGGCGCACTCACGATTAACCTATTCACTTGGTTTGTCAGTGTCCTTGGCGTGCTCATTCCGATTGTTTATTTCATCATCATGTATTTCAGTAAAAAGACAAGCCCAGTGGAGCAATCGAGGGTTCTCGCTTATATTCCATTGTTCCTTGCGGCGGTTATGTTCTGGGCGATTCAAGAACAAGGCGCAAACATTTTAGCCACATATGCGGATCAACGAACAAACTTGAATTTCCTTGGGATGACACTTGCCTCTTCGTGGTTCCAATCATTGAACCCAATCTTTATTGTGCTACTGTCTCCTGTGTTTGCTTGGTTGTGGATTAGACTTGGAAAGAAACAGCCGTCTACCCCAATTAAATTTTCACTCGGCCTTCTGTTTGCAGGATTATCCTTCATCATCATGATCATTCCTGCCTACATATCTGGTCCGAATACACTTGTGAGTCCATTATGGCTCGTACTGAGCTTCTTCCTTGTCGTGATCGGAGAGCTCTGCTTATCACCAGTTGGGCTATCAGCGACAACAAAGCTTGCACCTGCTGCCTTCTCAGCACAAACGATGAGCCTTTGGTTCCTTTCAAATGCGATGGCACAGGCAATCAATGCGCAAGTGGTCAAACTATTTGATAAAGTGCCAGAAACCGTCTATTTCGGTATCATTGGATTGCTCGCCATCGTTTTATGCGGTGTGATGCTGCTCTTTACACCAGTGATTAAGAAAGCGATGAAAGGCGTTCATTAATAAAAAACTGGACATGAGTACGTCATGTCCAGTTTTTCACTTTATTGATGATCCGTCTTCATATAGAAATTTTATATCTTACTGCATTATTCATTCGTTTTCATTGGTACTGTCTCATTTATTTCAATGTTAAAATAATTCACGGCATTGTGATAACAAATATCTTTGACTATTTTTCCTATAAATTCGTAATCCCTTGGAAGCTCACCATTTTCTATCCAAGTCCCAAATAAATGACATAAAATTCTTCTGAAATATTCATGGCGAGGGAACGATAAAAAGCTTCTTGAGTCTGTAAGCATACCTACAAAAGTGCTAAGCAAACCTATATTAGATAATGTTTTCATTTGATCTAGCATGCCGTCTTTTTGATCATTAAACCACCACCCGGATCCAAATTGAATTTTTGCTCTGGCATCAGAAGACTGAAAATTCCCTATAGTAGAGGCCACAATCGCATTATGAGCGGGATTTAAATTATAGATAATGGTTTTAGGTAAAAGGTTGTCTTTGTCTAATTCATTCAAAAAACCATTTAAATGTCTTGCTAGGTGGAAGTCAGACATAGAGTCGTACCCACTATCTTTTCCCGTTAACTTGAACATTCGTGTGTTATTATTCCTTAAAGCACCTATGTGTAATTGCATGGTCCAATGAAGAGAATGATATTTTTTACTCAGGTGAAGAAGAGTATTTGTTTTAAATTTATTGATATCCTCTAGGGATAGTGTTTTTCCTTGTAGAGCACGCACAAATATAGAAGACACTTCTTGTTCAGTAGCTGGTGAAAATGGAAATATTTCAAAACCATGATCAGAAATTCTGCATCCATTCGCGTGAAAATAATCAATTCGTGAATGTAATGAAGCGATAAAGTTTTCATATGTTAAAACAACGCCGTTGATTGAATCACCTAATTTTTCTATATAATTCACAAAATTTGATTGTTCAATATTTAAAGCATGATCCGGTCTAAATGTAGGTAGGACCCTAGTTGTAATTCCTACATCTTTACGTATGATTTGATGAAATTCTAATGTATCGATTGGATCATCAGTCGTACATACAATTTTTACATTAAATTTTTCTAAAATTCCATTTGTGGACATGTTACTTTCATTTAATCTCTCATTACAGATATCCCAAACTTGATGTGCATTTTTTTCTGAGAACAACTCATTTATATTGAAATATCGACTTAATTCTAAATGTGACCAATGATAAAGAGGGTTTCCTATTGTATATGGAACAGTTTGGGCCCAAGCTAAGAATTTTTCCTTGTCACTTGCATTCCCCGTGATAAATCTTTCTTCTACGCCTAACCATCGCATAGCCCTCCATTTATAGTGATCTCCATTAAGCCAAATATCAGTCATATTTTCATATTTTTTGTTAGTAGCAATGTCATCAGCCATTAAATGCGTATGAAAATCATAGATTGGCATATTTTTCGCGTAATCATGATAAAGCACTTTTGAACTTTCATGATTAAGCATCATATCTTCGCTTAGGAATGTAGACAATATAGTCACCTCTATACTCATGTTTAGAAAATCAATTAAATGAAATAAGGTGTTATGAACAAAAATAACACCTCACTTTTTTAGATCTTACTTAATTCAAACTCCGTATTTACGTAGATTGCGTCTCGTTGTGCAATTAAGCATAGTTCTGCGGCTTTAAAAGTATGTTCTTGAGTCATAGCATTTTCAGTATCGTTTAAACAATCTAAAATAAGTTCACCAAAGTAAGGAAATCCTACTTCTCCATTTAGAGAAAAATGCTGCTCTGTATGTTGATTTACTAAGTATAAATGGTCTCCTATTTTATCCCTTGCTATGTCTACGTATTTGCGAATTTCAATATACCCATCTGTTCCAAGAATGAATGTGCGCCCATCCCCCCAAGTGCTAAGGCCATCAGGAGTCAGCCAGTCTACTCTAAAGTAGTTTGTAGCCCCATTATCAGCAATCAAAGTAGCATCACCAAAGTCTTCTAATTCTGGATATTGATGATGCTTATAATTGCCCACTTTACTATGTACAACTTTTGCATCTTTTGCGCCAGAATAGAAAAGGAATTGTTCAATTTGGTGACTGCCAATATCACATAGAATACCTCCATAATATTCCTTTTCAAAAAACCAGCTTGGTCTGCTTTCTACATTACTACGATGTGGGCCAGTTCCAAGAACTTGTACCACTTTTCCAATTGCTCCTTGTTCAATCAATTGACCAGCAAATACGGCACTCTCCACGTGCAAACGTTCACTATAATAAACAGCCCATTTAAGCCCCGTTTCAGCTGTTTTTTTACGAGCAAGCTGCAATTGTTCTAACGTTGTAAAAGGTGATTTATCCGTAAAGTAATGCTTACCATGATCTAAAACACGCAGCCCTAAATCACAGCGTTTAGATGTAATGGCTGCGCCTGCCACGAGCCTTACATCTGGATCTTCGAGAATTTCTTTCTCACTTTTGGCTACCTGTACCTCCGGATAAGCTTTACAAAATTCTTGTACTTTTTTCTGATCATGATCATAAACCCATTTTAATGTAGCCCCAGCCTCAGTTAATCCATTGCACATTGCATAGATGTGTCCATGATCAAGACCTATAGCTGCCATGACGAATTGTCCTTCTGTAACGACAGGGGCACTTTTTCCCTTAGGAGCATAATTCATTCCATCACTTTTCTGCATGATTGTTCCTCCTCAAGTAGCTTCCAGTTTATTTTGAATACTTATAACTTAATAACGTTAGACTTATATTTTCTCGTAATTTCCTCCAACGGTTATCGCATCGTCTGAAAAATTTTCTACACTTGCTTGTTTTTCATAAAAATGCTTAACGTTCGCGAGCATTCCTTCACGTGTATAAAAAGGATCGTCTGCTGAAAGAGGAAGCTTCACATGAACACCTAGGTTTGCAGATTTATAGATGGCTGTAATAAGTTCTAGTGTCTTTCTTCCTTCTGTTCCATCAATTAGAAGCTTCTGGTTACCCTTGATAGCCATTAAAAAATTATTTATTTGTCCTTTATGCCCTTCAAATAGTAATTCCGGATATTGATGAAAAGCTTCCTGAATACGATTTTCTAAATCCTCATCATTTTTCTCTTGAGGAAACCCATTTTCTTTAGCTATTTGAGCAGTTACTTTCCATGGGACAGATACTCTAGCTTTTTCACCTTGAAAAATCAGTTGTTGTTCTTCTCCATGATGAACAACAGAACTGGTTACTTGTGCTAAGCTACCATTTCCATAGCGAAGTACAGCAATAGAAAGGTCTTCAACCTCTGCATTATCATGCAAGGTATTACTAGTTGCTGCAAAAATGTCAGTCGGCAATCCTAACATCCATTGCAACATATCAATATGATGGACAGCATGGTTAAGTGTACAACCTCCACCTTCTTTTTCCCATGTACCGCGCCACCATAAATCATAATAACTATGACCACGCCACCAAAAAGAATCAACTTGAGTATGAGCGATTTTTCCAATGAGGTTTTGATCAAGGACATGTTTTAATCTCATAATGGGAGTCATAAACCTGTTTTGAGCAACAACAGATAAAAGCTTCTGGCTTTCAATAGATGCTTTTATCATTTCGTCACATTCTTTTAAAGAAGAAGCCATAGGTTTTTCTACTAAGACATGTTTGCCTGCTTTAAGAAAATCGATGGCAATGGTTGCGTGCATATAAGGAGGTGTACAAATGGAAACGGCATCAATTGTAGGATCATTCAATAACTCTTGGTAGTTAGCGACAACTCGTGCTTCTAGGTTATATTTTGTTGCTGCAGACATTGCTTTTTCAGGATAAATATCAGCTAAAGCTACAATTTTACTCATTTCAGGCATTGCAAGATAAGCCTCGATATGGGCAGTTGCAATAGATCCAGTTCCTATAATGGCGATGTTGGACATATCAATCTTTCCCTTCTGCAAGAAGATAAATTTTTACTTCCAATAATAAGATAGCGCTTTCAAAAAAAACTTAATGATTCACCTAACTGATAGATCAGAGTACCGTTCATTTTATTAATATTCTAGTTATACTAGTATGGTAGATCAAACACATTATAACTCAATCTTTTTGAATTTTGTATATTTTTTTGAATTTTCTTTTTAATATCCCACACTTTTATGATTGATCATGGCTTACATAGTGGAATCATCAAGAGATGCTCACAGTGAAAGTATTCAGAAAAATTAAATTAATATCTACCATTCTAATGTGCTTGTATGGTAGTATGTTAGAAAAAGGAGATTAGAATAATGAATATTGATTTTAAAAACCAAAACCTCTCTACGAGGGAACAAGTTTACAATATGCTAAAAGATCAAATATTAAGCCTGAAGCTTCCACCTGGAACAAATATTTCTGAAAAAGAAATATCAATTCAATTTAATGTGAGTCGAACTCCTGTAAGAGAAAGCTTTTTAAAATTATCTCAAGAAGGATTATTAAGTATTTATCCTCAACGAGGTACATTTGTTTCTTTAATTGATTTGAACCTTGTGGAGGAAGCACGTTTTATGCGAGAACATCTCGAGAAGGCAGTGATTAGACTAGCCTGTCAGGAATTTTCTGAAGAGCTGATGAATGATTTAGATATGAATTTAAGTATGCAAAAAATTTGCGTTAAGAAAAAAGACTATAAAAAAATGTTTGAATTAGATGAGGAATTTCATAGAACTATTTTCAAACGGTGTAAAAAAGAAAAAACATGGTTAGTTATTCAACAGATGAATGTACACTTTAATAGGAGTCGCATGTTAAGGCTAGTAACAGATTATAATTGGGATAATATTCTTTCTCAACATGTAAATATCTTCAAAGCTATACAAGATCAAGATGCTGATAAAGCTGAAAAAATCATGGAAGAGCATTTGAAAATTGCACTTGTTGATAAAGAATTATTGAAGAAAGAATATCCAAATTATTTTAAATAAAATTAGGGGTGATGGTAGATGAGGATGACATTTAGATGGTTTGGAGAAGGAAACGACACGATCACACTGGAACAAATAAAGCAGATTCCAGGAGTGGAAGGAATTGTTTGGGCACTGCATGATGTGCCCGTAGGAGAAGAGTGGCCAATAGAAAGAATGTTAGAAATGAAAAAATTAGCTGATAAACATAACCTTCATATTGAAGTGGTTGAAAGCGTGAATGTTCATGAAGACATTAAGCTCGGACTTCCAACTAGAGATCGATACATAGAAAATTATAAGAAAACAATTCAGAAGCTAGCAAAGGTGGGTGTTAAAGTCATATGTTATAACTTTATGCCTGTCTTCGATTGGATCCGTACAGACTTAAATAAAACACTTTCTGATGGATCTACTGCTCTATTTTATGAACATAGTCGAATTAAAGATATTGATCCGAAAGATTTAGTAAATAAAATTAGTGAGAACTCCAGTTTAACCATGCCAGGTTGGGAACCAGAGAGGTTAAATCACCTTCACCAACTTTTTGAAGCCTACAGAAATATAACAGAAGATGATTTATGGGCCAACTTGAAATATTTTTTAGATCAGGTTATTCCAATTGCAGAACTTCATGATATAAAAATGGCTATTCATCCTGACGATCCACCTTGGCCTGTCTTTGGTCTACCACGAATAGTAACTAACCAAAAAAATATCAGAAAAGTTTTACAACTAAATAGTAGCCCATATCATTGTATAACGCTCTGTACAGGATCTTTAGGAGCAAACTTAGAGAATGATTTAGTTTCTATGATTCACGAATTTATTGATAGAATACCATTTACTCATATAAGAAATGTACGTGTATATGATAACGGGGACTTTGTTGAAACATCGCATCGATCAAAAGATGGATCAGTAGACATTTCAGCCATTATACATGCTTATAATGAAAGCGGATTCAAAGGTTATTGTCGACCTGATCATGGAAGACACATTTGGGATGAACAATGTAGGCCTGGATATGGTCTTTATGATAGAGCACTTGGAATTATGTATTTGTGGGGAGCTTGGGATGCTTTAAAAAATAAACATTCTGTACGAAAAGAAGCAAAGGTGGAAACGACATGGTAAACATACAAGAAAATAAAAATTTAGATGGTAAAGTAGCTGTCATAACAGGAGGAAGTGGCGTACTTTGCAGCGCCATGGCAAAGGAACTTGCTAGACATGGCGTGTCTGTGGCTATTTTAAATAGAACAGTCGAAAAGGGTGAAAAGGTAGCCGAAGAAATTAATCTTATGGGCGGGAAAGCGATTGCGATAAAATGTGATGTGATGAATAAAGATAGTGTGGAACAAGCCGAGAAGATTGTAACAGAGGAATTAGGCATGTGTACAATATTGATAAATGGAGCTGGTGGTAACCACTCAAGTGCAAATACAACCAACGAAATATTTCAAACAGAAGACCTTACTAATCCTAAGGTAAATACTTTTTTTCATTTAAGTACAGATAGTGTGCAAAATGTATTTGATTTAAATTTTATGGGGACTTTCATTCCTACACAAATTTTCACTAAACATATGGTTCATCAAAAGGGAGCAGTTGTCATCAACATGTCATCTATGAGTGCCCCTTCTCCAATGACCAAAGTGCCTGCTTATAGCGCGGCAAAAGCAGCAATTGAAAATTTCACCAAATGGTTAGCTGTTCATATGGCTGAGGCAGGAATTAGAGTAAATGCAATTGCACCGGGCTTCTTTTTAACCTCACAAAATAAAAACCTTCTCCTAAATGAAGATGGAGATTATACAGAGAGGTCACATAAGATTATTTCGAACACACCAATGAGAAGGTTTGGTACGCCAGAAGATCTTCTTGGTACCCTATTATGGCTTGTTGATGATCATATGTCAGCATTTGTTACCGGCGTGACAATTCCTGTTGATGGAGGTTTTATGGCGTATTCAGGTGTTTAATATTTTTATTTTTTCCTTGTCATACATCTTTATTTTATATGTTTTTTTAAATTTATAAGTAGGCTTGGAAAGGAGAAATAAGAATGCAGACTGAGAGCAGGAAACTAACACTCAAAAATTATATTGGTTATGGAACAATGGATTTATTTGGAGGGGGAGCATTCGCTATAATAGGCGCATGGATGTTATATTTTTTCATTACATACTGTGGTCTTACCCCTGTTGAAGCAGGATCTATTATTGCAATTGCACGTATTATTGATGCGATAGCAAGCCCAATTATGGGCCATATCACTGATAATTTTGGTCGTACAAAACTTGGGAAAAAATTTGGAAGACGCAGGTTCTTTTTGCTAGTTGGAAGCCCTTTAATGGTTATTTATTCTCTTCTTTGGATTTCTGATATGAATTACTGGTACTATTTAACGGTTTATATTTTGTTAGAATTCCTTGCAGCAATGGTATTAATTCCATTTGAAACACTTGGAGCTGAAATGACGAATGATTTTAATGCACGGACCAAGCTCTCAACAATCAGATTAATCTATTCAGGACTAGGAACATTTTTAGCTACCTTTATTCCAGGCAGATTATTCGAAATATTCGGAAAAGATTCACCCCAAGTTTTTCTTTACAATGGGATTATCTTCACCTTTATTTTTATGGCCGCATTATTAATTACACATAGAACAACATGGGAACGTAAAATAGAAGAAGACATGATAGAACCGGATGGTGCAGAAAAAGTACCTGCTATAGAATCCATAAAAAAATTCATCATTGACTTAACATCTACTTTTAGAATTAGAAGTTTCCGTCAGCACCTCACGATGTATATTTGTTCGTTTACGGCCATGGATATTTTAAACGCTGTCTTTGTCTACTTTGTTGTGTTTTCTTTAAATAAAGATGCAGTGTTGGCAGCCGATTTATTATCTATTGGTTCATTACTTCAAATGGTATGTACAATATTGTTTGGTTGGCTCGTGATTAAAATAGGTCCTGCGCCATCTTTGAAAATATCTTATATTGCTATTATTACATGTATCAGCGGTTATATATTTTTATACTTCACACAACCAACTTATATGATTATAGCGCTGTATGCTTTCTCTGTTATCTTAGGAATCGGAAAGAGTGGATTATATTATATACCATGGAATATTTACACTTTCATTCCTGATGTAGATGAAATGGTCACTCGTAAAAGAAGAGAAGGAATATTTGCAGGTATTATGACTTTTACACGCAAGAGTACTACAGCTGTAGCCACATTCTTGGTAGGAGTTATTTTACAGGAAAGTGGATTCGTTGCAAATGCGACGACACAGTCTACTACAGCAATAAATGGGATTGTAGGTATTCTGTTTTTCGGAACTGTAGGGCTAGTCGGTATTAGTTTAGTTATTTCATTTAGATTTAAATTATCTAAGAAAACTCATTCCATTATGATTAATGAAATTAATAGGTTAAAGAATAATGGTTCAATGGAACAGGTTGATAATGAAACAAGAAGTGTTTTGAAAGCGCTAACAGGATGGGATTACGAGAAGCTTTGGGGTAATAATAACGTAGGATATCAGAATAAGCGCCAACATTTTGAACAACAAGATTTTAAACGGCAGGATATGAACTAACTTTTGTTGTTAGTTGAGAACTACAGCTCAGTTAAATAGTCCTTCTATTGATATGAGAGGTTTCAGAATCACTTCAAGAAAAAAACACCTTCAGATTGATATCAGAGGTGTTTTAAAATATCTTATATTCTTAAATCTAGTGTTTTTTGATTTTAAAACCGAATCTCGTCTTCTCCACGGATTTGCAGCTTCAGCGGCTCACTTTGTGCCTGATGCTTTTTCACATAGCGGTGATAGACGACATACCCAATGATCATGAGAGGGACGCCGACATATAACCCGATGCGCTGCTCCTGATCAAAGGCAAGGCTGACCAACACGATGGTGTTGAGTGTAATCGCAATAATCGGCAGAACCGGATAAAGAGGGGTTTTAAATTTTAAGTTTTCTAGCTTGCCGCCTGCTTTAAGATATCTTCTGCGGAAAAGCATCTGTGATAATGTAATGGTGATCCAGCCAGTCTGGGCACTCATGCCGGCAATGGACACGATCCAGGCAAATACCGTTTTCTCTGCAAAGAACCCGGATAATAGCGAAATCCCTGTAAATAGGAACGTGAGCAATAACGCATTCATCGGAATGCCGCGCTGATTGACGCGTCTGAACGCTTTTCCTGCCATTCCTTCTTTCGATAAGGAATACAGCATTCTCGTCGATGCATACAAGCCAGAGTTGGCGACAGATAATAAAGCAATGATAATGACAAAGTTCATCATGTCTGCCGCAAAAGGGATTCCTGTTCTCTCAAACACAGTAACAAATGGACTTTGCAGAACACTCGCTTCCTTCCATGGCACCATTCCCGCTAAAACGAAAATAGATAAGACGAAAAAGACGAGCGTACGCCAAACGGTTTGATGAATGGAGCGAGGAACGGTTTTCTCAGGGTTTTCACTTTCTCCTGCCGCAATTCCGATCAGTTCAGTTCCTTGGAATGAAAAGTTCACCGTGATCATCGTGACCACCACAGCGAGCAATCCATTTGGAAACAATCCATCACTCACAAAATGACTGAAGTAAGGAGCAGGTTCACCGCTCGTTGTTTCAATAAAACCAAACATCGCCGCTCCACCTACGCCTATAAAGAGTAAAATGGCAATAATCTTAATAGTGGAAAAGAAAAACTCCGACTCCCCGAACGCTTTCGCCGACCGGGCATTTAATAAGAAAAGACATAATCCAAATATGAGACACCAAATCCACACATCCACTTGCGGAAGCCAGCGCCTCATCAGCTGTCCTGCTGATAAAAATTCTAGGGCGACCGTTGCCGCCCAGCCGAGCCAATAAATCCAGCCGACAGCAAAACCTGCTGCAGGGCTGACAAATTTCGTCGCATACGTATGAAACGACCCGGACACAGGAAGGGCGACCGACAGCTCTCCAAGACACAGCATCGTTAAATACATAATCAATCCGCCCACAATATAAGAAAGAACGGCTCCGACCGGCCCTGCTTGTCCAATCGTATAGCCTGTTCCAAGGAAAAAGCCTGTCCCAATGACACCGCCAAGTGAAATCATAAATAAATGGCGGGAAGTCATCGCCCTTTTCAGTTGTTCGGGCTGATTTTGTCCAACATCCACAATGATGCCCTCCTTCTTCTAAGATGTTCTGTTATCAAAACATGTCTCCATGTGATTATTCTAATTTTAAAACAACCTACTAATTATACATCTTTTATAATAAATATTCTTCCTTCTATGGTCACTGTCTCAAAGTCTTTATTTTAGTAATGTTCGCACAAATAAAAGATCAAAGCCTTTGTAGACGAGAGAGGTTTGAAAGAAATGGGTTGCGGGCATAAAGTTGGTGAGATTCGCTCAAGCTAGTTTCAAATGCTTTACTTTTAGGTTGCTTCTCTGTAAGATCATATGTTGTAAATACCAACAAGAAAAGTGGGGAATAAAATGAAAAAAATGTTCTTTGCCATTATGTTAGGCGCTTGTGTTGCATTGATCACGGCATGTGGATCTGGTGCAAGCGACAACGCAAATAAACAATCTGGGTCTAAGGAATCAGGTGACCTTTGGAAATCCATTCAGGATAAAGGTGTTCTGACGATCGGAACAGAGGGTACTTATGCTCCTTTCACATTCCATGACAAAAAGACAGATAAATTAACTGGCTACGATGTAGAAGTCATCACAGAAGTAGCAAAACGTCTTGACTTAAAACCTGAATTCAAAGAAACACAATGGGACAGCATGTTTGCTGGACTAAATTCAAAACGTTTTGACGTGGTAGCGAACCAAGTTGGTAAAACTGGACGTGAAAATCAATACGAGTTCTCTGATAAATACACAACGTCTCAAGCCATTGTTGTGACAAAATCAGATAACAACGACATCAAGAAACTATCTGATGTCAAAGGCAAAAAAGCAGCGCAATCATTAACAAGTAACTACAATAAACTAGCAACAGATGCTGGCGCTAAGATTGAAGGCGTTGAAGGTCTTGCACAATCGATTCAATTGATTCAGCAAGGACGTGCTGATTTGACGTTCAATGACAAGCTGGCTGTATTGAATTACTTGAAAACAAGCGGGAACAAAAACCTAAAAGTTGCATTTGAAACAGGAGATCCTCAAGAAACTTACTTCGCATTCAGAAAAGGCAGCGGCGAAGTCGTTGACAAAGTGAATGGCGCATTAAAAGAAATGAAAAAAGACGGTACACTTGCTAAGATTTCTAAGAAATGGTTTGGTGAAGATGTTACAAAGTAATACCCTAGGAGTCGTCATTCCTTGGGATCTTCTTCAGCAATCTTTTTGGCCAATGGTGATGCAGGGGATTTATTATACAATCCCCCTTGCCATCATTGCCTTTATTATTGGTATTTTTATCGCGCTTGTGACAGCTCTTGCTAGAATGTCTAAAATCAAAGCCCTCAGATGGATTTTCTCCATCTATGTGTCGGCCGTTCGTGGAACGCCGCTTTTTGTGCAATTGTTTATTATTTTCTATTTCTTTCCGACATTTAATATCACACTAGATCCATATCCAAGTGCCATTATCGCTTTTTCATTAAACGTAGGTGCATATGCATCGGAAATTATCCGTGCATCCGTCTTGTCTGTTCCTAAAGGACAATGGGAAGCAGGTTATTCAATTGGGATGACGCATCGTAAAACGCTCGTCCGCGTGATTTTACCGCAGGCTGTACGTGTATCGATTCCACCACTATCTAATTCATTCATTAGTTTGGTGAAGGATACATCTCTTGCCTCCCAAATCCTCGTGGCAGAGATGTTCCGTAAATCACAGGAAATTGCTGCGGCAAACTTGGATCAGATCTTGTTCATTTATATGGAAGCAGCCCTCATCTATTGGGTATTCTGCTTCATTCTATCGCTCGTTCAGCATCAAATTGAAAAACGACTTGATCGATATGTCGCAAGGTAAGGAGGGAAAGACATGCTAACAGTCAAAGGCTTAAACAAATCCTTTGGTGAAAATGAGATTTTAAAGTCGATTGATTTTACGATCAACAAAGGGCAGGTTGTGGCGATTCTTGGTCCATCAGGTTCAGGAAAAACAACGATGCTTCGCTGTTTAAATGCACTTGAAATTCCAAATGCCGGCTCCTTTACCTTCGATGATTTCTCGATTGATTTTTCTAAAAAAAATAAACAAGCTGATTTGCTGAAGCTTCGCCGCAAGTCAGGCATGGTATTTCAGGATTATCACCTATTTCCCCATCGCACAGTGCTTGAGAACGTGATGGAAGGTCCTGTCCAAGTGCAGCGCCGTCCAAAGGAAACGGTTCGAAAAGAAGCCATTCAGCTATTAGAAAAAGTCGGTCTGGAAGATAAAAAAGACCTTTACCCTTTCCAGCTGTCAGGCGGTCAAAAGCAGCGTGTCGGCATTGCCCGTGCACTTGCCATTCAGCCAGAGCTCATGCTTTTTGATGAACCAACCTCTGCACTTGACCCTGAGCTTGTCGGTGAAGTCTTAAAGGTCATGAAGGATTTAGCGAAAGAAGGCTGGACCATGGCGGTTGTCACACATGAAATCAAGTTTGCCCAAGAAGTGGCAGACGAAGTGATTTTTATTGATGGCGGCGTCATCGTCGAACAAGGTCCTCCAGAAGAAATCTTCAAACGACCGAAGGAAGAACGAACAAAACAATTCTTAAACCGGATTTTGAATCCAGTATGATCATGAAAAAAGGCTGTTCTCGCTTGGTGAGAACAGCCTTTTTTTATCTTTTTAAAAGTAAGCGATTACAATTGAGCAAAGCCATTTAAAGGGGTGTGAGAGTATGTTACGATGGAAATCGAGTGTTTAAGAAAGAAGGGAATGCTTTTGAAGCGGGAACATCTTTTACGTTGGTTTTTTTATTTTGTTGGACTGATCGTACTAGCTTTTGGACTATCGCTGACAGTGAAAGGAAAGATTCTTGGGATTGGTCCTTGGGACGCCTTCCACTACGGACTGTTTCAGCACTTTGGACTCACGATTGGACAGTGGTCCATCATTATTGGTGCACTCATTGTGACAATGACTTCTGTTTTTACGAAATCATTTCCAAAAATCGGCGCATTACTGAACATGGTGCTGATTGGTATGTTTATAGATTTCTTTAATGCGGTATTGCCTGCACCACACGGGTATTTACCGGCTTTATATGTGTTTATTACGGGCGTTGTGGTTTCAGGTTATGGTGTTGGCATTTATGTCTCAGCCAATCTTGGCGCCGGACCAAGGGATTCATTAATGCTGCTCATCTCAGCGAAAACTGGCTTGAACGTGCAGTGGGTGCGAAATGGCATTGAGTTAACCGTGCTTTTATTTGCATGGATGCTCGGCGGACCAATTGGCGTTGGCACGATTCTGACCGCCATCTTCACAGGTCTCGTCCTTCGTTTCTCTTTGCCGCAATCGACACGGCTCCTAGAGCTGCTTATTACCAAAACAGCAGAGAAACCAGTTCAAACGGTTATCCGATAAGAACAAGCCATTCTACAAAAGAATGGCTTTTCTTGTGCAAAAATCACGAATATATGAGACTACTATGATGACGTCTTCACTTTATGCTTTTATTGAAAAGGATGCTTCGCACTGTGTTCTTCCAATGGTACAATACATGTAAAAACGTTGAGGTTCATTATGAAGATTTTCGCTATTCAATTACAACAATTAGATGAAATCAATGCACGAAAGCAAATCGATCAATTGAAACCCTTTGTGTCAGCTGAAAAGCGTGCTGCCGCTGAGCGCTTTCGTTTTTTGATTGATGCTAGAAGAACTCTGTTAGGTGAGGTGCTGGTTCGTCAAATGATCCATGAAATGTACGATCTGCCTTTTGATGAGATCGTTTTTGAAACAGAGGGCAATGGCAAGCCTGTCGTCCGGCACATTCCTTCCTTTCATTTTAATCTTTCTCACTCCGGTGATTGGGTCGTATGCGCAATAGATGATGCACCTGTAGGTATTGATATTGAGGAGATCAAACCGATTGATCTAGCGATTGCCAGACGATTTTTTTCAGCAGATGAGTATGAGGATTTACTTTCACAGCCGGAAGAAAGGCAGGAAGCCTACTTCTTTCATCTCTGGTCAATGAAAGAAGCCTTTATTAAGCTGACGGGGAAGGGATTATCCTATGGTCTTTCGTCCTTTACAGCCCGCCTGTCAGAGGATGGACAGGCGACGCTTTCATTACCTGACCATGAAGCGCCTTGCTTTGTTCAAACATACTCACTCGATCCTGCCTACCAAATGGCGGTGTGTACAAGAAAGCCTTCTGCGGCTGAACTTGTTGACGTTCTCTCTTGCCATGATGTGCTGTCTCGTCTTTAATATCGCCCAATTTGCTGAAATGCTGTCTTTATCAAATCGACTCCACGTGTGATTTGCTCTTCTTTCACATGCCAAATGTTTAACTGAAGAATGGGGTCTTTTTGATAGGTCGACAGATAATGGCGGTCGATTGACTGAATGGAAACAGATGCCTTTTTCAGCTGCTGAATGAGCTGGTTCATCGGAATTGACCGATCGAAACGTACATGTGTATGAGTAGCTGGCTCCTCTTCTCCTAGTTGATAAGCGATTTGATCGTTTTTCAGGCATGTCACTAGCTGTTTGGATCGGTTTCGATAGGTTGTCTGCATTCTGTCTCGATGCCGTTCAAACATCCCGCTTTTCAAATATATTTCTAAGGCTGCCTGTGACAGCATGGAGCTGTCGATATCAATGAGCCGTTTGTGTTCGCTAAAAGGTCTAATCAATTCCTCAGGTAAGACGACCGCTCCTGTTCGAAGTCCTGGAAAGATGATCTTGGAGAAGCTTTTTAAATAAATGACCTTACCCGCCTGATCGTATGAATAGATCGGGTCTCTTTTTGCATCAAATTCTAAATCGGCTATATAATCATCTTCAACGATATAGACATCATATTTCTCGGCAAGAGCTGCAATCGCTCTTTTCTCCTGCTTTGACAAGCTCGTTCCAAGCGGGTTTTGAAACCTCGGCATCGTATAGAAAAAACGAATCTCCTCTTCTCGAAAGATGCGCTCCAATTTCTGAAGGTCAATTCCCTTTTCCGTCCGCTGAATCCCCATCACAGGCAGTTGATTTTTTTCTAAATATTGAAGGTATAGGTGATACCCTGGCTGTTCGACTAGTATGGTCTGTTTGGCATTCGGAAAAGGGATGGTGCTTAAAATGGATAACGCCAGCTGAATACCAGAAGTCATAACGATTTGTTCTGGATTTGCAAACACTTGATAATCCATTAATCGCTTAGAAATGACTGGCAGCAGCGAGGGTAATCCATTGGCTGTGCCGTAAATAAACAAGTCATTTTGATACAAATCGATAGCTTGGTTGATGCAGTGCTGGAAATCAACATATGGAAACACGACGGGATCAGGTGCAGATGAAGCAAAATCAATCCATGTGCTATCCTCTTTCCCCGCTGACTGCTTTGTTTTCACGACATAGTAGCCGCTTCTTTCTACAGAATATAGCAGATGTTCACGTTCTAATGTGTCTAGTGCTTTGATGACAGTGCTTTTACTTACTGCATATTGAGCCGCTAAATGGCGAATGGAAGGGATCTTTATGCCAGCACGGTATTCACCAGATGCCATTTTCTCTTTTAAGCTGAGAACAAGCTGATCATATTTCCTCACATCACTTCCTCCTTGTACCGGTACAGATATCATGTTCTCTTATTGTACACCTTAGATGATCCAATTACGATAAAAGAACAGAACCGGTCAATTCATCTGAAGCATGCATGCTCGTATAAGGAGTCACGTTGTGAATATTTTAAAACAGAAAGCGTATGCTGCCGCAATAGGCTACGCAACGATCATTGGCTTTTCATTTTTATTTGTCAAAATTGCATTAGAGTCAGCAAACCCAATCGATTTATTGGCACACCGCTTTACGATTTCTTTTGCAGCCGCACTATTGCTGTATCCATTTTTACGAAAGAAGAACCGCCTCTCCATTCAATGGCGTGACCTTCTCTACATCGTACCGTTTTCCTTGCTTTACCCTGTGCTGTTTTTTGCGTTTCAAGTATGGGGGCTGATGTATACCTCTTCGTCAGAGGCTGGCATCATTCAAGCAACGATTCCCATTCTGACGATGGTGCTGGCCGCGTGGTTTTTGAAGGAACGCGCGACATGGATCCAAGTGCTGTTTACCATTCTTTCGGTGTGCGGGGTAATGCTTCTCTTCGTCATGAAGGGAATTGATGTGAAGCATTCACACATGATCGGCTATGCACTGATATTACTTTCAGCCTTATCCTCCAGTGCATACAGTGTATTTGCCCGGGTGATTACACGGCGCTTCCATGTGATTGAACTCACCTTTGTGATGACATTTTTTGGATTTGTCTTTTTCAATGCCGCTTCGCTCATCCGGCATTCAGTAAACGGAACAACAGTGCAATTTTTCAGCCCATTCACACAACCATCTTTTGTATGGTCGATGCTCTTTTTAGGCATTCTTTCATCGCTTCTCACGGCATATTTATCAAACTATGCCCTCTCTCAGCTCGAAGCGGCAAAGGTCAGCATCTTTAACAATTTATCTGCGTTTATAACTGTCGCCGCCGGGGTCCTCATTTTACATGAAACAATCGATTGGTATCATCTCATCGGAGGTGTGCTGGTCATTGGCGGAGTGATTGGCGGGAATGTGGTGAAAGGCAGAAATCATGAGAAAAAGCGGTCCCTTTAATGAGGACCGCTTTTTATTAATGTTTGATGAGGTGTTGATTGATTGTCAGGTCAATCACTTGTCTCATCTGTTCTGCGAAGTGCTTGAGGTGTGTGTTGATGTACATGTGGCCTCCATCAAAATTGGTGCGTTCGATGGTTTTTGCCCATGGCAGCCAGCCGTTTGCATCTTGCATGCATTTTTCATCTTGTGTTCCATTGAATAAATAAACGGGTGTTTCGATGATGAATTGATCCTTGTGCTGGAAGGTTTCCAGCGCTTGATAGTCTGCACGTAAGGACGGCGTAAAGTAATCCATCATGGGTTTGTTCTCTAATAATTCTTTTGGAATCCCTCCCATTTCGGCAATATGCTGAACAAATGCTTCATTGGATAAATGAGTCAGGATCTGTCGTTTTGTTTGCGGCGGCTGAATGGCGGAGATCACGACTGCTGCCGGATCAATTCCTTCCTTTTCTAGTAGCTGCGTCAGTCTATACACGACAAGTCCTCCCATGGAATGTCCGAACAGGATAAATGGGCGGTTCAGTTTGCCCGTGAGTCCTTCTTTGTATAGCTCAGCCAATCGGTCAATGCTCGTTTCGAGCGGCATGAGATTGGTTCCATGCCCTGGGGGCTCTGCTGCTGTTACTTCGGCAGTGCCTTTTAGTTGTTCAAAGAGCGGACGGTACGAGGCGGAGTAACCACCTGCAAAAGGAAAACAAATAAGTTGAATAAGTTCTGATTTTTTTTCAAAGGTTTTAAATAAATGATTCATACGTCCTTACCCCTTTATTATCGTTTGAAGAATTCTTGCCAGTTCATCTGCCTGCGGCCTTTTCATCATGGTGACATGGTCTCCTTTGATGTGGTAATACGAGCACGTTCCTTTCGTATAAGCCTCCCAGTCTGAGAACTTCTTCTGAAAATCAATGGCGTGATCACTGCTTTGTACAATATAAAACGGCACTGGGAATGGTTCTTTTTCTAATTCAATGGCTTGTGACATGATCGTATTGTGCGTTTGCATTTGCAAATATTTATCTAAATACTGATCATTCATAAATTGATGAACCACTTCATCCTTTTCTGCTTCTTTGAGTATTCTTTGTTTCACTTCTTGGAAGCTTAGCCCTTGTAATGCTTCTGGCTGAATACCGACGAGATTTCCCATTCCAAGGACAAGCGCAAGCATTTTCACTTCTTCTTCGTTCATATCCGCATGAAGTCCTTGATCTGCTTCATCTCTTAACACCGGGACCGTATCTAAAATGATGAGCCCTTTCGGCGCTTTTCCTGCATGGCAGAGCCGCTGATTCATTCCGTAGGCAAGGTGCCCGCCCATTGAATGCCCTGCTAGATAGTCAATGCCCGGGCGATAGAAGGTCTCTATGGCTTCAACAAATATGGACACAAGCTCTGTATAATGAAGGAATTGCGGTTCTTCATCCTCATATAATCCAGGAGACTGCAAGGCGTACACAGCGCCTTGGTGTGTCATCAGCTTAGTAACATCGATATAGCCCATGACCGTTCCACCGGCAGGCGGTGCAAAGAAAATCCTCGGTTCGGCTGGATCGCCTTTTTTCAGCTCCATCACATAGTCCTTCGGAGACCTTTCGACATAATCACCAGACTCTGGTACTGCGTCCACATGTGCGGCTAGCTGAGCAGGTTCTGGGTGCATGAAAATCCATTTTGGATCAACACGAATGCCCTTTTCTTTCAATTTGGCAACAGCCTGAATACTTATGATCGAATCGCCACCTAGATCAAAGAAGGAGTCACGTATGCCTACTTGTTTGACACCAAGTACTTCCTTGAAAGCTGTGACAATTTGCTTTTCAGTTTCAGTGACAGGTTTGTCTTCATTCTGGGAAAGAGAGATCTTTTCTGTCGGCTCTGGCAGTGCTTTTTGATCAACCTTTCCGTTCGTTGTGACTGGCATTTCGTCCAGTACGATAAAGTAACTTGGAATCATATAGCCCGGCAGGCTTTCCTGTAAAAATGCTTTCCAGCCCGGGACAGGATTCTCACCGTCTGTGACAAGGTAGGCCGCCAGCCGTTTTGAGCTGCCATACGTTTTGGCGATGACCGTACATTCTTTTACTTGCGGATGCTTGAGCAGTGCTGTCTCAATTTCGCCACATTCAATCCGGTAGCCTCTAATTTTCACGAGGTTGTCTTTTCGCCCAAGATATTCAATGGTACCATCTGACCGCCATGTACCAAGATCACCTGAACGATACAGCTTGTCTCCCTCTAGTTCAGGAAATGGATTATCAATAAACCGCTCCTGCGTCCGCTCTAGATCATGAAGATAGCCTTTTGCCAGTCCTGTTCCGCCGATATAGATTTCTCCTTTGACGCCTGCTGGCACTGGGTTGAGCGCTTCATCTAGTATAACGACAGTTGAGTTCGATACCGGGACACCAATTGGGACTGACCTTGCATCCTCTAGCACGTCTGTGACTCGATGTGTTGTTGCTAAGGTCGTGTTTTCTGTCGGACCGTAAGCATTGATGAGCACACCTTCCATATGCGGCAGTGCCTTTCGTGCATGCTCACTAGACATAGCCTCTCCGCCAACGAGTAATGTGCGGTAGCCTACTACACTTTTTGGATCGTGCTCCACTAGCCGATTGAATAAGGCGGTTGGCAGACAGTTGGCTGTCACTTGATGCATTTTAATCAGCCGTGATAATTCGTCCATATTTAGTGCGGCATATTTTGGAATCAGAATCAACTGACCGCCGTTCAGTAGCATTCCCCACAATTCAAATGTGAAGGCATCAAAAGCATAGTTTGACAGCTGAAGCATTTTATCATCTGGACCTAGTTCAATATAATTTGTTTCTCTCACCAAACGGACAACGCCTGCATGAGGGAGCATCACACCTTTTGGTGTACCTGTTGAGCCAGATGTGTAGTTGACATAGGCTACCTGGTCTTTTCCTATGATTGATTGTTCTCTTTGATACACTGCATTTGTTTCTGGTAATGGCTTGTCCATGTCAATTTTTGTACCTGTAAAGTCTACTAAACGCTCTATTAAATGAGACTGAGTGATGATCACATCACTTTGCGTATCGCGAACAATGAGGCGGATTCGCGCATCTGGATACTCAGGTGACATTGGAACATACGCTGCACCAGATTTGACGATGCCTAGCACTGAGACAATCATCTCAAAGGAACGATCGAAAAGCATCGGGACAAGTGAACCGGGTCCAATTCCTTTTGATTGTAAGTATGCAGCAAGCTTTGTTGCCTTCTCATCCAACTCTTGATACGTCATATGCTCTTCCAAATAGGACAAGGCAGTGCGTTGCGGGTCACACTGAACTTGTTCTTCAAACAGCTCTTGAAGGGTTCGTTTTGGATATGGTGTAGCTGTTTGGTTTTTCCCTATGATCATCCCGGCCTGTTCTACTTTATCCATTAAGCAATAATCAAAAAATGTGCGTTCAGGCTGAGCCGTCATGCCATCTAACAAATGAAGATAATAGTCAATATAACGATGAATGGTCTCTTGATCAAATAAATCCGTGTTGTATTCCACATGGATCGACAGCTGTTCTCCTTGTTCAAACACATGCAAGGTGAGATCAAATTTTGACACTGTATGATGCACCATCACATGCTCAGATGTCAGCCCTTTAAGGTTTACATCGAGCGAATCTGTTACATACCCCATCGCCACTTGGAAAATAGGTGATCGACTTAAATCTCTATCTAACGAAAGATCATCGACAAGCTTATCAAATGGATAATGCTGATGCTCGAAGGCTTTTAATGTCATCTTTTTCACATTTTCCATGACATCAGTAAACGTATCTGCTGTTGAAATATCCTGCCTCAGTGCGAGTGTATTGACAAACATTCCAACGAGATTCTCTGATTGTTTGGCATCACGCCCTGCGATCGGCGATCCAATGATGATATCTGTTTGTCCTGACAGCTTGTGAAGCAGGACGTAGTATGCTGACAGCATCGTCATGAACAGTGTGGTGCCTTGCTGTTTAGATAAAGCCTGCAACCGGCGGATAAGCGTTTCTTCCAAAACAATTTGCTCTGTAGCGCCGTTAAATGTTTGTACTGGCGGACGAGGGCGGTCAAACGGCAGCTCGAGCACCGGCAGTTCACCTTGTAGGGCATCGAGCCAATAGGCTTGGTCTTCTTGATGATGCGTTACTTGGTCATTTTCCCAATGAACATAATCTGTCCATTCGATTTCCAGCGCTGGCAGCTGTGGCGTTTCATCTGCGAGCAGCGCACCATATAGCACTTCTGCCTCCTGAATGAGCAGGCTGAGTGACCATGCATCTGAAATAATGTGGTGCTGCGCGCACAGGAGATAATATTCCTCATCGCCCATATCCACAATCGTCCACTGCGCAAGAGGCCCTCTTTCTAAATCATAGATGCGGTTCGCTTCTTGCTGAATAAGCTGCTTGAGTCTTCTCGTTCTTGTTTTTTCATTAAATAATGAGAAGTTCGCAACTGTAACAGATGGCGGAAGGTCTTCACGTATCAGTTGAACCGGCTTGCCGCCAATCGATTTAAATGTTGCACGCAGTGCTTCATGGCGTTTCGTTAAGAGACCAATTGCTTTCGTTAACGCTTGAATGTGAAGTTGTCCTGTCAGCTTCCAAGCACCTAATATATTGTAATGATGGCTCTTTTCTAATGTAGATAAAAACCAAATTCGCTTCTGAGCATGTGACAGATCATAGCTTGCTCGCTTTTCAAGCTTTGGAATCTTGGCTTCCTGTACAGCCGGCGCTCCTTTGATGTCATCAACCATTTGCGCCAAATGTGCCAAATGCTTGCTTTCAAATAATATTTTTAAAGGCGCCTTGATTGAAAACTCATGATTGATCTGCGAGATGGTTTGAGTCGCCTTTAATGAATGTCCACCTAGGTCAAAAAATTGATCCTCTTTGTACACTCGATCTACGTCTAAAATGTCCTCCCATATAGCGGCAAGCACCTGCTCTGTTTTCGTTTCTGGCAATTGTTTTTCAAGGTGTTGCCCATTTTTGTGATGATTCAGCTTGAGGGCTTCATGATCAATAGAGCCATCTTGTTTTTTCGGTATTTCCTGTACTTGCTGAATAACCCAATTACCTTTAGCTACGCCTGCGATTTCTTCAACTTGCACTTCTTTGCCAGGCTGAACCGTGTAAAAAAGCTTTTTCTCAAAAGTCGGTATTGGCGCTGGGTGAAGGTACGCTGCGATTTCTTGGTTGGCTCCGTCCAGACCGATAAATAGGTGCGCTTCATTCAGCCGAGCACCTAGACATAATGAATGGACACCTTGTTTCTTTCCAATCAATTGAAATCCCTTGCGGACGGTTAGTGCAGCGCCAGTATGTCCCTTAGACAAACCAACATTATCCCACATACTGAAGTTCAAAGAGATTGCTCGTCTTCCTTCTTGAAAGGTGAGAGTGTGCGCAAGTCCATCTAAAAAGCTGTTGGCAGCAGAGTATGCCCCGAATGTTGTGCCACCAAAAAAGCCATTCACTGATCCAAAAAAGACGAGTGGTACTGCCGGGTCATGCTTGAAGGCTTCCTGCAGGACAAACGCGCCGTCTGCTTTCCCTGACAATTCCTTCGTGAAATCCTCTTCTGACGTATGAGCCAGTGTATACTTGTCCACTTGCTGAAAATGCTCTGATACATTGCCAGCCCCAGCTAAATGCAGCACGCCTCGGATGGATTGACCAAAATGTTTTTCTGCTTTGTAAACTGCCTGCTCGACGTCAGCTAAATCGGTCACATCCGCTTGTATATAGATAACATCACCGAGACCTTTTAGCTGTGAGAACGCCTTTTTCTTTTCCAGGCTGTCTTCCAGAGTTGTCCGTCCAATCAAGACGAGCTTTAGGCCAAATTGGAGCATTTGCTTAGACAGTTCAAATCCAATTCCACCAAGACCTCCAGTGAGCAAATAAAGACCTTCATATTCTAAAAATTCTTCTGTTCGAGGCGCTTTCATCATATCGACCTTTTCCAGCTTTGGTACAAACCTGTGCCCTTTTCGGTATGATACCTCTGACTTTATATGAATCGCCGACAGCTCTTCAGCAATATGCTTTGCATCGTGTTCTATATGCTCCGCTTCAATATCAATCTGGGACACCTCTACTCCTCCCCATTCTTGTGGGATGGTTTTTAATAAACCAACGAGTGACGTTTTCTCCACATGAAGATCGTCTTCAGGACTTACAAATTGACCGCCCTTTGTCACCACAACAAGCCGGGCCAGCTCTTTGTTCTCTTGTCTCCATGCTTGATATAAATACAAAATAGAGCAATTGGCAGCCTCATGTATATCTTTAAACTGCACCGGATCAACGAGGGTTACTTTGTCTGTTACATTCCATAGATGGAGCACTTGCCCAATCTTTAATTCATCTGCTTCAAGAGCAGCAACGAGCCTGACGTAATCCCCTTTGATTCTCGGATTCATCTGATACATCCCTTTGGACACCCGCAAAAATTCATGCCCTCTTTTCACAGAAACATAGGACTGATTTCTTTGTTCCAATTGCGCGTAAAGTGATTGGTAAAGTCCTTTTTCATCCTCAAAAACGAGTACATGATCACTAGCGGGGTGAGAAGGACCGATATGTTCCTTTACCCAAATGCGTTTGAAAAACCAATCTGGGAGTGTTTGTTCGTTTTCAGAAGCAAGGTCCAGTGCTCTTTCAATGTCACGGAACACGCCCTCTTTTAGCGCCGCGCCTAACTGAGCACGTTGAATTTTCCCACTTTCTGTTTTCGGAAATTGGTCTTTTTTCACCGGGATGATGTGATCGGGCTCTATTCCAATTTTACGAATGATCGCCTCTCTAATCTGCTGAATCATCGTGATTTGATCCTCTAGCGAGTCCTTTTGTGAGACAAAAAAGACGGCAAGCGTGTCGTTGCTTGATTCGGGATTGTATATGCCGTAAGCTGCGGCAAAGGTGACTTCCACCCCATGCACCTCTTCCACAACAGCTTCAATTTCGTAATTTAAATAGTTGGCTCCGTTGATGACGATGATGTCCTTTTCTCGACCAGTCAGAACAAGACGCCCTTCATGAATAAACCCTAAATCCCCCGTGTGAAACCAGCCATTTTCTGCAAACACCTCTTGATTGGCTTCCTCATTTTGATCATAGCCCATCATAATCGTTGGGCTCTTCACCTGTAATCGTCCGACCTGATCTTCTGGCAGTACATGGTGATGCTCATCTACAATCCGAATCCATACAGACGGAATAGGTGCACCGACTTCGGTAAACGTCATTTTGTGCGGATGATCTTGCGATACATATTGTATCTCACCTGTTAGCGAGGTCTGATCAATCGTCAGCTGGCCATCCTGATCACCATGCCGCATGAATTCCTTTGATTGAACAATAGCTGAGGACGTTTCAGACATGCCGTACGCCGGGACCATCGCATGACGGTTTAATCCGTGCTGCTCCATGATATGCATGAAGCGCTGCGTCACTTTTGGAACAACCGCTTCGGCTGCGTTCATGATATAAGTCAAGGTGGAAAGATCCCACCCCCCTTGCGAATGTCATCCTCATATTCATTCATCATGGCAAAAGCAAAGTTCGGTGCCCATGTTCTTGTGACACCGTATGCTTCTATCCAATCCAGCCACACCATCGGCCGTTCAATAAATTGATCGATGGATGGACTAATTTGCTGGCAGCCAAGGTAGACATCATGTACATGAAACATGACAATGCCTCCTACATGATCAAGCGGCATCCAGTTAAGCGACACATCCTCATGCGTAAAACCATTGGTCTGCTCAAAGGAGATGATTCGAGATAAAATGCTTTGATGGTTGTGACGGATACACTTTGGCACACCTGTACTTCCTGAAGACAGTAGCTGAAGAACAGGCTCATCCGGCTCTGGCTCATAATGCTGTTCATCTGGTTCACACGCGATCAATGATTCGATTGTTAAAATAGGCATTTCTTTTGCCTCAAATGTCTCACGTAGCCCAGCAATGTCCTCAGCACTTGCTTCGTTTGTAATAATAAACGGTTCATTTTGCAGCTGAAACACGCCCTTGAGCTTGTTCACAGATTGATTCATTTCATCATAAACAGGCGGTACAGAGACTGGGGTCGGAATGATGCCGCCAAGAATACAGCCCCAAAACACGGTGATGAAATCTTGATGATCTTTTAATTGAAGTAACACTTGATCGCCATTTGTCAGCCCTGCTTTCCTTAAACCTGACAGAATCCGTTCAGCGCTTGT
Organism: Bacillus pumilus; assembly: GCF_003431975.1. Lineage (GTDB taxonomy): Bacteria > Bacillota > Bacilli > Bacillales > Bacillaceae > Bacillus > Bacillus pumilus_N. The sequence goes on along the minus strand of NZ_CP027116.1, from coordinate 405,670 downwards.
TAATAATTCAGGATAGGTTTGGGTTAACGTATGCCCGCCATCTTTAATATAGGTCACCCCGCGGTCAGGTGACATAAAGGCTGATCGAATTAGCACCTCTGTCAGTGTGACAGGTGTGCCTGGCTTTTTCATGACATCCCCGCCATATACAAGGGCTGGCGGCTTTTCAAGAGCGGATGCTTGCTTTGTTTCGCCCGCTTCATCCTTCGAGATCGATACGTTCCCTTCGGATCGCTGTCGATCAGGAAACAAGTCATCTAGGTGATAGGGCGTTTGTTTTTCTGTCTGACTTTCAATGAAAGTGGCCGCTTCCTTCACTCCATCTATAGCTTTGGTACGCTCCTCTATCTTTCTTAATCCCTCTTCATCTATGATGTCCATCGAAAGCAATGCGTCTGTGTCGACTGCTCCACTTTCTGTCTTTGGCAAGGAAGGCAATAAGACGAGAGCGGCCGGCACTTCATCAGGGTGAAGTACACCTTTCATTAGATCCTCTCTTGTGAGCGAAGGGTCCTTCGCCTGTGCAAATAGCACAAGCGAGAGGCTGCCTTCTTGATTTTTCTTCGGGATGAATGCACATTCCTTTAGCGGAAAATGAAGCATCATCACCTGTTCTAATGCTTTGAGATCAATTCGTTTTCCGTTGATTCTGACGATATGATTTGCTGTATGTCCTTTTCGTCTACTGACTAACATTGTTCCTCTCCTCCTACATCCAATCCAAAATCTGAATCTTGTTTTTTTCAGCCCAAACGCCGACATCCCCTGTCGGATAGAGGTATTCGCCTGTTTGATGTTTGAATGGATGCGGAATTTTATGCGTCTCCATCCAATCGGCAAGCTCCCCGCAAAGGGCTTTAATATTCTCTGCGGCTATAAAAATATCTCCAGGAAATCCTACTGGCACGAGCTGATGCTCTTCACTCAGGACATAAATTTCTGTCTCACATGAAGGATCGTGCACGCCTGAATAGACTTCTTCTTGATCTTGGTACAGCACGCTGACTTGTGCGTTTTTCGCCCAATCGGTGATCATCCGCTCTTTTTCTTCATTTGTCACGATCGTGAAGGAAGAGAGTGGTGTTTCCATTTGTTCTGTCATGGCTTCAAGTGTGTGGATCAGCTGCTGCATCAGCGATTGTATTTGTTTTTCGGTATATTGATTGAAGCGGTATGTGACCCGAAGCTCCAGCGTATCACCCGGGACACCCACGAGAGTCAGGTCATAGTTTGTTTCTTCATGGCTTTCGATGTCTAAGATCCGTACGCCATACGGCTCTACAGATTCAATTGGATAGTTTTCAAATACGACAATGCTATGAAACAATGACTCTCCATTCGGGATCTGCGTCATCTGCTGAATATCTGGCAGTACGGTATACTCGAATTCTCTCATGTGAAAAACCGTTTCCTGCGTCTGCGTCAGCAGCTCGGCAATGGTTCCATCTGGTGTGATCGGCAAACGGAGCGGCAAGGTGTTAATAAAGAGCCCTGTCATGCTTTCAACCTCTGGTAAGTCCGCCGGCCGGCCAGACACTGTGACACCGAACACGACATCCTCTGAGCCAGAATGAAGATGCAAGAGCATCCCCCATGCCGCCTGAATCAGTGTGCTCATCGTGACCTTCTGTTTTCCTGCCATCTCCTCCAGCTTCTGCTGCAGCTCAGGCGTCAGTGTGATACTAATCTGATCAATACCCGCATCTTCATCCAAGGCCTGCTCTCCATCTCCTGGGAGTGGTGTGGCTTCCTCCAATCCTGACATATAATGTTTCCAAAATTGTTGCGCCTGCTCTTGATCCTGCTTTTGTAGCCACTCGATAAAATCTTTATATGGGCGCACAGCAGGTAGGTTCATCTCTCGTTCATCCATAAGAGAGCGATACATCGAAAAAGATTCTTCAATCAGGCTGAACAGGCTCCAACCATCTATTAAAATATGATGAAAGCTAAAAACAAACGTGCATGTTTTCTCGTCACGATGGAACAAAGCGATACGAATAAGCGGTTCGGCCGCATCTTCTAAATCAAAATCCTTTGAACGATCGGATTGTAAATAACGCTCAATGGCGTCCTTCTGATCTGTTTCACTCAGGTGGCGCACATCGTGCTGAGTGAGGTGAATGCTTCCTTCTGATCGAATCAACTGGACAGGCTCCTTTAGCCCCTCCCAAGTGAACCTTGTCCGCAAAATGGAATGACGTTCTACAAGTAGATTCCACGCTTGTTCATAGGATTCGCCGTCCGTTAAACCTTCGAGCGTCATATGCACCTGACCAAAATACGCCTGTGATGCTTGATCTAACAGTGCATGAAACAGCATCCCTTGCTGCATTGGAGACAGTGGATACACATCCACCACTTTGTCTGGCAGCTCATCTATTTGCTTTTGCGTAAGCTGGACCATTGGAAAATCGGATGGCGTAAAGCCGCCTTTTGTCTCTACACAATGCGTCAGGATGTTCTCCATCTTTTCTTTAAACCGTTCAGGTAACTGGCGCACCTCTTCCTCATGAAGCAGTTCACGATTGATCATAAAATTCATCTGAAGCTGACCACTGACAACGTATCCGTATACATCGATCAAATGCTGTCTTTCTGCTTTTGGATCGTGTACGTGTCCATTTCGTTCGTCTGCTATATATAGCTTCGCTTCGCCATCTGCCTGATCTAACTGACCAAGGTAATTAAAGCTCATCTGCGGCGCTGCCGTTTTAAGTAAACGAGATGCTGTCATGTATTGAAGCAAGCCATAGCCGATCCCCTTTTGCGGCACAGCTCTTAAGGTTTCTTTGACATCTTTGATTTGTCTTTCAACATCGGTTTGAATAAAAGGAATAAAAATAGGATAAGAGCTTGTAAACCAGCCGACTGTTCGTGACAAATCCATCTGTTCAAATAAATCCTCGCGTCCGTGCCCTTCTAACGTAATCAGTATTGACTTTCCAACGGCTTGCGCAAGTGCTGACAGGAGTAAATCGTTCACCTCTGTTCGGTACGCTTGTGATGCATGCCTTAGTAAAATGTCTGTTTGATCCTTCGTCAATTGAACAGTCAGGATCTCTGCATGTTCTTCTATATTGAAAAGCGCAGGTGTTTGAAATGGAGAACCTTCTTCCTCTTGATCGATGATTTTTTGCCAAAAAGGAACCTGCTCTTGTAATTGATCGGTTTGTGCATATTCATAGAGTGCATCTGCCCACTGCTGATAGGAAGCGGTTTTCTTCGCAGGTGTGATCTCTTGCCCTGCCGCAACCTGCTTCAATCCATTTAACAAATCTTCCTGTAGGATGCGCCATGATATTCCGTCCATCACAAGGTGGTGGGCTGCCATAAAGAGTTCAGACGTATCATCACTTGTTTGAAAAAGAATAGCTTTGATGACTTCTCCTTGCTCTAATGACAAAGTTCCTTGACAAGCACTTGTCTCAAAGCGGATTTGATCCAACGCTTCCTCATGAGAGACATTCGTCAAATCAAAGAATGTGACACAAGGGATGATGCCAGGTGCACGAATGGCTTGAATCCATGTGCCGTCTGCTGCTTTTGTATAAATCGCCCTAAGCATATCGTGATGATTGACAAGCTTTGAAAGAACCTGTGACAACTGTTCAGGTTGTACAGATTGCTTGAATTCCATATGTGCTGATAGATTCCAATAATCTTGATTGGTCATCGATTGCTCAAAGAACCAAGATTGGATTGGAAGCAGACGAACTTCTCCTGTAATAGGCGATTGATCATAGGACACAGACACATCTGCTCTTTTCATCGCTCGTGCCAGCTGTGAAATGGTCTGTTTTTCAAATACATCTCTCGGCTGTATGATGTAGCCTTCCTGTGCTAGGCGTGCCACCATTTGTATGACAATAATCGAATCTCCGCCAAGCTCAAAGTAGTTATCATGTACACCGATTGAAGGAGTGCCAAGTAGCTGAGTCCACACTTTTTCCAGCACTCGTTCTTCCTCACTGAGTGCCATATCTGCTGGTTTGTCTGCTTCTTCCTGTCTCCACTGTGGCGGTGGGAGACGCTTTTGGTCTACCTTGCCGTTTGGCGTGAGCGGCAGTTCCTCGAGCTCTATTAATAGGCTTGGTACCATATAATCTGGCAGTATGTCTTTTAAGTTTTGGCGAATGTCTAGCGTGGTCATGCTGCCTTTTTGGACAAAATAACCGATCAATCGCTTATGACCATTCTCGTGCTGATGCGGGATAACGGCACATTCTGTGATGTCATCAAATTTCAGCATAGCGGCTTCAATTTCTCCGCATTCCACGCGGTGTCCGCGAATTTTTACTTGATGATCGATTCTTCCAAGGCAGTCGATGAGACCATTTGGGAGCCAGCGGCCCATATCACCTGTTTTATATAAACGCGCTCCTTTTTGGAAAGGATGCGGGATAAATGATTGCGATGTTTTTTCTTCATCTCCAAGGTAACCGAGTGCCAGCCCTGTTCCGCCAACATAAATCTCTCCAATGACACCCTGCGGAACCGGCTGTAACTTGTCGTCTAATACATAGGCTTGTGAATAAGCAATTGGCTGACCGATAGGAACTGTTGCTTGTCCTTCGTCTAATGCGCGAATGTGATGCACACAAGAGAACGTCGTATTTTCAGTTGGTCCATAGCCGTTTAAAAGCCCATCAGGTAAATACGGCAGTGCCTTGCGGATATGAGCAGCTGAGAGCGCATCACCACCAACCAATAACGCATCGAATCCAGATAAAGCATCTGGATGTTCCTCTGTTAACCGGTTAAATAGCGGTACCGTCAGAAATCCTGTTGTGATCTTGTATGATGTCAGCGTGTCAGCCAGTGTATCCATTGATAAAATCGTATTTCGATCGGTCAGGATCAGCCTTCCCCCGTTTAGCAAGGCTCCCCATATTTCATACGTAAAGGCATCAAAGGAGAAACTAGCGATTTGCAAAATACGCGTATGTTCATTAAGGGTGACATAATCTGTTTCACAGACAAGCCGGATGACCGCTTGATGCGGGATTAAGACCCCTTTTGGCTGTCCAGTTGACCCTGAGGTGTAATTGATATAAGCAAGCCCATCAGGTTTCAGGGCAGCAGTCTTGAATTCTGCTTCTGATAAAAACTCTTCATATCCCTGATCAAGACAAATGAGTTCCGTTTGATTAATAGACACCTTTTTGAGCCATTCATTTTTTGTCAGTAACAGCTGAATTCCTGTATCCTTCAGCATATAATCAATACGTGCATCTGGATATTCAGGATCAATTGGCACGTAGGCGCCTCCTGCTTTCACAATCGCCAGCACCCCAAGAATCATTTCAGGCGACCTGTCGATGAGCAGCCCTACTGGTTCATGTGGCATGACGCCTCGCTGCTGCAAATAGGCGGCAAGCTGGTCGACTTTTTCTTGTAACACGCGATATGTCCACTGCTCTTCTCCGAATTCGAGAGCAATGGCATCGGGTGACTTTTTCACCTGCGCTTCAAATCGTTCCGTGATGAGAAGCGGGCCTGCAGGCTGATCCGTTTGACCGCTCCATTCATAGAGCAGCTGCTGTTTCTCTTTTTCTGGCAGGTAATTCATTTGTCTGATTGGCTGCGATGGATCTTCACAAATACGCTCAAGCAAATGCTCGTAATACTGAATGAACCGATCCATCGTATCGTCAGAAAATAAGTCCGTGTCATACTCTAGTTTTAATTGAAGACCCTCTGCCCCTTCAAACACAAACAGAGATAGATCAAATTTGGCTGTATTGTTATCTTCAATGGCTAAAACAGATGTCGCCTCGCCCATTGGAGAAGCCTCTAGCGGCAGATTTTGCAAAACGAACATGACCTGAAACAGTGGCTGTTTGCCAGCCTCACGTGCAATATTCAGCTCGTCTACAACCATCTCAAACGGCACATCCTGATGTGTATAGGCACCCATTGTTGTTTTCTTCACTTGCTCTAATAACGCTGTGAAAGCTGGATTCTCACTATGATCGATCCGAAGTGCCAGCGTATTCACGAAAAAGCCGATGAGATGCTCTATCTCCGTCCGATTTCTCCCAGCAATAACTGACCCAATCACAAACTCATCCTGCGAAGACAAACGGTGCAGCAAGGTAGAAAAAGCAGTCAGTAACGTCATATAAAGGGTGCTGTCTGTTTTTTTAGAAAGAGCTTCAAGCTGCTCTGACAGCGACTTTGACAGCCGGTATGTTTTCGTTTTCCCCCTGTAGGATGGAACGGCCGGTCGCGGGTAGTCATACGGTAAAATCAACTCTTCAACAGGTTCCGCAAACTGCTCCTTCCAATAGGAAAGCTGCTTCTGTAGCGTCTCTCCAGTCAAATACTCCTTCTGCCACAGGGCGTAATCGGCATATTGAATCGGCAGCGGTGGAAGAATAGGCTCTCGCCTGGCGATCATGGCTGTATACGATTCAGACAGCTCTCTTGCGACAATACCAACAGACCAGCCATCTGACACGATGTGGTGAATGGACATTAGCAGCAAATGATCTGTGTCCGACAGTCGAATCAGTTTTACCCGAAAAAGCGGATCATGTTCTAAGCGGAAAGGTGTGCCCGCCTCTCTTTTCGTCCATTCAGCTGCTTGTTGTTCTTTTTCTTTCTGTGATCTTAGATCTGATAAATCAACCACTTCAAGCTCTGGAAGGATCATATGCTCATGTATGATCTGTACCGGTTCATCGCCGCTCATGGCAAAGGATGTTCTGAGCGATTCATGCCTTTGCACCATTTGCTGTAGACTGCGCTGAAGCACCTTCACATCTAAAGGTCCATTCATTTGAAAAGAAATCGTATTATTGTAAAATGGCAGATCAGGCTGTAATTGATAGAGAAACCACTGCCTTTGCTGGGCATAGGACATCAGAATCTCCTGACCCTTTGCCATTTTCCGCACCGGAACTGCTTCATCAGCTTTGGCATGCGAATCGATCCATTCCGCTAATTCTCCAAGTCTCGTATGTTCAAATAGCACTGCGAGCGGCACGTCAAATCCCATTCTTTTCCTCACCGCAGACAGCATTTGCGTTGCCTTGAGCGAATGACCCCCGAGTAGAAAGAAATGATCACCACAGCTGACATTCGAGACATCGAGCAGCTCGGACCAGATGCTTGCCAACAGTTTCTCTGTCTCCGTTTGAGGCGCTCTGTTTTTTACATCCTCTCCAACTTCCTCAATGAATGCTTTGAAATGCGCTTCGTCCGGCACGCCTTCCTCTGATTCTTTCCAATATTCCTCAGGAAATAGATGCACGGAATATTCACCAGTTAGATGTGACTGTAAACAAGAGTAAATGGATTGATACAGCCGTTCTTCAATGGCTTTTGTTTTGTCGGTTTTGAAAAACACATACACCGCTTGCTCTGTTTGACTTTCCTCATGGATCATCTCTTGAATATCCTGCTTTGACCGATCTAATCCCATATAAATGAGACGTGCATCTGTCATCAAACATGCCTGCATGGTTTGGAAGCCCGCCCTCTTTGGAATCGGAAGATAGCCTCTTTCTTTTAACAGGCCTTTGATCATTGAGCCCTCGCTCATTCCGACCTCATCCCACATGCTAAAGCTAAAGCAATACGGCTTCACTGTTGACGTCAGCCTTTGATAATGAACAAATTGTTCGACGAACTCGTTGGCAGCACAATAAGCGCCGACGGTCATCCCGCCCTTTAACGTTCGTGCAGACGAGCTAGATAGAAATAGGACATTCTTCCGTTTAGAAGCCGCTTCATGAAGCGCAATCGTGCCATATACCTTCGCTTCGTACATCGCATGCAGGGACACAGATGTCATATCAGCAAGCAGCTCTTCTTGAATGATGCCAGCGAAATGAATCACGCCATGCAGCCTGGTTCCTTGAGCCACCTCTTGCCTTGAAATGAGCGCTTCAATATCTTTTGCGTCCGTTAAGTCCACTTCTTCATAATGAACAGTGCCTCCTCGGTTTTCCGCTTGTTTCTCAATTGAGGTCAGTACGTCCTGCTGCTCGGCAGATAAATCCTTTCGTGCCCTTCTTCCAAGCAATACAAGATGCGCTTGATAGGATGTCAGCAGGTGTTCACTCAGCATCCGCCCAATGCCGCCAAGCCCTCCTGTGATCACGTAAAGTCCCGATGATTGAAATGGTGGCTTCTTCCTCTTTTGTTCCCTTTCCAAATGAAGTGGCGTTAAAAGAGGAATATAACGAACACCTTCGCGATAAGCGGCGACATGATGACTTGTGCCATGTGAGAGCTCTGTCATGATCGCCGATACATGAGAATGACCAACCGATTCTGTAAGAGAAAAATCAAGACATCGCACCTTGATAAACGGCCATTCATGCTGAACAGCTGTCATCAATCCCGCTGTTGTTGCTTTTTCCACATGATGTACTTTGTCTTCTGGCAAATTCATCGCATGAGCGGAGACAAAGGTCATCTCTACAGGTTCCTCATAGGCGGCGATCGCTTTTGTTACATACAACGCACTCATGCTGCCAGCTTTTTGTGCTTCCTTCGCTATTGCCGCTTGTAGTTTTTCTTCCTTGTTTGTGTAGTTCCAAAGGTGAATGATTTGTTTCACCGAAACGCCATACGAACGGAGCGTCTCAAAGAGTTGTTCGTAGTCAGACGGCCGATTCGGGTGGATGATGAAGTGAGTGGGTGTGAGTTGTGTGAATGCTTGACCCGGTTCAACCGTGATATAGGTTTGTTCATGGTTTGAGAGGAATTTCAATTGATCTGCCAGCCCTAACTCATCTGCAAAGATCACCATGTCCCCTGCTGTTTGCGTTTCCGTTTCATGAAGCGGAGCGGGTGTCCACTTCTTTTGATAACTCCAATCAGGTAATGTATGTTCATTTTCAAGTCTGATGTCCAGTTCCTTGATGATTTCGTCGAATTCACCTTCCTGCCACCGCATCTTGAGCTGTGCCCTTTCTATTTTTCCAGAACTTGTTTTCGGAAAGGCATGCTTCTGGACAGGGATCATTCTCGATACAGACAGACCCATTTTTGTTGCAATATGGGATTTAATGTGTTGACTTACCCTCATGATATAAGCAGGCTCATACAGTTTCGGTGCAAAAAAGAGCATCAATTCATCCGATGCAGATGCTTCCATCCGAACGGAGCAAGCAGCCACAAAGCTCGTTTCTACGCCTGGTACTTCCTCTGCCATGGCTTCAATTTCATAGTTGTGATAATTTTTTCCGTTGATGATGATCATGTCTTTTTCTCGACCGGTTAATGTCAGTCTTCCTTTGTGCAGAAAACCTAGATCACCTGTGTGAAACCAGCCCTCTGTTTGAAAGACCTCTTGATTCGCTTCATCGTTCTTGTAATAGCCCTTCATCGTCGTCGGCCCTTTAATTTGCACACTGCCAATATGATCTTCAGGAAGAAGCTCATGCTCATGGTTGACGATACGAATCGTGATACCCGGAATCGGTTTCCCCAGCTCTGTAAAGCTGACGGTTCCAGTTTCGCGTGCCTCCGCTGGTCTTAGCTGCTCTGTCAGCGATGTTTCCTCAAAGGTCAAAACTCCGCTGTTTTCATCTCCCCGCTCAATCGCAAAAGAGAAGACAACGGCTGATGAAATCTCTGACATGCCGAATGCCGGTCTGATGACGTCTCCTTTTAAGCCGTGCGGTGCCAGCAGATGTAAAAACCGGTGGATCGTCTTCGGTACGACCGCTTCTGCCCCATTGATCATGCAAGTCATAGCAGAAAGATCCCAAGATCCTGAAGAAATGTCTTTCTCATAATCATTGATCATCGCAAATGCGAAGTTAGGTGCCCACGTCTTCGTGGCACGATAGCGGTCCATCCAGTCAAGCCAGCGCAGCGGCTGAGCGATGAAATCATCTGTTCTTGCCCGAATCTGCTCACAGCCTGTATACACATTGACAAGATGAAACATCACAATGCCGCCTATATGATCTAATGGCATCCAGTCTAACGAGACATCCTCTTGTGTAAACCGATTGGCTGCCACTGTTCCTTTGACATTCGCCAGCACACTTCTATGAGAATGCTCCACGCATTTGGGCATCCCCGTACTTCCAGACGTTAAGATAAAAAAGACGGAATCATCTGGTGCTGCCGGATGAGCTTTTGTATCTCTTTCTAAAGTAAGCATGGGTTCAACCGCTGCCACACGTAATTGATCTGTATGCCACAGTAATGCTAGGCCTTGCACCTCATCAATCAGCGATTCATCCGTTAGAATAAGCGGGTGCTCCAGCAGATTCCAAGCGTGATGAAGCTTTTTCACTGATGCATTCATTTCCCGATAGGTCGGGGCTGCCGACACAAGTGTTGGAACAAATCCGCCCAGCACACATGCCCAAAAGGCCGTGACCATCGCATGATTCGATGAAAATTGAAAGAAAACAGGATCACCCGGTTCAAGGTCCAGTGCCCTTAAACCCGATAGAACCCGCTCGGCATCCTCCTTTAACTGCGTGTAGGATTGCGTGAGTTCATTTTCACTATTGACGATATATGTGAGCCCGTTTGTCGTTTTGGCCGCCTCAGTGAGGGCGTCCTGCAAAGTTTGAGCTCCTATTGTGACATCTAGATCCCCTCCATAGGAAAGGGCGGGCGGCATGTCTGCTAATAGAGGCGAAGCCATTTGCGTCTGTATCCATTCAGCTGCGGCCTCCTGCTCCATGTGATGATCGAGAAATAAATGAGAGAGGTGATATGGCCGTGGTCGAATGGTTTTTTCACGAGAAAAAACAGCGAAGCGTTCAATTTCATTGGTTTGTAAAATGGTTCTCTGTACATCTTGTAACACCGTATTCATTGATTCATGTACATTCGATTGATTCATGATTGATGGTTTCATATGAGTTCCTTTCCTTTTTTGTCAGGCAGGGCTGCCAGCATGCACCCCTGCCTAATCTAAAATTCACAAGACTGCTTCTCTATTTTTTTGATGGATGATCTTTTGGATCAACTGTGCATTTTGAGCGGCACATGCTTTGTTTTTAAACATGTCAGCGTGCTGACCATAGCCCTGATATTGGCGATAAGCACCGGTCGTCGCAGCTTCCCAGTTTTCCATCCACTCTGGTATGGCGATGTGCTCTTCGGATTGAATGAAATCAATGTCCGCTTGTATCTCTCCTTGATTCACCCCCTTAACAAATGTTTCATAGTAGGCCCGTGTTTTTTGAGCAAGCGCTTCTTGGACGAGCTCTGCTTGAGCAAGTTCACTTTGCTTCGATTGATGGACAATCGCTGCTATATCGTCATCAATGGAACGACCTTCTAAATCACTTTCTCCTATTTTCTTATAGGAATCGATCATGATGACCTTTTCGACGGTCCGCCCTGCTTGTTCGAGCAATTGAACAAGCTCAAAGGCTAGGTAGCAGCCGCCAGAGTAACCCATCAAAGTTAACGGTCCTTCAGGCTGAAGGTGCTGGATATACTGAACGTATTCCTTCATTCGGTGATCAGCTTCAATAAAGTCAAAGGCGATCAAACGAACACTATGAAGCGTTTTTGCAGCTTCCTGATAAATAAATCCGTAGCCGGGTAATGGCGGAAGCGCAAAGACTGTTGAAGTTTGAGATTCATTGAATACAAGATAGCCGGCGGCTTCCTGATCATCCTGTTGCTGAATGTAACGGCCGATTGCTTCAATTGTAGGCGTCTCAAACAACAAGTGTATCGGCACCTGCACATCGAATTCCTTCGACACTTTGGACAAAAGCGACATCGCTTTTAATGAATGCCCGCCAAGCTCAAAGAAATGGTCATCTGTGCTGATATCATCTCGTTCAAGCACTTCCCGCCACATCACAAGCAGCTTTTGTTCTACTTCATTTACCGGGAGCTTCACATGACGGTTTCCTTGAGGGGCCTCTGGCTTTGGCAGCTGACGTTTATCAACCTTTCCATTTGGCGTAAGCGGCATTTTCTCAAGTCTGATCAGCTCATGTGGCTGCATGTAAGCTGGAAGCTTTTCCTTCAGCCCTGACTTGATCACATCAAGTTGATCCTTCCACTCTTCCTCACACGTCATATAGGCGAGCAGCCTTGTATGCTGCGTGTTATGCCGATCAGCTATAATCGCAGCTTGTTTTACGCCTGGATGCATGAGAAGGTGAGCTTCAATTTCTGTCAGCTCAATTCGATGACCGCGAATTTTCACCTGATCATCCACTCTGCCCGCATACTCAATCAAGCCGTCTTCTCGAAAATAAGCCAAGTCTCCTGTACGGTACAGCCTTTCTCCCGCAGCAAATGGATGCGTGATAAAAGCTTGTTTTGTCAGATCAGGACGATTCAAATACCCTTTCGCAAGCCCTTTGCCGCTTAGACAAAGCTCTCCGATCATGCCAATCGGCTGAAGTTGTCCGTGCTGGCTCAATATATAAGCCCCTGTCTGGTTGAGCGGCTTTCCGATTGGAATCGAACGCGTCTCTATCGGCAGATCCTCATCTACTGGATAATAGGTGGCGAAAACAGTCGATTCGGTTGGGCCGTAGACATTGATGAGTCTGCCTTTCCCCATGACCGCAAAGGCTTTTCTCACATGATGTACCGATGCCCGTTCTCCTCCAAGCAGCACCTTACGCACACTGCGCATCCAGTCAGTTTCTTCATCAACAAGGAGATTAAATAATGCCGTCGGAACAAACATGACAGAAATGCTTTCCCTTTTAATCAGCTCCGTCAGCTCGCACATGTCTAAAATGGTTTCTTTTTTCGGCAGAACCAGCTTCGCACCGTTTAAAAGTGCGCCATATACATCAAATGTGAAACCATCAAATACGCTGTTGGATAGTGACAGCAGTGTATCTGTTTCTGCAATGGTTAAGTAGTTCGTATTTTTGACTACCCGGGCAATATTGGAATGGGTCGTCATGATGCCTTTTGGCTGACCCGTTGTCCCAGATGTATACATGATGTATGCCGTATCGTGTAAACCTGCTTCAAGTGGCAGATTATCTGAGCTCATCAGTGAAATTTCCTGATCATCTGCAAACAGATACGCGCCATCAAACGCAAGGGCCTTCGTCTGACCAATAAAGGATGAGTGAGTCAGAAGATGCGTCGCCCCGCTGTCTTTCAGCATGTATTGAATACGGTTTTCTGGATAATCGGGATCGATTGGCACATAGATTGCACCGGCTTTTAAGACAGCCAGCAGGCTAACAATCAGTTCAGGCGTGCGGTCAGCTAAAATGGCAATGACTGTTTGATGCTTGGCTCCATTTTTTTGCAAATGCCTTGCCAATCGATTGGCTTGTTCATTCAGCTCCGCATATGTCATCGTGTGCTCACCTGCTGATAATGCCACTGCATTCGGCTGTTTGCGGACATTATGCTCAAACCATTTCGACAAATACAGCTGGTCATGCTCAAGCTCAGGTGCATTCCATTCTTCAAGAATCAGCTGCTTTTCCTGTTTCGTGACGAGTGTGAGGGTATGAATTGATTGATCAGGATGCTTGATCGCCTCTTTCATCAATAGACTCAGCTGCTCCTTTAACCGGTGGACAAATTGAGAATCAAACGCTTTTTTGTTAAAGGCAAGTTTTAATTGCATTTGTTCTCCGGGTGATGCCAGCAAATTGAGATCATAGTTCGATTTTTCATGGACATTCATGTTTTCCACAGTAAACCCTAATCGTCCCTCTTGCTCGTCTTTCTTTGCGGCTGGGACATTTTCAAACACGACAATATGATCAAGGAGTGGCTGCTGACCTGTCTTTGCCTGAATATCATAGATCGGAATATATTGGTGCGGTTCGGCTGCAAGAGACTGCTGCTGTGTTTCTGACAGAAGAGAACGGAATGTGATGTCATCTGTCAGCTGAATTCTCCTTGGGATGACATTGATGAACAAGCCAACCATTCTGTCAACACCAGCCAAATCTGCCGGACGCCCCGATACAACCGTGCCAAACAGGACATCATTTGAACGCTGATACCTGCTCAGCAGAATCGACCAGACCGATTGAAGCACACTGCTTAACGTCGCATTTTGCTGATACGCTAACTCTGATAAAGCAGCCGTTTCTTCTTTGCTCATCGACCATTCGATTTCGCCTAATTCATGTTCATTCGTCTGCTTTCTCTGCTCTTTAAAGGTCGATTGTCCATCAAAACCAGCTAATGATTGCTGCCAGTATTGAAGTGATGCTTGTTTATCTTGTTTTTCCAGCCATTGAATATATTCTTTGTATGGTTTGACTGGTTCCAGCTTGTAAGGGACATCGTGCAAAAGTGCATGATAAATCGCAAATAACTCCTGCACCACAAGCCCAAAACACCAGCCATCAAGAAGGATATGGTGATAGCTCCAGATCCAGCGATAGCTGGCAGGACCTGTTTGGAAAACAGATGCCCGCATGAGAGAATCCTTCGAGAGATCAAATCCTCTCAGCTGATCCTGTTGTTTAAATGTCTCAATATGTTCAAGCTGTTCGTCTTCAGAAAGATCCTGCATGTCCACCACATCAAGTGTAAAAGGACGTTTCTTCAGTACCACTTGGACAGGGCGTTTCACTTTTTCGTGGAGAAACACGGTACGAAAAATATCGTACCGCTCCACGATGACATTCATGCTTTTCTCCAATAAGTCTTGACGCAGTGTGCCCTTTACGTTCATATCCATTTGCTCTACATAAAAGCCCTTTTCTTGGTGATGGAGGGTATGAAACAGCATTCCTTCTTGCATTGGTGACAGATAATACATGTCTTGAACTTGATCCCTTTTAAATGAACTCATCTATTTCATCCTCCCTTCCCGTTTTTCTGACTGATCTCATGTTGTTAGGTCAATTTCTCCTCAAGCATGTCAAAAATGTCGTCCATTTCATCCATTTCAAGGTCACTAGCAGAGAAGTCACTTGGCGTAAATTCTCGTTCGTGCTGCGTTAGGCAATGGGCGATGATGGATTGAATTTTTTCCTTCAGCAATGCCATAAACTGTTGTATCGTCTTCTCTTCATATTCGTCTGTACAATAGGAACAAGACAAAATGAATCGATTGTGTTGAACAAGACCACTGAGATTCAGCTTATAGACAGCTTCTGAATCTGGGCTTGCTTGTCGTCCCATATCATAGGCGGAAGGTCCAAAGAGTTCTGTCGTCACTTCCTGATCAATCTGCCCAAGATAATTCAAGCTGATTTCAGGTTGTACATGCTGTCCTGACGACGCAGTGGCAGTGAGGTATTTTAATATCCCGTAGCCAATTCCTTTATTCGGCACTCGCCGGAGCATCTCTTTCGTCCCTTTAATAGCCTCTGCTATGGTTTGATCCGGCTTTGCTTTCAGTACGACTGGGTACATACTCGTAAACCATCCAACCGTGCGGGAGACATCCAGCCCTGATAAAATATCCTCTCTTCCATGTCCTTCAAGCTGCACATGTACATGGGATTCACCTGTCCACTCATGAACCGCAAGCCCGAGCGCGCATAGAAGAATATCGTTCATTTCCGTTGTGTACGGCAGATGAATATCGGTCAAAAGATGCCCTGTTTCGGACTCTGAAAGCTGCATCTGTACCGCTTTTGTTTGAGCAACTTTCCTTTTCATTACTTCATGATCAACAGGTAAAGTGGTCATTGGCATCCTGTCAATCTCTGTCCAGTACTCACTTTGGCTTTTTAAAAGCTGGGTCTGTGCGTAACGTTCGATCGCCTCTGCCCATTCTTTAAAGGAGTGGGTTTTAGGCGGAAGGACGAGCGTTTTCCCATGAGCTACCTGCTGATAAAGAGACATAAAGTCCTCTAGTAAAATCCGGCATGAGACACCGTCAATAACAAGATGGTGTGTCACGATGAGTAAGTGATCGCCATCTTTTGCATGGAAACAGATCACTTTCATGAGTGGACCTGTTTCAAGGTTGAGCTGGCGCTGATACTCGTTGGCATAGGTGGAAATGGCCTTTTTCACGTCGTCTTCTTTTGAAACATCATGAGAAACAATGGCAAATGGTTCGTTGAGTTTCCGCTGATTGTATTGCAGAATGTCATCATGCTCCTGCCTGTATACCATACGCAGTGCATCATGATGTGAAAGCAGTTTCTGCATCACTTGTTCGGTGATCGAAAGGTCAAATCCATTTGGCGCATGGAGCATCATGGAGAGATTCCAATGATGCTGATCACTGAAGGCTCGTTCAAAGAACCAGCGCTGAATTGGTGTCAAAATGACTTCCCCTTCGACAGGTGATTGATCAGCTGTCAGTTGATCAGCTTCTTCGATATATGGACGGAGCTCGGCAATTGTTGGATATTGGAATAATAGCTTCATATCAAGCTTCCAGCCCGCTTGCGTGAGCCTGCTTGCCATTTGGATGCCTTTAATCGAGTCTCCACCAAGGAAGAAAAAGTGATCGTGAATGCCGACTTGGCTCACGCCAAGAACATCTTCCCAAATACCGCATAGAAGCTTTTCGACTTCATCTCTTGGCGCTTCGTATGCCGTTTGGCTCGATTCCATATCGGGTGCCGGTAATGCTTTTAAGTCGACTTTGCCATTTGCCGTCATCGGCAGGTGGTCTAGCTTGATGATCCAAGAAGGCACCATATAATCTGGCAACGTTTGTTTTAAGCTGTCTTTTAAGTCGGTCGTTTCTTCATTTGTGATGACGTATGCCACAAGCGCATCTTGATCGCTCGCATCTTTGACCGTTGTCACGACTGCTTCTTTGACTTCCGTCAGGGCAAGAAGCTGGGCTTCAATTTCTGACAGCTCAATTCGGAAGCCTCGGATGTTGACCTGATGGTCTTTTCTGCCGAGGTAGATCAGCTCGCCATCTGATGTCCATTTCACTAAGTCGCCTGTACGGTACATGCGCTCTCCTGGATAAAATGGATCTAGGATAAATCGTTTGTTGGTTTCCTCTTGCAGGTTCCAGTACCCTCTAGCCAGTCCTTTTCCTGCGATCACAAGCTCACCCGGCACGCCTGGCGGCGAGAGGTCATATAACGAACCCATGATGTAAAAACGAGTATTGGCAATCGCTGTTCCGATCGGAAGCGTGCCTTGATCTGGTTCGATGATCCCACTTGTCGCCACGACTGTGTTTTCTGTTGGTCCATAGTTATTGACGAGTTTATATGGAACAGGCTTCACCTGTTTCAGCTTGTCTCCTCCTGTCAGTAAGTAACGCAGTGAATGATTGTCCATCGACATAAACTGCTCACATAGCTGAGTTGGTAGGAATGCAACAGTGATATTTTCGTCATTGAAATACGCATTGAGTTTGATCATATCGAGACGAATGGCTTCCTCGATGATGTGCAGCTCTGCGCCGGCGATCCATGTCGGGAACATTTCCCAAATGGAGGCATCAAAGCCAAAGCCGGCATATTTAGCGGTTCGATCCGCATTTGTCACTTGGAAGGCATCATTGTGCCAGAACGCAAGATTGACAAGGGATTGGTGCTCAACCATGACACCCTTCGGCTGTCCAGTCGTTCCAGATGTGTAAATCATATAGGCGAGATCTGTTGGTTTCATATGAACCTGAATCTCTTGTGCTTCGCCTTCAACCGCATCTTCTATCGATAGAACATGACCTGTGAATGAAGATGGTGCAGTCAATCCTTTTTGTATGAGAAGTACCTCTGCCCCGCAGTCTTCCAGCATGTAAGCAATACGCTGAGCAGGATAATCCGCATCAATTGGAACGAATGCCGCACCTGACTTGAGAACCCCAAGGACAGCTGCCGTCATGTCCAGCGATGGACGGGTGAGAATACCAACGCGGTCTCCTCGTTTTATGCCGTTTGAGATGAGTCTTGAAGCGACTGTATTCGCCCGATGATTCAGTTCTTCATACGTCCAGCTTGTTCCACAGAAGGTTGCCGCTTTTTGGTGAGGCGCTTGATACGCCTTAGCCTCAATCAGTGCATGAACCGTTTGATCTGACGGAACGTCTAGGTCAGGCCCTGACCATTCATTGATCAGCTCTTGTTTTTCCTCTTCCATTAACATCGAAAGCGATGATATTGGCTCATTTAGTTTTGCCAGCATCTCGTCTATGATTTGTTCAACATATCGACTCCAACGCTGAATGGTCTTCTTTTTAAACAGTGCCGCTGCATACTCAAAACGCAGGCCCACTTGATCTTGTTCTTCAAATACACCAAGCGTCACATCAAATTTTGCTTGAACTGTCTCTTGCTGTTTTTGCGAAAGCTTGAGACCATTCAAATTCGGTAACGTCAGGTCTCTGTCATCCGTTGTCAGCATGACACTAAACAATGGGTTGCGGCCAGTGTCTTTCGGAAGATCTAACTGTGCTACCAATTCCTCAAACGGAAAATCTTGATGCTCATAGGCTGATAGGTTGCGATCTTTCATTTTTTCAAGCAATTGTGCTGTCGTTTCTTCCATCTGCACTTCATGCCGAAGGGCCAGTGTATTCACAAACATGCCTGGAACTCGTTCGATTGAAGCATGAGTACGTCCTGCTGTCACAGCGCCTATGACGATATCTGTCTGACCAGTTAATTTGGACAAGAATATGGAAAATGCTGTTTGCATCACCATGTTCATGCTCACACCTTTTTCAGCCATAAGCGTTTTAATGGATTGCACCTTTTCAGCAGATAACCATCTATCGACTCGGTCTCCTTCAAATGACTGAACATGAGGGCGCGGAAAATCAAGTGGCAGCGCCAAATCTTCTGGCGGCTCTGCGTATTGCTCTAGCCAATATTGACGCTGTTTCTCGAGCAGCGCTTGCTGCTTTTCTTCTTGCTGCCATACCGCATAATCCTTGTAATGCAGCTGAACTGGCGGTAACGTCTTTTTCTCATACAGCTCTGTCAATTCTTGAATGAGCAGACTGCGTGTAACACCATCTGCAATGATATGGTGCATATCCATCATGAACACATATTTCTCATCAGAAAGCTTTGCCACTTTTGCCCTCATTAATGGTGCTTGATGTAATGAGAATGGAGTGATGAATGCGTCTATGATAGGCTCTACTTGCCCCTCCTCGACTTCAACAACCTCTAACGTAAACGGCACTTGGCGATAGACTTTTTGAACTGGTACGCCGTCAATTTCTACAAAGGCTGTACGCAATGATTCATGGCGTTCGATCAAGGATTGAAGCGCTTCTTCTAGCTGCTTCACATCAAGGCTGCCTTCCATGATCAAAACGGCAGGCATATGATAAGTCACTGCTTCTGGATGCAGCTGCTGCAGGACATACATACGCTTTTGAGCAGAAGAGACTGGGTAGAAATCTTGCTTTTCCGCCGGCTGAATGGATGTCATGTCTGAAGAATTTACTTTTTCCAAATAAGCTGCCATCGCCCGTATCGTTGGCTTTTCAAAAAGGATTTTGAGCGGCACATGTTTGTTCAGCTTGGCTTGCATCTTCGAAATGAGCACCATGCCTTTGAGGGAATGCCCTCCCAATTCAAAGAAGTGATCATGAACACCGATTTGCTCAACCCCAAGAACTTCTGACCAAATGTCACACAGCGTCTCTTCAAGTGCCGTTTCTGGTGCTACATGCGCCGCACGGTTCATATGCATTTCATTTGGAAGCGGCAGAGATTTTGCATCCACCTTTCCGTTTTGTGTAAGCGGAATGTGATCCACTTTGACAAAATACGTTGGAATCATATAATCCGGCAATGTCTCCGCAAGCTTTTCTCTAAACGTTAGTGTTCCAATAGGTTCTGGTGCTGTGTAATAAAGTGCAAGCTCCGGTAAACGGGACATGTGAATCACTTTGACATATACCTTTGGAATGGATAATTGCGCACGTGCGGCATGCTCTATTTCCTGTTTCTCAATACGATAGCCGCGGATTTTCACTTGATCATCAACTCTTCCAAGAAATTCAATGTCTCCATTTGCATGTTGTCTGACCAAATCTCCTGTACGATACATCCGCTCTTCAGGAAAATACGGATTTTCTATAAAACGTTCTGCTGTTAATTCAGGCTGATTCAAATACCCTCTCGATACACCTTCCCCAGATATATAAAGCTCTCCAGGTGCGCCATAAGGGACAAGACGCTTCTGCTGATTGAGTGCGAGCACTCTTGTGTGAGCAATTGGCTGCCCGATCACAGAGCGATCCTTCAAAGCGCCGAGCTCATGCGGTGTGATCAGCTTGGTCACAGTTCCAATGGTTGTCTCTGTCGGGCCATAGTGGTTCATCACTGCCACATATGGGTGCTGCTCCATAAATGTTTCAACATCCTCAGAGACAATCGGTTCCCCTCCAAGTACCACAAGGCGTAAATCGTTAAATGCATGATCCTGTGAATCTGCCATCATATGAAATAATGATGGTGTCATTTTGATGTAAGTCAGCTCTTGTTCATCAATCAAACACATCAGACGGACCGGGTCTGTATACACATCTTCACGAGGCACATATAGTGTTCCCCCTGCTTTTAAAACTGGGAAAATACTTGTGTAACCGAGATCGTATGCATAAGAAGAAAGCAGAGCCGTCCGATCGTAATCTTGCAATGTCACCTCATTTGTCAGCCAGTTGACGTAGTGTGATAGATTACGATGCGTGAGCTGAACGCCCTTCGGCTTCCCTGTTGTCCCAGATGTATAAATCACGTAAGCGAGCTGATCGGTTGAAACTTCTGGCAGATCTATCGTGCGGCTTTGATGTACTGCTTTTTCAACCTGCACGACCTGAACCGGCTTGTGATGTTGATAGAAACCTGCAAGAGACTCATTTGTCACGATCACTTGTGCACGTGAATCCTCTAATGTGTAGCGGATACGTTCCGCAGGGAAAGCCGGATCAATTGGTACAAATGCACCTCCTGCTTTCATCACGCCAAGCATTGAGACAACGACATAGACAGAGCGGTCAAGAATCAGCGCTACAGCTTCTTCTTTCTCGACGCCACGTATCTTCAGTTCTCTGCCTAATGCATTTGACATATCTTCCAGCTCGCGGTAAGTGAGCCTCCGTTGATCATCCATCACCGCAATGGCATCTGGTGTTTCTTTTGCCTGACGTGAAAATTGGACATGGAATGGCTCATGACGATTCGTTTGCTCACCGTCTTTTTTCTCAAGCCGCGCTATTTGCTCATACTGATCAAGGATACGGAGCAAGCCAATCTGTTCATGCGGGTGTTGGACCGCTTCACGAATAATCGCCAGAAGATGAGATGCGAACCGGCGGACAGTCTCTTCTTTAAATAACGCCGCTGCATAGTCAAAGCTTAGCTTTAGTGCTCCCTCTCGTTCAAATGCTTCTAGAGACAAGTCAAATTTGACTGAGTGATGGTGAAGAGCATAAGGCGAAATGTGCAGATCGCCAAGCTTTAGCGCAGGAACCTCCATGTTCTGCATGTTAAATGACACGCTAAAGAGTGGGCTCCGGGTTGTATCTCGATCTAACGGAAGACGTGCAATTAACTCTTCGAGCGGATAGCTTTGATGAGCAAAAGCGGCAAGACTCGTTTCTTTTATTTCTTCAAGCAGCTGTAAAAATGTCTTCGTTTGTTCTGGTTTTCCGCGCATCGCAACAGTGTTGATAAACATGCCGGGCATGTCCTGTATATCAGGATGTGTCCGTCCTGCAACAGGCGAACCAACGATGATATCTTCCTGACCGCTATACGAGGCAAGCAGCACTTGAAAGGCAGATAACAGGAACATGTACATGGTTGTATCTGTTTTCTGAAGCAACTCTTGAATCCGCTGAGTCGTCGCTTGATCACAGCCAAACATGAATCGTTCTCCGGAAAAATCACGTACCGCTGGACGCGGTGCATCTGTTGGCAGTTCTAAAACCGGCAAATCCCCTTCGAATTGCTTCAGCCAATACGCCTCATGCTCCTTCTGTTTCTCCATTTCTTCCTCACTCAACTGCCAGACAGCGTAATCTTTATAATGAATGGCTCTTTCTCCAAGAGCTTCGCCATCATAAGCCTTCGCCAAATCTTGAATGAACGTCTTCATGGAGCTACCATCTGTGATGAGATGATGTGCTTCCAAGACGAGAAGATGACGGTTCTCTCTGACCTTCAACAATTGTGCTCGCAATAGAGGCGCTGCTGTTAAATCAAATGGTGTTTGACGTTCAGAAAGAAATGCCTCCGCCTCTTCCTCCTTAATGTCATGAACGGGAATGTCAAATGCCGTCCATTCATTCACCCTTTGGACGATGTGTTCTCCATTCATATGAAAGCTCGTTCTTAAGATCTCATGTGTTTGGATCAATTGATCAAACGCTGACTTGAGCCGCTGGTATTCAAGTGTCCCTTCAAGCGTTAAGACGATCGGAATATGATAATTCGTGCTGTCTGGTTCGAGTGTCTGCAAAATGTATAAACGGCGCTGAGCTGGAGATACCGGATATTCATCCGCCTGCTCTGCTGGTAAAATCGGATGCATTTTTTCTTCTTGACCATCCTGATCGATAGATGCCGCTAATGAACGAATCGTTGGCTTCTCAAAAATCACTTGAATCGGTACTTCCTTTTGAAGCACCTCTTGAATTTCCGCGGACATCATCATCGCTTTGAGAGAGTGCCCGCCAGCCATGAAGAAATGTTCATCTACGCCTACCGTTTTCCCAAGGAGCTCCTCCCAAATTTGAGCGAGTGCCTTTTCCGTCTCAGTCTCAGGCGGAATGATCTTCATTTCTTCCCGTTGCGCTTCATCCGGCTTTGGTAACGCTTTTCGATCTACCTTTCCATTCGATGTGAGCGTAAAGGCATCCAGCTTCATCACATGGTGCGGTACCATATAAGCTGGGAGCTCTTGGTTGAATAAATCCCGCACCTCTTCTTCTGTCATCGTTCCCGTGAAGTAAGCGGTGATTTCCTTTTCATCTGAAAACGTATGAACAAGCACAACCGCATCATCTATGCCCGCTTCTTGCTGAAGCACTGTTTCGATTTCACCAAGTTCTATTCGGAAGCCTCGAATTTTCACCTGATCATCTGTCCGGCCGAGAAATTCGATCTGGCCATCTGCACCATACCTAGCCAAATCCCCTGTACGATACATACGCCCTGCCGGCTTAAAGGGATCTGCCATAAACACTTGATCGGTCAAATCTGGACGATGGAGATATCCACTTGAGACACCATCTCCCCCAACATACAGCTCTCCTGGCGCTCCAATTGGCTGTAATCTTTGATCATCATCTAAAATATAAGCGGACGAATGATTGATCGGCTGACCAATTGGGATCGAACCCGTTTCATCTCCTTTTATTTCGTAAATGGTCGAGATGGTTGTATTTTCTGTTGGGCCATAGGCATTTAGTAAAACAAGTGCTGGATGATGCTGTTTCACAAGCTCCGCACTCTTCACATTGATCACGTCACCGCCTGTAATTAATGTGGTTAATCCTTTGAACATTTGCGGACGCTGCTGAGCGAGCTGATTAAATAATCCAGTCGTTAAAAAGAGTGCCGTCAACTGATGTGTTTGAATAAATTGTTCAAATCGATGGATATCCAATAAAGTATCGCGGTCAACAGGATACAGTGTCGCGCCATTCAGCAGCGTGGTAAAGATTTCAAAGGTAATGGCGTCAAAGCTGACAGCCCCTGTATGTGCCATACGATCCGACTTGGTCAAGCCTAATTTATCCTGAGAGCAAGCCAATCTCACAATATGCTGATGCTCAATTTGAACCCCTTTCGGTCGTCCAGTTGATCCCGATGTATACATGATATACGCCAAGTGAGATGGAGACGTCTTGGCTGATAAATCCACGTGTGAATGGTTAGACATGTCTGCCACATGAACAGTCTTAATGCCCTTAACAACTGGCGGCTGACTGTCAGCATGAAGCAAAATAGATGCACCGCTGTCTTCAAGCATAAATCGGATTCTTTCCTCAGGCTGCGATGGATCAATCGGTACATAAGCTGCCCCTGCGTACAGAACTGCTAAAATAGTGATGACCGCATCAGCTGATCGATCCATAAACACTGCGACAGCATCTCCGGGCTGTACGCCTTTTTCAACAAGACTGCCGGCTAACGGGCGGATTTCTTGTCCAAGCTCCTCGTACGTAAATGTTCGGTCGCCTTCAACTAATGCCAGGTGGTCAGGCTGCGCCTTCACCCGTGCATCGAGCAGCACAGGAATAGATAGATGCTTCGGATAATCCCGCTCCGTCTGATTCCACGCTTTTATCTGCTGCTTCTCCTCTTCCGTGATACATGTCACATCACGAAGGTGTACTTCAGGGTTGTGGATGACTTGCTTCATGAGATGAGTCAAATGTTTCGATATGTTTTCAATCACCTTTTCTTCAAAAGCCAAGGCATTGTATTTGATTTTCAATGTCCACGTTTCACCTGGATAAACAAGAACATTAAGATCGAAATTCGTTTGTTCAAAGCCGTCCTTTACATCAATGGAGAAGCCAAGACGTGCAGACATGGTGTCACCAGACAGCTCCTGATCTAACGGATAGTTCTCAAAACCAACCAAATGATCAAAGAGCTGCCCTCCAGCGGCTGTCTTCTGCTGAATGTCATAAAGCGGCATAAAATCATAGTTTTCCGCTTCTAGTGCATGCTGCTGAACCTTTTGAAACAGCTGTTTGAACGTCTGCTCCTGATCCAATGTCACCCGAACAGGGATCGTATTGATAAACAGACCAGCCATACGCTCAATCCCAGACACACTTGGAGGTCTGCCCGATACGACGGTTCCGAATGTGACATCATCTGCTGCATGATAGGTGCCTAATAGAACAGACCAGACAGCCTGAAACAGGTTCGGGGCTGTCACTTGGCATTGTCTTGCTACATTTTGAATGGCTTGTACTGTTTGAGCATCCCATGTAAACGTCCATTCCTGATGTTCATATTGTCCGTTTACTTCCTTTTGCAGCAACAGCCCTTGATGCTGAACAGCTCCGTCTAAACGCTCCTTCCAATAGCTTTCCGCTTCTTGTTTGTTTTGCTTTCCAAGCCACTGGATATAATCTGCATAAGGTTTTCCTTGTGAGCGATCCGGCGTTCTGCCATTCCGATAAGATTCATAGTAATGAAACAGTTTTTTCATTAAAACACCCATGGACCACCCATCCATGATGATGTGATGGTTGCTCCAAATCAGATGCCAATTTGTTTCATTTAATTGAAAAACAGCGACCTTCAACAACAGATCATTCGTTAAGTGAAACCCTTGCTTTCTCACTTGTTTTTTATATTGGTCTAATACCTTTTGCTGCTCTTGATGATTCAGGTGAGACAGGTCCTCTCGATACACATCTAGATGACGTTCAGCCAGTACAACCTGACGAGGCTTTTGCAACTGTTGATAGACAAAGGCTGTACGGAGAATGTCATATGTCCGTATGAGCTCATTGAGACTTTTTTCAAAAAGATCGTGGTCAAACTCTCCGCTTATTCCTAGCTCAAGCTGTGTGAAATAAGAGGAGGAATTAGGGTCTAGCATGGCATAATACAACATGCCCTCCTGCATGGGTGTTAAAGGATATACCTTTTGAATCTTCTGCTTTCTCATAAGTCCACCTCTTCGTTTGCTTAAAATATATCCATTAGCTTTTCAAGTTCATCCATTGTAAGATCTTCATCCCCTACATCACTAGGTGTCATCTGGGTTTCCTCCTGTGATAGGCAATGTGAGATCAGTACCTTCACATTTTTTTCAAGAAGATCTTTGAATTGTTCCATCGTACGCTCTTCAAATTCCAGTTGATGATAGGAAATTGTCACATGGAGCATGGCTTGTTCAACGAAACCAACAATATCAAGTGCATGTGGCTTCTCCGCTTCAGGGCTCAGCGATTGTCCTGCATGCCACGTTGAACGGCTTAACTCACCGCCGACCTGTTCATCAAACTGACCAAGATAGTTAAAGCTGATATCTGGCGCGAGCTCAAATGAGATACCGTCCTTCATCTTGTCAGGGGTTAAATATTTGAATATGCCATAGCCGATCCCCTTGTTCGGAATGTGCCTGATTTCCTCTTTTAAATGCTTGATCTGATAAGAAAGATCGCCTGCATGCGACATATCCAGTAACACAGGATACATGCTTGTAAACCAGCCGATGGTTCTTGATACGTTGACTCCAGGAAGGATGTCCTCTCTCCCGTGTCCTTCAAGATGAATAAAGTGTCTGGTTTCACCTGTCCACTCTTTCATAGACAATCCTAATGCGGTCAGCAAAATATCATTGATTTCTGTTTGGTATGCTTCGTGTACATCTGTCAGCAGACTGCGAGTTTCCTCCTCAGTCAATGTAAAGCGAATGGTCTCTGTATGGAGCATCCGTTGGTCGTCCGTGACATGATCCTTTTGAAGCGGTGCAACGGAATGCGCAAGTACCTTTTTCCAGTAGGCTCTTTCCGATAGCAATTCATCTGACATCGCGTATTCTGTCAGCTTCTGGGCATATTCTTGGAAAGAATGGGTTTTTTCAGGAAGCGTCAAGACTTCCCCGCGCTTCGCCTGTTCGTAAAGAGCCATGAAATCTTCAAGGAAAATGCGCCATGACACACCATCAATGACAAGGTGGTGTACAGCGAGCAATAAATGATCCCCTTGATCTGTTCGGAAAATGGCTGGCTTTACTAGAGGGCCCTTTGCTAGCGATATGCTTGCCTGCACTTCATTTGCCAGTTTTTCTACCTGCTGGATTTGCTGTGACAGTTCCCCTTGTACCTCCATCACATCCACAGCGACCTTGTTTTCCTTGACTCCTTGATGACGCTGAATTATGCGTCCCTCTTCAAGCGGATATACCATTCTCAAGGCATCATGATGGGTCATCAGCTGCTCCAACACTTGCTGAACGATGGCTTCATCCAAGCCATTTGGCGCATGGAGCATAACCGATTGGTTCCAATGATGCTGGCTAGTAAAGTTTCGTTCAAAGAACCAGCGCTGAATTGGTGTCAAAATGACTTCCCCTTCGACAGGTGATTGATCAGCTGTCAGTTGATCAGCTTCTTCGATATATGGACGGAGCTCGGCAATTGTTGGATATTGGAATAATAGCTTCATATCAAGCTTCCAGCCCGCTTGCGTGAGCCTGCTTGCCATTTGGATGCCTTTAATCGAGTCTCCACCAAGGAAGAAAAAGTGATCGTGAATGCCGACTTGGCTCACGCCAAGAACATCTTCCCAAATACCGCATAGAAGCTTTTCGACTTCATCTCTTGGCGCTTCGTATGCCGTTTGGCTCGATTCCATATCGGGTGCCGGTAATGCTTTTAAGTCGACTTTGCCATTTGCCGTCATCGGCAGGTGGTCTAGCTTGATGATCCAAGAAGGCACCATATAATCTGGCAACGTTCGTTTTAAGCTGTCTTTTAAGTCGGTCGTTTCTTCATTTGTGATGACGTATGCCACAAGCGCATCTTGTTCACTTGCGTCTTTGACCGTTGTCACGACTGCTTCTTTGACTTCCGTCAGGGCAAGAAGCTGCGCTTCAATTTCTGACAGCTCAATCCGGAAGCCGCGAATGTTGACCTGATGGTCTTTTCTGCCGAGGTAGATCAGCTCGCCATCTGATGTCCATTTCACTAAGTCGCCTGTGCGGTACATGCGCTCTCCTGGATAAAATGGATCTGGGATAAATCGTTTGTTGGTTTCCTCTGGCAGGTTCCAGTACCCTCTAGCCAGTCCTTTTCCTGCGATCACAAGCTCACCCGGTACGCCTGGCGGCGAGAGGTCATATAACGAACCCATGATGTAAAAACGAGTATTGGCAATCGCTGTTCCGATCGGAAGCGTGCCTTGATCTGGTTCGATGATCCCACTTGTCGCCACGACTGTGTTTTCTGTTGGTCCATAGTTATTGACGAGTTTATATGGAACAGGCTTCACCTGTTTCAGCTTGTCTCCTCCTGTCAGTAAGTAACGCAGTGAATGATTGTCCATCGACATAAACTGCTCACATAGCTGAGTTGGTAGGAATGCCACAGTGATATTTTCGTCATTGAAATACGCATTGAGTTTGATCATATCGAGACGAATGGCTTCCTCGATGATGTGCAGCTCTGCGCCGGCGATCCATGTCGGGAACATTTCCCAAATGGAGGCATCAAAGCCAAAGCCGGCATATTTAGCGGTTCGATCCGCATTTGTCACTTGGAATGCATCATTGTGCCAGAACGCAAGATTGACAAGGGATTGGTGCTCAACCATGACACCCTTCGGCTGTCCAGTCGTTCCAGATGTGTAAATCATATAGGCGAGATCTGTTGGTTTCATATGAACCTGAATCTCTTGTGCTTCGCCTTCAACCGCATCTTCTATCGATAGAACATGACCTGTGAATGAAGATGGTGCAGTCAATCCTTTTTGTATGAGAAGTACCTCTGCCCCGCAGTCTTCCAGCATGTAAGCAATACGCTGAGCAGGATAATCCGCATCAATTGGAACGAATGCCGCACCTGACTTGAGAACCCCAAGGACAGCTGCCGTCATGTCCAGCGATGGACGGGTGAGAATACCGACGCGGTCTCCTCGTTTTATGCCGTTCGAGATGAGTCTTGCGGCGACTGTATTCGCCCGATGATTCAGTTCTTCATATGTCCAGCTTGTTCCACAGAAGGTTGCCGCTTTTTGGTGAGGCGCTTGATACGCCTTAGCCTCAATCAGTGCATGAACCGTTTGATCTGACGGAACGTCTAGGTCAGGCCCTGACCATTCGCTGAGTAGTTTTTTCTGCTGCTTCGGTGATAAAAGCTGCATTTGATTTAACGATTGATCTGGGGCTGATACCATTTGTTCCAATAAATGAAGGAAATATTCCTTCCACTTTTCAATCGACGATTGCTTAAAAATAGAAGAATTAAAATCGAACACTAGCTCAATGTGATCAGTCGATTCGTTTCCAGTTAAGGTCAAATCAAATTTGGCGATATTTTCATCGAATGGCTGTGGAATAATGTGAAGTCCATCCATTGATAAATCACGGATATCCGCATTTTCCATCGAGAACACCACATCAAAGATTGGATGACGGCTTGTGTCTCGAACCGTTTGTACTTGGTCTACCAATTCTTCAAATGGGTACAACTGATGCTCATTTGCCTCTAACACAAGCTGATGAACATTTGTAGCAAATTCAGCAGCTGTTTGATGTCCTGCTGGCTTTGTTCTAAGTGCCAGTGTATTCACAAACATACCGATGACAGATTGAATATCAGGATGAGTTCTGCCAGCAATTGGAGAACCGATGATGATATCTTCTTGTCTCGAAAGCTTACTTAAAAGGGTGCTGTAGCAAGTGAGCAGCACTGTATACGTCGTACTGTTGAGCGCTCTGACCAGCTCATCCAATTTCGTTTTAAGCGCCCCGCCAATTGTAAAGGAGACTCGATCTCCTGCGAATGTTTGCACTTTTGGTCTTGGCAGGTCCTCTGGCAGTGCCAGTACAGGCAGCTCTCCTTGTAATTGCTCCAGCCAAAATGCCTCTTCAGCTTCTTTTTTTGCAGCAAACGTCTCACTTTTTGACCAAACAGCATAATCCTTATATTGAACAGGTAATTCCTCTAATGTCTCTCCTCGATACAGGGCGGAAAGCTCCTCAATTAAAATACCAACAGACGCACCATCTGAAATGATATGATGCATATCAATCAGTAAATAATGGACATTTACAGAGACAGTAACTAGACCTACTCTGAGTAGCGGCGCCTTTCCTACATCAAATGGACGGATAAAGTCATTCATCAATTCCTGTATATCCCGTCCGTTCCCTTCGATGTTTTCAATGTCTATACATATATTTGTTTCAATCCGCTGTACAGGTTCATTCTGAACAAAGTCAAAGCTCGTTCGGAATGCTTCATGACGATCCACAAGCTGTTCAATCGCCTTTTTAAATCGTTTTTCATCAAAAGCACCTTCTAGCTTTAAAGCAGCTGGCATGTGATAACTTTGCTCCGCATCGGTCATTTTCTCTAATACAAACAGTCTTTTCTGAGCAGATGTCACTGGATAATAGGCCGCTTCTTCTGCGATCTCTACCCGTTTCATCTCCGTTTGATCCGCTTGATCAACTGCAAGGGCAAACGCGTCTAATGTTGGGGATTCAAATAAAGACTTTAGAGTGAGCTCCACGTGCATCTCTTCATACAGCCTGTTCAGCATTTTCATCCCTCGCAGCGAATGACCACCGCATTCAAAGAAATGATCGTGCTTGCCGATTTGCGGCACTTCGAGAACTTCCTCCCAAATGTGTGCCACGAGACGCTCTGTTTCTGTTTGTGGAGAAATATACTCATTTGCCCCTTGCTCATTTAGATCAGGTATCGGTAACGCCCGCCTATCTACCTTTCCGTTATTTGTCAACGGAAGCTCGTCTAATTGCATGAAGAATGCCGGCATCATATATACAGGCAGTTCACGTCCTGCTTGCTCACGCAAATCAGTTAATGAGACGGACCCTTCAGCTGTAAAATAAGCACATAATGTATCATTCGGAGCAGCAATGACGACGGCTTCCTTCAATTGCGGATGTCGCAGCAGCTGATGCTCAATTTCTCCAAACTCAATACGCTGTCCTCGAATTTTCACTTGATGATCGATACGTCCAATGAATTCAATCTCTCCATTTGATAACCAGCGGGCAAGATCACCCGTTTTATACATCGCCTCACCAGGGCGGAAAGGGTTTTTCACAAATTTTTCGCTTGTGAGTTCTGGCTGTCCATAATACCCTTTCACCAGTCCATCACCAGCGACACATAGCTCTCCCGCTACACCTGGCGGCTGCATATGTCCAAATTCATCTACAATATAAACAGCCGTTTGGCTCACTGGCTTTCCGATTGGAATAGATAACACCTGCTTCTCAATGTGATTCACAGGATAAAACGTAGTGAAAATCGTACTCTCAGAAGGACCGTACATATGAACAAGCTTGCCTTCTCCTACCGTTTCAAGTGCAGTCATGACATGCGGTACAGAGGCACGTTCCCCGCCAAACAGAACTTTTCTCACGTTCTTCAGGCTGTCTTTTTTCATATCGATGAGTAAGTGAAAAAGAGCAGTCGTGATCATTAAAATACTGACTTTTTCCTTTTCTATTGCTCCAGAAAGCTCATTCATATTTAAGATATGATCCTTTGGCAGAACAATCAGTTTCGCTCCGTTCAGTAAAGCTCCAAACACATCAAACATAAAAGCATCAAATACATAGTTTGATAGACTCATCACCGTATCTTCCTGATAAATGGTGAGATAGTTTGATTGCTTCACTGTTCTCAAAATGTTTCGGTGTGTCACCATGTTTCCTTTAGGTTTGCCAGTTGTACCAGATGTATAGGTCAAATTCGCCAAATCCTCTGGTGAAACACGTATATTGATATCGTTCTCTGATTGTAGAACAATCGCTTGATCTTCTGTTTCTATGATCGTTCCCTCAAAAGAACCGAGCACCGAACGATCGCGTAGCACGTGGTGTGTCAGTAAAAATTGTGCACCGCTATCTGTCAAAAAGTGCTTCACGCGCTCATCAGGAAAATCAGGATCAATTGGTACATACACACCGCCCGCCTTAAGCACAGCTAGAACGGACAGTACCATCTCATGGGATCGTTCAAAGAATAAGGCTGCTTTCATCCCTCTTTCAAATCCATGTTCACGCAAATAATGAGCCAGCTGGTTCACTCGGTCATTTAGTTCTTGATAAGAAAGGCACTCATCTTCACATTGGAGCGCAGGCTTATGACCGTGCTCCTGTACCTGTGCTTCAAACTGCGTGACAATGGTTTCTTCTGCCGGATAAGGTGAGGGTAAAGGGTTCCACAGCTTCAGTTGAGCTTCCACTTCTTGTTCAGAAAGCAATCGATAGGATCGAATCGCTTCCTGCGGCGCTTGGACCATCTGCTCGAGTAGATACATATAATGATGTAGCATTTGCTCGGCTGTACTTCGTTTAAATAACGCCGTACTGTAATCCAGGACAAAGGATAAACCTCGATCTGACTCCATCGCTTGGAGTGTTAAATCAAATTTTGCAATATGGAAATTGGTTTCTTCGATTTCAACTTGCATTTCTCCAATGTGCTGGGCTGCTGCATGATTCGGTGTCAGTGTAAAAACCGTATCGAATAACGGATGACGGCTAAAATCTCTTGGCACATTCAGCTTTTCAAGCAGCCGTTCAAATGGATATTGCTGATGCTCAAATGCATGCATCGTCTTTTCCTTTACTTGCTCAATCAACTGAGTCATGGTTCCATTCGGATCAACCTCTGAACGCAAAGCAAGTGTCTGAACAAACATGCCGATCATGTCATCTAGGTCTGCATGCACACGCCCTGCCACCGGTGTTCCGACCACGAATTCTCTTTGACCCGTGTACTTCGCAAGCAATGTATAGTAAGCCGATAGCAGGACCGTATACAGTGTCGTTTGGTGGTTTGACGCTAGCTCCTGTAATTGCCCCTTTAACGTTTCATCGATTTCTTTGATCACACGATCCCCTGCAAACGACTGGACCGCCGGGCGCTGATAATCAGTTAGCAGCTGTAAAGCAGGAAGCTCGCCAGAAAATTCTTGCAGCCAGAATGCCTCTTCTTTTTGAAAACCTTGTTGTTCTTGCCAGACGGCATAATCTTGATATTGGAGCTTCAATGGCTCTTTGACCGCCCCCTCGTAAGCATCTGACAGCTCACACAGCATCAAATCAATCGATAGACCATCTGAGATTAGGTGATGCATATCGAAAAAGAGTAGATGCTCCTGATCATGTATCGACTTCAAGCCGATCCGAAGAAGTGGTGCACACTCAAGGTCGAAAGGTCTGACAAATTGCTGCATGTTTCCTTCCACTGTGCCGCCTGTCAGCTGCTCTATTTGAAATGACACTGATGGAGCCACTCGCTGACGAGGAACACCTTTTAACGTATGAAAAGAAGTACGCAGTATGTCATGACGTGTAATGAGTTTTTCAAAGGCTTCAGTCAGTTTTTCTTGCTGTAATGTTCCTTTTAACCTCACAACAGCTGGCATATGGTATGCGGTGCTTTGATCCAATTGACTCACCATATAAACACGCTGCTGTGGAGGAGACAATGGATAATGATCTGCATCCGGCGCTTGAGGTATCACCGTTTCAGAAGATGATTCCGCTTGCTCAATGTAGGCAGCCAAAGCGGCGATGGTCTGCTGTTCAAATAAAATGGACAGCGGCACCTCCACCTGAGAGTCTCGCTGAACATGCGTGAGTATTGTCATCGCTTTAAGCGAATGACCCCCTCGATCGAAGAAAGAATCATATATACCAATCTTCTCTTGACCAAGGATTTCTTCCCATAAACGTACAAGCTTCGTTTCTAGATCGTTTCTAGGCGCAGCATAAACAGCTTGAACCGCTTTATCGCCTTTTAAGGCAGCAAGTGCACGGCGGTCGACTTTGCCGCTGACTGTGAGTGGAAATGCATCGAGCTCTTTGAAATAGAGAGGCATCATGTAAGCTGGCAGCTGATGTTTGATGGCGGCTTGCAGCATATCAACTGACACACCTTCATGACGAGGTTGATAGTAAGCACTTAACGCCTTTTCCCCGTCCGCTTCATCAACCACAAGCACGACAGCTTGATCCACTCCATCTACCTGCTCCATCACCGCTTCAATTTCGCCCGTTTCTATACGGTAACCCCTTATTTTCACTTGATCATCCATTCTGCCAAGATAATCAATCGTGCCGTTCGGAAGCCATCTGACTAGATCCCCCGTTCGATACATCCGCTCATGTGGATAAAATGGGTCTACCGTAAATACCTTTTCCGTCAAGTTAGGCAGGTTTACATAGCCTCGCCCAACACCTATCCCCGCTATGCACAGTTCTCCAGCAGCTCCCTGCACTTGTAATTGATCATGTTCATTTAAAATGTAAATACGGTGATGACCGAGTGGTTTTCCGATCGATACATAGCGCTGCTGTTTAGATGATTCGTGCAGTTCACTTAGTTCCAAGCGATGAACCGCCGCATCGACACACGTCTCAGTCGGGCCATACACATTCCATAAAGTAAAATCAGGCTCACTCAAACGAATCGCTTCGATAAGAGAGCGTGCTGCTTTCGCAGGCAATGCTTCTCCCCCAACTAACATGTGCAAGAGTGACAGCCCGTCTAATTCTGCTGCAAGTAAAAGCTGCACATGTGCCGGTGTTCCATCTGCTGCTGTAATTTGATGTTTTTTATAATAAGCCGCTAATTGAACACCATTTCTCGTCGTTTCTCGCGGGATGATATGAAGCGTATGACCAAACAACAGAGCAGCAAAGATTTGTTTCACCGATGCATCAAAATGGAATGGTGCAAGGAGTGCCATTTGAAGCTCACTCGTCCCTTGATAAATCTCATGGTGCAAGGCATGAACCAAATGATGCAGCTGAAGATGCTCAATCATGACGCCCTTCGGCTTTCCAGTCGTACCCGATGTATAAATCATGTAAGCCAGATCCTTTGGTGCCGACTGATCTACGAGCTCAGGCAGCAGACCATCATCTAATTCGATTTGCTTTTGCACAATCATTTTTTCCGAGAGGGCCCGGTATGTTGAAACGAACGATTCCTCTGTTAACACAATAGAAGCACCTGAATCCTCCACAATATACTGAATACGCTCCTCAGGTAATGCTGGATCAATCGGCACA
The DNA here is from genome assembly GCF_003431975.1 of Bacillus pumilus. Taxonomy (GTDB): domain Bacteria; phylum Bacillota; class Bacilli; order Bacillales; family Bacillaceae; genus Bacillus; species Bacillus pumilus_N. Next base: position 371,071 of record NZ_CP027116.1, on the reverse strand, counting down.
TACGCGCCGCCGGCCTTTAATATGCCGAAGATTGCCACCATAGCTTCTGCCTTCCGATCCATTAAGACAGCAACAGGCACATCATGCGAAACACCTTTCATTTGTAAAAACCGCGCCAGCTTTTCTGCCTTTTGATGTAGCTCTCCATAAGAAAGTGTTCCATTTTCCGCTACAACGGCTGCCCGATCTGCATACTGATTAGCTGTCTCATCAAACATGTGATGAACCGGTTTTTCAGTTATTTTTTCAAACGATTCTCCTTTAGATAATTGCAGCAGTTCCTTTTGTTCATCTAATGGAAGTAAAGGCAGTGTCCCGATGAGCTGATTAGGCTGAGAGACCGCCGCCTCCAGTATGATCAAGAATCGATCAAACATCTTACTGATTTCTTCTTCGGTGAATACGTCTGTGCGGTAGTCCAGATCAATGGTCAATGTATCTGTGTCCCAGCGGTCCTTTACATGAATGGAAATATCATTCATTCCGCTCCCACTGAAGATCGGTTCAGTAATGAAAGACAAATTCTCTTTTTTCTGCCACTGCATGACCTGATATTCTAAAGAAATATCAAAAAGGCGCCCTGTAAACCCTTCTCTTTCCCGCAAATCATTCATGAGGAGATTGTAAGGATACTTTTGATGACGCAAGATTTTCATTTGATCCGCCATGACCTGTTTTACAAAATCAAGAAATGATTGCGCTCCATGAACAGATGCGCGCATTGGAATCGTAGAAACAAACATCCCGATCATTTTTTTCTCTTTGGCATTCGTTCGGTTGCCCATAAAGGTACCAAGAACAACATCCTCCATGCCGCTAAAACGATGCAAGTAGATATATACAGTGGACATAAACATCGAGAGCATACTGACTTTTTGCTCTTCACAAAAAGCACGTAGTTTCTCCTTCAAAGCATCTGGAACATCCCCAGAAAATCGCTCCGCATGTAAACTCATCTCGTACCCCTTATGCGGTTTTAAAGAAGCGAAATCTGGAATATTGGCAAATTGCTCATTCCAAAAAGCTTGGTCTTTTTGAAATCGTTTAGAATTTTCATAGCTTTGCTCACTCATGATGTGATCAACGAAAGAAATCTCCTCAACCGGTGAGATGTCTACCCCATGCAGCATGTCATGGTATAAGTCGATCATGCGATTTCCCATCAAGATAATCGAAATACCATCCGCCACAATATGATGCGCTTTACAGAACAGCCAGCACTCTTGATCACTGATTTGAAAGACCGTAAATTCAATCAAGGGGCTGTCGATTAACGGCATCGGTTCACGGATTTGCTCATTCGCCCAAGCTCTTACTTCCTCTTCACTCCAGCCCTTCTCCATACGAATCGGCTGTTCTTCATAAGGCTTCATATATTGAACAGGCTCCTCCTGCTCATGTTGATACACCAGTCTTAAACGAAGAGAATCAGTTTGACGAATGTACGCTTGAAGCACGTCAACGACTAAAGATGGGTCCAAACCTGATCCTGATCTCAATCTGGCGAATCCGCCCAAATTGGAAATACTTGTACCTGGATAAAATCGTTCCGTGTAGAATACTCGCTTCTGCGCATGTGTTAAAGGGTAATAAACTGTATTCATTCTCATCCTCCGCCTCTGCTATGTTTTCTCCATCAATGTGACACCCTGCACCCTCTATATCAAAAGAACCAAGTCTATTTCATGAAAATAGACGGAATAACAGAAAAGGAGCCCACCCCGAATAAAACGGATGGACTCCCATTTTCATTCGGTAGCCTGCCGACCATAGTAAAAAAGAACATTTACCTTAGGACACGGCTTTGCGTCTCTACGTTTCCATAGATTTGCCTTTTTCTTCTTTTCTTTATAAATATTTTCTATTAACGTCCACTTTATATGAAATTATTGTTTTTTTCACCGAAAAATGGGTGTAAAGATTCATGCGTTATGCCGAATGAATCACTTGATATTTTACGATATTTACCGAAAATAACTAATAATAGTTGCGTTCAACCGAAAATAATTGACTAAATACCGCAAAAATTTCATGTTTTCCCTTAAATTTTGCAAATATAACCGAAAATGTAGGATAGAGGTCTCTTTTCATCCCACACATTTTATTAAATCTTAAGAACTATATTCCCTAAAAAATTGAAAATTTTTACCGTAAAAACAACACAAAAAAAGCTGTCATTTGAAATGACAGCTTCCTTGTTTCTTCATTATATTTACATCACCTTAGACAGGCCAATTGTTTTCTCAATAATAAGCAACGCAATGATAGAAATGATAATAAATATGACAGATATCGCATTGACACTCGGATCAAAGGTTTGCTCAATGTAATTAAACGTCCTGACAGGAATCGTAATCGTTTGGGGAGAGGAGACGAACAAACTGATCGATATTTCCCCAAATGACGTCACAGCTGAAAACACCCCGCCTGCAATAATGCCTGGCTTTATCAAAGGCAGCGTCACTCGAAAGAAGGTGCGAATAGGCCCTGCGCCAAGATTCATTGAAGCAAGCTCAAGCCGCGGGTCCAAATTCGAGACACTCACACCTACAGTTCGAACCACATAAGGAAAACCAATAATGACATGACCAATGACGAGCGCCCATAAAGAGCCAGTAAACCCCATCGCCGTAAACAAATAAAGCATAGCTATCCCTAACACCACTTGAGGAATCATGAGAGGTGACAGAATGAAGGCTTGGATGGCCTCCTTTCCCTTAAAGGAAAGCCTTGCTAAAGCATACGAAGCCATTGTGCCTAAAAGAACCGTGAGCGGCGTGACGATGAATAGCAAAATCACACTGATACGCAGAGATTCCATCCATTCTGGATTCGACACGACCTCTTGAAACCAACGAATGGAGAACGAGGTCGGAGGAAATTCAGGAAAAGCATTTGGACTAAAAGCAGATAGGACGATGACTAGAACAGGTATGGTTAAAAAGAGATAAACCAATGAACCTGTCGTCCAAATCAGGATTGAAAGCAAGCGGTCACCTACTGATTTCTTACGCATGCATCCTCGCCTCCCAACGCTTCAATAGATAGCTTAATAAACTGACCACCACAAGCACACAAACCAATAACGTAAAGGACATCGCTGCAGCAAGAGGCAAGTTATACACCTGCATGACCTGCTGATAAATAGACAGCGGCAGCAGCGGCTGCATCCTTCCGCCGACTAACAGTGGAGTGATATAGCTCCCAGCCGCAAGCGAAAAGACAATAATAGCCCCAGTCACCATACCTGGAATGGTCAGTGGGAAGGTCACATGAAAGAAGGTTCGAATACGTCCTGCTCCAAGACTCATAGAGGCCGGTCGTAAATGACGATCCATATCGGTTAAGCTCGTCGCAATAGGCAGCACTGCAAAAGGCAGCATGACCTGAACATAAGCAATAATCACCGCATTCATATTCCACAGCATAGAGAGCGGCTTCTCAATCACATGTAAATCTATTAACATGCCATTGATCAGACCATTTTGCGAAAGAAGGACAATCCATGCAAACGTCCGAATCACAACACTTGTCAAAAGCGGTGAGACAAGTAAGATATAGAAAAATGCCCGCAGACGCGGATGTGGTGCCTTGACGAGCACGTATGCTGCGGGGTATGCCATCAACAAACAAATCACCGTCGTCTGCAAGGCCACCCACACTGTACTTCCAATCGCCTTTACATACGCATCTGTCGTGAACACATGCAAATATTGAGAAAAGCTATACGTTTGTAATGTGTTCATCATTGAATCAACATCTCGAAAACTGAGGACGAACATCATCACAAGTGGCGCTAGAAGAAATACAACAAGAAATAAACACGCCGGCAGCAGCATGAACCAATGAAATGGCTGATTCTTTTTTTTGATGCGCATCACATATGCACCTTCGAATCTAAGAAAACGATGTCTTCAGGCTGCCAATTGATATGAATCGTTTCTCCAACTGTCGGCAGCTCAGGAAAAGCGGCATCAGAAGCATGGACAATCAATTCACCGCTATCGAGACCGACCACCAGACGTAATGAATGACCAATATAACTGACATCTGCCAGCACACCTGATACATGATTAGGCTGAATGTCTGCCTGCTCAGTAGATATGTTGATTCTTTCAGGACGCAGCATGAGTAAATGTTTCTCCTTTTTCTCTTGGTATGCCGTAGTCTTTAACTGAACATGCTGCTTGTTTGACATGGTTAAATGCGGAACCGTCAACGCTGCTGCTGCTTCATCATAGACTGCCTCAAATAGGTTCACCTGTCCGATAAATTCAGCAACAAATCGATTGTTAGGCTGACGATACACCTCTAAAGGCGTCCCAATCTGCTGAATTCTTCCCTCACCTAAAATCCCAATCCGATCAGAAAGACTTAATGCTTCTTCTTGATCATGGGTCACGAGGATGGTTGTAATCCCAACATTTCTTTGAATATTTCGAAGCTCCGTCTGCATATTTTTTCTTAGTTTTGCATCTAAGTTACTGAGCGGTTCATCAAGAAGAAGAACAGACGGCTCAATCGCAAGTGCCCTTGCAATCGCTACTCGCTGCTGCTGACCACCACTTAATTGATGAGGCATACGTTTCGCAAAAGCCTCTAATTGTACTAGAGACAAACATTCCATTACTCTCTCTTTAACGTCTGCCTTCTTCTTCTTTTGAACCTTTAATCCGTACGCCACATTATCAAATACGGTCAGATGCGGGAAAAGTGCATAGCTTTGAAAGACCATGCCCGTTTTTCTATGATAAGGCGGTAAAGTCGTCACATCCTGATCACCAATATAGACGACACCTTTTGTTGGTTCTAAAAAACCGCCAATGATGTTTAATAACGTTGATTTTCCGCAGCCGCTAGGACCAAGAAGGGAAAAAAACTCCCCCTCATTCACCGTAAGACTGACATCGTTAAGAGCAATCTGCTCGCCGAAATGCTGGCTGATATGTTCTAAATGGATTCCACTCATACGATCACCTATTTTCCTCCGCCTAATACTTCATTCCATCGATTTGTCCAATTGCCCAGCTCCGAAGTCGCTGTTTCGTAATCTACCCAAGTCAGCTTGCTATAATAATTCTCTCCAACCTTGACCTTCCCCTTAATCTTGTCACCGTATTTCACATCAGAATTCGACATACCATAATAAGATTTTTCCGAGAAAGCTTCCTGAGCTTCTTTTCCACTTAAATAGTTTAATAGTTTGTAAGCCGCTTCTTCATGCTGACTTCCCTTCGTTAAAGCCCAGCTCGCAACTGCTGCAACAGCGCCTTCTTTCGGATATGAGAAACCAATATCCATTCCTTCTTCTTCAAGTGCGAATACTCGTCCATCCCAATAAGGAACTGCTGCGACATCACCACGTTCTAACAAGGTTTGAATAGACCCTGGATTATCTGGAAAAGCAGCTACATGCCCTTTTAATTGCGAAAGGCTTTTAAAGGCTTTATCAATATCCTTAGGGTTTGATTCTGTCCCCCCTTGAGCATGGACAAGCGCAGAGAAAAATTGCAAACCGGCTGAATAGGTCGGAGATGAAATGGCCACTTTTCCTTTTAGCTGACTGCCCCATAGGTCAGTCCAGCTGTTTGGTTCCTGCTTTACCAGGTCTTTTCTATAAGCAATTCCAAGCTGACCCATGCTAAAGCCTGCTGCATATTGTTTCCCATCAACAGTGAGCTTCTTTTGAACAGAGCGGTAAAGTTTTTTGACATTCGGTGCTTGCTCTTCATCGATAGGTGCAAGAACGTTTGCTGCAATGCCTCTTTGAATCGTATCAGGCTGTAAAATAAGCAGGTCATACGGAGGATTTTTACCATTTGACGCTTTTAATTTCGTAAACCATTCAGAATCCGCACCAGAGACGGTTTGGACTTTCATTCCAGTATCTTTTTCAAACTTTTCAAGAATCGGTTTGATATTCTTTTCCCAATCGCCTCCGTATACGCCAACGATCACAGTCTGCTGCTGTTTACCTTGATCCTGTCCATTCCCACCGCAAGCTGATAGCAGTAGAATCATTGACAGAACACCTGCAAAAATAGTGATTAATCTTCTTTTCATGATTCATTTCCCCCTTTTTGTCCATCCATATGACGAAGTGCTTGAATGATATCTTTCTTTGTTAACGGCTCGTTTCTATGACTGAAATATTGATGAACTTCATGTTTATAATGGGACCGTTCATTTGCTGGATAGGAACGTAGCTGCACGGCAAGCTCACTGCTGGCTTCATCCGTCCATACTTTCTCATAAGCTACTCTTTGTTCTCCGAAGTCCCACACCATATTATCAGGGTCATCAGCCTTTTCACGAAACTTACTCGTTTGCTCCTCATCAATCTTCCATACATTTTGGTCTACATACACTTTAACGCCATATTGCTGCAGCGCTCTTTCTTCACTTAATATACCTGATTCTACTTCCTGTAGAACTTTTTCTTTCTTTCTCGCAAATGGATTTCCCCAGCCGCCTCCACTTGGTGATATCAATTGCACAATATCACCTTTTTCAAGACGCAAAACATCTATTTTCGGCTGGTCTTGTTTTTCACCTTTTGCTGTGATCAGCTTAACCTCACCAACTGCTCCTGCTCGGCCGCCCATTAGACCCCAAGGCTGAAACTTCATCCGTTCCATCCCTCGTGCGGTGACCATGGATTCAGGCTTAATCATTTCAAATTCCAAGCAAATCGCATGTCCGCCTCTGTTTTCCCCTGCCCCGCCTGTGTTCGGCAAAAGCTCATATCGATGAACATGAATATCAATATGCTGTTCTAAGCTCTCAATGGGTGTATTCTTCAAAAATCCAGAGGAATGATCGATGCCATCCACTCCATCAGTTCCATTTTGAGCACCGCCGCCTCCACCTAATGGTTCGACCACAGACATTTTCCTGCCACCTGTTTGATCATCAGGAACAGAGAGAACAACAATTGCTGATTGGCCTGCACCTGCTGCCGGCACTGCTTCAGGCAACAGCTGACCAATGGCGCCTAGCACGACATTATACAGCCTCATCGTAATCGAATGCCTAATACCAACGGACGCTGGGTATTCTGGATGCACTAGCGTCCCTTTAGGTGAAATCACATCAATTGGATACGTTATTCCGCCATTAATCGGTATAAAAGGATCTTTACTTATGATGTAATTAATCAACCCTTGATACAGAAAGGAATGTTTCTGACCGTTGGTAACAAGGTTAAAAGCTGTTTTCACTTGTGGATCACACTCAGAAAAATCAAGCGTCAGCCGCTTTCCTTTGACCGTTAACTTGATTTTCAATCGGATCGGCACACGAGAGATCATATCATCATCTAAATAATCAGCGAATTCACTTGTTCCATCTGGAATGACTTCAATGACCTTTCCTGCACGATCCTCGGCTTGCTTCAGCAGATCGATCATTCCTTGTTTTACTTCGTTTTTTCCAAATTTCACGATCATTTCTTTTAACCGAATTTCTGCCGTATTTACTGCAGCTATCATCGCATTGATATCCCCATCATTTAAATGACTAGCTCGGCTGTTGGCTCTTAAAAAGGTACGAACGACCTGATTCTCTTTTCCGCCTTCATAAATTTTCACTGGCGGGATTCTTAATCCTTCTTGATGGACATCGGTCGCTGTCGGTGAAATACTTGAGGGTACAAGTCCACCCACATCACTCACATGAACAAAAGACCAAGCATAGCTGACAATTTCATCATCTACGAAAATCGGCTTAATGATATGAACATCCGGCAAGTGAGTCGCTAAACCATCTGTCGTATAAGGGTCATTCGTTATGATAATATCTCCTGGCTGCATCGATCCGCTCTCTTCAATCGCTTTTTTAAGACTCAGCCCTAAAAAGATCGTCACACCCACTGTCTTCGGATAAACAAAAAAATCTCCAGAAGGCGTGGCTAACGCTGTCGCAAAGTCAGCTGATTCTTTGACAAAGGTCGTAAAAGATGTCCGCTCAATGACATGCCCCATGCCTGATGCTATGGCATTAAAATAACTGCGCATCATCTCAAGTTTTGCTGGATCAGTTCTCATGTAAAGCCGCCTCCCTTGAAATCACCAAGTTCCCTGATGGATCAATGCTGCCTGCCCATTTTGGCAAGATCAATGTTGTCGTATCATCCTGCTCAATGATGGCAGGCCCATTAATGACAGAACCCACTGACAGTGAATCTCTGTAATAAACAGATGCTTCGTATTCTTTTTCTTCTATAAAGATTCGCCTGTATTCATGCGGCTTCAAAGGCTGTCCGCTGCTTTCACGAACAGTTGAGAATGGCAGCGGGGGCGTCTCGCCTATGACTCGAACTCGTAAATGAGTAAACTCGATTTTTGCCTGATCATCCCTATGGCCATATTGACGCTGATGCAATTTGTGAAAGGCTTCAATGAGATGTTGGATATCTTGCTCTTGCTTCAGCCATTCAGCCGATAATGGTAATTCAATCTCAAATGCCTGTCCTTGATAGCGTGCGTCTGCCAATAGTAAAATGGATGTCTGTTTCATATGCTGAATGTTCTGCTGGCTAAACCAATCTGTCGCTTTTCGTGAAAGCAGCTCATAATCTTGTTTTAGTTGATCGATCGAATAGTCTTGTAAACATATTTTCTTCGACAGCACCGCATCATGAATAAAATCGGCTGTGAGAGCACCTAATGCGCACAAAGTTCCAGGACTTGGAGGAACAACCACATTTTTTGCATGAATTTCTCGTGCAAGGAAATTTGCTACAACCGGCCCTGCTCCGCCAAACGCCAGCAAACTAAAATCTCTTGGGTCAAACCCTTGCTGCTCCATGACATTGCTTAGTTCTGTGTACATATTGGCGACAGCTACTTGAATCATCTGGTCAGCTGCCTCTTCGATCGTTTTGTTCAGCTGATCAGCAATTGGCTGAAAAGCCTTTTCCGCCGCAGACATCTGTAATTGTAAGTGTCCCCCGGCAAAGCGCTCTTGATTGAGATAACCGCATATGAGGAACGCATCCGTTAAGGCGGCTTTTTTCCCCTGACCATACGCAGCTGGTCCCGGCTGCGAGCCAACTGATTCTGGCCCTGCTTTGAGAAGCCCGCCCTGATCAATCCATGCGACAGACCCTCCGCCCGCTCCTATTGAATACATCGCAACAGATGGAAGAATGATAGGAAAACCTGAAAGCTGATTCGATTGAGCCATTGTTGGCTGGCCATTTTGAATAATTGAGATATCTGCACTCGTCCCCCCACATCAAACGTGATCAGATTGGACTCATTTGCAGAGGCTGCGATTCTTACAGCACCAATGACACCAGCTGCCGGACCAGAAAAAAGTGTTTTAACAGGTGAAGTTGCTGCACTTTCTGCATCCATTAAACCACCATTTGATTGTGTAATGTATGGAGAAATTGGTACACCTTCTCCTTTCAAACGGCTTTTCAATGTTTGTAAATATTGTTTAACCTTTGGTTGAATGTACAAATTAACAACAGACATCACAGTACGCTCGTATTCTCTCATTTGTGGCCATAATTCTGATGAAGTAAGAACTTCTAATTGTGGATAATGGTGATTGATATAGGCTTTTGCCTGTAATTCATGAACTGGATTTTGATAACTATGTAAAAATGAAATGACAATACCTGCTAGATTTTTAGATATGACCTGCTGGACAGCATGATCTAATTGCTGCAGATGGAGAGGTTTTTTGATCGTACCATCGTGTATCAATCTTTCAGAGATTGGATAAACATGTTTTCGTGGTATCAATGGTTCTGGCAAACGAGAATTGAAGTCATAAGGAATGGGTAACCGTAAACGTTGTAGTGACAATATATCTTGAAAGCCTTCCGTCACAAAAAGGGCTAAATCTGCTCCTTTTCGCTGCAATAAAGTATTAAGACCGATTGTCATACCGTGTACGAGATATTTGATGTTGGATAAATCAACACCTTTATCTTTTAGAAGGTTTAGCCCATTGATAATTCCCTGGGCTGGGTCGTCTGTCACTGTGGGTGTTTTGAGTTCAGTCAGGGCCCCTGTTGCTTCGTTCATCAGCGATAAATCAGTAAATGTTCCACCTATGTCTATTCCAAGCCGATAAGAGACATCCGCCATTTGTACTTCCCTCCTGCAATGTAAATGGAATCATATTTTGATAAAATACGACATTTTTTGATATTTGACTCCATATTATTAAAGCATATCGGTCTAGTCAATTTTATTTTTTTAAAATTTCTGTGTGTTAAATTCTTGAAATTAGCCCAAAAGGCAGTAATAAAGCCCTTTTGATGAAGCATAAACGGTTTATGAACAGCGAAATTAAAATTTTTATGAATTTTTACAAATATGGAGAGCAAGAAAGCGGTTAAAAACCGTTTTTCGAACTTTAAAAGGCGTTTTTTCAAAACCAGGAGAAATTGGTAAGTAATTCTGCTATACTTCTGTTTACAAAATACGCAAACAAGAAAGAGAGCTAGCATCTATGAAACTTCTTAAAATCATTCTTTTGCTTTTATTGATTGTCGTTGGTGTAGCGACAGGCTATATTCAGCTGGAGCAAAATAAACAAGAGAGTGCGAATTCATCTTATGACAAAACCATTCACTTTCCATCAGATCGTTACCCCGAAACTGCAAAGCACATAGAAGAGGCAATTGATGAAGGTCATTCATCCGTTTGTACAATTGACCGTAAACACAGCGATGAGCAGAGAGATCAATCACTACGCGGCATCCCAACAAAGCGCGGGTATGACCGAGATGAGTGGCCGATGGCGATGTGTAAAGAAGGAGGAACAGGAGCTTCTGTCAAATATATTAGCCCTTCAGATAACAGAGGAGCCGGCTCTTGGGTTAGTCATCAATTATCAGATGACCCTGATGGTACAAAAATTCAATTTATCATCGATTAGCGCATTCCCCTTTTCTATCTTAAAAAAATGTTCACGTAACTGCACGCAGGTATTTTAAACAATTTTTTCATGCCGATAATCCTTAAGGAGGGATACCCTTCTTTATACCTAAAGGAGTCAGAAAGCATGAAGAAAAAGGGGAAGACTAAGGCTTGGTGCCAAAATTTTGCTGATCTTTTTAAGTGTCCTCATCATCTTCTCAGCAGTTGTTGGTTATGTGGTGAATCGCGAAATGACAGAAAACATCAAGCACATGGCCACTGAAAAAGCAAAAGGTGATTTAAAACTAGGCTATGCCTACCTAGATGAAAAAGTGGCAGGCTCATGGCAGATAAAAGATGGCAAGCTTTACAAAGGGGATACCAAAATCAATGATTATGATACATTGATTGACCATTTAGCTGAATATACCGATGATACCATCACAATATTCCAAGGGAATACCCGTGTCGCAACGAATGTCATGTTAAATGGAAAACGAGCTGTGGGTACACAAGTCTCGCCTGAAGTGAAGGCTACTGTATTAGATAAAGGTGAAAATTATTACGGCACAGCAAATGTCGCTGGGCAAGACTATCAAACGGCTTATATGCCAATCAAAAATGATGCAGGTGAAACGATCGGGATTTTCTATACTGGCGCCAACCAAAGCATGATTTCACAAATGCTTCAGTCATTCTACATTCAATTTATTATTGTTCTGTTGTTAAGCTTAATCGTTGCAGTTATCATTATTTCTATTTTCACAAAGCGAATTCAGACCCGTCTCAAGCATATGGCTTCTGCTATCAAGAATGCAGGTGAAGGAAATCTAACCATCAATGTAACGGATACGGCAGGTGATGAACTGTCTGATTTGGCTGATCATTTCAATAAGATGCGAGAAAAATTAAATCAAACCATTCTCAATGTCGTGAACACATCTGAATTAGTGGCCACCTCATCTGAACAGCTGTCAGCTAGTGCTGAAGAAACAAGTGCAGCATCAGAAAAAATTACCCACAGTATTCAAGAAGTAGCTCAATCATCAGAAGAACAATCAGCTCAAATGACAATAAGTGAGCACACGATGATTCAAGTATCTAACGAGCTGACAAACATTACTGAAAATGCGGGGCAAATGACTTCAAGAAGTCAATTTGCACAAGAAATGGCTCAAAAAGGTGTCCAAAATATTGGTGAAGTAAATTCACAAATGACATCTATTGCAAGGTCAATAGAGGAAAATGGCACTGCCATTCAGGCATTAGAAACACGTTCAGCTGAAATCGATCATATTTCCAAAGTCATTACAGACATCGCTAACCAGACAAACCTGCTTGCTCTTAACGCAGCAATTGAAGCAGCACGAGCAGGCGAGCACGGGAAAGGTTTTGCCGTTGTCGCAGACGAGGTGAGAAAGCTCGCTGAAGAATCCCAAGCATCATCAAATATGATTTCTCATCTCATTTCTGAAATACAAAAAGAGATGACTCATTCGACGAGTGCTATTAAACGAGTGAAAGAGGAAGCGGCTCAAGGGGCTGTACTTATTTCTCATACAGAAGAATCATTTATTGATATCCAGCAGTCAATGAGAGAAATGGCAGACGGCATTAAACATTTATCGAGTGCATCACAAAAAATCGCAGCTTATACAAACGATGCGAAACAGTCTTTTGCCTCTATCACAGAAGGCGTTAAACTAACGAGTGAACATTCACAGCAAGTAGCCGGTTTAACAGAAGAACAATTTGCAGCAATGGAAGAAGTAACAGCTTCATCAGAAGCTCTTGCCCATTTAGCAGGAGATTTAAAAGCAATGGTTTCGCAATTTCACATCTAGATCCCTCAAATAGAAGCGCAAGACGGCGACAATCGTCTTGCTGCCTAACATTCTCTTCAAGAATCATTCTTTCAATCATTCACCTTCCAACGAAAATCTATGTATAAAGGAGTTTTTTAAATGAATAACTTAAACCAAGCCTATTCCCTATCTATCTCCTATCACCAAATCACCGTATACACGGGCAGCAAAACACCTCCTGTGATTGACTGGTCAGATGATGACATTCTTCAAGGGTTCGCCATGGGAGATCAGGGTGTGTCCTTTGAAGGGGTCAACAACGGAAAAGCCTCTGTTACTGTAACTTTAAATAACGATATCCCTCCAGCCTCGGCTGACAGAACAGTCACAGTACCTTTTACACATGCAAGTGATCAAGTTTATATCACAAGTGTCATGGCTCAGGTGCTGTCTTTCCCTATTCCAAAGGGAGACTATCAGCTCACCTGCTATACTTCACAGCAGCCTGATGAAGACCTTTATCATATCCATTTCCAAACGGTGTAGATCACAATTGATCGTACAAATCAAGCCACTTTTCTGCAAAGTCTACCGATTCTCTCACTGGCAATAAATATGAACTCGCAAGCCCGATTTGACCATGATGATGAGTGCCTCCTGATTGCAGAAAGTCACGCCCAATTTGATCAAATAGTTCTTCTCTTGTGATAATATCTTGGTACTCTTTCCATACCCTCCATCCATTTTCTAAGATGGGCGCTCCTCTTGTCATGAGGTCCTGCTGAGGGATACGGTATTCAGCCAGATGGAAAGCGGTCAGGCTCTCAAATGACGTACCAATCACCAGCACATGAGCCTGAAAATCATACATGCGGGCTAGAGGTGAATGTTCTCCTAATCCAAAAGGAAGTGCGTGGTGATTTAGCACCTCATGTTTCCTTTTCCCCCAGGCCGTGAATGAAAAATGGGGATGATTGCTTCTCGCCACGCCTGGGTATTTCCAAAACGTTTCAGCTACCTTTCCCATCGCTGTTGGCGTCGAGTATGCTGGATCAAATGCAGGCATCGTCTCTTTGATCGATTGCCACCATGAAAAAGGAACAGGCGGATCAATCCAATCAGCGGGATCAGAAAGCTCTAACGTTTGTGCCGGCATGATCAGCGTCCCCTCCTCTGTTATGGTTTCCATCAATGCTTGTATAAGGGCAACAGCGCCTCCGTTTACCCAGCCGATAGATGATAAGGATGAGTGAACACATAACATCATACCTTTTTTCACACCAAGTTGAACCAAGTCTGCTTTAATTCTGTCCTTTGTCATCGGTTCAGCTTGATTTTTGATTAATTTTTGCATTGTTCCCTTTCCTCCTGCGTCTCTTGTATTACTGATGAATGAGACGTTTAACCGCAATAGACAGTTTATAATTTGCGTAATTTGTCAGCTCCGTTAAAAACTGATCCAGTTCATCGTGACTGGAGAAATGGCATTCCGCCATATAGCAGCCCTCTCCACTTATTTTAAACAAGTTCTTGATCTCGTCCTTTTGGTTGAGAAACGTTAGAAGTGGTTCATGATGATGACTGCGGGTATAGAGCTGCATAAATGTTTGGATCGTCTTTTGAGTCGCCCAGTCAATCGAAATGGTATATGCTTCAATCACACCTTCTTCTTCTAGCTTTAAGACACGATTTGCAACAGCTTGACCCGTTAAATGAACTTTTTCACCTAACGCTTTCATGGTTAATCGACTGTTTTTTGAGAGCTCTTTTAATATATCCAAATCGGTTTGGTCTAACATTGGCTCACCTCTTTCAAAAATCAAGTCCTTCTGCTGAAAGACTTTCATTCCCCTCTGTCACATAGAACTCTTTTAATATACTGTAAACTTAATCAGAAAAAAAGGAGGCCTTTTCATGAAAATCACGCTCATTCGAAATGCAACTTTATACCTTGACTATGGTCAGGTAACTTTCTTCATTGATCCCTTTTTGGCAGCAAAAGGAACATATCCACCGTTTCCTCACACAGCCAATCAACATTTGAACAACCCTATTGTTGATCTGCCTGTGAACATTGATTTAGACAGCATGCTTCACCCAGATGCTGTTTTACTCACACATTTGCACGTGGATCACTTTGATGATGCGGCAAAACAGAAATTAGCTCAAGACCAGCCCATTTATACGCAATCGGAGAAGGACCGAAAAGAAGTTGAAGAAGCTGGCTTCCAGCATGTCACATGTATTGAAGATGAAATAGACATTCGCGGTGTTCATATTCAGCGTACAGGCGGACAACATGGGACAGGAGACATTGCGAAGCAGATGGGGCAAGTCAGCGGTTTTGTTTTCTCCCACCCTGATGAGCCTACCCTTTACATTGCAGGTGATACCATTTGGTGTGATGAACCGAGAGAGGTTGTCCATACATTCAAGCCAGATGTCATTGTGGTCAATAGCGGAGCTGCTCAATTTTTAGAAGGCGATCCAATTACGATGACGAAGAAAGATATTTTAGACGTTCACCGTGCTCAGCCACAAGCACAAATTGTCGCTTGTCATCTTGAAGCAGTAAATCATTGCTTGTTAACAAGGCCTTCTTTAGAAGCTTACATTCAAGAGCACCATGCAGATCAAACTATTTCTGTCCCTCAAGATGGTGAAAGTCTCACTTTCTCAAAAGAGTCATAAACACATAAAAAAACCGGCACCTCGCTGCCGGTTTCATCATGATGGTCAATGGTGCTGTGGTTTTTTCAACAATGGAACAAATCCGTTATTTTTCAAGTGATTGTAATGTTCATCCATTCTTTTTGTGATGTGTGTACCTTGTTCCTTTGTTAATACACCATATTGGACGTATTTCTCAATGACTTCTTTTCGTTTAGAAAGAATTTGCTGCTCAAGCATTTCAATTTGTTTTTGTTGTTCTGTCGTTAATTTTACTTGATGCGTTACTGGACGCTTTTCCATTTGGGGTGTTTCTCCATGAACTGTTTCCATATGAAAACCCGAGAGCAGCACGATCGATAATATGATCAAGCCACTTATTTTTTTCATCATTGTTGTTCCCTCCTTTTTCGCACTTATTTTGCACACACCTTCCTTTTTTATACAATATTTCGCCGCGTAAATTGCACATAATATTCTTACTTTTTCGCTTTTCTTCTGAAAACGTTGTCCTAACAGAAAAAGCGTGCTATGTTTTGTTTTGTATAAAAAATAGAGGAGGATTCTTAAATGAGTCGTTTTTATCATAGAAAACCGATTTGGATGATGCTTGTTGTATCTGCTCTCATCCTTGTCATGGCTGCTTGCAGTCAATCAGGCTCTTCTCAGTCTGGAGATTCCAAGTGGGATGAGATTCAAAAGAAAGGAAAAATCGTGGTTGCTACTTCAGGCACCCTTTATCCAACGTCGTATCATGATACATCTAATGGCAAAGATCAATTGACTGGATATGAAGTGGAAGTAGTTAAAGAAGCGTTTAAACGCCTTGATGTGAAAGTAGAATTTAAAGAAATGGGCTATGATGGCATGCTGAGCGCCATTAATTCTGGACAAGTGGATGCCGCTGCAAACGACATCGACATCACAGATGACAGAAAAGATAAGTTCGCCTTTTCAACGCCTTATAAATATTCCTATGGAACGGCGATCGTACGGAAAGATGATTTGTCTGGCATTAAGACGTTAAAAGATTTAAAAGGAAAGAAAGCAGCTGGTGCTGCCACAACAATTTACATGGATGTCGCTCGTAAGTACGGTGCGAAGGAAGTCATTTATGATAATGCAACAAACGAGCAATATTTAAAAGATGTCGCAAACGGTCGTACAGATGTCATTCTAAATGATTATTACTTGCAGACACTGGCTCTTGCTGCATTTCCTAAATTAAATATTACGATCCACCCTGACTTAAAATACATGCCGAATGAACAAGGTTTTGTGATGAAAAAAGACAACACAGAGCTTCAAAAAGAATTAAATCGTGTATTAAAAGACATGAAAAAAGACGGAACAATGAAAAAGATTTCTGAGAAATTCTTCAATCATGCAGACGTCTCAAAGAAAATTGATGCTGATGTCGAAGATGTCGACATTTCTAAATAAGGAGCCGGAATCGTGGGAGATATTCATTTAGAATATATATTTAATCCTGCACTGGCAAAGGCGTCATTTCCGTTTGTCATGAAAGGCATCTGGCTGACGCTGCTCATTTCCTTTGTGAGCATGTTTTTTGGTACGATTCTTGGCTTTTTTATCGCGCTTGCCCGAATGGCGAATACGTGGATTCTTCGGCTGCCTGCACGGCTGTATATCTCATTCATGCGAGGCGTCCCCATTCTGGTCATTTTGTTTATTCTTTATTTTGGATTCCCTTATATCGGGATTGAGTTTACAGCGGTCACTGCTGCCATTATTGGATTCAGCTTCAATAGCGCTGCCTATATTGCAGAAATCAACCGAGCAGCCCTTTCCTCTGTTCCAAGTGGACAGGTGGAAGCTGCCAAATCACTAGGTCTCAGCTATTGGCAAACGATGCGCGGTGTCATTTTGCCTCAATCCGTCCGTATCGCACTCCCGCCTTTGACCAATGTCATGCTCGATTTAATCAAAGCCTCCTCACTGGCTGCGATGATTACGGTACCTGAGCTTTTCCAGCAAGCAAAGATCGTAGGCGGGCGCGAATTCGATTATATGACTATGTATATTTTGGTCGCACTCATTTACTGGGGCATTTGCAGCGTGGTTTCATTGCTTCAAGACTTTTTAGAAAAACACTATGCGAAATATCTGTAACAAAAAAGAGCCGATCAATAGATCTGCTCTTTTTATAGATTCACCTTTAATGTATCAGCCATAACCACGCATATAACCCCAGTAAAGTAAGGATCAAGGTTGGGATGGTCAGGATGATTCCGGCTTTCATGTATGCACCCCAAGAAATATGGACGCCCTTTTTCTTGAGAACATGAAGCCACAGCAATGTTGCCAATGAGCCGATTGGGGTCATTTTCGGACCAAGGTTGGAGCCGATGACATTGGCATAAATCAATCCGTCTCTCATGACGCCTGCTGTATCTGTATGCCCGATCGCAATCGCATCAATTAACACGGTAGGCAGATTGTTCATGACAGAGGACAGCACTGCCGCAAGCACACCCATAAACATCGTTCCGGTAAGCAAGCCATGCGATGCTCCTTGTTCGATCCATGCCGCCAATATTTCTGTGAGACCGACATTCTTCAGTCCATAGACAACGACATACATACCGATTGAGAAAAAGACAATGGACCACGGTGCTTCTTTTATGACGCGCTTTGTCACTACTTGTGGACTTCTTCTCGCTAGCCACAAGAAGGCAAGGGCAATACCGCCTACAATGATAGACACCGGAACCCCAATGAGTTCTCCTGCAAAATAACCGACTAGCAGACAGCCGAGCACATACCACGACAAGCGAAACATGCGGATATCTCGAATAGCCGATGCCGGCTCCTTCGCTTGTGACAGATCGTAAGTTTTAGGGATCAATTTTCGGTAAAACACATAAAGCACTAGCATGCTCGCTCCAAGCGACACAAGGTTTGGTACGAACATGTTTGCTGTATATTCTAGAAAACCAATATGAAAATAGTCGGCTGATACGATATTGACCAAGTTACTAATGACAAATGGCAAGGAGGTTGTATCTGCAATAAAGCCGCTTGCCATCACAAATGGCAGGATCATCCGCTCATCCAGTTTTAACGCTCTCACCACAGACAAGACAATTGGAGTCAAAATCAGTGCCGCTCCATCATTCGCAAAAAAAGCAGCCACGACAGCGCCGAGCAATGTTAAATAAATAAACATGCGCACACCGTTCCCTCTTGCGGCTTTTGCCATATGCAGTGCAGCCCATTCAAAAAACCCAATTTCATCTAAAATTAACGAAATGATAATAATACCAATAAACGCAAAGGTCGCATTCCATACAATCTGCGTCACTTCCCACACATCGCCCAAATGAACGACACCAAAGGCAAGCGCAAAAAGGGCTCCTCCACATGCGGACCATCCAATGGTTAAACGTCCTGGCTGCCAAATGACAAGGACGAGGGTCATGATGAAAATCAAAATAGCCAAGGTGACTGATCCCAAAGGTGGCACCCCTTTCATTCTTCTCATAAAATCCTTATCTATCATACAACGAAATACAGCAATTGTATGCCATTTTCATATGAAAATCCGCAGGTGATCCCGGGCACCTGCGGATTCGATGACTATTGATCTTTTTTCATCAGCATCAATTCAATAAATAACTCACATCGCTGACTAAAATGGCTTAAATCAATTGAGGTCATATCAAAAATTTGTTTCATTCGATAGTTTAATGTATTTTGATGAATAAACAACTGCTCTGCAGCTGGTTTTAGCTTGCAGTTGTTTAATAAGTAGACTTCAAGCGTTTTTAAAAAAGAGGTTTGGCTTTCACGATCTTTTTCCTTCAAACGTAACAAATCTGGATTGAAGTCATTTTTCTTTTTTTGATGGCTGTAAATCGAATCCAAGAACCGAAAGACCCCTAGATTCTCGTAATCATATGGAATCAGCTCTTGTCCCCCCACTATTTTCACAGCCTTCACGACCTCTATCGCTTCGAATCGACTTGTACTCATTTTCATGACATCTCGATACTCTCTTCCCATCCCGATATACAATGGAGAAGGATGGGCATGCGCTTTTGATTGCAGATGAGCGATAACGTCAGCAGCTGTTGCTTTCGGTGAATGCCGGTCTGACAAGCTGCCCAATATCACGACAATGTCGGCTTGAACGGAGTACACATGATTCACCTTATCCTCTAGCTGCAAATACGTCCGAATGACATCCTTCACATCTTCTGCCGTCTCACTTTTGTTATCGGCAGCGTGTACGACCATGACAGTAAATACCGCTGGCAGCGGGATGCTTAAATTCTCAGCCTCCCACTTCAGTTCTTCTTCTGTATAAAAATGATCATCCATCACCTTTTTGAAGAATTCTTCAATTTTGCCTTCTTTTCTCTCCAGCTGTTTCTTATTCTTATAAATCACTTTTCCTACTTGAAAGGAAGCTTCGTGCAAAAATTGCAGCTCCTCCTGAGAGAGGGAATCCTCAATGTCCTGCACCCAAATAAAGCCCACAACCTCTTGTTTATGCTTAGCGCTCACAGCCACCCGGCGATTAAATCCGAGCTCATCATGACCGCTCACATAAAATGGCTTTGACTCCGTGTGCAGACGCTTAATGACCCCTGTTTTCTTTAACCAATCGACCACAGACCCTGGACATTCTTTTGAGAAAATCGTTTGCTGATTGACTGGGTCAAACTGCTGAATGCTGTAAGAATTATAAGCAAGGAGCTGACACTCTGTGCTTTCTAAAATGACTGGTTTTTTTAAATACCCGCTAATAAATGCAATTAACTTATCGCCATCAAAAAATGTATGAAGCTTTTCTAATATCTCTTCCATCCCGATTGCTCCCTGATTAAGTGATACATTTATCATACTTCTTTCCGGACAGATTTGCATGGAAACAAGTCGTAGACAAGCAAAAAAAGCATGAACCCGTGTGAACAAGTTCATGCTTTTCCAACTTAAAACATTTCACTAATCGTTTTCGCCTGCATGTGTAGAGCTAGGTAATCTGGACCGCCTGCTTTTGAATCGGTTCCTGACATTTTAAATCCACCGAATGGGTGGTATCCCACGATCGCTCCTGTGCAGTTACGGTTAAAGTAGAGATTTCCCACATGGAACTCTTGCTTCGCACGGTTGATGTGATCACGATTGTTAGTAATGACAGCACCTGTCAAACCATATTCCGTGTTGTTGGCTACTTCAAGTGCTTCATCAAAGCTAGACACTTTCGAGAATGCCAAGACAGGTCCGAAGATTTCTTCTTGCATCAAGCGAGATGTTGGCTCAAGATCTGCAAAAATGGTTGGGTGAATGAAGTATCCTTCCGAATCATCACTCGTTCCACCAGTCACTAAGCGGCCCTCCTGCTTGCCAACCTCGATATAATCTGTGATCTTGTTAAAGGACGCTTGATCAATGACAGGTCCCATGTAGACATCAGCAGAAAGTGGATTCGCTGTTGTTTTTGTTTCTGTGATTTCCTTTACTCGCTCGACCACTTGGTCATACACCTTCTCGTGAACGACAGCTCGAGATCCGGCTGAACACTTCTGACCTGAAAAACCGAAGGCTGATGTGAAAATGGCGTTAGCCGCTAATTCGACGTCTGCATCCTCATCTACAACCACTGTATCTTTACCACCCATTTCAGCAATGACACGCTTTAAATGCTGCTGACCCGGCTGTACTTTTGCCGCGCGTTCAAAGATACGTGTCCCTACTTCTCTTGAACCAGTGAATGTAATTAGGCTTGTTTTCGGATGATCTACTAAGTAATCTCCAACCTCTGCTCCGCTTCCTGGGACAAAGTTCACCACACCTTTTGGAAGACCTGCTTGCTCAAGCTCCTCCACAAAACGTGCCGCAATCACAGGTGTTGCACTTGCAGGTTTTAAGACAACTGTATTCCCTGTAACGATTGGTGCTACTGTTGTTCCTGCCATAATGGCAAACAAGAAGTTCCACGGCGGAATCACGAGCGTCACGCCAGTTGGTGTGTATACGTATTGATTGCGCTCTCCTTCGCGGCTGTTCACTGGTTTGCCTTTCGCCAGCTCCAGCATTTGACGAGCATAATATTCAAGGAAATCAATCGCTTCTGCTGTATCTGCATCTGCTTCGTTCCAAGGCTTACCTGCTTCTTTGACAAGAAGGGCTGAATACTCATGCTTTTTACGGCGAATACCTGCCGCAGCACGGAATAATACGCTGGCTCTTTCTTCTGGAGACGTGTAGCGCCAAGTTTCGAATGCTTGTGCCGCAGCTTGAACCGCTTGCTCTGCCTCTTCCTTCCCGGCTTTTGATACGGTTCCAACGACTTCATCCTTTTTCGCTGGATTGATCGAGACAATCTGGTCTTTCGTTTCAATTCTTTCCCCATTAATCACAAGTGGATAGGTTTGACCAAGTGATTCTGTTACCTTTGCTAATGCTTGTTCAAACGCTTTTCGGTTTTCTTCCTGGCTAAAATCCGTGAATGGTTCATGTTTGTAAGGTGTTGTCATCTTTGTCACGCTCCCGTTTCAAATTATTTTCTCGTCATCCCTTTTAGAGCAAAGGCAATGTTTGCCGGCCGTTCTGCAAGACGTCTCATGTAGTAGCCATACCACTCTCGTCCATACGGAGTATAGACCCTCATTTGATAGCCTTCTTTCACAAGTGCCTGCTGCGTTTCTGATCTCATGCCATACAGCATTTGAAATTCGAACTGACTTGTCGGTATATTGTGTTTTTTCACAATATTTTTTGTGAACTCGATCATTTGATCGTCATGTGTCGCAATGGCTGTATAGTTCCCTGTGAGTAATTGCTTTTCGATCAGCTTCTTGTAATTCTGATCAACGTCTTTTTTGTTTGGATACGCCACTTCGGCGGATTCCTTATAGGCACCCTTTACAAGTCTTAAAAATGGCTGCAATTCATTTAGGTCATCAAGATCCTTTTCTGTTCTGTACAAATACGCCTGCAGGACCGTACTGACATACTCATATTGAGATTTCATCTCTTTAAAAATGTCCAGCGTTTTTTGACAGCGCTGTTCATCCTCCATATCGATTGTCACCATAATGCGGTGTTTTTCCGCCGTATCTAAAATACGTTTCATATTGCTATACACAAGGTCATCGTCAATATCAAGGCCGAGTGATGTCATTTTGAGAGACACGTGAGAATTGAGTCCCGCCTCTGCAATTTGCTGAATGGTTTGAATACACTCATTCGTCCGCTCATTTGCAATCTCTGCCTTTGTGACAAACTCACCAAGGTGGTCAACTGTCACAGCCATTCCTTGATCATTTAATCGTTTGATGACAGGGATAGCGCTCTCAAAATCCTTCCCACCGATGATTTTCTTAGATGCAACAGCACTTCCCCAATTACGAGCAATATGGTTCAAGAGACTGCTCTTTGACAAAAACAAGAAAAAATTTCTTGTGACCGACTCCATAAAGGGCACCTCCCACTCTTTGTAAGCTATGTCTTTATTGTAAGGCTCATAAGCTGTCCGCTACAATATTTGAAGATGACAAAAATTCTGACTTTTTTTGTGGTTTTATCACAATAAGAGATAAAAAAGAGCCTGCCGATATCCGGCTGGCTCTTCCCTCCTACGCCCACACCTCATCAAGGGTAGACTGCAAAAGCTCATTTAATTCTTGCATGAGATTATCTTTCGGCTGATTGTAGCTTTTCACCAATTCATCAAAACGCAACAGTTCTTTGTCGATGAATGGATGAACATAGGCGAGACGATTTTCTACATCCATTTCTTCTCCGTCCATTTTTCGTTTGAGCAGTTCATGAATTTCTGTTAAAAGCGGACCTTCCTCCACTAGCTCCTTTAGCAGTTCATGAAAGTCCATCGGTGGAACTGTTCGGTAGCGTTCAATCCACTGGCAGGCAAGCAGCGGGCGAAGCACATAGAAATACTTCTTAATTCGCACCTTCTCTCCTCGCAAATGGTGGCTCTCATTCCGCTTCGCCATATTTATATAATGGTACATCAACGCTGCAGGATAAAACGCTCGATCCTTCAATTCTCTTAGCTGCTTTGCCAAAGAAAAAGATTCAGCATAGATAATGTCTGAAGACAGCCATTCCATGATGGATGGATTTGATTTGTTGAATAAGCGCAGTGCCTTTCTAAGCTCCCAGCCGCTAATATCAAGCACGTCATCAATCGGCCGTTCAATGACATCCCGATGCTCTTCCATCGCCCAATACCATTCTTTCCGGGGAACGTATAAAAAACGAACATCATAATCACTATCAGTCGATGGAAATCCCCATGCTCTGCTGCCTGATTCAACGGCAAGGCAAATCTTTACGTCATACGTTTCTTCGATGATTTTCAGTTCTTCCTTAATTCTCTCTCTCAAGCGTCCATCAACTCTTTCTATAGAATTCTGCATGACTTCTTCACGTTTTGGGAAAATACGAATAAGACATATATGAAAAAGGAGTTGGATCTGATGTCTATAGCTCGCATCATGAAATGGATCACTGGGATTTTTGAAGCCTGCCTCGCCATCCCTGTGATTGGAGGATTATTTGTCATCAGCAATGGCTATTCACCGCTCATGGTCATGCTTATTCTGCATATTATCACACTCGTCTTATCGAAGCGAGACCAAGGACCAATGATTGGAAGTATCATCGGAATTGTTACATCATGCCTTGCCTGGATTCCGATTCTCGGCTTTATTCTTCATATCATTACTGCCCTTGCTCTCATTATCACCGCATTAGTGCCTGATGAAAAAACGAGACAGAATACAAGTTATTAAAAAAGAGGCCCTCCTAGAGCGGCCTCTTTGTTCTTTTAAATCTTTAAATGCTTTTGTAAGAAGGCAAGCTTCTCTGTTTGAAAAGCCGGGATGTACTCGTGTCCAAAGTAGCGATACACCTTTAAATCTTTATCTGTTTCTAAATGATTGTATACCGCAAATACAGTTGAGGGCGGAGTGATTTGGTCGATCAGACCGATTGCCATCAATGTGGGCTGTTTCACCCATCCGGCTAAATTGATCAAATCAAAATAGCTTAATGTCTCAAATACCTTTTCTTCTAATTCTGGATCACTGTTTCTTCGAAAGTATGAATTGATTTCTAAATAAGGCTGCTCCAATGCCACATCGACTGCACGTTCGAAGTTTGATAAATACGGATAATCTGCCACGACGACCTTCGGAATGTCTGAAAGTGCTGCCGCTGCAACCGCTAGTGCTCCTCCCTGGCTACCGCCTATCACGCCGATACGGTGTTCATCCACTTCTGGGAAGGACTGAATCACGTCGAGTGCACGAACCGCATCTAAATAAACACCTCGATAATAGTAGGTCTCCTTCGATAAAACGCCTTTTGTCATCCATCCCAATGCCTGCGCGCCTGTTGTCACTGTCTTATCTTCACTGCCGCCTTGACCGCGAACGAGCATACCGAATGTCGCATAGCCATGCAGTGCCCAGTTGACGATGTCGTGAACACCGCCGTCATAGCTGGCATTATAGCCATGAAAGCGAACGAGTGCTGGATGCGGACCGATTTGATCTGGTACCGCATACCAGCCTTCAATACGAGAATGATCAAAGCTTTGATACGTCAGACGGTACACCTTGACGCCTTTTACTGGATAGTTATAAGGTTCAAGCGCTGTTTTTGCCTCTACTTGGCGCAGTTCTTCGAGCGATACCTTCCAAAAGTCTGAGAAATCAGGACGTGCTGTTTTCTTTGGTTTATATGTTTTTAGCTCCTCTATTGGTAAATCGTACAATTGCATATCCCACTATCCCCCTTAGTTTTATTAGTTATGTGTATCTTATCACTGTTTTCTTGACTTAAAAAGTCATTTTCACTATTAAAGACAAAACCTTCTGACATTTCT
Source organism: Bacillus pumilus (assembly GCF_003431975.1). GTDB lineage: Bacteria > Bacillota > Bacilli > Bacillales > Bacillaceae > Bacillus > Bacillus pumilus_N. The sequence goes on along the minus strand of NZ_CP027116.1, from coordinate 345,833 downwards.
GTTGGCAAAGATGATGGAAACCTTTATGATAAAGAAACTGGCTTGAACACTAGATGTTCTCAAGCAAAATCAATCGATAAATCCATTCATGGATGTTCCATGTACACCATTGAATAAAGGAGGAACTTGTATGAAAATCGCCCTCGTCCAAATGGACGTACAAATTGGAGAACCTGATGTAAACTTTCAAAAAGCAGAAGCGTTTTTAGAAGAAGCCATCCGCGAACAGCCTGATCTGATCATTTTACCCGAAATGTGGAATACTGGTTACGCCCTTGAACAAGCCGAGCAGCTTGCGGATATAAACGGTGAACGCACAAAACAGCTTTTCTCTTCATTTGCCCGCAAACACCAAGTAGTTCTCATTGCAGGAAGTGTATTGAACAAGCGGACGGAAGATGAAAACATCACCAACACAATGTATGTCTTTAACCGCCAAGGTGTGCTTTTAGTGGATTATGATAAAATTCATTTATTCCGCTTAATGGATGAACACAATTATTTAACTGCTGGTGATCAGCTTGGTTTATTTGACTATGAAGCGGATGTAAAGATCGGCGCAATGATTTGCTACGACCTTCGCTTCCCGCAGCTTTCCAGAGCACTTGTCAACAAAGGGGCGAAAGTGCTCGTCAATACCGCCCAATGGCCGTCAGCAAGAGTGGATCATTGGCGCAGCCTGCTCATCGCAAGAGCGATTGAGAATCAATCATTTATGCTTGCAGTTAACAGAACAGGCACAAGCAGGGACACAGAATTCCCTGGACACTCCATGGTCATTGATCCACTCGGCCGTATTTTACTCGAAACAAACCATGAAGAAGACATTTATTATGTAGAAATTGATCTTCAGCTAGTGGATGAAGTGAGACAGCAGATTCCTGTGATGACGGATCAGCGTCTGGATATTTATTAGAAAGCAGGGTACTCCCCTGCTTTTTGCATTTAATTAAACGTTTGTTTAAGTTATCCCTTGATTCTGGTACAGGTACATTAGGGCCTGAGCGGCTTTCGTTAAATACCTTTCTTCCACATATGCAAACACAAGAGTGCGAGTTGGGCGTGAATCAATTTTCAAATAGGTGACTTCGTTCCTATCCTCTTGCGCCACCATTTTCGGCACAACTGTCACACCTAATCCATTTTTGACCAATGCCTGTGCTGTTTGAATATGACTTGTTTCAAAGGTAATCTTCGGATGAAAACCATGATGAAGACATAGTTCCGTGACCACTTGCCGAAAGCCATATCCCTCTTTCAGCATAATAAATGAGGCGTCTTCTAGTAAGCGAAACGGAACAGGCCCTTTCTGATCTGCTTGATTGATGATTTCATTCAATTCATCTGTTAACCACGGCTGAGCAGTTTGCGGAACTGCGAGAAGAAGCGGCTCTGTCAGCATTTGTTTCGTTTTCAATGATTCATGCTCGACAGGCATAGATAAAATAGCCAAATCCAGTTTGCCAGCCAATAGAAGTTTTTCCAGCTCACGAGGTGATTCTTCTATCAGCTGCACGTGAACATGAGGATACGTTTGACAAAAGGTTTTCAATAATTCGGGCAGTACATATCCCCCTGTGACGGCCGGCGCTCCAATGTTCAGCTCTTTCCCCACCTCATAAGCAGCTTCTCCCATTTCACGCAGTAAATCATCTCTTTCCTTCAAAATGTTCTCAGCCCTTTTAATGAATCGACTCCCTTGAGGTGTAGGCGTTACTTGGCCATGTTTTCGAATAAATAGGGGTGTGTCTAATTCCTCTTCCAGCTTCTTAATTTGTTGGCTTAAAGAAGGCTGTGCAATATGAAGTTGGTCCGCTGCTTTTGTAAAACTTTGCTGCCGGTACACTTCCATGACATATTCCATCATTCGTATATCCACTTTCATCACCTCATAGGTTTTAACTATTCATGTCATATCTTTTATGTCTTAGACAAATAACAAAAGGCATTCTACGATAAAGAGACAGCAAAGGGGGAAAAGAAATGAATCCATATTCTAAAGCCGAGAATCAATTTTCACAAAATGCCGAGAATTATCGAGATTCACCTATATTTTCAGCCGGAGAAGAGCTGGAATGGATGAAAACGATAGCAAATGCGAACGGTCATGAGCATTTACTTGATGTCGGCTGCGGGGCAGGTCATACCGTTTTTTCCTTTTCAGACACAATTTCTAAAGGCATCGGCATTGATGTCACACAAGAAATGATTGAGGTTGCAGCAGCACTTGCGGAAGAACGCCAACTGACACATATTACTTTTGAGCGGGCGGCCGCAGAAGCATTGCCCTTCGCTGATGAATCATTTGATATCGTGACGAGCCGGTTTGCTGCTCACCACTTTCCAAACCTCCCGGCAGCCATGTCTGAAATCAGCCGTGTCTTAAAAAAAGGAGGCACATTTCTACTCGTCGATCATTATGCACCTGAGAACGCTGCACAGGATTCATTTATTAACCACTTAAATAGACTTAGAGATCCTTCTCACGTGCGAGAAAGTTCGTTATCAGAATGGAAAGAGCTCTTCGCTACTAACCAACTGACTCAAAAAGAGACTCGGTACTGGGATCTGCAAATTGATTATCAGGACTGGATGATGCGTGGACGCACACCAGAGAATGTTCAAAAGGATGTAGTTTCCCATCTTCAAGCCGCAGACCCTAATACAAAGCAGCTGTTTCAACTTCAATTCGATGCACAGCATCAGCCCATTTCCTTCTGTTTAAAAGCTGCACTCCTTCAAGGAACTAAGAATTGAATTTATAGAAAAAGTCTACCCGCATCGGTAGACTTTTTATTTCGAATATAAATCCCAGCCAAGCTTGAGTGTATTGGCGACTTCCTCGTTTGATTTCATCCTGTTTGAATGCATCGACTCCAAGAGAAACGATCTTTAGGCTATGTATTTTCACATAAATGGACGATATAATCCTTTTCAGCCTGCCTGAAGAATGCTTTCATCGACATCAATAAAATATAGCTTTTTTGGCAACAAGCTGCCCAATGGTTGTTTGACACGTCCTCCTTACGACAAGGAATGCACATAATGTATCTATTATATGATACATGGCGCGCCCAAAGATAGGCAATCTGAAAAATTGTACATAGATCCTCTGTATAGAAAAAAGAACCTACCCTCTTTGGAATAAGTTCTTCAGTATGCATCACTTACGGTGCAATATCCTCTAATACTTTCTCGCGCGTTTCGATCATTTTAAAAGCAAGAATTGCTCCCACTACAGTCACACTTGCGAAAAGAATAAAAATAGTTGAAACACCGCTCACCTCTAAAATAAAGCCTATCATAATAGGAGCAATCGCTGAGGCCAACCTAAGCCACGCTGTAGCGAATGCCGTTCCAATCACCCTCATACGTGTTGGATAAATTTCAGGTGTATATAAATAGAGAAGAACTGTAATTGTCCCCATCATTCCGTAAGCAGCAGACCCTAAATAGATCACACTTTCTGGAGAACTCGCTCCGCTGATCCATAAAGCAGTTAATAAAGCACCTGTTACGATAAATGCAATGGTTGCCCAGCGCTTTCTTCCTACTTTATCAATTAAAAATGCACAAGCGAATACCCCTATGGTCTGTAAAATATTTGTTAAAGAGGCTGCCCTTAATGAATCTCCAACTGGCAAATTGTAAACAGTATTATATAGACTCGGTAACCAGTTATTTAATCCATTCGATACAAAGTAGGCAGAAAACCATAGTCCCCATACGATCAATGTTCTTTTACGATAAAAAGTTGAAAAAAGCTCTTTCCAGTCACCTTTTTCAGTACTGCTAGATACTTGATTCGCTACAGGCATTCGTTGGTCAGTACTAGCTTCAATTTCTTCAATAATTCTTTCGGCTTCATCTAACCGGCCTTTTGAAATAAGCCACCTTGGGGATTCACGTAACATAAAAAAGAATACAAAGACGATTAAACCTCCAATGCCTCCAATCAAAAACATCCACTTCCACCCAAAGCTAGGCACAACAAATGCACCGATTTGAGCTGAAATCATTAATCCTAAAGGAAAAATCATCTCATAAAGCATAAAAAATCTACCTCTCCCTTGCGCCCGGGACAGCTCATTGATATATGAGGCTGCTACCGGCACCTCTCCTCCTACCCCAATACCTTGTATAAAACGAAAAATAAACAGTGCCATAAAATTGCCTGAAAACACACATGCAATACTCATGACGGACATGAGGAGTACAGTCCACTTTGCACTAAAAACACGACCACGCCTTTCTGCTAACCATCCAAAGAAAATGGCACCAATCGCTTGTCCTATATAACCAGACCCAATAAGAAGACCAATTTGAGCAGGTGATAAACTCCACATGCCGATGAGAACGGGGAGTACAAACGCTAAAGACAGAGCATCAAAAGCATCAAAAAAGGTGGCAGATCCCATAATGATACGAGGTTTTAAATGCCATCTAGAAAAAGGCACACTTTCCATTCTCGTCAATAGTTGTGAAGCTCTATCAACAACTTGTCCATCATGAGAATTTGAATTTCCGCTGACTTCTAACGTCATGATATCTCCTCCTTATTAGAGGAAATGATGCAAAAGTACATGCTGAAGAGCGCTAAAGAAATCGCTTACATTTTAAATCATGAGACATTCTAAAGCGTTCATACGAGTTTTCAGCATCTATCATTTCTTTTTTGGCGCTCCCGTGGTGCCCCGATCTATATAGTACATAGGGAAGATATGTTCCATTGCCTCTAACTGTTCTCCTTCTAATACCTGTGTTAGTAAAGAAACAGCTTTTCTCCCCATCCCAACTAAATCAACATGAACTGAGGATAAAGAAGGGGTTAGAAAACTTGCAATGGGCACATCATCCGCACCAACGACTGACAAGTCATGAGGTATAGACACATTTGCATTTTCTGCCGCTTTCATGACCCCCATCGCCAAAAAATCTGAAGAGCAAACAACTCCAGTCATGTGCTGGTTTCCTTGGAGAAATTGAGAAACCACTTCTACTACTTTTCCCCCATCAAATTCATCTAACTCAAACACAAGTTCTTTGTTCATTGTTAACCCTAAATTTTTAAGTGTGCGTTCATACCCCTTGTAATACCTGACACTATGCATCGAACTCATTGGACCATTGACCAGCCCAATGGTTCGATGACCTTTATCAAATAAGGCCGTTACTGATTGACACACACCTTCTTCATCATCTGGTCTGACACATGGGAAAGGAGATTCCTCTAAATAACTTCCAACAACAATAATGGGAATAGCTAAACTTTTTAACCAATCCATGCTCAATTCTTCATTTCTGGGAGAAAATAAAATGGCACCATCTACAGCTTGTGTTTCAAGTAATCGTTGCTGCTGTATAGATGTAAATGACATCAACATATTGAATTCAGTTTCATCTAACTCTTTCGCTATACCATCTAAAATCGTCGAAAAAAATGGATTATTCAAAATATATGAACCACGTGGAACCACGACAGCTATATTCCCAGTCTTTCTTTTAACGAGCCCTCTAGCTCCTAAATTAGGACGATAGCCTAACTCATCAATCACTTGTTTGATTCTTTCAGCCGTTTGAGCACCTACTCCTGGTTTACCACTTAATACTCGGGAAACAGAGGCGATAGACACTCCAGCTTTCAATGCGACATCTTTAATACTTACTGACACATTTCATACCTCCGGGAGTCTGTTGTTTTATACACTATTATAACCCGACTCACCTTCATCATGAAATCAATGGTCTGTTATTTACTGACGTTTTCCTTGAGCAACCCAACACTTTGAAGGCCCTGACGAATCTCTTCTTTTTCCTCAGTAGTTAGAGGTAATACTGGTTTCCTAGCAAGCGAACTGCTGATCAAACCTCGCTGATACATCGCTTCTTTCATGCGCAGATGAGAAGTAGATGAAGGTTCATCCATTTTATACACAGCATGCTTTAATTCAAAGATTCTATCGTAAACTTTATTGGCCGCTACAAGGTCTTTTTCTTCCACACATTTCACAAGTTCAGCGATCAAATCTGGCACGAAACAGCCGAAACCTACAAGTGCTCCATCAATTCCTTGAACCAATGTTGGCAATAAATATTCATCGTGACATGTGAGTAACGATACATCTGGCGCATGTTTTTTCAATGCACGTACATCGACCTCGTATTGTGCCATGTCTCTTTGACCAATTTTAAACGAAACAACGTTCTCAATTTCCGACATTTCTAGTAATTGATTGGTTGTATATGAGGTTTTTGTCCATGTTGGATATTGATGAACGATGATTGAAATATCAATTGCTTCTGCAACATCTTTAAAGAATTGGACAGGTGACTCAGGTTGCATACCGAATCTTAGCCATGAATGTGGCGGCATGAGAAGTATACCTTCTCCACCAGCTTCTTCAACGGCTTTTGCATGCTGGATTGCTTCAATTGTTCCTTCAGCAGAAACCCCAGAAATGACAGGTACTTCCCCTTTTAATTCGTCAGCTGCAATGCGCACAGCCTCAGCTCGTTCATGTGGCAGCAAAGTCATAATCTCGCCAGTATGTCCATTGACAACGATCCCGTTAATTCCTTTGTGATCTGCCACCCAACGGACAAGCTTACGAAAAGCAGGTTCATCAATTGAATAGTCATCTTTAAAAGGAATTAAGACAGCCGGGAATACACCGCTCCATTTTTCTTTATTTTTCATCAACAAATTCCTCCCCATTTGTTTTAGTAAACGTTTACGGTAAGCGTTTACGTTAATAATCATAGAATGATATAACCGAAGGTGTCAACAATATTTTTAAAAATTATAATAATTCAAAAAACTATTATTAGAATTTAGATACTATTTTATTTTTTCAAAAAAAGAAAATGCGAGATATATTTCGTTTCCCACATCAATCAAAAAACCTCATCATTTTGAACTAGTTGTAGTCTGATCACCACTTTTTTCAAACGTCTAGACACACGACATAAAGGATGCATACATTTTGATATAATTACGAGGGAAAAAACATCTTTTCTTCTTTTTTTATCGATCATCCAACTTAGACTGTCATTTTTTTGACCTGATCTAATAGAAAAAGTCTACCCCCTTAGGATAGACTTTTTTATTTCGAATATAGATCCCAGCCAAGCTTGAGTGTGTCGACAATATAATTGGCGACTTCTTCAGCTTCTAGATGATCTGTTTCCACTCTTGAGTTATGAAGGGAATAAATTTCCCGGCGCTCTTCAAACAGCTCTTTCATCTCGTCAAGCGTGCGGTTATGAAGAACAGGACGGTTTTCAATTAAAATATCCAGCCGCTGCTTCCAATTCTCCCAAGATAGGTCAAGGAAAAGAACCGTACAATGCTTTAAGCAAGATCGTTTGATTTCTTCCTGTTTAAACGCACCGCCTCCAAGAGACACGATCTTTAGCTGAGTATGTTCACATAAATCGACGATATAGTCTTTTTCAGCCTGCCTGAAGAACGCTTCTCCTTTTTGCTGAAACATTTCTGGAATCGTCATGTTGTACTTTTTCTCAATCTCCTGATCAACATCAATAAAATCTCTATATAACTTTTTGGCAACCAGCTGCCCAATGGTTGTTTTCCCAACGCCCATAAAGCCAATGAGGACAATATTTCGCTGTCTCACAGGAATCTCTCTATTGTTTTTCATGTTCGTGACACGTCCTCCTTACGACAAGGAATGCTACATAATGTTTCTATTATATGATAAATGGACTGAGAAAAGATAGGCATTCTTAAAAATTGTCTTTGACGACGTAACCGAGCTGTTCGGAGAGCTTCTCGGCATGCTCTTTCACTTTTTGCTGCAGCTGAGGGATGACATCTTCAGTAAATCGTTGGGTCGGTCCAGATATGGATAAACATGCCTGCACCTCCCCATGAATGTTAAAGATCGGTGCCGCCACTGCCGCCGATCCGACTTCCCGTTCATCAATACTGCAAGCGGTATGCGTTTCAAGAATATAACGACATTCTTTTCGCCACTCCTCCATCGTCATGTGATCAGCCTCAGACGCGAAAACTTGCTGTTGAAACTCTTCGCTTTGGAAAGCAAGCAGCACCTTTCCACCAGCACCAGCGTATAACGGCAGCTTCTCACCGATTTTCACAAGATGCCGAATAGATTGCAGCCCTTCGGCTTGTTCAATACATACCCTGCTTTTGTGATCGAGCACATACAGGTTGACGGTTTCCTTTGTTTCATCACGAAGTGTGTACATGAGCGGTTTTGCCAGTTCCCTCAATTTGATGGACTTCCCAGCAATATAACCGAGAAGATAAAGTCTTTGACCGAGCCGGTACTTCATTGTCTCTTGGTTCTTTTCTACAAAATGATTCATTTCAAGTGCCTTGAGCAGTCTCGTCGTCGTGGACATTGCTAAATTCATCTCTTTTGAAATGTCCGTTAGCGTCAACTCTTGCCGTTCTTCGCTAAAACAAGATAGAATATCCAAAGCCCGTTGAACGGTACGCAGTCCTGACTCTTCTTTTGACTTCTTATCAGCCATGTTTACTTTCTCCTTTTCCCCTTTGATTTCTTATCGACATCAACTACCAACTTTGCTATAATCCATTTTAAATGTTCCATTAAAAGAAAACAAATTCCATTAGACGGAATAAAAGCAGTAGACGCTTTTTGATGGAGGAGATATCTTGATGTATCTAATCATTTTTACGCTTCTTATTAGCGTATTCATCGTTAATCAACTATTCCCTGCTCCCATACTCTCCTATTTAGTTGGTCTGCTGGCCGCTGCTTCGCTCACCATTTCTTTTAAGAGGGCCAATGGGCTTTATTTGAAAACTGGTGCTATTTTTCTCTTCATTGGCTTGCTGTTGTTTTTATTATCTGACCAGCCTTTGCATACGTTTTTTCTTCATTTTCATTCCATGCTAGGCTTGCTTTCTCTGTTTTTCATGCTGCCTTTTATTCATTCTCTCATACATGTTGGACATTTCGACACACAATTGAATAAACTACTTACCTTACATACAACGAGTACAAATCAGCTTTATCGCAAGAGCTCATTTGTCACTCATATTCTTGGCATGTTTTTAAATATCGCAACCATTCCCTTACTCTACACATCCTTGAAACCCTCGCTGGACTCTCTTAAAGAACGAGTCAAACAGCACCTTTATACGCGCAACCTTTTAAGGTCATATGCGCTATGCCTAAGCTGGAGTCCTGTTGAAGTGCTGGTGAGTGTCACTATTGATGCAACCAAGCTGAAATATTATCAAATTGCACCCGTGACCTTTTGTTTAATGCTGATTATTTTGATGACAGATTGGATGCTGTTTTCTCGTCAAAGCAAGCAATTTCCAAACATCATTCAGTCAGCAGAGACCCATACCAATCCTAAGAGAATCAAGCGAAAAACCCTCCAGCTCGCTTTCATGCTACTAAGTTTTATCACAGTCGTCTCGCTAGTCGATGCCTGGATTGGGAAAGGGTATTTATTTGCTGTTGTGCTAACGATTATTCCATTTGCTCTATTATTTTCGTCCGTTATCAAAAAACGAAAACAATATGTCGCCGTCTCTATTCCTCATTGGAAGGAACGAACCCGTCAACTCTCCAATTATATGTGTCTATTTTTAAGTGCTGGTTTCTTTGTTGATATGCTACTTGTCACAAACAGTATGCAGCCGATTCAAGCATTTATTGTTAGTATATCAGACCATACAGTCTGGGTTTATTGCGTCATTGGGTTGTATTTTCTAATCACCGCTCTTTGCGGTTTTCATCCACTCGTTTCGCTTGCTCTGTTAGTCAGCATGTTAACACCTGTCATTCATGAGCTTCCTGCGCTTCCTATCGCCATTATGTTCATTACGGCAGGAACATCAACGGTAATGTTTAGTCCATTTAATGTTTCCGTTTCATTATTGGCAGATTTGATAAAGGTTAATCCTTATCGTATCACCCGCTGGAATATATGGTTTGCCAGCTTTTATATTAGTATAGGAATTCTATCCGCAATAGTCATCACCTTTATCTTTTATGCATAACAAAAAAGCTCATCTTCGAGATTTCGAGATGAGCTATCTTTTATTCTATGCTTTTAATTGGATACGTTCTATCTTACCTACAATAAATATGTAGGATAACGCCCCTCCTAATGCCACAAGGCTGACAAATAAAATACCTCCGTTATATGAGCCAGTCACGGATACGATCAATCCGATAATGAGCGGTGTGATGATGCCTGACAAATTGGCAAAAAAGTTAAATACACCGCCGGCAAGCCCAACCATCTCTCTTGGTGCTACCTCAGACAACATGGTCCATGAGATATTTGACAGCCCTTGTGCGAAGGAAGCGATGGACAAAATGGTTAATACAAGCGGAATACTTGTCGTAAAATTCGCCAACACAATCGTGCTTGTCAAAAGCAAACCAACAACGACAGGCAGTTTCCTAGCCACATTGACAGATACACCCTTTTTAAGCAGCCAATCGGACACATAACCGCCAAACAGTACACCACAGAATGCCGCAATATATGGAAGAGAAGCGGCAAACCCCACCTTTAAAAATGCCATATTTTTCGCTTCAGCTAAGTAGGTAGGAAACCACGTTAGAAAGAAAAAGAGTGTGGACGCCACAGAAAATTGGCCAATATACAATCCAATCAATTTACGATATTTTAAAAGGACGGCAAAGTCAGACCATTTCAGTTTCTCCTGCGTGGCTACTGTCAGCCCTTCTCCTTGGCGAATCAACTCTAGCTCATCTTCATTGACTTTCGGATGTTCTTTCGGTTCGTGATAATACTTATACCAGAAAAAAGCAAATATAATACCGAGCGCACCAGCAGTGACAAATACGGTTCTCCAATCGAAAGTGGTCATGATCCAAAAAAGAAGCGGAGTGGCAAAAGCTAGGCCAACATATTCTCCAGCAGTGTAAACGCCAGTAGCAAAAGCCCGCTCTCTTCTAGGGAACCACGTTGTCACAATACGGTTATTAGCAGGGAATGCTGGAGATTCTGTAATTCCAATAAACAAACGGCAGCCGAATAAAAAGGCAAAACTGTTTGCAAACGCCTGTAAACCTGTGAAAACAGACCAAGTAATGAGTGAAATACCATATGTAACCTTTGATCCGAATTTATCAAGAATAAAGCCACCTGGTATTTGCATCGCTGTATATGTCCAGCTAAACGCAGAAAAGATCAAGCCCAATAATGCAGGATTTAATTGCAGGGAAGATTGAATTGCTGGTGCCACAATGGACACACTGGCTCTATCAATATAATTAATGGCTGTAATAAAAAACAACAGAATTAATATACCAAAACGAGCTTTTGTTGGTTTTATATAAGCAGGCTGCAGTTCGTTCCCCTTCAGATCTGAATGCACTTTCATAACCATCCTCCTTTGTTTCCGCACTGTGCGAATCGGTTGAGCGTCCTTAAATAACCCCTTTTTCTTCTAACTGTTTACACTCTTCTTCTGTTAAGCCAAGCATGTTCGTTAAAATCTCATAATTATGTTCACCTAAATCAGGCGCAATATGGCGGATGCTTCCCGGTGTTTTTTCAAACTTCGGAATGATGCCAGGCACTTTCACTTTTCCAAGTCGAGGATGATGTACTTCGACGATATTTTCTCGTTCTTTGAATTGCGGATGTTCAAAAATATCCCGAATGCTCAAGATTGGACTCACAGGTACGCCATGATTATCTAAAATATTCAATACCTTATCTCTTGATTTGGATGCAATCCACTGAGAGACGATGGCATCCATTTCGTCGTTATGCTTGAGCCTTGCTGCATTCACTGAGAATTTTTCGTTTTCTAGTAAATCTAATCGATTCATCGCCTCTGCCAGTCGATTAAAGGTCGAATCTGTACTAGTGACAAGGACAAGATAATGTCCATCCTTTGTTTCGTAAGTTCCAGCAGGACTCGAATGACCACTTAGCCCTGGTGAACGTTCGCGTACCTTGCCAAGCTTGTCATATTCTGCAACCAAAAACTCTAGCATACGAAATACAGACTCATAGAGTGCTAGATCCACCATTTGCCCGGTCCCTTCTGGATGGTTGTCCCGATAATACATGGCTGTCACAGCGGCAAATGCTACATAGATACCCGCAATATAATCTGTCAGTGAAAAGGACGGACTGACTGGATGACGATCTGGAAACCCTTGAAGATACGTAAAACCACTAAATGCCGTCGCAGGGGTTCCAAACCCCGCTTTGTCCTTAAACGGACCAGTCTGCCCATAGCCCGATACACGAATCATAATTAAACGAGGGTTGATTTTCTTTAACACATCGTACCCAACGTCCCATTTTTCAAGTGTTCCTGGACGAAAATTTTCAATAATTAAATCAACCTGTTCTGCAAGCTTTTTAAAAATTTCTTTCGCTTCTTCTTTGTGAAGATCAAGTGTGAGGGACTTTTTGTTCCTTGAAAGCCCTGACCACCTTAGCGGTTCACCATCCGCAAAAGGACCAACATGCCGAAGCGTATCCCCTTTCCCAGGGATTTCAACTTTGATGACCTCTGCACCAAAGTCCCCTAAAAGAACCGCGCCATAGGGGGCAGCAATCATTGTAGAAACGTCTAATATTTTTATTCCTTCAAGCGGTGTATTCTTATTCATGTGAGACTTCCTTTCATACATGTGATAAAGGGCTAAAAGGATTCCCATTTTAGCCCTTTGTCTTCTTTCATCAATACCTCAAACTCCATGAATTGAGCTTTTGGCACAAAAGATATGTTTATTCTTAATCCTTTGGCAGCTGTCCTTGTGGTGTATACAGCCAAATAAGCCATAAAGGTTCATCCCCTGTATTCACATGCTGATGAGAGACACCATCTGGAATAAACATAAAGTCATTTTGTTTAAAGGACTGTCTTTCTCCATCACAAACGACCTCGCCAGATCCCTTAACCACATAATCGAATTCCTCTGAACCTGGGTGGTTGTGAACAGAACTTGCTTCTCCCGGCTCAAAAATCGTGAGACCTGCCATCATATGCTCCGAACCAACGGTATCTGGTGTAATGGTTTGAAACACTTTTCGAATCATTTGCTCTTCTGGATGATCTAAACCTAACCATAATGGATACCCATCTTGAAACGGATTCAATACTTTAATTTTCATTGATAATTCCTCCCTATTCCTTAATTCACACTGACATGTGAGCGTTTTGTATTTGGTGAATAAATATCATTGATATTCCAATGACCATCAGTAGGCACAGGATCATTTTTCATCGCCACATCGATCACACATGGCTCTTGAGATGAAATTGCTTCCGCTAATGCCTCTTTGAATTCATCAGCACGGGTAATTTTTACCCCTTTCATTCCATAACCTCTAGCAATAGCAGCGAAATCCGGTGAGTAACTTTCACCATCTTTTCTAAAGACAGTGCCATAAGTCGTTTCATAATGTGCCATTTGTAAGCCAGCAATTGTCCCAAACGCACTGTTGTTCATCACAATCCACACAACCGGAATGTTCTCCTCCACAGCTGTTGCCAGCACAGATGGATTTTGACCAAAACCACCATCTCCAACAAGTGACACAACGACACGATCAGGCTGGGCGATTTTGACCCCAAGTGCTGCGGGCGCTCCGAATCCCATCGTCGCAAAACCACCTGGTGTTAAAATTGTACCTGGCGTAAACACAGGGAATTGCTGGCCTACGCCATTTTTATTCCAGCCAACATCTGTTGTTATAAAGGCATCTGTAGGCAATACTTCTCGCGCTTCCTGTAAAATGCGCTGCGGCTTCATTGGGAAGGATTCATCTTGAATATTCGTCAAATTACTCTTTTGAAATTCCTCACGATATGCAGCAATGTCTTTTTTCAATTCAGGTCGATCCTGACCTTCTGGCAGTCTCTCTCTCGCCACACGGTTCAGCACGGTTAACGCCTGCTTTAGATCAGCTACAGCTCCAATTTCTACTGGATAGTTCCGTCCAATTTCATTCGGGTCAATGTCAATATGGATCAGCTTGGTTTTTGAGAAGTTGAACGTATAATCCGATTCCCAAGAACTTGCATCCGCTTCAGCAAAACGTGTTCCTAAGGCGACAATGTAATCTGCCTCTTTACACTGATCGTTGATGAACTTTGTGCCCCAGAATCCAGTCATTCCAAGAGTCATTGAGTGATCGTCCGGCATCGCTCCTTTCCCCATTAAGGAATGAGCAACAGGGATACTGAGATGCTCAGAGAATGCCTTTAATTCCTCTGCGGCATCGGCTAGTAAAATGCCCCCTCCTACATATAAAAGTGGTTTTTCAGCCTTCAGTAATCGGTCCATGATACGTTTTGCCGTATGATCATCAATAGATGGTTTTTCTATTGTTTGTGTATGATGTTCAATCTGTTTAAATAGGGATACATCTAAATCTTTTGAGAACACATCCATCGGAACTGAAATGAGTACTGGTCCAGGACGGCCACTTTCGGCTAACTGAAATGCTTTTGACAAAATCTCTGGGAATAACTCTGGAATGTCGACACGCCATGCTCTTTTCACAAACGGTCGATAAATTTCATATTGAGAAGCATCGGAATGAAGATTAATTTCTTGGTGTGGGTGCTTTCCGTAGTAATGACTTGGGACATCTCCTGCAATAACAACCATGGGAATGGAATCAAGTGCTGCATTCGCTACTCCTGTTGCCGCATTTGTCAGTCCCGGTCCTAAATGACTGAGAACAACAGATGTCTGTTTCTTCGCTCTTGCATATCCATCTGCCGCGTGTGCAGCAATCTGTTCATGTCTCACATTCACAAATTTGATACTGCTTTTTTCAAGCGCTGATAGAAAAGCAATATTCGTATGACCACAGAGGCCAAAAATATGCTCGATTCCCCGACTTTCTAAATACTGAATGACCTGTGATGATATATTCTTTTTCATATTTCTCTCCTCTCTTGGTGCAGCTATGACTCTACTACTCACTCATTCTTTGAAAAGACAACAGATAAAACGGTATTCAAATCTTGTATGGCGACTTGACCAGGGGCTGAGCTTTCTTTTCCCACAGCAAAGGTCATCACTGATCCAAAAAGTCCGCCAATCATTCTTGTAAAAGCTCCATACTCACCCATCGCCATTGAGATGAGAGGCACCTTCAATTGATTTTTGGCATGACTGGTTGCAAAAAGCAGCTTTAATGCATCCTCATATGAATGGGGCATCACAGCTATCTTTGCAATGTCAGCACCAACCGATTCCGCATTCGCGAATATTTGCACAAGACGAGCGACTTCAGGCGTACTGTCAAAATCATGATAAGAGACAATCAAGATTACCCCATTCTCTTTAGCCGCTTGCCTGACTTTCTGCATATATGTCACATCATGCATCAATTCATAATCAATGGCCTCCACAAGCTGAGTGGCACATAGCGTTTCAAGCAGCGTTACTTTTTCTTCTATTGAAAGCGATATTGTTTCGCCTCCTTCCTTTTCAGAACGAATGGTAAACAAAATTGGAATTCCGTTCGCCTTGTCTTTCAGCCAATGAAGGGTCTCTATTACTTGTTCCTTATCATGGAGGTTCGTAAAAAAGTCAGCTCGCCACTCAATCACATCTGGTTTCTTCTTTGCTAACACCTCTAGTTCATGAATCAGCTCTTCCTTTGTTTGCCCGATTAATGGAGTACAAACCAGCGGTCGACCACCGTTCTGCACGACTTTCAGCTTGTGCTGAAATGGATTTCCATCCATATTAGCTTCCCCCTTATATACCTTCTGGAAGGACGACCATTTTGGTTTCCGTCATCTCTTCAATGGCGAATCGTGGACCTTCTCTTCCGATACCACTTCGCTTAATACCGCCATATGGCCAATGATCCAATCTGAAATTCGATGTCCCATTGATGATCACACCTCCAGTTTCAAGCTCTTTCGCCGCTTGTAACGCCACATCCAGCTGGCTCGTAAAGATCCCGGCTTGCAAACCGTAGCGACTATCATTTGCTTCTTTGATCGCTTTATTCAAATCTTCATAAGGAAGGATGCTGACAACCGGACCAAATACTTCCTCACACACGACCTTGGCCTGTTTCGGTGGGTTTAGCAAAATGGTTGGTCTAACGCTTGCTCCATTTCTTTGTCCTCCAGAAATGATGCTAGCGCCCATTTTCTCTGCTTCTTGTATCCAATCTTCTACACGTTTTGCTGCCTGTTCATCAACCATACAGCCGATATCGCTTTCACTGGACAGTGGATCTCCAACGATGAGCTGATCCACTTTTGCTTTTAGTGCCTCAGTAAATGTTTCCAGTATTTCCTTGTGGACATAAATTCGTTGAACAGAAATACAGCTTTGACCTGAATTACTGAAACCCGTTTTCGCACAAAGGGAGGCAGCTTTTTCAATATCCGCATCATAATGGACAATAGTAGCTCCATTTCCACCAAGCTCTAGTAGGACCTTTTTCAATCCAGCGGAATTCGAAATATGTTCCCCGCCGACTGCGCCTCCGGTAAAAGAAACAAGATTTGTTCTTTCATCTGTCACTAATTGTCTTCCTGCATCTACTCCACCGATAATGAGCTGTACGCTTTTTTCAGGAAATCCTGCTTCAAGCAGCAGTTTGACAAATTCTGTTGCAACCGCTGATGTTTGCGGAGCAGGTTTTAATATAATGGCATTCCCTGCTGCAAAAGCAGGACCAATTTTGTGACAAATGAGGTTGAGTGGTGCATTAAAAGGAGTAATGGCTAACACCACACCAACTGGCACTTTAAATGTCATCGCCATTGCTCCTTGTCCGCGAGATGATACATGACCAGGGATGGTCTCCCCTATTAATCGATTGGCTTCTTCCGCTGATTGCACTAACGTTTCAATAGATCGTGAGACTTCATCTCGTGTGTTTTTAAGCGGCTTTCCTAATTCTAAAGAAACGAGTTTCGCAAAATATTCTTTTTGATTTTCTAGCAATGCAGCTGCTTTTTTCAAAAGAGTCGAACGCTCTAACGCAGACATATCCACTAGTTGTTTTTTGATTTGCTGTGCAACAGTTAGTGCGTGTTCTATATCGTCTGTTGATGCTAAATAAGTTGTGCCGATTGTCTGTCCAGAGTACGGATTGATGATATCCTCTTTTTCACGGTTTGCATCAAGCCAATCCCCACCCACATATGGTAACGCTTTCAATTCACTCAAATTGTCTCACCCTCCCTCAAATGACGCGTTCCATGCCCAACGTAACGAACCAGTTTGTCTTCATTTGGACAAGGTCCTTTTACGAGGGCTCCCTTTGTTAGCTCCTCGTATGCGTGCGCCACAATACCCATTCCTCTTGATAAGGAAAAGATGCCTTTTGCCGCTTCAGCCGGGATGTTTAATTCACATTGAATCGCAGCTGATACGCCATCTATGTTCATCGTTATTTTTTTCCCTTTTCGGTTTTCAAGTTCGTGCCTGATGGCCTCCGCTAACCGCAAGTAAATACCACTAATATGACCGTGCTCGACATATGACTGACTCAATTCATATAAACGTCTCACCCGCGGATCATCATCATGCAGCTGATGGCCGATACCTGGTATCTTGGCTTTACGGGCTAACCAATCCTGACACACTTGCTTTGCCGCATATTTTACATCTTTATTTTCATCGTAAATTGATTTAGCATCGTACAGCATACACATCGCCTTTTCGCCGGCACCGCCGTGAATATCACCTAGTAGGTTCATTCCTGTTGCTACAGAGGAATTAAATGAAATGCCACAGGTAACGGCCATTCTTGCTGCAGCAATAGATGGTGCTCTTGGTCCATGGTCTGCACCTGCGACAAGAACACTCTCAAAAAGGGAAGCTTTGGAATCATCCAGCAATTCTCCGACAAGCAATAAATAAAGCATCTGTGGATATGACAATTCACCAATGAGCTCCTCAATTGGATACCCTCGTAGCTCAATTGAGTTTTTCTGAATATCACTAATCTTTGTCTCCCACCAAGCGCCCCCTTCTTTGTATATTTCCAATGCACTGCGATTTTTCATTGTGTGACTCATTCCTTTAGCTTATTTTTGGAGATGAAAATCCATTTATTCCGTCCAGTGGAACCTAATTTCACTTTTTGGAATGTGATTTCATTGTAAGCGCATTCGTTTTTGTCGTCAATCCTTTTTCTGAAAATACAGTTATTTGATGATAAATTAAGTGAATCGAACTAATTATTTTACTAACATATCGAGTAAACCTCTCTATATTTAGTAAATCAGAATTAAGTATATCGTTCTACTAATATTTAATGAAACATGTTCTATTTATCATGTCAATGTCATGTGAAATGAAAAAACCTCTCCATTAAAGGAGAGGTCTCTTACATTTTCTTATTTCCACCAGTCATCAAACATGGAAGCTGGTACTTGGCGTTTATGCTCTGATTGAACATAGCGCTTTTCAATTGCTTCTGCTGCTTGATTTGATACTGATTTTCCTTCTAAGTAATCGTCAATTTCATTGTACGTAATGCCTAGTTCTGTTTCATCCGTTTGGTGAGGTTTGTCATCCAACAGGTCGGCTGTCGGTTTCTTTAAGTATAGACGCTCAGGTGCTTGCAGCGCTTCTAGCAGCGTCCGGCCTTGTCGTTTCGTCAAACCTGTAAGCGGAAGAACATCTGCACCGCCATCACCATACTTCGTGAAGAAGCCTGTTACTGCTTCTGCTGCATGATCTGTACCGATGACAAGCAATCCTTCTTCTCCTCCGACAGCATACTGCGCGATCATTCTCATACGAGCTTTGACATTCCCTTTATTAAAGTCAGACAATGGGCCGCCTGTTTCCTTTTGATATTGTTCACTAAATGCCGTCACGGCAGGCGCAATATCATATTTCCACGACTTGTCTGGCTGAATAAATGATAAAGCCAGCTGTGCATCATCTTCATCTTGCTGCACACCATGCGGGAGACGCACCGCAATAAAGACCGCATCTTCTTTTCCTTCTTGACGCAGCTCACTTGCAGCAAGCTGTGCAAGACGGCCAGCGAGCGTTGAATCCTGTCCGCCGCTAATGCCGAGAACAAATCCTTTTGCACCGGTTTTTTTCAAGTAATCCTTTAGAAATCCAACCCGTTTTTCGATCTCCTGCTTCGGGTCAATTGAGGGCTGCACATGCAACTCTTGGCTGATCTTTTTCTGCAAACTCATACACTTTTCCTCCTAAGCATCCTCTACATGAAGAGAACAGGTTTTACTCTCAATCATTGGTTTGACAACGTTTTTTGAATTTTCATTATACCATGTTTTTATCAAGAACATTTTGTTAGACGTTCCCCTATTTCATTCATGATCAAACATTCACAAGAGAAAAAGACCACATCTTTATGGACTGGCCCCTTTCTTTTCAATCAATTTCTACTCGTATGGATGTACAGCTTGCACCATTACACTTTCCAATATCAGCAGGGCATGCTGATACGGCGACAATCAGATCCATTTCGGCTCGAAGGCGAATGTAATCACCGGGAAGCGATTTTGGCAATTCCACAGATAGCTTTCCTTTTTCATCAATGACAGTATTCATAAAAGCATTAAAAGGATAGTACATATCCTCCTTCGGAATCCCAAATGGCTCAAAGGCAGTCCATAGATTATCATAGCATGTATGCAAGACCTCTAAATGCGTCCGTCCGTATAACAGCTGATACATTTCTTGCCGGCAGGCGGGCATGTATAAATCATGGCATTCCACTGTATCTTCAATGACCGTAAACATCGGTTTGTATAAATTAGAATAGAGCTTGTCGCCTTTTTTCACTTTGGACGAGAATAGGCTGTCCATTGTCGCACCTTGGTCAAATTTTTCATAAAAATCCTTTTCATGATAGGCCATGACATCTGCTACTTGCTGGCCTTCAACATCAACCACTCGCATACATTGGCCTTTTCCTAAGCGAAAGCCGTGTCCACCCTTTGGTAAAATCACGTATTCTCCGTTCAACATATGCACTCCTTTCATTGACAGTATGCCCAAAACGTGCCCTTGATCATGTATAAAAAAAAGCCGCGGTCACAAGCTAATGTCATTGAAATCGAAAGGTGTTGCACATGCATTGAAAGAAGAACAAACTTTATCTTGGTGGCAGCTTTCTCTCATCGGAGTCGGCTGTACAATTGGCACTGGTTTCTTCCTTGGTTCCAGTATTGCCATTACAAAGTCCGGTTTTTCCGTCTGTATTTCTTTTTTGCTTGCTGCAGTTGGAACCTATCTCGTCTTTAAACATTTGGCTGCGATGACAGCTGATAACCCTGATAAAGGGTCATTTTGTTCCTATGCTCGTAAAGCATATGGACGATGGGCAGGGTTTAGCAATGGCTGGGTATATTGGTTTGCAGAAATGCTGATTACGGGAAGTCAGTTAACAGCGATTTCTCTCTTTACCCGTCACTGGTTTCCATCTGTACCGCTCTGGGTGTTTTCTGCGATTTATTCTGCTCTTGCCCTGCTCGTCATTATCATAGGGCTTTCTTCTTTTCAAAAGACAGAAAATGTCCTTGCGGTACTGAAGACAGCGGCAATTTTTCTGTTTATGATTCTTGCAGTGCTTGTGTTATTTGGCATTCTGACAGATCATAAACCAACCCTCCACCTCCCAAACAAAGATCACGAATGGATGCCGCTCGGTACACTTGGCCTTTGGAATGGATTGATTTATGCGTTTTATGCATTTGGGGGAATTGAAGTCATGGGGCTGATGGCGGTTCATCTAAAGGATCCAAAGGATGCAGCAAAATCTGGACGCGTCATGCTGATCATTCTAGCGTTGATCTACATCGTCTCAATTGGACTGGCTCTCTTGCTTGTCCCAGTAACAGCCTTTAACGAGAACAGCAGTCCATTTATTACATCATTAGAGCCATTTCATTTATCGATCTTTTTGCATATCTTTAATGGCATTTTTATTATTGCCGGATTTTCGACTTTGGTTGCCTCTCTTTATGCAGTCACGACGCTACTTGGCACAATGTCGGAGCATCAAGATGCACCTGCTTGTTTTAAACAAAAAGACCCATCTCATGTCAGATGGTCTTCCATTATCTTAACTGCTGCTGGATTAATTGTCTCGATTTTGCTGGCACTCTTTTTGTCCAAACACATCTACGAGCATCTCACAACAGCAGCGGGTCTTACCCTTCTGTACACATGGATATTCATTCTGTTCTCAAGTAAAAAACTATCAAAGCCATCCACTCGCCAAACGTGCGAAATGATTCTTGCGCTGCTCTTAATCGGAGCCGCCGTTTCAGGCACATTAACAGAGGCAAGCGGACGACCTGGCTTTTTTATCAGCCTTGGGATCATTGCAGTGATTGCCATCATGGTGCTATTTATGAGGAAAAAGTGGAAGCAACAGGATCAAACCGCATCATAATTTCATCATGTTTTTTAATGCAGTAAATGGACATTTGGCGGAGGCTGGTTTCTCCGCCTCTTCGTCTGAGAGGAAATATTGCTTCCATTCTAAATTTTTCTGGTCACCGTACCATTTTAATGCTGGATGTACATCTACTTGATCATACGCCTTCAGTCGCTTCCGAACGAGTTTACTCATTTTTTGCCCAAATGTCGTCGATCCGTTCATCTTTTCAAACACCCACCTTGGTTGGAAGGCCAGCATGAGATAAGGGAAATGTCGGCTTTTTCTCAGCCGATGTGCAGGCGTCGCACACAAAATAAAATACGGCTCCCCATGAAAACAAAACTCCCATTCGTGATGGTCAGGATCTGCCGGAATCTCCTCAGGCCATTTCGTTTCATCCTTCTGATGTAATCGCTGAACCAAAGACCAGAACTGTTCCTCAAATTCTTCAATCGAATGCTCCTTTAAATCCTGTGGCGTTTCAAAAAAGCAAATGAATGAAGCGTATTGACCGGTTTCCCTAGAACAGCTTTGGTATTCCCTTAAAAGCTCCGCTAACTCATCCACTGCCTCTTCTCCGCGCGGGTCACCAACAAACCCATAACGTAAATGATCGAGAAAAAACCCCTGTCTTCCGGGTACACAAGGGAATGTATCTGCCTCATCTCCTACCATCTCTCCAAATAGCGTAAAAGCATCTCGCTTCCATTCTTCAAGTGATCGTAGATTTTGATCAAGGCAACTTTTTGCATACAGCTGGACCATTGTCTTCCACCTCGTTTTAGCGTCTTCACCATAGCCTATGAGGTGGAAAAGGGTGTGGTGACTGTCCTGAAACGACTTAGTTTTTGATCAAAAAAAAGAAGCAGGCTTCAGTTTGCCTGCTTTTTATTTAATGTTCTCATTCTTAAATTCTGAACTGTGTTAACAAAACTTCATGATATTTTGTTTATAAGTTTCCCTATAATAATAATTAATAGCGCCAAGCCAACAAAAGTACCGATAGAACTTGGTTCAATATTGAAAAATGTAGGAAATATAAACAAATTAAATATAAATATGAACGTGGCTAATATTAGTAAAAATCTGTACAATGTAAAATTCAACTCCCCATATCCTCATATTACTGCCTCCATGGAATTCCGTTAGCATGATAGATGTCACCTGTTAATGGATTTCTCACCATATGATAACCTATGCCATACTTCCCATTTCCAGAAATAAGTTTTATAGCTGAACCTGCAAAAAATAATATACCAGAAATAGCACCAATATAAGGAACAAACTTCGCAAATTTTCCAGCAGCCTTAAGAGCACCAGCTATACTGGCTATAGCTCCAGTTGATCCATAACCACCCTCTATTATATTTACTATTTTTTTAGTAGTACATGAATCTAAATATAGAGTCGCTCTAGTTCCTGCCCAACTTATTTGAGTTCCATTTTTCCCTTTACATGATGCTCTTGTAGATAGACTTGGTTTACTATTTACTAACTCTTCTGTCGATTCGATTAAATCATTTCTTTTACTATTTTTAATTGAATACTTATTAACCTGAATTTTTTCATTTTCTTTATCTGGATTTTTAGTAATAACTTCATATTCATAGATTTCATTATCGTCTTCAATAACATTAAACACTGTTTTATTTTTTTCTGATTCAATTAATAAAAAGTTATTAGGATCAAAATCGTGATCTTTTAATTCAGATTCCTTAGCTGTTGCCATAGCATTTAACCGATGGAAGAATTGTAGAAAATATCAATACTACCACTAACAAAATACTTACTTTCTTAAACATAAACAAATCTTCCTTTCAATTAATTATATCCCAACCCTAACATCCCTAAATTATCCATTCAAATGAAAAAAGAACTAATTTTACCTAAAAAATCAGTATATTTATAGCACCAAAATCAAACAAACAGACTGAATGTTCAGTCTGTTTGTTCACTCTTATGAACCAATCAACGCCATGATACCTTGATACCCAAAATAGGCACCGAAGCCAAGTAAAGAGAGACCTGCAAGAACGGATAAGCCATGTAAGACACGTTCACTTAAATAACGCCGAAACGAACTAGCAAGCAGTGCCATACTGAAATCCCAGATCAGCATGCCAATAAAAATAGCGATACTGTACATCAGCATTTGGGATGCCCCATACTTTTCAATCGTATTGGCCAAAATACTGCCGTAGATACCAAGCCAAAATAAAATGCTAAGCGGGTTGGATAGAGAAATGAAAAACCCCGTCATGAATGAATTCCCGACGGACGTGTTTCCCCCGTCCTTTTTGGGGCTCTCCTGTAAATTGATTTTACGCAGGCTTTCAATGCCGGTATAGGTCAGAACGAAAAAGCCGAACAGCCACAAAAAGGTTTTCACAAGAGGTGCGGTTAAAAGCTGGGCGACACCAAAATAGATGAGGAGCATATAGACAATATCCGCAGCCATAGCCCCCACACCAAAAATCCACGCGTGCCAAAACCCACTTTTAATCCCTCTGTCAATCTGGGCTGCATTGACTGGCCCAACAGGCGCTGAAAGTGACAACCCTAAAAAAATATAACCAAAAAACACCGCCACATAGACGTCCTCCTTTTGATGCTGACTTGTACATATTATTCAAACATTCTGTGTTTTAGTACAAGTCCTTTGTCATCTTTTCAGGTGGACTCAAAGGGAGCCTATGTATTGCTTACCGATCGGCTTTCAGCGCCGATTGCTGCGGCAGGACGGTTTCTTTTTTCTTCACTCGATTCATTTGAGTCGCAGCTGCAAACAGAAGAACCGCTAAGAAGGCGAAAACAAAGACAGCACTTGCTGCTCCTGCCCATTCAAGACTAAATCCAATCAAGAAGGACAAGCAGGCTCCGCCTAAACTTGCGGCTGCAATAAAGTAACTTGTCGCCTCATCAATGGCATTTTCAATCATTAATGCAGATGCAGTCAGTGCGATTGGGAACATACCAGCTGCGCACAGACCGATGAAGAAAATGAGAATCAGCTGCGCAGCGATGTGGGTTGTCAGAGCAAAGATAACGAGCAATAAAATCATGAGTGCTGCGCTTAGCTTTAAAAAACGAAGCGGATGCAGCTGATCAGCTTTTCTCGCAATGATCGTTCTGCCAATGACGATGGCTGTCCAAAAGGTAGAGACTGCAAAGAGGCCCCAATGATCTCCCCCTTTTTCCAGCATGATCGACGGCAAAAAGTTCGCAAAGTTCGTTTCAATTCCTGCATAGAAAAAAGCAAAACAGATCATGAGCACCACAATCATTCGATTGTTTCGATCAACAAGTAAGGACGGCTTTTTCATCACTTTGGAGGGAGGTGCCATCTGCCCACGAGGCAATTTGTTCATAAAGGCAATCCAGAGCATAAGGAAAAAAGTCAGTGCACCGACCTGAAATAAAAACACAAAGTGCCACGTCTGCTCAGTGACAGTCAGCAGAATCACAAGTGGAAATATCAGCGCTCCTAACCCAAAGAAGACCTCCATGATGCTGATTCGCTTTGCACTGTTTGCCATCGAAATCACATACGCTCCAGCTGTTGTCTCAAGACTGCCTGCACCACTCCCAAGAAAAAAGCCTGCCAGTACAAGTGTTGTCCAGCCCGGCACCAAAAGCCCAAGGAGAAGTGACCCGATCATCAGCAAAAGACCCATGGTCAGAACAGCACCATAGCCTTTTTTCCTCACAAGAATGGGGGATAATAGAACACCGGTCAAAAAACCAATAAACTGAAAAAAGATTAAAGAAGATAATTCCCCAGGACCCTTATCGTAACTTGACAGTAAATAAGGAGTTAAGCTGCCAAAAAACACATGAATGGTCCCAATAAAAAAATAAAACACACAACCAAAATAAAATACTTTTTTCATCTTTTCACTTCCTCTAAAAAGGAGCGGAGTTATGACATCCTCCGCTCCTCCTCTTTAATATGCCCGTGCAGACTCGACAGCCTCTTCCCTCTCGAAGCATGTATTAAGCGCAGCCTGTGCGCGATACCCATCTTCAAAATCAGCGACTTTCATATGAGATGGATATCGATCTGTATTCACCCAATGCATCAGCTGATCGCGGAACGTATCAGACCATCCGTAAAATTCATTTGGCGGATCTGTCAGCAGGGTTTGCGGCATTTGATGACGCTCCACACACAATCCATCACTGATCTCATATTCGTTTTTCATGTTCGTATGGTATTTGAATACCTTGTCATGACCAACGACTTCTACACTAAATCCGCATTCCTCAGGCTGCGTGCTTTTGGATGTGACCAAATGGAAGAACACTTGATTCTCCATCTGACCAAAAATTTCAGTATGATCATCCACCTGTACCTTTTTGTCTTCTTTTTCCTTTACATGTGTTAGCATCTTGGTGTTAAGCGCATCTTTCTTCATGTCACTGCCAAATAAATACCACAGCATATCAATTAAATGAATGCCAAGATCTCCTAAAGCTCCGCTTGTACGCAGACTCTCGCTGCTGTCTCGCCATGAAAATGTCTTCCTTCTGAGAGCACTATTCTTCTTAAAATGAGTTCTGACGGTCAAAATGCGGCCTAATTCACCATTGGCAATCAAGTTCTTTAAAATATTCACAAAGGATAAGTAACGATAATTAAAGCCCATACTGGCTTGAACCTGGAACTGTTTAGCTGTCTCCACCATTTCCTTCGCTTCCTTCAGAGATACAGCCATCGGCTTTTCGCATAAAATCGGCTGTCCTGCTCTTAGTGCCTGAAGGGCATGGTCCTTGTGACAAAAGTTAGGGGAAGCAATGATCAACCCATCAGATGCATCTGCCAGCGTATCAATACATGAATACACACGGCCGCCATACTGTTTAATGAATCCTTGTGCCACTGACTCGTGCAAATCATAGACACCTGCTAATTCTGCACCTTTGATCGTTGATAATGCTCTTGCATGTGCTTTTGCAATATTCCCTGCTCCAACAATTCCAATTTTCTTCATGAATGTGCCTCCTCATGTTTATACATCACTGTTTTCAGTGTTTCATAGATTCCTTTTGCATACCCATGATGACAAATCTGATGATGGTGCCGCTTCGCTTCGGCCGTCGCATTTTGGACGAGGTAACCATGCGTGACGGATTGTAGCATCCGCAAATCGTTCCCACTATCACCAAAGGCAAACCCTTGATCTTTCGATAGATGATATTGGTTCAGCATAAAGCGGACAATTTCATCCTTCCCTGTTCCGACTGGTAAAAAATCGACATCATAGCAATCCGCAGGGTCTCCTGCAAGCGGGTTGCATTTATTGATGTTGACCGCCACCCCGCGCTCCTTGGCAAGCGTTTGGATGAATGAAAGATGGTGAAGGTCTGTCCGTTCATCTTGCTCCTGATAGTAGAAATTCTTCTTATATCCTGAGCTGCCCAGTTGCGTTTGCGGTCTGAGATGAATGCCCTTTTCGCGTATGACTTCCAGGATGTCTTCAATCTTTTCATCAGAAAAGCCCTGCGCATCCAGCCGCTTCATCCACTCCGTGTCTGGCTGTCCAAAACGAGCATCCGACGTATACACAATCTCAGTCCCTAAGTTCGATGCAATGAAATGCGGGAATTGATGAAAACCGCCTTTTTCCATTTTGCTCGTAACAGAATCGAGGCTGCTTCCCGTCACCCAGCCCAGCATAAGCTGCCCTGCTTCGCTCTTTTCTGCTACAAAGGCTTCAAGCCGCTTGATATCTTCTCTCTGCTCCTCTGTCATTCCGTGAGAATAATAGGTTTCATCAAAATCACAGAAGACAATCCACTGCGGGTTCTTCGGCTGATTGAGCAGCTTTTTATTGAATGGAAGACTTGATAACATGATGAACCCCCTCGATGACCTTCTCCTGATCTTGCAGCGGCATACCTGGATACAGCGGCAAGTGAAGTAACTGCTGTGCTGCTTTTTCCGTGTGTGGAAGTGTCGTTTGTTTATACTTCTGAGAAACAAGATTTGTTTGATGCTGATGCGATAGGATTGGATAGTAAACATCTGTCTCTATGCCCATTTCCAGCAATTTCGCTGCCAGCTCATCCTGTTCTCCCTTTAGCACTCTGATCGGGAACAGATGCCAGACATGATCATCCGTCAACTTCGGAAGCTTCAAGTATCCTTCTTCCTCAAGCGTTTGAAGCTGATCAATATATCGCTTTGCTAAGTAAAAGCGTTTAAAGTTTTGCAAACCTAAATACTTCATGCGTTCGAGTCCGATCGCTGCCTGCAAATTATCAATTTTAGAATTAAAGCCGTAGTCACTGCGTTTGACATTTTTCTTTCCTGCTTCAAAGCCGTGATAACTGATCTCCATGCATTTTTCCGCTAAGGCTTCATCATTTGTAGCAATGGCCCCTGCCTTACCGCAGACACCAAGGTTTTTGTAAGGATTAAAACTGAGAACAAGTCCATCTCCATGTGCCCCAAGACCGCTGCTTCCAATCGCCTGACAGCCATCCTCAATCATTTTCAATCCATGCTTTTTCGCAATCGCCGAAATGGCCTTCATATCTGCTTGCTTTCCATATAAATGAACTGGAAGAATGCATACCGTTTGATCTGTGATATGCTTTTCAATTTCACTTGGCGCTAAGCAATAAGTATCTGGATCAATATCTGCATAGACTGGAACAGCGCCAATCGCAAGCACTGCATTTTCTGTTGCAGCAAAACTATTCGCTGGCAAAATGACCTCATCTCCTGGATGGACGCCTGCTGATATGAGGCTGATCATCAAGGCATCTGTTCCACTTGATGTCGCAATGACATATTTTTTCCCTAAGTACTCAGCGAGCTGCTTTTCAAACTCAGGAATATAAGGCCCTGAAGTAAAACGGCCAGAGCTAAGTACTTCTTTCAACACCTGCATAATATCATCGATTTCATCCTCTGAAATCAGTTTATCAACCGGCAGGAACGGTATCTTTTTTTCCTTATTTTGTTTATAATGGAAGAGAATTTTTTCCAAGCCTGCGCGCTCTACATCTTGCTCAAGGAACGTCACCAGCTTTTCATTTGCTAGGTGCTTTTCAACTGAATCAGACTTTACTTGAACACCTTGATTGATCATATCCAGCAAAGGGAGATAATCCTTGCTTTTACCTGATATCTTCGTCAATATTTGCATTCCATTCCCTCCAATTAATCAATTCCATTTGTTAATATTTAACTTGTTTCACATTGTAAATGATGTTATCGATTTCAGAACAATAACTTTGTGTAAAGGATTTGTTAAAATGTGTACAATTTATGAAATTGCCAAACGCTGCGGGGTTTCAACCACCACCGTTTCGAGAGTGCTGAATCATCATCCATATGTGTCTGAGGAAAAGCGTCAGCTCATTTTACAGGTGATGAAAGAAATGGAATATACACCAAGTTCAGCAGCTCGCACCCTTCGTTCACATCAGACAAAAACCATCGCTGTATCTGTCCCGGCTGTGGACCATCCTTTTTTTGCACAATTGATTAAAGGCATTTCAAAGGAAGCGCTGGATCAAGGCTATAAGGCCATCGTGCTACAGACGTTTTATCAGGAATCATTAGAGCTTGAAGGACTTCAATTATTAAAAAGAAGAGAAGTAGATGGGGTCATATTGGGGGCATTAGAAAATCCGTGGGAGAAAATCGAGCCATTTTTAACGAACGGGCCCATTGTCATGGCAAACGAATATCATCAAACGGCAGACATCCCGATTATTGGATACGATGAGCGGGAAGCCGCCTATAAAGCAGTTGACTACTTGATTCGATCGGGGCGAAAATCGATCGGGTTTTGCTTTGATACTGAAAGCAGTGAAGCTCAGAAGCAAAGGAAACAGGGCTACCTTGATGCTCTTTCTGCTCACGGTTTGCCGCTGCATGACGATTGGCTGTTTGGAGAGGCTTTCACTATTGAAGACGGCTTTCGTTTAATGGATGCCATCCATAACATGAAAAATGCGCCTGATGCCATTTTCACTGGCAATGATCAAGTCGCCGCAGGGCTCATTAAACAAGCCATTTCATATGGTTATCAAATTCCTAAGGATCTAGCGGTGATCGGCTATGACAATCAAGATATTTGCGAGGTGACAGCTCCAACGATCACCACAATAGACATCCCGATCGTAGAGCTTGGCCAACGTTCTGTGCAGCAAATGATCGAGCTTCTACAAGAACAAAAACCATTACAGCGCGAACATATTCAGCTGCCTACCCGGCTCGTGACAAGAGAATCGACATAAACAAAAAAAGACTGAGAGCTATCTCAGTCTTCAGATTGTTGACAAAGGGCTAAAATGATCTTGATTTTAGCCCTTTGTCTTCCTTTCAGCGTGATAGAAAACCTTTGAAGTCTAGGAAGGACGAGTACTGGCGCGGAGCGAATTTGACATTCGTGAGCACTAGCACGCAGGACTGACAACGAATGCTAGGGTTTGTCTACACGCTAAGACTGAGAGCTATCTCAGTCTTCTTTAAACCTATACAAATTGAGCAAGAATGAATGTCCATACACACACAATGCCGAGCAGGATGAAGCTGTACTTAACAGTCTTTTGGAAGAGTTCAGATTCTTTACCTGTTTCTCCAACAGCTGCTGTAGCAATAGCGATTGATTGTGGAGAAATTAATTTCGCCATGACCCCGCCGGTTGTATTTGCCCCGATTAACAAACCTGCCTGTGAGCCGATTTGAGAAGCAGTGACTGCTTGAAGGTTACCGAATAAGGCGTTGTTACTCACGACAGACCCTGTAATAAATACCCCGATCCAGCCAAGCACTGGGCTGACAAGCGGGAACAAGTCACCGGTTTTGGCAAGTGCAAGTCCAATCGCTGAGCTCAGTCCAGCGAAGTTCGCCAAGTTGGCAAAGCCCATGACAAAGCAAATGGTGAGAACAGGCACCCAAAGCTCTTTCACCGCTGCTTTTAAGCAGGCAGCGCCTTCAGTTAATGTAATATGTCTGCTAAACAAACCTGTCAGCATCACCGCAATCAGAATGGCGGTACCCGTTGCACTGATGACATCAATTTTAAAGATTGCATCAATGGGTGTTTCTGTTTGTGCAATTGGTGGTAATTTCATAATTTGCTGATGCAAAAATGGCATTTTCACTAAAATGGTTGTCCAGTTAAGCGGACCTCCTACAGCAAATAATGCTTTAAATGCTGGCAGGCTCCATACTGTAATCACCGCAGTTAAAATATAGAACGGAGACCATGCTTTCAGCACTTCAACGCCGCGATACGTTTGTTTCTGCTCAATGGCAGGTGCTCCTTCTTCACGATAAATGTGCTTCGGCTGCCATTTTCGAAGAAATAAAGCCAAAATACCCATACTTGCTAAAGCTGAAATAATATTGGCAAGCTCAGGACCCATTGTGACCATTGTGACAGCTTGCAAAATCGCATAGCTTCCACTCACAACAAGCAATGCGGGTAGCGTTTCTTTAATCCCTTTGAAGCCGTCCACAATAAGAATGAGGAGAAACGGAATACAGAATGAAATAAACGGAATCGTAAACACAAGGGTTTGAGATAACGCAAGCGGCGTCATATTACCCATTTGCGCCCCTGTGATGACTGGAATGCCTACTGCCCCAAATGCGCCAGACGCAGCATTGGCAATCAAACAGAGCATCGCAGCTTTCAGTGGTTTAAACCCAAGCTCTGTTAAGAGAGCGGCACTGATCGCAATCGGTACACCAAACCCAGCGGCTCCCTCTAAAAATGCGTTAAAGCTAAAACCAATTAATAAGAGCTGAAGACGTTGATCTTGAGAGATTCCTGCAATACTAGAACGAATGACATCGAATTTACCAGATTTCACAGCAATTTTATAGAGCCATACCGCCATGATGACGATATATCCAATCGGCCACAGCCCATTAGATATACCGAGCAGCACAGCAGATAATGCCTTTTCAATTGGCATATGAAAGAAGAAAACAGCTATTACAAAACTAACGATTAAAGTAAAGCATGCGGCTAAAACACCTTTTAACTTAAATACGGTTAATGCAAGTAAGAAAAACAAGATTGGAAGCATTGCCACAATTGCACTCACGAACTCATTACCAAACGGATCATATATTTGCTGCCACATAGTGATTCATCCTTTTCTGCTCAGATAGGTTGCTTTTTGATTAAAAATGAGGAGCCAAAATCTCTTTTAACACATTCACACTATGTGCGAACTTTTCTTTTTCTGTATCATTAAGGGCAAGCTCCATCACTTCTGTTGCGCCATTTCGATTCACAAGGGCAGGTACACCAATGTAGACATCTTCTGCTCCGTACTCTCCATCTAAGTAAGTGCTGACAGTCAAAATGCTGTTTTCATTGTGCAAAATTGCTCTTGTAATGCGTGCTAAACTCATCGCCACCCCGTAGTAAGTGGCGCCTTTTTTCTCAATGATTTGGTAAGCAGCATGGCGGACATTTTCCATCATTTCATCTAAGTCTTCTTGTTTGTATTGATCATTTCTCTTCATTAATTCTGTAATCGGTACACTTCCGATATTCGCATGACTCCAAACAGCAAGCTCTGTATCGCCATGCTCTCCAATGATATACGCATGCACATTGTGTGCTGCTGCTTCAAAGTACTCACTGAGCATGTATCTAAATCTTGCCGTATCAAGCGTTGTTCCACTGCCAATCACTCGTTCTTTTGGCAGTCCACTGAATTTCCAAGTCGCATATGTCAAAATATCAACTGGGTTCGTGGCAACTAAGAAAATACCATCGAATCCGCTTTTCATCACATTGTCTACAATGCCTTTAAATATATTTAAGTTTTTCTCTACAAGGTCAAGTCTCGTTTCACCTGGCTTTTGGTTCGCTCCAGCACAGATACATACAATGTCTGCATCCTGACAATCCTCATAATCTCCATACCATGTGTTTACCGGATGCGGAGCAAATGCTTTCCCGTGGTTTAAATCCATGACGTCACCCATTGCTTTATCTTGATTCAAATCGATGACAACCAATTCATCTGTGATCACTTGATTTATTAATGTAAAGGCATAACTGCTACCGACAAAACCTGCTCCAATAAGTGCTACTTTGTTTACTTTTTCGTTTGTCATTTATCTCATCCTCCTGAGTAAAACTAGGCTGTTTTTTATTTGTGAAGTATTTCACATTCTTATTGTGCAACATTTCACAAACTTTTGCAAGGGGTTTACTCAAAAAAATATGTAGCCAATTTGTGAACATACTTATTGTGCTTTTAAAGCGCTGCCTCCATGCATATTTCCTCAAGAAAAAGCTGCCAAACCATGTCGGCAGCTTATAGATTTTAATAAGGTCCCCAGTTGATCATGACACCGATACAAATAAATACAAGACCGATGACAAACCAAATGAGCGCAAGTGGCACCATAAAACGAAGCCATTTCACATAAGGAATACCACTTGCAGCAAGCACAGCCATAAGCACACCTGACGTCGGATTGATACAGTTGACGACCCCTTCACCGAGCATAACCGCTTCGACAGCTACCTGTCTTGTAATGCCCATTAAATCAGCCAACGGCGCAAGAATTGGAATGAAGACAACCGCTTCTCCTGAACCTGATGAAATCAAAAAGTGAAGAAGTGCACTCGCAATATACATCCCGATCGCACCCGCAATCGGACTAAATCCTGTCAGCATACTCGCCAAACCATTGACCACTGTATCAAGTAGCTTCCCGTTTTCTAAAATGACCGAAATACAGCGTGCCATTCCAACAATGAGTGCACCGTATACGAGGCTTTGACAGCCAACAATAAACGTCTTCGCGATATCATTGGCTGCTAGCCCGCCAAGCAATCCAGCAGCAATGGCCATAAAAATGAACACACCCGCCATTTCCTTATCCGTCCAGCCAAGCTGAAGCGCGCCATATAAGAATCCTCCAAGAGATAATCCACATACTGCTAAAATCAGCTTATGTCTGCCAGTAAATGCAGGCTTGTCCACAGATTCTGCTTCAGCTCCGCCAAGTCCCTGAGCAGGAAACCATTGATCACCAAGAAGACTTCCCTTTTCTTTATTCTTTAGGCGTCTTGTATATAAATAGATGTACACAATGCTAGATATAAGAAAGCAAAGATAAATAATGACACGCAGGCCAATGCCAGAAAAGATCGGCAGCTCTGCAATCGTTTGAGATAATCCGAGTGGAGACGGAGACAAAATGGTTGCGTTAAATCCGGCATAACAGCCGATGTAAATGACCGCCGCTCCTGCCACAGCATCCCACTTCAAAGACCTTGCCACAATAATCCCGATTGGTATAAATCCAATAACAGAGTTCACAACAATTCCGGTCGTACCAAGCACCGAAAATAACCCTCCAACAATACAAATAAACAATAATTGCTTCGTTTGAAATCGGCTGATGACATGATGAATCATTCCATTAATCGCACCTGTTTTCTCCAAAATGGCAATGGTTCCGCCAGTAAATAGAATGAGAAAGATAATAGACGCGGACCCTACCATCCCTTCTTGTATCGCTGTGAAAAAGCCCACTGGACTTACTGGTGATTGATCAATGCGGTGATAGCTTCCAGGAACAGCTGTTGTGATTTCCCCTGATGTTTTTCGGTCAAACTCACCCGCTGGTACAAAATACGTTGCAATGGTACAAACGAGCGCAATGATAAATAAGAGAACATACGCATCCGGCATTTGAAGTTTTCTTTTCTGTTTCTCTGGTGATGATACTGTTGCTGTTTTCATGTGCCAAAACCCCTTTGTCCCGATCGGAATTTCACTTAATTTTCTGAATAATCAAATGATGTGTTATATTATAAACACTGATGATATTTAAGATCAATATTATTTCACTAAAAGAATGTTTTGGCAGATTTTCTGTCAGCTAGGAGGCTACTCATGACAACTTTGACAAACGACATGCAGCAAACCGTGAAAGACATCTTTGAACACCTGCACGCCCACCCAGAAATCAGCTGGGAAGAAACGAATACGACAGCTTATCTTGAAGGCATATTAAAGAAAATGGGCTGCAACACTCGAACATTTGACGATTGTACAGGGGTCATCGGTGAAATGGGAGAAGGCACACCAGTGGTCGCTGTGAGAGCTGATATTGATGCACTTTGGCAGGAAGTAGATGGTGAGTTTCAAGCCAATCATTCATGTGGTCACGACGCACACATGACAATGGCCCTCGGTACTTTCATGGCTCTAAAGGAAAAGGACCTCCCGAACGGCACCATCCGATTCATTTTTCAGCCAGCCGAAGAAAAAGGCGGCGGTGCGCTGAAAATGATTGAAAAAGGTGTGTTAGCAGATGTCGATTACTTATACGGCGTGCATGTGCGCCCCATTCAAGAAACATTAAACGGACGCTGTGCTCCTGCGATCTTGCATGGTTCGAGTAATCATTACATCGGCACAATTATTGGAGAGGAAGCCCACGGTGCACGCCCGCATCTTGGAGTCAACGTCATTGAAGTCGCTGCTACCCTCGTTCAGAGACTAGCGCATATCCATGTTGATCCACGGGTCGCACATTCTGTGAAAATGACCAACCTGAATGCTGGCGGAGGCAGTTCAAACATCATCCCTGGCAAAGCTTCTTTTACATTAGACGTCCGTGCGCAGACCAACGAAGTGATGGATGAACTAGAAAAAGAAATCGAAAGAGCCGTTCATTCTGTAGCAGATGCCTTTGGTGCTTCCATTACCCTTTCAACGGATCACCGTCTGCCTGCCGCAACCTTAAATGAGGAAGCTGTTCAGTTCATGTCTCATGCCATTGAACAGGTTTTAGGCAAAGAGCAGCTTGATCCTCCAATCGTGACGACAGGCGGAGAGGATTTTCACTTTTATGCAGCAAAGGTTCCGCATATCAAATCGTCGATGCTTGGTTTAGGCTGTGATCTAAAGCCTGGGCTTCACCATCCGTATATGACATTCGACCGTTCTGCTATCTTTACCGGCATTGAGATTTTGACTGAAGCTGTTTATCAAACCCTTCAGCAGCATTCATCTTAAAATGAAAAACCACCCGTTTTCCTTTAAACGGGTGGTCTGCTTGTATTATGCATTCACATCTGACATCGCTGGGACATTGATTTCTTTTACACAAGATACTCTTGATAAATGAATCACACATCTCGCTAGCTCCACAATATCTTGTACAGGGATTCTCGTTTCATCATATAGAGCGATGGCTTTTTCGGCACCATCTTCATATGGTACCTCCGCTGCCAGCTCTCCCGGATTGATGCAGGTGACAGATATTTTATCTTTTCTCACATGCTCTCTCAGTGCATTCACAATTCCGCGCAAACCAAATTTAGATGCGACAAAAGAAACTTGTGACAGATTTGTATGATCGAGTCCCGCCGTTGAACCAATCACGATGATTTTTCCATTTTCCGATTTTCTTACGTACGGGAGCAATGCTTGGATGTATGCAATCGTTGAAGTGACGTTCACATTGATTAAATGAGCGATATCCTCTGGCTGATCGTGATCGAATGAATAATCATCTTCAAAGCCTCGTTTTTCCCATAAGCCGACGTTATAGATGAGGACATCAATGGTTTTGTTCTCCAATGCTTCGATCATGTATGGGATATGAGATTGGCTTGATAAATCTATTTTCAGCCAAATTCTATGTACACCGTCATCTAACTTCAAACTGCTTGGTTCACTACGTGACACAATCCAAACTGTATCTCCACTGGAAGGAAGACCTTTGACAAAAGCATCTCCTAACCCTTGACTTGCACCGAAAATCATATAGTTTTTACTCATTGCTCCTCCTTCGATGGTTCACAAGCTTTCAATCAGACAACAGAACAGTCCATCTGTAAGCGTTTTATACCTATATCATACACGTTCTAAGAGACGACTGCTCCTTTTATGCCTGCCTTCACTTTCGGCTACTTGATTTCCTTTAATTCCGCTGGTAACGTACGTTCTTCTATAAAGCATTGAATCATATCAATAAACAGTTCTTTCTTTTCAAACGTAAATGTATGTCCAATAGCGGGAACAACGACACCTGTTGCCTGCGGATGTGCATTCGTTATTTTCTTTGCTGACCGTTTCATAATACCTTTTTCCTTTTCTCCCACTGTGACAAGAATCCGTGCCTTCGCTTGTTGGAACGTATCTGGAAGCTTGTAGTGGAGGTTTTCTTGAAACATCGAAAGAAGGGTTTTCTTCTGTAAATGCTTCGAATCCGTCGCATAGTGATTCAGTACACCGTTTGGAAGTCCCATCTTTTCAGCTTGGAGCTGGATAAACCAATCTTTCTTTAATAATGGATACGTCAGAGGTAAAAGAGGTCTCACCATCAAGTAAAGCCATGGCAATGGCATTACAAGGGCGCTGTTGATGACGGCTATATCTACGATGTCAGGTTCTCTTGATAACACATCAACGGCAACCTGTGCACCTAGAGAGAATCCAATGAGTATCACTGTACGGCCGTGTGCATGCTGCCTGATCCATGAAATGACTTCAAGAGTGTTTTCTTGCATGGAAAACGAGTGTTCATTTGCCCTTGTCCCATGACCAATGAGATCAGGGGTATAGCATTCATACCCTTCCTTAAATGTTTCTATCTGCTCCTGCCACATCCAGCTGCTTACTCCTCCGCCATGCAGGAAAATCATAACGGGCTTATCCATCATCAACAACTCCTCAACCATCCTTATATAAGAAAAAAGCAGCCGCTTTTTGAGCAGACTGCTTTTTCATATGCTCCCTTCTATTATAGGGGAACTGTTATGCAATTGGCTATTTTTTCAAATCTTCGATAGAGTTTACGTTTTTCATATAAGTCGGAACCACTAGACCCATGCGAAGACCTTTCATACTTGTACCAAGATCATCATATTTCCCTTTAAACTTCGCTGCATACGTTTTATGCGTATTTGGCAGCCAAGCCGATAATGATGCATCCGCACTTCCGGTAGCAATTGCTGTCCACATTGGACCTGCTTCCACCTGAGTCAAGGTGACTTTAAACCCGAGTTCACGCAATACTTCTGCAGCGACATTCGTACTGGCAATCTCACTATCCCACGCAACGTAGGCAAGATTGACTTTGTCTCCGTTTGACTTTTTCACGCCTTTTGTCCATTTCGCTACTTGATCTTTATGCTTTTTCACATATTTAACAGCAGCATCCTTTGGGTTGATACCATCTTGGATATCAATCATGACTTCGCCCATGTCATCTTGAGACCATTTAAACTGACTCAGCATTTTAGCTGCTTCTGGTTGATCTTTTTCAAACCCTTTACGTGAAATCGTATGAATTTCTTCCGCTTCACCGTAGGATTTTTTTGGATCATCTAAATATTTTAAATCGTAGCGGGAAAACATCCAGTGTGGATTCCAGCCAGTGATGATGATTGGCTTTTTACGGTCGTAAGATTTCTTGAGTGTTGCAGTCATGGCTGCACTTGATGCAGACACAACCGTCCAATCCTCTAAGCCGTAATCCTTTTTCGCTTGATCCGTCAGCGCCATAATACCTGATCCCGGATCAATGCCGATAATGGTTTTATTGACCTGCTGTGCTGCACTTGCATTTGAATCTGTTTGTGCACCACAAGCAGCTAGTAAAAAGACAAACAGGGCGGTCATCCCAATGTAGAGAGACTTTTTCCACATTAAGCATTCCCCCTGGTTTTTTTCGTTTTAATGTTTTGTGTAATACGGTCAAGTGTAATTGCCACAATAACAATGGCAATACCAGCTTCAAAACCAATTCCTGTTTTCAGCTGCGTTACCGCACTATATACTTCTGAACCAAGTCCTGGTGCACCTACCATTGCCGCAATAACGACCATTGATAGAGCAAGCATGATACTTTGGTTAATACCAGCTAGGATGGTTTTTGTTGCAAGTGGAAGCTGAACTTTGAACAAACGCTGGAATGTCGTTGAACCAAATGCTTCTGTTGCTTCAATTAAATCTGCTGGTACTTGTTTAATACCGAGAATGGTCATACGAATCGTTGGAGGCATAGAGAAAATAACCGATGCCACAACCCCAGGTACAACCCCAATATTAAAGAAGAAGATCGCTGGTAATAGATAAACGAATGCAGGCATTGTCTGCATTAAATCTAAAATAGGTGTCACAATTTTACGCACCGTTTCCTTCTGTGATGCCCAAATACCGATCGGAACCCCGATCACGATGGAAATAACCACAGCCGTCAAAACGAGCGCAAGTGTTTGAAGCATTGGCTGCCAGTAGCCTAAATAGTCGATCAGCAAAAATCCAATAAGTGTGAAAAGAGCAACTCCTCTTGTACTGATCCACCAAGCAATAGCGGCAAAAATAATGGTTAAAATAATAGATGGAATCACACCAAGTGCTGCGACAATTCCATTTACTGTGCCAGCTAATCCATTTGTGATGCCATCAAAGAAACCACCAAACGTTAATGTTAACCAGTCAACAAATTGATCAATGTAATCCGCGAACGGAATTCTAGGTAAATCACTCATACTAAACATCTTATTCTACCTCCTGTGCAGAAGGCTCTTGTGTTTTAATTTCCTCAAGCTTATTAGCAGACATGTTGATATACTCATCATTACCTGATAACGCACCAATTAATGCACCTCTGACCACAATACCCTTCATTCTGTTTTTCTCGTCAACAACGGCAATTGGAATGTTTGCTGCATCAGACACTGCATCAAAGATTTCTGTCAAATACGTATTTTCCAATACGGTCGTAAATTCTTTATCAAGAACTGTTTCGAGCGATGCGTTCGATTCTGCCGCCTTTTTCGCTGCTTGTGCAGAAATAACACCTAATAAATGCTTTTTCTTATCGACTGCATAGATTGACGATATCCCAAGGTTTTTCATGAGCGTAAGTGCAACACGAGCCCCTTTGTCGATCTGAACTGTTTCTGCACGTTTCATAATATGACCAGCGGTTAATACTTTAGAAAGGTCGACATCTTCAACGAAACGTTCAACATATTCATTCGATGGGTTCATCAAGATTTCTTCTGGTGTTCCGATTTGAACGATATTCCCGTCCTTCATGAGCACGATACGGTCGCCAATTCGAAGCGCCTCATCTAAATCATGGGTAATGAAAATGATCGTTTTTCCGACTGATGTATGAAGCTCAAGTAATTCATCCTGCATATCTTTACGAATTAATGGATCGAGTGCGCTGAATGCTTCATCCATTAATAAGATGTCAGGGTCATTTGCTAGTGCACGTGCCAATCCAACACGTTGCTGCATCCCGCCACTTAATTGGTTTGGATACTGCTCTTCAAAGCCTTCAAGTCCAACAAGCTTCAAAGATTCAAGTGCTTTTGATCTGCGCTCTTCTTTGTCTACACCTTGTAATTCAAGACCGTACTCTGTGTTCTCAAGAATGGTACGGTGCGGGAACAATGCGAAGTTTTGGAAGACCATGCTGATCTTTTTCCGTCTGACTTCACGCAATTGATCCTTTGACATATTTGTTATCATATCCCCATCAATATATATTTCGCCGGAGGTTGGTTCGATTAACCTATTTAGCAGCCGCACAAGTGTGGACTTTCCGCTCCCTGATAGCCCCATGATGACAAATATCTCGCCGTCATACACATCAAAATTTGCTCGATTGACACCAACGGTAGCGCCGGTCTCTTTCAGGATTTCTCTCTTTGTTTTCCCTTTTTCAAGCATTTGAGATGCTTTTTTAGCATTTTTACCGAAAATTTTAGATACATTATTTATCTTGATTTTGATCGTTCTCTCTTCAGAATTCATTTTTTCCCTCCAAATTAGCATCTTAATAACCGTAACACAAGCGTTATGATGCAAACAATCTTTAGAATTCGCTTATTTCCGCACAATATGTATGAATTCCATATAGAGGTCTGGTGATTAGAGTTTATACGCCGTATTACTCGTAAATCCTATAGAATGCTTCATAAACTACATATTTCACGGGGTATATTCTCTCATCAGACATTATTTTACTGGAACTTCCTAATTGTGCTAAAAAATAACTCAAATCCTCGTCATTGCGGACTTTTTCAATCATGGGTGAACCATTACCCTGAACAGGATTTACCCGAAAATGGTCACATAAAAACCTTTTTCATTCAAATTTTAATGAAAATATTAAACAAGCTGTCTGAAACTTTAGTTACAGACAGCTTGTTTTTTTAGGACTCTAGGGCAGCTCGCTTAATATTATCTTGCAGCTCAAGCATACGCTTTGTTCCATCTTCGCGTAATCGTTTGTTTTCTTCTTCGATCTGTTTCGTCTCTTTCATCCCTTGTACAATTGTATTGAAGGAAGATTCGATCGTTTCAATATCGATACTTGGACGCCCAGACAATTTGGCAATCTCCACACTTTGACTTGAAATGTTTTCCGCATTTCGTTTCAGCATTTCATTTGTTCTTCTATCCAGCTCACTCATTGAATCAGCCACAAGCTTTTGTCTCTTCACTGTCACAGCTTGAATGATTCCATTTTTAAAGATTGGAATAGTGATGATGAACGCCGAGTTGATTTTACCGATTAATTTCGTATTACCACGCTGCAGCAAACGGATTTGCGGTGCTGTTTGAAGAGCCACCATTCGTGCCATATCAAGGTCATATACACGCTCTTCTAAGGCTTGAATGCCGTTGCGAAGCGTATCAAGCTCCATTTGTGCCAGCTGATTTCCACCAGCCGCTTTTTCTTCATAAGAAGGGACCAATTGCTTTAATTCTTCGATTTTCATTTGACCTGCAACGACATACTTTTCAAGCTCCATATAGTATTGAATATTATGCTCATACATTTCTTCAAGCGTCACAGTCGATTTGGTCATTTCATCTTTATATTTACTGATTTCCACATTAATTTTTTCAATCTCTGCACCGAGCGTTTGATATTTACTGAAAATCTTTTCAATCATGCTGCCGCCGCGCTTAAAGATTTTTGACAACAAACCACCCTTTGGCTCGTCAAAATCATTTTTATCAAAGCGATCCATAATTTTCCCTAGCTGCGTCAGCATCGTTCCTGAGTCAGTCACGCTTGTTGAACGCATCATTGAAAGAATACGATCAGAGAACTTAGAAATTTCTACAGCTGGCTGTTTTCCGTATTCAAGCAGTTCTATTTGATTTTTCGCATCGATTTGTCTCGCAATATTTTGAACTTCTGGTTCATTTCGAAGCTGGACGCGAATATCGTCTGCCTTCTCAATGGTGATTTCCTCTTTATCAATTGAAATGATGTCATTTCCATTTGTATTTGTCATAAGCTTTGATCTCCTTATCGATTTTTAATAGATTGAAATAACTTTCTGACGATGGACGGCTCTTTAAAATCCTGATTCATAACCATCTCATCGAGCCAATGGGTATCAAATAATTGGGCATCTATATATTTCTCAATACACTGATATCCCGCCGGATGATATACGAAGAGATCCACACCCATTTCATTTAGGAAAATCAGGGCGGCCGCATCAGAACGAGTCAGCTCACCATTATATTCCGTATGGTATAAAATCACTTTCGGTACGGTTTGTGCATAATCAAAGGTTTGAATGAGTTCAATGAGCTCCTGGCTTATGTGCAGAACCTGCTTGAATAAATAAATACGAACATCTAATTCGGTCTCATTGCCTTCTTTTAACAGCTTCGGATGCTGACAGATTCGAGATACCGCCTCTGCTATCGCACGCTGCGCGCCTTCATATAGATGTGAAAATTGCCAGACATTGCTTTTCATTAATAATTCAGGATCAATCTCTCCAGCAGAAGAAAGCGCATGTTGATAATGAAATTGATAATTCGAAGACACTTCATTCGTAAAAGGAAAATGTCGAATGGTCTTCGTCTCTTTCCCTTCCATTAACGTGTGGATACGATCCCAGTATTCCCGCTTGTCCCGTGTGACCCCCATCATTTTCGCAAAGAGATTCGGAATCTGTATCGTGTCCCGATCTGCTTGAAAATTAGGGCGGATAAAGGAACGTTCCTTTGCAATTAAAAATAGCTCATCATACGTTGTCTTCAGCGTAATGGAATGAGGGGTATGATCTCTGAATTGCCATGGCTTATACAGCATTGAATCTTCCGTGTGAAGCACCTCTTCAAGCTCTCTTGTCGAGCGGTACGCCACCGTTGATTTCCTCTCAGGCTTTTCAGTAGGGAACGGTTCAAGCTTTGAAGTTCCCGGATACTGATCAATAAAAGTCAGCTTTTCTTCTGGATCTAGTTCTCGGAACGAATCCTTGCCTTCTGGATGAAATAACACAACATCACAGCCAATCAGCATGACATAGTAAAGAAAATAAAGCTGACTTTTATTCGCCTCTCCATACCAAATGACAGCCGGCATTTTTTCTTCTATATGGGCTTCCGTCAGCCATGGACCTAGATGATTATTTGAAAACTTCACGACATCCAGCAAAACCCGGCGGAAATCGGGATGCTGAAACCCGCCCTCATGCAGCTGTTTGAAATGCTCAAACACCTTGATCAAGGAAAGACGGATATGACGGTTCATCACAGGGTTTGGATGGCGTACAATCAGCTGCTCACCATCTAAAAAAGCCACAAAGCGATTGACAGACAATCCCTTTTCTTCTTGGTTAATCAAATGAATACGTTGAAGCGCTTGAAAATGCTCGGGTTCAATATGA
This sequence comes from Bacillus pumilus, assembly GCF_003431975.1. Taxonomy (GTDB): domain Bacteria; phylum Bacillota; class Bacilli; order Bacillales; family Bacillaceae; genus Bacillus; species Bacillus pumilus_N. Next base: position 302,766 of record NZ_CP027116.1, on the reverse strand, counting down.
CGATTGAGCGTTTCACTTAAAATATGAATGCCATCTGTTTCATATAATTCATGTAAATAAATAAAATAATCGGTTGCATCATGCGGAGTTCCAAGGACCCGGGCGGCGAGACTCGGCAAGGACAAGGTATGCTCATCCTTGACATAGCCATCTCTTTCAGGGAGCGGCTTTTTCAGCACGTTTTTCCAGGCTTCCTGCTTCGCCCGTGTATGGTTGACATTCATTTCTTTATAACTCACGCCGCTCCTTCCTTTCTCCTATATTTTCTTGGAAAGCTACTACTATCATATCATTCTGCCTTCTATTTCTGCTATCGAATTGAGGGCTTTTTTGTGATCGTTAGCTGCTTCTTGACACAAGCGGTAATCTCATCTGCTGCTGCCATGCCATATGCTGCTGTCGGCTCCAGCGATGGATCAAAGTCGAGCACTTCCCCATGCCTTGGGACAAAGCCCATATCTGCCTCATGAATGAGACCGGCATCTAACAGAGAATCCCCTGCACCATATACATATTCCAGCTCCAGACGTTCCTTTAGAAACGCAACAGCATCCCACTTATTAAGCGGCTGTGGAATAAAATAAAGCTTCCGTCCCTGAAGAGATACCTGCCAGCCTCTCTCCTCACCCCACAGCTTCAATTCGGCAAGCGGAATGTGAGACAGATACTCATCTTTCATAATCAAATAAAGAAATCTTCCCTCTGCTGTCCGGGTACGCTTGACCCATGCCGCAATCGGAAGGTCGGAGATGGCTCTTAGCATCTCTCTGACTGACATACACGCTTTGAGTCTCTTATCAACGATGACCTGCCAATCCTCAAGCGGCTTGCCATGATGAAGGATACAGCCCCCATTTGTCGTGATGGCAAATTCCGGTTCGAGCTCTTGCTGAAAAAAGGTGATCCGTTCATACTGAGCTGTCGTTCTTGTTGTCACTGGAATAAACCAGCCCAGTTGATGAATCGCCTGCAAGGATGTTTTCGTTTCAATCGACATATAGGAAAGCGGCCGTTCGTCCAGCACCTCCACTAAATCATAATCTCCTGCATAATCATACTGATCCAGCACTCGATGTGAGTAAATCAGTGTCCGGTCTAAATCGCTGGCAAACGCACTTGTCTTCATAACGTTTGCTCCAGCGGACGAATGAGTCCACAGCACGTGTAGGACATATTGGCATATTCAATGACAGGAACGCCTCTATCTTCTGCCAGAAGCAAGATATGCTTCAGCTTCTCCTGAGATCCAGGCTGAATCAAGATTTTCCAAGGGATTCTTCTCAGCAGAACGCGGGTCGTTTCACCAACACCCGGTTTAATCAAATGGGTGTTTTCAATTTGAAACTCCTGACCGATCGCTTCAATGGACGCCATCCCCCGCCAGTCAGCAGGCGTCCCTTGTGCAAGGATACTCTCTGCTTTCTCTTGTACATTTGGTTCGAGGCTAGAAAAGGCTTCTTCAATCGTATCCACATACAAATTGGACACATCCTCTTCTAGTAGCTCTGCATAATATTTCGCCCCATGGAAATCATCGGCATGGATCCAGCGGTTGTTTAGCACCGTACGACTGACAAGTCCAGATACCGTCGAATTCAGGCAAGCACTTGGAATGAGAAAATCCTCTCTCGTTCCGTAGACATTTGTACAATAGCCAGGGTCAGCGAGTACAGCTAGTTCACTAGACAGACGAACATCATACTTTTTTTCAAAATCAATCACAGCTTTTTGAAGCTCTCTGGAAATGGCACCTTTTCCGGTCCAACCATCAATAAAGGCAATCTCATAGCCCGGATGTTCTTTGAGCATATAATGCAGTGCATTCTCATCTATTCCTCGGTCACGAATAATAGAGATGCTGTAATGAGGAAGATCAAGACCATATGTCTTTCGAATATATCGTTTGATGAGCACCCCGATCGGTGTCCCCGCTCTAGCCAAACTGCAAAGCACCGTTTGAAATCCACGCTTTTTCACAATCTGTTCTGCCACCACGGCTACGGCTTCTGCTACCTTTTGCTTACTTTCATTGAGAGATTGATAGAATAAATCCATATAAGATGCCGTTGGTTTATACTCAATCGGGAGCATTTCTGAATAATGCGCACCGCTCTGAATCGAACGCTCCCGCTCCTCTGTACTTTTCTCCATCTCAATGGATGATAAATCTTTGAGTAAGAAGGTTACATCCTGCTTTGGATAGCTTCCCATCTTTGTATACACATTAGCCATTCACCTTCACCTCGTCTGATAAAGTCACAATATGCACATGCTTCACATGCCGCTCGGCAAATAAGTGAACCAGTGGAAGCAATGCCTTCTGAGAGACCTTTTTCTCAAAAAAGAGAAATACATCATCATATTGACCTTTTGGTATGTTGTACACGTAGTGCTGAATTCGCGCATCCTCTGGACTCACAAAGGAAAAACCATTTTGGACAGCGTATCCATCCTTCTCTACTGGATGAATTGGGCTTCTCGTCGTTGAATGAAAGAGAACGCCTTCTCCCATATGTGCAGCCAGTCTCATGGGCACATACATTAGCTCACCTGTCCCTAAACAAAGTGTCTGTTTTCCTTTGCGTTCCTGCTTTAGTGTCTGCCCGGCCTTTGCAGCTGCTTCGTCGATGACTGCCGTATCTGCTGCGTTTAAGCCAAAACGACCCGTTTCATGTATATAAGGCGAATGACCCGCCAAATTGGTTGCATGAGAAAGTGCATACGGCACTTGCCTAAAGAAAGATTGAAGAGAGTGAAATGAGAGACTTGGCCGATGCTCTTGCTCAGCAATCTCATACGAATAAACTGGCTCATCCAGCGTATTACCCCGAAAGACCATTTGCCCTTTTAATAAAGACAATGATGTGATGTGAATCCCCAGCTCCTCTTCAAGCTGACTCATGGCTTTCTCATGCTCCTCTGTCCGCCAGTCCAAAATCGAAAGAATGGTGTAAGAATGCCGCGGGTGCTTTGCATGAAGGTCCCGAATGATATTGATATTCGTACGGCCTGTCGTCACTTCATCATCAACTAACACGATGGGGCGGTTTGTGCGAAGTAATGCTTCGTCTGCATAACAAAGCTGATCCGTTGCATGCGAATGCTCTTCTTCAAATATCAATGAAGGATCAAGATTCAGCAGCTGTTCACGTGTCGTATGAATATAAGACGCTCCTTCTATTACGTCATACACACCATGACCAAGTGCTGTTGCTGTCTCTGCAAAGCCGATCACGATGGGCTCTTTTCCTGCTGACAGCTTCTCTTTTTTGAGCGCCTCATAGGCTTCAGTTAACGTCGTGTGATCCTCCGTCTTGAGTGCCTCTACTAACAGGTCTTGATGCGGGAATGTTTTGCCTGTTTGCTCTTTAGCATACGCCATGGCTAAAAGACCCGAGACAAGGAGCGGTTTTACTGGATGAACAGGAATGTGTTTACCAAGCACCTTACTAACGAACAAAAAGGCTCTCTTTTTGTTCACTCTTGCCGCCATCTCAAAAAGATGCTCTTTTTCCAGCTGAAGCGCACCTTCTTTGAGTTCAATTTCAACTTCCATATGTTCCAAGATGCTCAGCGTATGCGGCTTCTGCTTCTGTGAGTATGTCGATATAGCTTCTATTTTCATGAAACACCCCGTAAATATCTGACTTCATTAAAATGTGCTCTGCCCAACGGTAATGTGGCTTCGTTTCATTCATTTTATTAGAAAAGGTACTCTTCAACACACCAACTGTGCCGTCTGCATGTTCAAGAATGCTTAATGCGTCCATGTACTCTTCCTTCGACACCACGTACATGCTTTGAACCGGTTTAAGATGTGTTGGATGAATGACCGTCTTTCCATGAATGCCGTTTGCCACATCGAGTTTTGTTTCCTTGAGTAAACCTTGTACGTCATCAAATTCAGATGAAGACGGTTCACCGTTCTTATGAGAAAGCGCACGGATAAATGGTTTTTGTTCCTTTCGTGCAGGGCCAAAGTGTTCCCACACAGCCCCAGACACCACAAAAGAACGCCCAAAATAATTGATGATATCTGTGATCAAATCAGCAATCAATTTGATCTCATAGATGGTCGTGTCGCGATCACGACGAATCCCGTACAAACCACAAAGATCCGTTGCCCCAATGCGAATATTCAAAATATATTCCTCGTCATTCAGGAAGATCTGCTTCAACTCTGACAACACCGTATATCTTGTTTCTTTTTCTATTAAATCGGGTGTTTCCAAAATGGGCATCCCATAAAGGGTTGTCTGCGTGTCGGAAGATGCCTGTTTCAAATTGCTCAAATAATCCTTCGCATTATGAACTGAACACTTCGGGAACACAAAGCCGGTAAGTAATTGAAGAGAGGAACCGAGCAAGTCTGCCATTTTGAGCAGTTGTTTCGGCGAACGAACGCGAATAAATATAAGAGGCAAATGTTCAGCCGTTTCAGGAACATGCGTGACTTTCTCTTTGAGACTGGCCAGTTGTGCTACTAGATTCCGTTCGGCCATGTCCACTTCTTGATCTCCAATGGCATCCTCCAAGCAAAACACAACAGAGCAAAGTGCTTCATATTTCTGCGACAGCAGCATCTCTGCTATATCTTGTCTTGTCGCAGGCATATACAAAGTAGCACCTAATGCATGTGCAAGTACATGCCTCGGCGTCAGTGAATGCATCGCCACCGGGCGCTTGAAAAAAAGATCATGCTGCCTTGCCTCTGATAAAAATCGAAAATACCTCATGCTGTGCCACCTCCTGTTGTCTAGAGAAAATAAATAACCTGATGATTCAAAAAAGGATGGAGCCGCTAGTCAACTCCATTCCTTTTTGATCGTCCTATTCTTCTTTTGAAGCCGCAGCTTCATTTGTCACACCTTGATGTTTCTTCTTATTGATTTTATGAACAATAAACGTCCCGATAAACGCTAGAATAATAATCGCAAAGAATGCAAGATGCGGAATTTCAATATGAGCAGCACTCAAGCCCATTTTGATCGCAATAATCCCAATGAGAATAAACGCTGTATTCTCAAGCTCTGGAATGCGATCAATGAGAACAAGGAATAGCTGTGCGACTGTACGCATCATGAGAATACCAAGCATTCCGCCTAATAGCAGAATCCATACTTCTTCAGATACAGCGAATGCCGCAAGAATACTGTCAACCGAGAAGGCAAGGTCCATAATTTCCACAGAAATAACGGTTGCCCAGAATATGCCGAATACACGAACCATCCAGCCTTCTTTTTTCAATTCCTTCGCTTCATCATCTCCGTCACCTAACCAGAAATGCTTAATGACAAGCCATGCTAAATATGCAGCTCCGAGAACTTTGATCCACCAGAACTTAATAAGCAGCATCCCTACACCAATAAATAGAAAACGGAAGAAATAAGCGCCAATTAATCCGTAGGTTAATGCCTTCTTACGCTGCTTTTCTGGTAAATGTTTCACCATAACAGCTAATACAAGCGCGTTATCTGCTGATAACAATCCTTCAAGCACAACAAGGGTTCCAATGAGCCCCCAAGAGACAGGGTTTGTTAATACCTCTCCCCACATATGCCAATCAAAAAACGAGGCATACGTGTCCAACATATGTTTCAAAATGTCCAACTGGTTTTCCTCCTATAAGTGTAGAAGCATCAGCAGGCTTTCGCCTGCTGTTATTCTTGATCGCTGTTTCTTTCTCACTTTGGAAAAAGCCCTCATATGAGTCATTGGCAGCGCCTCTTGAATGAATTTGTTTCTATTGTTTACACTTCTAACCCATAATTTTGACAAAGAGCTGCAAGTCCGCCAGAGAATCCGCTTCCGATGGCGTTGAACTTCCAATCGCTTCCGTGGCGGTACAATTCACATACCACAACAGCTGTTTCGATTGAGAAGTCTTCCCCTAAATCAAAGCGAATCAATTCTTCCCCGCCCTCTTCATTTACAACACGAACAAATGCATTAGAAACTTGTCCAAAATTTTGGCTGCGAGTCTCTGCATCATGAATCGTCACTGTAATTCCGATACGATCAATGTTAGCAGGAATTTTTGAGAAATCAACGAGAATTTGCTCGTCATCTCCATCTCCTTCACCCGTCCGGTTATCACCTGTATGTGTGACACTGCCGCTTGGGTGCTGAAGGTTATTGTAGAAAACAAAGTCTGTGTCCTGCTGACAACGATTGTTTGCATCTACTAAGAAAGCCGAAGCGTCCAAATCAAATTCGGCTCCGCCAGAATATTTATTCGTATCCCAGCCAAGACCGATCATTACTTTCGTCAGCCCTGGGTTGGTTTTTGTTAGATCGACACGTTGTCCTTTTGAAAGCTGAATCGCCATATTCGTACCTCTCCTGTCTTTGAAAATATGAACGCGAGCCGTTCGTTACCCGATATCTAAGCCAAAATCCGTCGCAATGCGGGCAAGTCCGCCTTGATAGCCTGATCCAACAGCTGAGAATTTCCACTCTCCGCCATGACGGTATAATTCACCTACAATAATCGCTGTCTCGATTGAGAAATCCTCTGCCAAATCGTAGCGAATGAGTTCTTCATTTGATGCTGCATTTAAAATACGTACATATGCGTTAGACACTTGTCCGAAATTTTGACTGCGCGCTTCTGCATCATGAATCGTAATGACAAATGAAATCTTTTCAATACTCGCTGGCACAGCTGATAAATCAACATTGACCTGCTCGTCATCTCCGTCTCCTTCACCAGTGCGGTTATCGCCTGTATGTACGACACTGCCGCCCCCGCCAGTTGTTTGATTGTAAAAGACAAAATCAGATGGTGAGCTTGCCTTACCTGCCGCGTCTAAAAGAAATACACTTGCGTCTAGATCAAAGTCATGTCCGCCGTCATACTTATTGACATCCCAGCCAAGACCAACGACCACTTTTGTTAAACCTGGGTTTGTTTTTGTTAAATCAATTTTTTGACCTTTCGCTAAAGAAATTCCCACCAGGAACCTCTCCCTTCTAATTAAATATAGTTTCTCGTAATATCAGCAAGCTTCGCATCATTTGTCCCGTTCCCAACAGCTGCAAACTTCCAATCATTCTCATGACGGTAAAGCTCTCCAACGATTAATGATGTTTTCCCTGCATACTCATCTTTTAAATTATATTTCACTAATTCTTGGTTGTTTGAACGATCAACAATACGAATATACGCATTTTGAATCATACCAAAGTGTTGATTTCTTCTCAGTGCATCATAGATGTTCACAACAAACACCAATTTATTCACATTACCTGGCACCTTGCTCAAGTTGACGAGGACTTGTTCATCATCTCCGTCTCCTTCACCAGTCAGGTTGTCACCTGTATGCTCGACACTGCCACACTTACTTTTCAAGTTGCCAAAATAAATCAAATCTTTATTTTCCGTAAACTTATCATTTTTCAGCATGAGCACTGAAGCATCACAATCAATATCAGCGCCGCCTCCGCCGCCAAACAGCTTTCCTAAAAATCCGCCACCTTGTGATACAGGGTCCCAGCCAAGTCCAACTAGAATATTCGTTAGTCCTGCCTTCCCTTTTGTTAAATCAATACGTTGACCTTTTTCTAATGTAATTGCCAAATCAATCACTCCTCCAGCATAATAAAAATCTATTTATTAAGCGATGGACCCTATTAAAATCATCATACATGAAAATTCGACAAAATTCATGACATGACCTTGGAGCCTCTTACTCTTTTTTCTATTTACTAGTATATACGATCTATGCTCAAGATAGGTTTCAAACAGATGATATTTTTTTAACGAAAGGTGTATGTTGAAAATGGTTCATGTCGTAAAAGAAGTGTTTCATGTGAAACATTGTCGAATGTTCACGGTAAGAAGCTCTAGCTGAATGCACAGATTGCAGGCGTTATTTCATTCGATTTATATGTTGATATAGAATATATCAACGCCTGTGATCAGGAAATAAACCCTTTCGTTTCCTTCCATTCATGGATTTCTTTATACTTGATGCAACAGAACATTTACCGTTTCGATGAAAGGATGTTGATGATGCCATCACTTCATATATTAGATCAAGTCGCCATTCCTAAAGGGCAGACAGCACAGGAGGCATTGATTCACACAACAAAGCTGGCTCAGCTTGCGGAAACTCTTGGGTATGAGCGTTATTGGTTTGCTGAACACCACAGTACAAGAGGGCTTGCTAGTACAGCACCTGAAATATTAATGGCACATATTGCCGCTCATACATCGACTTTGCGTACCGGCTCTGGCGGCATTTTACTTCCGCAGTACAGTCCTTTTAAAATCGCAGAGGTCACGCGTCAGCTTGAAGCCCTTTATCCTGGACGAATCGAGCTCGGTGTCGGAAAGTCCCCAGGCGGAATAGAAAGAACGAGGCTGGCTTTAACAGACGGCGCGCAAAAAGACCTGTCTCAGTTTGACCGCCAGTTGAAAGATCTTCTATTTTACTTATCTGACAGCCTGCCTTCTGATCATCCACATGCAGGGGTCAAAGCATCTCCGCTCGTTGACGCTCATCCGCCGGTTTGGCTGCTTGGGCTAGGAGAAAATAGTGCCATGCAGGCGGCGGAGCTTGGCATCAACTATATTTTGGGTCACTTTATCCACCCTGCACGCGGCAAGCAAGCATTTGAGACTTACCGATCTCACTTTTCTCCATCAGTCTTTTCCACGCAGCCACACGCTATGTTTGCCGTCTTTGTCATCTGTGCGGAAACAGATGAAGAAGCCGACCAGATCGCCAGCAGTACAGATTTGTGGCTGCTTCGTGTTGAAAAAGGATTAGACAGCCGCGTTCCTTCTATAGAAGAAGCGAGTGCTTATCACTACACCACGCAGGAAAAGAACAAAGTGTTACAAAACCGCCAGCGCATGATTGTTGGCTCAAAAACAACTGTGAAAGAGCAATTACAGATCTTGATGGACCGCTATCAAACGGATGACATCATGATTTTAAACAATTCTTATGATCCGATAGAAAAACAGCGCTCCTTCGAACGAATCGCTGAATTATTTTGAAGCCAATTCCTTGGCTTCTTTTTTACATTGTCATAAAAAATGGGAAATGTAACATCAAGATGTCAAAATCCTTCCGCCTGTCATCTGATCGCAAATGTGTCTTCTAATCGTTAGCGAACTGTAAACGCATAAGAAGTGTACCTTTTATATAGTAGAGGTACATATTCAATGAACAGTTTATGACGCTTAGATGGAAGGAGATGACAGACCATGAAAAAGAGACTCGATTGGGTAGACGCAGCTAAAGGAATCGGCATTCTGCTCGTGGTCATGGCGCATGTGCCCATTCCAGATTCATTAAAGCAATTCATATACTCTTTTCATATGCCCCTATTCTTTTTACTATCAGGCATGATGTTTCGATCATCCTCACACCCCGCTCTGTCATTTATTCAGAAGAAAGCCAAGAGCTTACTCTTGCCCTATCTCTATTTTTCTATCATTACGTATGTGTTCTGGTTATCCGTTACTCGTTTCTTTGCCTTTAAGGGACAAACGGATATTGACCCTTTCGTTCCATTTACAGGTATCTTTATATCCAATGCAGATGAAGCAAGACTCACACATAACCCAGCCATCTGGTTTTTAACGACGCTCTTCTTAGTAGAAATCTTATTTTTCTTTATGCACCGTCTGACAAAAGGAAAGCCTGTTGTCTTGATCTTACTGACCGTTCTTTGCGGAGGTGCCGGATATGCCTCTACCTTGCTTTTAGACCAAAGTCTACCTTGGAATGCCAATGTCGCCTTGACGGCTGTCGTGTTTTATTCCATTGGATTTTTGGCAAAGAAGTGGTTTGTGGAATTAAAAACAGACCCAACCCTTCTTCTTTGTACAGGTCTGCTTGTACTGACGGCTTACATGCAAAGCTTTAATTCACGAATCGATATGCGTGTGAATGACTATGGTGATCTTTTTCTTTTCTATGCATGTGCACTGCTCGGTTCAGCTGCCGTGATTTATTTAAGTTTCAAATTCAAAACGTCCCCTATTTTGACGTATCTCGGACGAAATTCCATTGTCATTCTTGTCTTGCAGTTTGCCGGCATCGATATCATGAAAGCATTTGTTTATTATGGGCTTGGTATCAATATTGCAGATACAGCACAGCTCTCTTGGACACTCTTTTACACGATTGGGACATTGCTGCTTATGGTGCCATGTATCTCCTTCCTGAGCAAGTACCCGATGCTGCTCGGCAAACCAGCCAAAGCCGCACACCGCTACGAACAAAAAACATCCGCCGGCTGATCGGGCGGATGTTTTTGGATTAATCATTGATTTGAGAAGGGTAAAGCGTCATTCCTCCATCGACAAATAAAGTGGTGCCTGTGATATACGAAGCTTCCTTAGATACGAGGAATGCAGCAGCGGACCCAATCTCCTTCGGTTCGCCAAATGCTCTCATCGGAATCTTTTCAAGCTGCTTTTGTTTTTTCTGTTCATCCTGCAAATCATCATTCGATTCGGTCGCCATTGTACCTGGTGCAATCGCATTGATCCGAATACCTGCTTCCGCATAATCAAGAGCCAGCGTTTTTGTCATCATGTTCATTCCGCCTTTGGAAGTGGAATAATGAACATTAAACGGGCGCGGTATTTCCTGATGGACACTGGATATATTTAAAATAGACCCTTTGATGTCATGCTCCATCATATAGGCGATTGCAGCCTTTGCCCCTAAAAAGGCGCCTGTGATATTCACATCAATAACTTTTTGCCATTGCTCGAGCGTCATCTCATGCGGCATCGCTTCTTCACCATTAAAGCCTGAATTATTGACGAACACATCGACTGTACCGAAATGCTCCAGTGCTGTATCCATGATCGCTTGAATTCCTTCCTCTTTGGAGACATCCGCGTGTACCTTCACCGCCCTACCTCCGTGCTGCTGAATGGCTTGAACCGTTTCTTCAGCACCCTCTTCATCACCTTTATAGTTCACAACCACATTCATTTGCTCTTGTCCAAATCGCAATGCGATAGCTTGTCCGATTCCTTTTGAAGAACCTGTCACAATGGCTGTTTTCCCTCTTAAATCTTGATACATCTTGATTTCCTCCAATCACGAGCTTCATCTTGTTGATACAGAGTGGTTACCCATTTTGAAAAAAAGAAAAACACAACCCTCTGCCATTGTTGACTAAGAGGATTGTGCTGTTCATCAAGCTAAAAGGTGTTATAGACATTTTCACATGTTTCAGCGGTTGGCTGATAAAAACAATGCGACTTATACCTCGCCACAAACGGCTGATTGTACCAAGTCGGCGGGCAATTCCCAGGCGGTTTAAAATACCAAAGGCTGAATTTCGCCGGCCAAAATCGTTCTCCGTTAATATTCCTCCGCGCAAGTGCTTTTTCCGTTTCTCTTGCTCGTTGATAAAAGTAACCATGTGTGACTGCTTCAAATGCATGCTCCTGATAAATCATTTGTGGAATCGTACGCAGCCCTTTAAAGTCAGAGCAGTTGGCACGCAACCGGTTGATGCCTACATTTCCTACGAGCAGCATCCCTTGCTTCCCTTCACCCTCTGCCTCCGCTCTCAGCAGTCTGGCCATTAAATCAATATCAGAGCTTGTCGCTCTTACCACTGCCATAGATCCACCTCCATTTTGTTTCTCTTTTATTTTATGTGGCGTTTCTGTGTAGATGACTGCCATTTTGACAGGAAAAAACACGTTCAGTGTCGAGAGCCTGTCTAAACATCTGAATATTTTGCTGGACATGTGTCTCTTTTCCAACAACACTCAAACCAAGTGACCATACATATAACAGGAAAAATTATTCATTACTATAGACTCAATTACAAGTCATATAAATCCTTCTAATTGCTACATCTTCTTCAAAAACAGTCATTTGAACCTATTCATTAATCCGACTCAAAACCTTAAAATATAAAATGTTGAGCTTTTACAGGAGATATCAAATCATAATTTACAAGTTTCTCCTCTCAACTTAGTGTCATTTTTACTACTTGAAGCTAGGCAACGGTTGAAACGCACTGAAGTATTGACAGTACTTTCGCTTCATTCTACAGTAAAAAACATACAGTATTTTTCTTTTTGTGCAAAAAGAATGATATGAACTAACGCTTTCCAATGAAATTCACCATAAACCCGAGGAGGAAAACACGTCATGTTTAAAAAGAAATTATCCCTGTTTCTTCTGATCTTGTGTGTCACTGTTGTCGCTGCTGCTTGTAGTGGTGGAAAAGACAAATCAGCTGCGAAAGAAAAAGATACAAAATCCCTTGATACAGCTGAGGTAAAGGTAGAAAGTGCTGAGTACACGTTACCACCTCAATACGATACATCTGTACAGGATGATCAGTATGTACTAAAAGTGAACGTATCTGTAAAAAATATCAGCAAAGAGCCTCTAAATGTTGATAAAAGCAACTTCACGCTTTACCAAGATGATGCACAGGTGTCTACGATCTCTCCAGATGATTACAACGAAGTATTATCGTCTAGCTCTCTCAATGCAGACAAAGTATTAAAAGGCGGTCTTTTCTATGTTGTTGACAAAGACAAAGACTATCAGCTTGTGTACACAGAGCCAGGTAGTGGTTCTAAAAAAGATGACAAAACACTAGAATTCGATATTAAAGGTAAAGACTTAATGAAAAAAGCAGATACACTTCAAGCGTCTGCAAAAGCTCTTTCTTCTTATATTGACGTCATGATTTTTGGTAAGAATAACGACGAGTTCGAAAAACTAACAGGTGATAACAAATCGACTGTTGTAAACGAATTTGATAAATCATTCAAACAAGGTTACATCACATCATCAGGTATTTCTTCTAGCTCAGCGAAGGATGAAAACCTTGATAAGCTTCTAAAAGCTGTGAAAGAAACATTAGCTGAAAAATCAAAAGTATCAACAAAAACAAAAGCCATCAGTGGGGATAAAGCCGTTGTGACTGTAACTCTTACACCAATTGATGCAAGCCCGCTTGTCGATCGTTTGAAAGAAAAAGCAACTGAGTTCTACAGCAAAAACCGTACAGCCTCTTATGATGAGGCACAAAAATATTTACTCTCGATCTACCCAGAAGAGTTTAAAAAATTAGGACCATCATCTACTGAAGAAACAGTTGAAGTCAACATGAAGAAAAATGACATCGACCAATGGAAACTTGATTTGAACGATTACAAAACAAGCTCATTGGTTGAAAAATTCATCAAGAACTAATGAAAAACCCCCGATGCCGGGGGTTTTTTGTTATGATTTTTCGTTTGATCCCTATATTTAATTCCGAATTACAGCCAAGAAAGTAAGATACGGTCTATTATGAAGGATTTTCTTTTACAGCTTCATACTCTTTTATCACCTCAACCGGATCAACCGCATCCTCCTCTTGTGCGTATTCCTCTAGATAAGGATCCATTAATTTCTCAAACTTTTGCTCATCGTCTACTAAAGCAACATACGTTTCATATCCTTCAAAATCAGATGGATATAAATGTGCAACGGAACTACCCGTTTCTAATGCCTCATCTATCGCTTTTCTTAATTCCAATAACCCTTTCCTGTTTCCCAAAATAAAAGCTTCAAAATGGTGGGTTTGTTGAGCATATATATTACATAGCTCTAGCACATCATCGTCTTCTGTTTGATAAGACATACACGAATCACCTCTTTTTAAAAAAAGGATAATAATGTAATTTCCATCTTCCATTATGCCATTCCTTTCACAAGATCGTGAATCTCTTTTATATAAATCTCTGGATATAAAAAACTTGCAGATAAAATCTACAAGTTTTTACTTTCTTTATTTCGCAAGCATCCATTTTTCTTTCATAAACAAGCTTCTCACGATCACAAACAAGATGACGACTGCGAGGGCTGAGGAGCCTAGTGTCAGAGTGACGGCCATCGGATCGATAATACCAAACATCAATTGCTTACAAAGCGCGTGAATATTAAGGAATGGGACAGCAAAGTAATACGTATCTAGCTGCGTAGCACCTGCTCTCATAGTAAAGAACATTGGGATCACACCTAATGTAATGATCATGGACATGTACGATTGCGCTTCTTTCACTGAGCTTGAAACGACACTGAGTAGCAGTTCAATCATCGATACCATGAATGAGAAGATGATAAGCGCCGCAAACATGACGGCGATAATGCTCCACATCTGATCACCAAAGTTCAGTGCTTGTTTTAGCTTTTCTGTAAAGAGCAGCGTGGATAAAAGCAGCATGCCGATCGCCACAATTCCACTTAAAATCCCGAACATAGAGACAGCCAGCCATTTTCCGATGAGAATTTGGAGTCTGCTGGCAGGTGTCAGGAACAACGCTTCAATGGATTTTCGGTCTTTTTCACCCGCTACAATATCAAGCGCAGCTGGCAAAGCACCTGAGATGACGGAGGTCACCAAAATCATTGGAAGCAGAATCGACAAAAGCATAGAGGTCATGCCATTTTCTCCTTCATCGCCCTCTTCTACATCAACGGACTGCACCTCAAATGGATGAATAACTGACGTATTGATTTGATCAGCGGTTAAACGCTTTTCTACGACTTGGTTTTGATACTGCTCCAATAAGGATTGCAGCATTTGAACTGCGATGACCGAATCATCATCTGTTGTATACCCATGAATTTTAATTGCAAATGATTGTTGATGCTGAAGCATGTCGTCTGCCTTTTTCGGCATTTCTAGGTAAGCATTTGCCTTTCCATCTTTGACAGCTTGCTGAGGGTCATCAAATGTTTCAAGTGTGAGGTTTTTGACCTCTTTGATCATTTGATTCATTTCAGTTGGTAGCTTTTCATTCACTGCGACCGTATAGGTTTCATCCCCTGGATCTGCAATCATGCTTTCATAAAAGAACACCAGTCCAAGCATCGTCAAAAGAGGAATCAGTACTGTTAAGAGTAGCGTTTTTCGGTCTCTTAGCGCATCTGTCATTTCTTTTAAAAATACGGTTTTCCACATTATGAAATCCCCCTAGCGAGCTTCGACATAAAGATATAGTTCAAGTCATCACTTTGTTCCTGTGTATATAATTCTGGAAGTGTTCCTTTGTATACTAGCTCTCCTTGATGAATCATCATCACACTGTCACAGAGCTGGCTGACTTCTTCCATGATGTGGCTTGAAAAAAGAATGGTTTTATTTTGCTGCTTGAGCTGATGAATAAAGTCTCTGAAAATATTACTTGATGTAATATCCAAGCCTGTTGTCGGCTCATCAAATAAAATAATGTCAGGATCATGAATCAAGGTTCTGGCAATCGCCACCTTTTGTTTCATTCCTCTTGAGAATCCTTTCACCTTTCGATCCATATATTGTCTCATCCCAAAACGCTTTGCCAAATCCTCTATTCTTGCTTTGATTTCATGCTGATTTAAGCCATACAATTTGCCAAAGTATTCAAGGTTTTCTCGTGCCGTCAAACGATCGTAAAGCCCCGTCTCACCGCCAAACAAGACACCAATTCGCTTTTTCACTTCTGTTGATTCTTTCACCGTATCAAAGCCTGCGACATTGACTGTTCCGTGCGTAGGTTCTAATAATGTGGCGACGGCACGTAATAATGTGGTTTTCCCTGCACCATTTTCACCTAGGATGCCAACGACTTCCCCTTCCTTCACGGAGAACGTCATATGTTTCATCGCTTTTACGACCTTTTTCTTATCTTTAAACCAGCAACTGCAATCGCTGAGAGTAATCATGTGGTTCGCCCCTTTCAACTTTCTAAGTCTATGATAGAAAAAATAACGCTTCTCTGACATAAAAATGTCGCGAAACGTCCTTTTTCTGTCTTGAAATGATCTATTTCAAAAAAACAAATGGTAAAATAGACAAATAATAAGAAGAGTCATAGGTGATTTTTATGATAAAAGTAGGTCTCGTTGATGATTACCGAGTAGATTTAGAAAAACTGCATGCCATTGTAGGCAGAATGGAGGCTGTGGAGATTGTCTTTGTCACGCAGTCAGCAGAGGATGCATATGAGAAGGTCAAACAGGGAGACATTGATTTGTTGTTCGCAGACATTGAAATGCCCGGAATGTCCGGCTATGAATTAGCAGACCTCATTCACTCTCATGCACTGAATGTCGATGTTGTATTTGTGACAGGAAACAGCGGATATGCGGTTCATGCGTTTGATTTGAATGTACATGATTATATTATGAAGCCCTACCAAGCCGATCGAATTGCCAAATCCTTAGAGCGCTACATGTCCACCAAGCAGGAGAAAAGCATTCATGGACGGCTTCTCATTAAGCAGCAGTCAGATATTCATGTGCTGCAAAAGAAGGATGTCATTTTTGTTGAGCGAACAGGCAGGTCCACTACCATTGTCACAACAACCGGGGAAATCCAGACATATCAGACACTAAACGAGTTAAAGGGCGATCTAGCTGAAAAAGATTTTATCCGCTCACACAGATCGTTTATCATCAATATTCATTACATTAAGAACTTCTCGGCGTATGCCAAAAATTCATTTATCGTGTCTTTTGAAGGTACAGATAAAAAAGCCATGATGACCAAGCAGCAATTAGAATACTTTAAGAAATATTATTTTTAAGGAGAACGAACGTGAACGCTTTCTATCTTGGATTCCGCATGTATGCTCTCATATGGCTAGGTCTTGCGTTTCATGCAGTAGCTGAAGCTTTTCTGCCGCTATCATCAGGAGTGCTGTGGCTCCTCACTTTTTGTCTGATTTGTCTTTATACATTTTTCATATACAAAAAGTTTTTGCCTCATGTGAGTGGTTATGTGATGTTGGGCGCTTTTGTGCTCTTTACCTGTGCGGGTCTTTCGCTTTTTCTAACGCAAGGGAATGGACACAGCTCTCTTTTCGCTTTTATGATCATCATAACAGCAGATATCCTTTCATTGAAGATGATGCAGACGGAGAGACGGTTAAATGGGCGGCTTCAAGAGCTGATCAACGCAGAATCAAGAACCAATGAATTGTTGCTTGAGCTGCGCAGTAAACATCATGAAACTGCTAGACATTTAAATGCCTTTTCCTCGTCAAACGAAGAGCATGAGATCAAGGATTTGATTCAGCAATACGTAAAACATTTCCCTTGGATGAAAGGAGAAAATGCATATTTGGCCTCAACCCTGCATTCCTTTTTTCAACAGGCTGAAAAAGAGGACATTGACCTTTCTCTAGACCTTCAAGCGCCTTTTTCATCGCTCCCCTTTTCTAAGGCGGATCAGGTTAGTTTTACTGGGAACTTGCTTGATAATGCCCTAGACGCAGCGATTGAAGCGAAGCAAGCCGGAAAAGAGGGCAGTATCTCGATTGCGACCTCTATTCGGAGCGGGCTCTTTTTAATCCATTGCGAAAACAGCACAAAAGGAATGGATAAACACGTGTTAGACCATTTGTTCAAAAACTTTGGTCGCTCGACAAAAGGCGGGGATCATCAAGGAATGGGGACGTATATCATTCATCAGCTTGTTGAAAAGGCAGATGGTACACTTGATTTCACTTACCGTTCTCCAAATTTGCGGGTCGTCATCAAAATTCCCCTCACGATGTCATAAAAAAAAGGTGCAGCTAAGCACCTTTTTTTATTAAGAGAAAATGTGGTCAATTTGATTGATTTCCTCTTCTGTTAATTGAACATCGTTTGTTTTGAGATTTTGCAGAACCTGCTCAGCTCGTTTTGCTCCAGGAATGATGGCGTCGATGCCGTCCTGTGCTAAAAGCCAAGCCAGCGCAACGTGCGCCGTTTCGGCATTCTTTGATTGTGCGATCGCCTTCAGCTTGTCTACTTTTTCGAGATTTTGAAGGAACGCCTCGCCTTGGAAAAGCGGGTCCTTTGCTCGAATATCATCAAATGTCGCATCCTTCGTAAATTTCCCTGTTAACAGGCCTGACGCCAATGGGAAATACGGAATAAAAGAAATACCATGCTCGACGCAGTATGGGAGAAGATCCTGCTCCGCCTGACGTTTCAGCAGAGAATACTCCGACTGAAGCACGTCTAAGTAGCCATCTCGGTTAAAGGCTTGAAGCTGTTCAAAATCAAGATTTGATGCACCAATCGCCCTGATTTTCCCCTCATCCTTCAATTCCTTTAATGTGCCTGCTACTTCTTCCAGCGGCGTCCTGCCGTCCGGGAAATGCATATAGTATAAATCAATATAATCTGTTTGCAATCGTTTCAGGCTATTTTCAACCTGCTCTCTTAAAAAGTCCCGGCTGTTATCCAGTTCGATTTGTCCGTCTACTTCTTTATGAGCCCCCTTTGTCGCAAGGACAAGGTTTTCTCTACCGCCTCTTTTGACAATGATCTCACCGATCAATTCCTCTGAACGGCCCAGCCCATAAATAAAAGCAGAATCTAAGAAATTGACACCTTGATCAAGAGCCGTCTCCACAAGCTCTCGTCCAGCATCTTCACTCAGGTTCGGGAACAAATTATGTCCACCTACCGCATTCGTACCAAGCCCTATCGGATTCACCTGTAAATCAGTTCGCCCAAGCGTTACCTTTTTCAAAAGCTCATCTCCCTTATCTGCTTAATCATCCTTATTTTCCCATGAATCCTTTTCAACATTCAAGTATCCTGCTCTCTGAAAATCAACCTAGATGTGACGCTGAGAAAATGATCGTATAGTCAGCATCCAAGTGAATTTCTCTAAGATCAACATTTTCACTTCAAGAATTTTATATAAAAAACAATTTAAACCTATGATAATCTATAAATTAATTCTTATTAACTAGTATATTCTACTTATCTAATTCTTTATTTTAAAGGTAATAGTGTAAAAAATGATCAAAAATAGGGACTAAAACCTATTCCTCAACATGAATAAATTTCGTTAGAATGAATAGTGCAAATCGTCATAAGGAGATTTTCCCCTTTAACACCCGAATATACCATTCTATCTGTTTCTTTTTTCATAGTCAGATAGCGGGAATGAAATGACGAAAGAAAAGCAAAGGAGCATCAACTGTGAATCTAAAAAAAATAAGTGCACTCCTCATGATTTCATTCGTGATGATCATCTCTGCAGCCTGCCAGAGCTCAGCCAAATCAAGCAATGCTGATCAAAAATCTACAAAGACAGCAGAGGTAAAGGTCAATAGCTACGAATATACGTTACCAGAAGACTCAACAACTACGCTAAGAGACAATGAATTGGTGTTAAAAGTCAACTTAACAATCACAAACAAAGGTGACAAAGCCCTTTCATTATATAACTCTGACTTCTCCCTTTATCAAGACGATGCCAAAGTCTCTGATTTAAAATTCTACGGCAGTAAAGACCGCCTTGACCTCGGTTCACTGAACAAAGGCAAGTCACTATCTGGTGCTCTTTATTTCCTAGTAGACAAAGGGAAAAAATATCAGTTCGTGTACCAAGACAGCATCAAGAAAAACAGTGATTCAATCGAAATCGAACTAGATGGAAACAAAATTCTTGATACAGCGAAAAAGCTGGATAACCCTGCAAAAGCCCTCTCCGCTTATACTGATATCATTGTCTTTGACAAAAAGAACGATCAATTTGCAGATTTAACGGGTGATAACCAATCGGATGTCGTCAATAAATACCACGAAATGTTTGTGAAAGACTTCAAAAGAAGTGCGAGCATATACGGAAATGAAGTAAGTGACCGTGATATTCTGTCTATGTACAAACGCATTCAAAACACCATGAAGGATAAAGCCAAAGTAGAAACAAGTGTGAAAACCATCTCTGATGACGAGGCGAAGGTTGTTGCGAAAGTAACAGGCATTGATGCTTCCAACTTAAAAGACAAGCTAGACAAGCAAAGAGACGAGTTTTACAACGGCAAGATCCGCTCCAAAGAAGAATTGTATAAGAAAATCTTAAACATGTACGCATCAGAATTCGAAAAACTCCCTCCAGTCTCCAGCCCAGCTGAGTATGAAGTGAAAATGAAACGTAATGGGGATGGTCAGTGGAAAATTGACCTGAACGATTATAATACATCGCAGTACATGAGTGGGTTTATTAAAACGAGATAATTATGAATAAAAAAGACGCTGGCCCTTAAAGGTGCCGCGTCTTTTCTTATGTTATACAGTCGCCTCTTGCTCTTCTTTCACCGCTTTTTCAATATCTTTAAAGCGGCTCGATACAGTAGACGCACTGATGCCATACTTTTTCGCTACTTGCGCTTGTGAAAGCGGAGCATCACTAGCAAGTGAATGAATGTAGTATTCGATTCCCGCAGCAAATGAAGCTGCTTTACGGATCACAGGTGATTTCTGATCACAGTAGGCTTTCCAAACAGTTAAAGCGCCATCTGTGAGGCTTTGGTCACCATGCTCCTTCATCCCATCTTCAATCAGCTTTGCTGTTTCCAGCTGAACATCACTTGCCCAGTCCATGCGATCTGCTGATAAACCTGTATCGCCTTCTGTTTCAGCAGATGTTTCTGATTCCTCTACTTCTTGCTTCGCAAACATACACTTCAGCACGTCAGGGAATGATTCTCTCATAAATGTGCTGCGCGTTCCTCCATTGGCCTCATATGCTTCAAGCAGCTGACGAACCTGTAAAAGGAGCGTATCTGTAAACTCTTTCGCAAACATCGTATATTGAATAAAAAATTCTGCTTTCTCTTCAAATTGAACAGGGAAACCAAGCACTAAACTTCCCTTCTCAGGTAAGACGGTTTGATCCGGTTTTACATCTACTTCAACCTTCTCAGCTGTCACCATATTCTCAAAATAAAGAGACTCGTCCGTTTTTTCATTTAATAAAAGCAAAGATGGTTCCATGTCTGTCCATGATTGAACCACTTGTTTTGTTTTCGGACGGGTAATATCCTCCGCTTTCTTTGTCAGAAATTCTCGGAAAATGGATTCTTTCTGATCTGTTAATGGGCGGAAGAAGATGCCCCACACACTCAAATGAAAGACCGAGATTTGTTGTGTTTCTTTATCCATATCTGCAAGGAAAGAAAACTCATTAATGAATTGATTGATAGCTCTCTGATGCTTAGAGAAAGCATAATTCATTAAATCTTTTTGAACTTGTACAGCTTCCTTAAACACAAGCTCAGACGTTTGTTCCCCGCCTGACTTTTGACCACAGCAATGTTTATATTTTTTTCCGCTTCCACAAGGGCAGAGCGCATTTCGTTTAATTTTTCCCAAAATAAAACCTCCGACATTCTAGTCTAACCTCACTATTTTAACAAACGATTGCACAGGAGGGTTTTATTTTCAAGAAAAAAGAAAAATCAGAATCATTAGTTAAATAACAAAGACACATTAATATCTCGATAAATCATAGGAATAGCAGTCTTTTTCTGTTTATTTTCTCCAATCATTCCAACAGATTTTCCTCAGCTCATTCCTTCGAATAACTGCTTTGCTTCAAAATAAAAGATTTGAACGAACTTTTTCGTATTGACTCTACCCGTCGATCCTGCAGATGAGGAAGTCTTCTGCATTTCTTTCATTCTTTGGCTGACATCGGTAAAGTCAAAAAACTTCGACGCATAGTGCTCGAACTTAGGATTCGAGAAATCTGTTAATCCTAGTGAAGCAAAATGATTCAAGGAATGGTGGATAGCTCGTCTAATTCGCTGCTCTGCCGCTTTCACTT
This sequence comes from Bacillus pumilus, assembly GCF_003431975.1. Taxonomy (GTDB): domain Bacteria; phylum Bacillota; class Bacilli; order Bacillales; family Bacillaceae; genus Bacillus; species Bacillus pumilus_N. Next base: position 281,178 of record NZ_CP027116.1, on the reverse strand, counting down.
CCCTCATCACTTCAACATCGGCTGCCCCATGATCGAGTTTCCTCTCCGCCGTTTTGATAAAGAGCTGTTTAAGCGGCGGAAAATTGACCTCATGAGAATTGGCTGACTGTGTTTCATGTAAATAGATCAATATTTCTAGTAAATCCTTAGATCCGCTCTCTCCGACGATTCCTAGTTCGGACAAAAGGAATTCCCCTGCCTCTTTCATCGTTCTCCTCTTCACCCCAGCGCCTGTCGTATTATGAGAAATGACAGGCTCTAATGGCAGCACATGGCGAAGTGAAGCTTGTATATCGTAAATGGATTTCTCCAGTTTGATACGCTCCATGACTTTTCGAATCACACTGACAATCTCAATTCGATTGACGGGTTTATGAATATAATATTCGATTCCAAGTTCATAGGCTTCTGCCATCATCTCTTTCGCCTCTACTTGGGAAATCATCATGACTTTACCTTTGAACTCTGGATGAATATGACGAATCGTTTGAATGCCATCTCTAGCAGGCATTAAAAGGTCAATCAGAAGAATATCTACTTTTTTGAGGTTCAGTGCATGTGCTTCTAAACCAACTCCGTCATCAGCTTCATCCACGACCTCTCCCAAATCCTCATCCTCGATGATTTGACTTAAAATCGAGCGTATTGCACGATCATCATCCGCAATGAAAAATCGCATACACTCACCCTCTCTGTATTAAATTTTGTATAGGCAGGATAAGCTGAAAAGCGGCACCCTTTGTTTCTCTTTGTTCAATCTGAATGTGCCCACCAAGTTCTTGAACCAGCTCTCTCACATAGGATAAGCCAATCCCTGTAGACGGTGTGCCATACGCATCAAATTTCGAGGTGTAGCCTGGATCAAATACCACCTCTCGCAATTTTTCAGGAATTCCCGGTCCATCATCTTCTACCCGAATATCTATTTTATCATGTCCGCCTTTTAATAAGAGCGAGATGGTTCCTTCCTCTTCAATTGCTTCAACCGCATTTGCCATTAAGTTATTAATCAGCGATAAGAAAATGAACACATGATAATCATGCAAATGAATACCCCTTATATCAGATGTAAAAGAGATATTTTTTCCTAATGATAGCGCATATTTCTCTTGAATGCGGATGACAATCTGAACTAGCTCTTCGGCCTTCATATAGTCTTGCATATTTTCCTTAGAAATGAGCTTCGAAAGCCCAGCATAGATACGCTGATTGTCTTTTTTCACTTCATGGATTTCTCCTGCGAGCCTTAACAGTTCCTGACTTACTTTCTTCCCTGCTTCATGTTCATGCAGCAGGCGGTACAGTCGGTAGGATTCTTGCGTAATATGCTCGGTATGTTTTAATGTCTTCTTTAAGTGAACCGTCTCTTCATATAAATTCGATATGACCATCATCATATGCTCATTTTGTTTCATAATCTGCTTCTCTCTTGATTGTGCCTCATAAAGCTTCATCATATTAAAAAAACTAATCACCACAAAACTGTGAGCAAATGCAATGAGGAACATATCACTCAGCTTTGACAGGGTCATCGTCGTATCAAATACTAAAAATTGGACAAACAGCTCGACAAAGTCAGCCACTAATTCAATCATAAGACCAATAATTCCAATAAAAATAGAGCGCTGTTTAAAATGTCCTGTACGGACAGCAAAAAACAAAAAGGCATATGTAAAATAGAAAAAGAAACTTGGGAATTGTTGATAAAATGATGTAGCCATATCCGCGTTCTGCTGAATCAGATCTAAGCCTACTCGAAAAAGGACAATGGCTGCGCCTGTTAAAAACCCAGGCAATAGCGGTCTAGATTTTCTTAAAAGTAATAAACAAAAGAAAAATGCAGGCGCCCCAAAGCTGATCCGAAACGTCTCATTCACAGGATAAAACTTTAGTTCTCCCGCAAGCGGTACAATGACCACCATAAAAATTAAAATGAATGCGTCTTTTTTGACAAGCTGATTTAAACTCAAATGACTGACATCCCTTCCCCTTTTTGCATAGCCACAGTATACAAGGAGACTCTTTTCTTCACAATGTGCAAAAAAATAATTTTCACTGCTTCTTGTTTCCCCAAAATCCTTTTTTATGACTATTCTCCGAGGCGGCGTGGTGACCTTTCAGCTATTCAAAGTTTTGGTGATTGTCTACAATAATGGGAATTGTTTAGACAATGATCGACAAACTGATTTTTATTTGTAAGTTTTTCTGTAGTTTTTCGTCAGATTGTGTAGTTTCCAAGATAAATTGAATGAACAATTTTAGTGAAACTATATGTAAGCGTTTTCTGAATTTTCGCTAAAAACCCTTTTTGTTTTTTCGCCGCCAAAGCCTTCATTTGAACATATATTTAGGTGTAAAGGAGTGGTACAAGCAGCGCATGACAAGTTCTTTGAAGATGTGTAACATGTTTTCGTGCCTATTTGATCGCATTTTTTGTCATCCGCCAATTCAATAGGGTACTTTTTGATTTTTGATTGGAGGAATCGTATGAAAACAGCAATTTCTAATAATACACAACACGCATGCCAGTCTTCTGTTAATCAATGGGCAGAAGAAATACGACCATATTACAAAAATGGACAAAATGCTGGCTACATTCCAGCACTCGGAAAAGTGAATTCCTCTCAACTTGGTATTAGCGTGATAGGCCCAGATGGATCATCTGTACGATATGGTGATTGGGACGTTCCCTTTACCCTGCAAAGTATCTCAAAAGTCATCAGCTTTATAGCTGCCTGTTTAGGAAGAGGCGTTCCTTACGTCTTGGATCGGGTAGATGTAGAGCCAACTGGTGATGCATTTAATTCCATCTATCGTCTTGAGATGCATAAACCAGGGAAGCCCTTTAATCCAATGATTAATGCTGGAGCTATTACCGTATCCTCCATCCTTCCTGGAAAGACTTCTACAGAAAAGCTAGCATATATTTTCGATTTAATCGAAAACTTAATAGGAAAGCGTCCATCTGTTGATGAAGAGGTTTATCAATCAGAATGGGCAACTGCGCATCGCAATCGTGCTCTTGCTTATTACTTAAAAGAAACCAATTACTTAGAATCAGATGTCGAGGAGACATTAGAAGTGTATTTAAAGCAATGTTCCATCGAGGTTACAACTGAGGACATCGCCTTGATTGGACTGATTATTTCAAGTGATGGATACCATCCCTTTAAACAAGTCCAAGTCATCCCAAAAGATATCGCAAGACTAACAAAGGCATTGATGCTGACATGCGGCATGTATAATGCATCTGGTAATTTTGCTGCTTTCGTAGGCGTACCCGCCAAAAGTGGTGTGTCTGGAGGAATTATGGCTTGCGTTCCGCCAAGCGCAAGAAGAGAATTCCCGTTTCAGACAGGCTGTGGAATTGGCATATATGGTCCCGCTATTGATGATTGCGGAAATAGTATTACCGGTGTCATGATGCTGAAAAAGCTCGCCAAAGAGTGGGATCTCAGTATTTTTTAAGAAATAGGATGAATTAGAAGAGGTGATGTTATGAATGGTTTATTAACAACAGCAAATGGTTTTCTATGGTCATATATTATTGTTGCACTATTAATTCTTGTCGGCCTTTATTTCACATTCAGGTCTCGTTTCCTTCAGGTGCGTATGCTCAAGGAAATGGTCATCGTTTTGAAAGAAGGAACAAGCAAACAAAAATCTGGCGTGTCACCATTCCAAGCATTTGCTATTAGTATGGCGGCTCGGGTTGGAACTGGGAACATTACTGGGATTGCCATTGCTATTGCCATGGGTGGTCCTGGCGCAATTTTTTGGATGTGGATTCTAGCCATTATCGGTTCTGCGTCAAGCTTTGTTGAAAGTACGCTTGCCCAAGTTTATAAAGTAAAAGATGGATCAGGCTTCCGCGGTGGTCCGGCTTACTATATTGAAAGAGGCTTAAAGAAACGCTGGATGGGGATCTTATTTGCTGTATTAATCACCATTTCTTTCGGTATTGTCTTTAACGCTGTACAGTCGAACACTATTACCATTGCTTTTGAAAATTCATTTGGCACAAATCGTTTGATTGTAGGCGTCATTATGGCACTTGGATTTAGTATCATCATCTTCGGCGGGGTCAAAACAATTGCCAAGATGGCAGAATACATTGTCGTCTTCTTAGCTGTCGCTTATATCGGTATTGCTCTTTTTGTCATGATTACAAACATTACTGAACTGCCTGGTGTTATCCAGACGATTATTTCACATGCATTCGGTATTGAGCAGTTTGCAGGTGGTACCATGGGTGCCGTCATTATGGAAGGGATCAAACGGGGTCTATTCTCAAACGAAGCTGGGATGGGTAGCGCACCAAACGCTGCTGCAGCTGCCGTAACGAGCCACCCTGTAAAGCAAGGACTCATTCAAGCATTTGGTGTCTTAATTGATACCCTGATTATTTGTACAAGTACTGCCTTTATCGTTCTTTTCTCAAGTGCATATAAAACGACAAAATTAACAGGTATTGCGCTCACTCAAGCATCTTTGAGTGAACACATCGGTCCTTGGGCTTCTGGTGTTCTTGCCATTATGGTTTTCTTATTTGCGTTTAGTACGCTGATCGGAAATTATTACTATGGTGAAACGAACATTGAGTTCCTGAAATCAAGCAAAGCATGGTTGATTGGATACCGTATTGCGGTCATTGCCATGGTTTTATTCGGTGCTGTAGCAAGTGTACCTTTTGTTTGGAATCTTGCCGACTTGTTTATGGGGTTAATGGTCATCGTCAACCTCATTGCCATTATGATGCTGTCTAAAGTCGCCTTTGCAGCCTTACAGGATTATTCACGGCAGAAAAAAGAGGGGAAAGATCCTGTCTTTTATAAAAATGCCGTTCCAAACAATGAGAACATTGAATGCTGGGACGACGAATCAAGTTCGTTAAAAAAGAATCATATTGGGTAAATCAAAAAAGCTCTAGTCCTCGGACTGGAGCTTTTTTCATTAGTTCAAAAATTCGAGGATGAGTTTGTTCACCACTTCTGGTTTTTCATGATTGATCCAATGAGAAGCATCATCGACAAAAATCAGCTGACCATTTGGGCAAATCTTTATCGATTCCTTCGCCAATTTTCTGCTTAAAAACTTGTCTTCCATTCCCCAAATCATGCGAACAGGTACTAAAATGCGTTTAGATATTGGCTTTTCAAACCCGCCTTTTTTGATGGCACGATACCAATTCAACATTGAGGTTATGGCACCTGGCTGCGTCCAAGCCAGCTTATATCTTGATACATCTTCTTTTGTAAATAAATGTGGCCGTGCAGACAGCCCAATGGCTTCATCCAGCCGCTGATAGTGATTATCTTGAAGAGCTGCCTCTGGCACATTCGGAAGCTGAAAGAAAGCGATATAGGAGCTTTTCTTCCACTGTGGCGGATGAAACGGAAGAACCTTCATCATCACACGTGGATGTGGCATGTTGACGATGATTAATTTCTCTACATATTGAGAACGTGTGGATGCCAAATGCCAAGCAACAGCTCCGCCCCAATCATGACCACCTACAATCGCCTTTTGATTCGGACTAAGCGTCTTAATCAGCCCCACGATATCATCTCTCAGCTGATCTAATACGTAGGATTCAATTCTTTCTGGCTTATCACTTAGATGGTAGCCTCTTTGGTCAGGAACGACGACACGATAGCCTGCCTCAGCCAGGGGCATGATTTGGTTCTTCCAGCCGTACCAGAACTCAGGAAACCCGTGCAACAGTATAAGCAGCGGGCCATCCTCAGATCCAGCCATTGCTGTGTGAAGTGTTACACCATTTGTTTGGATCGATCGAAACTCAATTTGCTCCATTCCTTCGCCACCCTTCTCCTTGTCCTATGATTCTTCCAACATAGCATATTTTCCATTCTTCAGAAAATAAAAACACTCCCAAAAAAACCTTCACAAAGGTGAAGGTCTCAGATTGTTGACAAAGGGATAAAATGATTTTTATTTTTAGCCCTTTGTCTTCTTTTCAGCGTGATAGAAAACCTTTGCCATTCTAGGAAGGACGAGCACCGGAACGGAGCGAATTTGACATTCGTGAGTACCGGCGCGCAGGACTGACACCGAATGCGAGGGTTTGTCTACACGCTGAACCTTCACAAAAGTGAAGGTCTTGGTTTATTTCATATAATTCAGCACCCAGATCAACCCATTTTTACGGTCCTGTACTTGACCGTGAAGTGCACCAAAGAACGTATCCTGTAATTCAACCAATACATCTCCGTCAGCTTCCAGCGCCTCATATACTGCTTTTAATTCTTCTTCATTGTCAAACTGCATGATGAATCTTACATTTTCTGGCTTTGGTGTGTGGCCAAACGTATCTGAAAAGTGAAGCAACGATTCTCCAAGGTGCAATTCAGCATGCAGCACACGGTCTTGATGTTCATTTAAGATATGAATATCCCCACCAAAAATCCCCTGATAATATTGAAGAGATTCCTTGACATCGTCTACCACAATATAAGGACTAACGCTAATCATATCCCTCATCCTCCTCTTGTTCCGTCCATCATCACTTTTATAGCTTATCCCAAATCGTATGAAAAAAGGCACAAATCGTCAACGGATTTGCACCTTTTTCTTATGAAGCTTTCGCTAATTCACTATGTTTGTTTGAATACGCTGCGTACATGACGACACCGATTAACAGCCAAACGCCGAAGTAAAGCCACGTACGGCCTGGTAAATTGAGCATCAGGAACAAGCAGCAGCCCATTGAAATCATCGGCAAGATCGGCACAAATGGAACACGGAATCCCCGTTCAAGCTGTTGATGTGTCTTTCTCAAAATAAGCACAGATAAACTCACCATAGCAAACGTCAATAGAGCCCCGATATTCGCTAAGTTAGACAGATCCTTTAAGTCAATAAACCCTGAAATAACAGCTGTCATTCCGCCAATCATCCATGTGCTTGCAACAGGCGTATCGCTCTTGTCTGTTTTCGAAAATACTTTTGGCAAAAGACCGTCTCGGCCCATCGCATAGGCAATCCGAGTTGCTGCATAATTATTGGCGAAAATCACAGCCATTAATCCAATGACCGCACCAACAGAAATAATACCGGCTACGCTATTTTGATGCACACTTTGCAGCACATAGGACATAGCCTCTGTGACATTCAAATTTGTATAATGCACCATACCTGTCATGACCAAACAAACGACAATGTAAATGACCGTGCAAATGAGCAATGAAGCGATAATACCAATTGGCAGGTTCCGCTGGGGATTTTTCACCTCTTCCGCAGAAGCAGAAATGGCATCAAATCCTAAAAAGGCAAAAAACACAGCAGCGGCACCGGCAATGACACCTTCTGCACCAAACGGCATAAACGGCTGCCAATTGGCTGGTTGTACGTAAAATCCGCCTACTACAATGAAAAGAACAATAATACCAAGCTTCACAAACACCATGATATTATTGAATTTTTTACTTTCCTTCGTTCCTCTAGATAAGATCCACGCAATCAGTAAGGCAATGATAATCGCTGGCAGATTCATATATCCGCCTTGCTCTGGCCCCGCTAAAAATTGATGAGGGATTGACATTCCAAACCCCTCAAGCAAACTGTTAAAATAACTCGACCAGCCACTGGCGACGGCTGAAGCAGTCAGCATATAAACGGACAATAACGTCCATCCCATCAAATGACCGACAAGCTCGCCCATCGTTGTATATGAATAAATGTATGCACTGCCGAATACAGGCAACGCGGAAGCCATTTCTGCATAGCAAAGTGCTGCCAAACTGCACACAATCGCTGCGATGGCAAAGGAGAAAATGACAGCCGGCCCTGCATCCTTAGCCGCTGTAATTCCGGTTAACACCATGACCCCCGTGCCGATCACTGCCCCTATACCAAGAAGCGTGAGATCAAGCCCGCCCAGCGTTTTCTTTACCTTTTGCTGCCTGCTCTGTTCTAACAAATCATGAATGTGTTTCTTACGAAGAATATGTCGCAAACCCTTTCCCTCCAAAACGTCCGAAAACAAAAAGTCATTCAAATTTCATTATAGCAGAATAGGTACTACGCATTCACAACCAATTCACGTAAATCTTTTTTCATGATTTTACCAAGTTTGTTTTTTGGCAGTTTCTGTGTGAAATGAATGGACGGTACTTTGTAATCTGCCAAACGTTCCTTGCAGTAGTCCAACACATCTTCTTCGCAAAAATCGACGGATTCGTCTTTTACAATATACGCACTTGGCACTTCACCATATAAGTCGTCTGGTACCCCAATGACAGCTGATTCAATCACACCTGGAATTTGATCAATGACCTCTTCCACTTGGTCAGGGTAAATATTATCTCCTCCATACAGAATCACATCTTTGTATCTGCCTGTGATATAAAGAAAACCGTCTTCGTCTAGATATCCTGCATCTCCCATATGGAACCAGCCATCTTTGAGCACCTTCTCTGTAGCGTCAGGCTGATGATAGTAGCCTAAGAAATAAAATGGGCTTTTCATGACGACTTCGCCAATTTCTCCAGCTGACAGTGTCTCTTCTGTCTCAGGATGCACGATTTTCACTTCTACATCTGGATCCACTTTACCGGCAGAGCCCATTTTATCCTCGCCCATCGCTGGATGCCACGCACTCACAACCCATGCTTCCGTACTCCCGTAGCCATGCATCATCTGAATGCCCACTTCTTTGTAATCTTTGATTAAGCGTACCGGCACCTTCGTACCGCCAGAAATCGCAATTTCAAAAGATGAAAGATCGTACGAACCGCGCTTCATTTCTTCTAGCATGTACGTATAGGCTGATGGAAAAGCCATCATAAATGTAATTCTTTCTTTCTCAATCGTTTCTAAAATGCGCTTCGGCGTTGCATCGTGTAAGAAGACTAGTGTATACCCTTCAATCGCAGCTGCAATCAGATGATTAATTGAACTCATATGATACAGAGGATGACTCGCCAAGTATCGTTTACCTTTCAGATCGAATCCTCGATTCCCATGTCTTGTTAAAAATTGATAGATTCGTCCATGTCCGACCATACAGCCCTTTGGATTGCCCGTTGTCCCAGAGGTGAATAAAATCATCGCTAGATCCTCTTCTGATACCTCTTCAGCAAGGTTACTTCCATCATTTGATGCTAAAATGTCTTCAAACAGCTGTGTTGTTTTCGCATTGACACCGGATTCCACCATTAGGCAATCTTCTAAAGACACATTCACTGCCGCAATGATGTCACGGAATTCACGGTCAAAAAATAAAGCCTTTGGCTCTGCTTTTTTCAAGATACCTTCCAGCTCAAAAGAAGTAAGCTGCCAGCTAAGCGGAACTGCGACTGCACCTGCTTTGATGGCTGCCAGCATAATCGTTGAAAAGTGGTGATGGTTTTGACAAATAAAGCAAACACGGTCACCTTTTCGAATTCCCTTTTGATGTAAGTAATGAGCGAGCTGATCAATACGTTTTGCATATTCTTCAAATGTATAAGACACACCTCCGCCAGTTACCGCTTCAATTTGTGAAGAGCGTTCCATTCTGTCGTTAAGTAATGCCTGTAATGTATTCAATATCTTCATCTCCAAACGTTTGATTTACAATAGCCAATTTCCAGTGAATGGGTTGGCAGATTTTATCTCATTCACATTCTAAAATAAAACCAGCTGAAAGTAAAATCATTTCATTTTGGAATTGTTCTTTATATTAATTGATAATATAGGTAATTTTATAGCCGTCTTCCATTTTGGTTTAAATGATGATAACTATTATGATAAGATAGACCTAGTAATTGATCGGAAAATGCGAATGCAATAGGAAAAGAGGTATGGAGAATGCAACATTTCGAGCTAGAGGCAAGTTTGTTAGACCATGCGCTGACAAAGTATTTAAAGGCGACGAAACGAATAGATGAAGAGAACATTCCAAAAAACGTCACGAATGTGAAAGGGTTTATTTTGCGCATCATTTATCGCCATCAATCATGTACTGTGAAAAATATTCTGCAGGAAGTTTCATTATCTCCCTCTGCAACAACAACCGCTCTCAATCACTTAGAAGATGAAGGGCTAATTATCCGCTCTCGAAATAGTAATGACCGCCGTACAGTATGGATTACACTCTCTGAAACGGGTGAACAAATTGCCAAACAAATGATCGGCAATCGCCAACTGCTTGTCAATCATCTGTTCAACCATCTTTCAGAAGAAGATAAAAAAACATTTTTTGAATTAATCGAAAAAATGGTAGACGCGAACACATTAAAGGCATAGGAGTTTCCTATGCCCTCAAAGGGCTAAAATGATGTTTATTTTAGCTCTTTGTCTTTTTTTATGGCTTTAAGATGACCTTGATACAGTCATCCTGCTTTTCGTTGAATATGTGATACGCATGAGCAGCATCATCTAAAGGTAATTGATGTGTGATGATCGCTCTCGGATCAATTTCACCGGTTGTCACTTTTTGATAAAGCTTTGACATGTATCCTCTTGCTGGGGCTTGTCCCATTTTCAGCGTGACGTTTCTTGCGAAGAAGGCGCCTAATGGGAACATGTTGTACAGTCCTCCATACACACCAGTCAGCTGCACGGTTCCACATTTACGAACAGCTTTTGTGGCAATTTGAATTGGTCCAATCGTTCCGCCTTGGAGCTTGAGTTTCTGCTCAATTTTTTCAAGCGGAGACTTCTTCCCGTCCATTCCCACACAATCAATGACAACATCGGCTCCACCCTTGGTGAGCTCCTTTAACGTTTCTCCCATGTCGGCATCTTCTGTAAAATCAAATACTTCTACGCCGCTCATTCGTTTTGCGTGATGGAGGCGGTAATCAATATAATCAACCGCAATCACACGTTCAGCCCCTTTTTGCCATGCAAATTGCTGCGCCATCAGCCCAACGGGTCCACAGCCTAACACAATGACTGTGTCTCCTTTTTTCACCCCTGCATGCTCGACGCTCCAATAGGCAGTCGGCAGGACATCTGATAAGAACAGCAGTTGTTCATCCTCTAGCTCGCAATCTTCCGGCACCTTAAACGGGGTGTAGTTTCCAAAGGGTACGCGTAAATATTCTGCCTGTCCACCAGGGTAATTTCCAAATTTCTCACTATATCCGAAAAGTCCACCCGAATCATAATGCGGGTTCGAGTGATCGCATTGACTTTCTAAGTGATGGTGACAATATTGGCATTGACCACATGCAACGGTAAATGGAATAACGACACGGTCTCCTTTTTTTACTGCCGTGACATCAGGTCCAACTTCCTCCACAATCCCCATTGGCTCATGTCCAATCACATAGCCGATGGGCAGCGGGAAATTGCCCTGATACAAATGTAAATCTGACCCGCAAATTGCAGTAGACGTAATCCGTACAATCACATCTTCTCGATCTTGTATAGACGGCGTGTCTACTTTTTTCACTGCAATTCGATGTTTCCCTTGATAGGTAACAGCTCTCACATATATGTCCTCCTTTTGCTCAAGTCCTCCGTACATAGCTTCGCCTTGAATGAAGAGTTCATGCATTCATTCTGGAATATAGGAAAACAAAAAACCCGCCGATGGTTTCGACAGGCTCTTACTGAACCTTGTGTAACGCGTTACACGCTTATTCATTTTCGACAAAAACCAAATCATATTGAGATGAAACCTCTCGATCGAACATTAGGTTCCCTTTTTGAATAAAATAAGGACATATACTCGGGCTTTGTGATTCGTCAAACTGCTCATACAACTGCTCAATCTTTCCTGGAAGCAGCAAAAGCAAAAATTTATTGGAATGAGATTCTAATTCATACGAGTGAATGGTATTCGGAGGAATATAGGCAAAATCCCCAGGCATCAAGCAAATATGCTCTCCGTTTAACTGAAGATTCATTCTGCCTTCAACACAATAAAGTGCTTCTGTATGCACTTGATGATAATGCGGAGGAAAATACTTTCCCTTTGCGCCTTCAATCACAAAATGACTGAATCCGCCTCCTGTTGTTTCCGTTGTTGCAATCAGCTCATGAAGCTGACCTTCAACAATGTATTGCTTCCCTTCACCTGCCTCTAATACATAGGGCTGCACTGCGCGCGGGAGCTGACTATGAAATAAAACGGAGGGCTTGGTTGTATTGGACAGCTGCCTGATACCATGTATCAGCATGAGATCGCTTTCTTTTTCAGCTTGCTGAAAGCTGGCTGCATCGAAAGCCTGATCAGTCATCGTCCATTCATTTTGCAAGAGCCTTTTCCCTATTTGCTGATAAACATCCGTCATTTGCCCGCCCAGCGTATATGAAATAAATCTTGTTTTATGACTATGCATTCTGTAGCCATGAATTGTTTTAGGCGGGATATGAATATAATCGAAGGCTGTGACCATATATTTTTTACCGTCTAGTATCACTTCAAGCTTTCCTTCCAGCACGAAAATGGTTTCAAATAAGTGCTCATGACAATGCAGTGGAAAATAAGCCCCTTTCCCACCCGTGATTAAGACAAGCTCAAACAGCTGATTTGTTTGATTTGCTTCTGCCAGCACATGAACAAGCTGATTCTCTAGACCATACAGCTCCCCTGAACCGGACACGGTATAAAAAGAGGTACCTTCGGATTGTTTGATCGATTCCAGTTGCTCCGACATCCCATCACTCCTCATGACTAATTGACTATCTTTATTATATAGACCAATTGATATAATAGATAGACAATATGCGAGAGATTTTACTCTTCTCGCATAAATAAGTGTCTAAGGTAACATTTTACGTGTTCTAACGGGGTCGTTTGTTTGAGTGCTGTGGTCATCGATAGACCCCCAATCACCATTGACTGAAGGAGAGAGGCCAACTCATCCGCTTTGTTTTCTTCATATCCGCTGTTCATGAGCTTTTCTTTCACAAGCTTTTGCCAGCGGATCATTTCTTGTTTACATGCAGTATGAAGCTGCGTATGTTCTGGCTTGGATTCTGCCGCCAGCAAGACAATCGGTATCCCTCTTTCATTTTCCTGCTCCATAAATCCCCGAATGATGTTTGTCATAAAACGGTCAATGGCGATATACGGTTCATCCGAATAGGCAAAGCTTTCTTCAATTCGATTGATGACCTTTTGACTAATATATTCAACGGCTGCTATGGCCAGCTCTTCTTTTCCGTTTGGAAAGTAATAATAAAGAGATCCTTTCGGCGTACCGCTCTCTCGAATGATTTGATTCAACCCTGTCGCATAATACCCCTGTTTTCGTAAAAGAAGTGCAGCCGTTTGAATGATTTTGTCCTTCGTGCTCACATGTGACACTCCTTTCCCTCCAAAGACAAATGTCGTTTCAGCGTATGATTTGATTTGTTCCTTTCCAAATCGAGGATGTCTCCATTTCCGCTGCAAGCCGAAGCAGCCAATCCTCTTTTCCCTTAGGTGCTGTTACCTGTACGCCTAAAGGCATGCCCGCCTCAGTGAGATGAACGGGAACGCTCATAGAAGGCTGACCCGTTAAGTTGGCAAGCTGTGTAAATGGTGTGTAGGTCAAACTCTTTAAGAACATGTCATAAATGAGCTCCTGCTGTGCTTGCATTGAGAGGGATGACACACGTAAAAGTTCAGCAGTTTCCTCTTTCGAATGCATCAGTTCACCAATCTTAGGAGCTGAATATGCAGTCGCTGGCGTCACAAAGAGATCATAGGTTTGATGAAATGACGCCATTTGTGCAGCCGCCATATCCCATGCATCAAGGCTTTCTGTATAAGCAGCTGCTGTTACATTCTTGCCAGCCTCCGCCAGCACCCATGCGACGATATCCGTTTCTTCCGGCTTTACTGGACGCCCTAATGAACGAGCCAAGGACGTAAATAATGCAGACATTTCTCCGCTGTTCATGACGTAATATTGCTGCATGAGATGAACACCATCTATTGCCGGCCCTGCTTCTTCTACTTGATGCCCTTGCTCACTCAGCCATTTTACTGTTTGCTGCACCGCCCGCTTCGCTTCCTCACTGACCTTCGTACCTACTGGAGATTCCACACTGTAAGCAATTCGCATAGAAGATGTACGTTTCACCAGATCGTCTTGATAGCTGCCATCATATAATGGCGTTTGAAAAGCCGCTTCCGGCTGAATGACTTGAAGCAGATCAAGAAGCGCTGCACTGTCACGCACTGTTTTTGTGAGTGTAAAATCAATGGAAGCCCCTTGCCACTGCCTTCCTGCGCCTGGTCCTACCGGCGTTCTTCCTCGTGTTGGTTTAAGACCGAACAAACCTGTAAAGGATGCCGGAATCCGAATAGACCCTCCGCCGTCACTTGCTCCACCAGCAGGGACGATGCCGCTTGCAACAGCTGCTGCTGTTCCGCCACTTGAACCACCAGGGGAATAGTTAGGATTCCAAGGATTTCTCGTTGGACCATGCAAAGCAGGTTCTGTGACATTTCTTAATCCGAATTCTGGTGTGTTTGTATGACCCATCATGAGAAATCCAGCCTGCTTCAATCGCTGGACAAAGTAGGAGTCCGTTTTTGCCTTTACATCCTTTAACAATGCAGCACCTGCTGTCAGCGGTTCATTTTCCAGCCCTTGCGATATATTTTTCAGTACAAATGGAACGCCCGCAAACGGCTGATGCGTCTGTAAGGACTGACTCTCCTTTACTACTTGATCTTGTCTTGTCTGAATCACCGCATTTAGTTCAGGATTGACCTCATTCAATCTAGCAAATGCAGCCTGCATAAGCTCCTCAGGCGATACCTGCTTATTCCGCACAAGTGCTGCCAAGCCAATTGCATCATACGTCATATACTCTTTTACGTTCATCAGCATATCCTACTTTCTCTTATTATGATCTCTCTATTGTCTACTAGAATTGTATGAATTTCAATTTCAGGTTACTTGTAAAAAAACTTTCTGACAAACAATATGATTCTTCTAACCATCCTTCTCATTTCTCCGATATAATAGAGAAAAAAAGACGGAGGTCATCGTATGCAAGGAGCTATCGCCTTGAAAAAGAAAATCGTTGTAGTCATCGCGTTTCTTCTTGCGTTGACAACTGCTTTGCCTATCCATTCGCAGGCAGCTGCACCGCCAAAAGAAACAGATGTCATTATCGTCTATAAAAACCAAAAAGGAAAGCAAACAGCTATTGAAGAAAGTGAAAAAGTGAATGCACAGTACATACATCTTCCTGCTGTCGCTGTGACAGCAGATGAACAAGCCGTCTCGTCACTCAAAAAAGACCCAAACATCGCATACGTGTCAAAAAACGTGAAGGTCAAACTCGCTTCTTCTACTATGAAAAAAACCGCTGCCGCTACGGGTCAGAATCTATTAGTTCAAAAATCTTACAACCTGCAAAAGCTGAATGTAAAGCAAGCGATAAAAGAAGGCGTCACGGGGAAAAATGTGAAGGTAGCCGTTTTAGATACTGGTATTTCTCCACATGAGGATTTAAAGGTAACCGGCGGTAAATCATTCGTGAACTACACATCCTCCTATAAAGATGATGAAGGGCACGGCACACATGTCGCTGGAACGATTGGTGCGCTCAATAACGATTACGGCACAGTCGGCGTTGCTTCTGGCGCGAAGCTGTATGCTGTGAAAGTGTTAGATAAAAAAGGAGAAGGCGATCTGTACAGCCTGCTTCGAGGCATCGATTGGGCGATCAGCAATAAGATGGATATTATGAATCTCAGTCTAGGTTTCGAAGATAATATTCCTATCTTGCGTTCAGCAGTGGATGAAGCATATAAAAAAGGACTGCTCGTTGTGGCTGCAAGCGGAAATGATGGGAAAAAGAATGACATTAGCTACCCTGCCGCTTACAATAGCGTCATTGCTGTTTCTGCAACGACGGACAAAGACAAACTCGCGTCTATCTCAAATACAGGGAAAGGCATTGAATTTTCTGCCCCTGGCCAGAACGTCATTAGCACTTATTTAAAGAATGAATATTGGTATGCAACAGGTACTTCACAAGCCACGCCGCATGTCACAGGCATGCTGGCGCTGTTGAAGCAGCTTCATCCGAAGAAAACAAATGGGCAGCTTCGCACCTTATTGCGCAGCTATACAGTGGATCTTGGTGCAAAAGGGAAGGATTCACAATTCGGCTATGGCCGCGTGCAATATATACCACAGTCCACCTTTGTAAAGGCTGCGACCAGCGCTGTCAAAAAAGCCGAAACATCTAAAAAACAGGCAGATGTCGATCAAGCCAAAACGAGAATTGGACGACTTACAGCAAGTAAACAAAAAACAGCACTCACGAAACGGGTGAAAAAGGTACAAGGAACGATTGATATCCGCTCGGCACGTGCAAAGGTGAAAACAGCCGAAAAAACCAAAACACAAGGTGCCATTAAAAGCGCCCAAACGGCCATCAAAAAGCTAAACAAAGGCAAAGAAAAAACAAGCCTGCAAAACCGGCTCGACAAAGTCAAAAAACAAGTCGCCTATCAAAAGAAAGTGAAAGACGCCAAACAAAAGGTCAAAAAAGCCGAAACCAAACGAACGAAGAAAAATAAAGCATCGGCTCAAAGTGCTGTCAAACAGCTAAAAGCTTCTAAAACGAAAACCAGTTTACAAAAACGATTGAACCGGATCAAAGTGTAACAGAAAAAAACGATTCCTCGCTTTAAAGGAATCGTTTTTTATTTCAACATCGGCTCAAACAAGCGGTGATGATATTTCCCTTCGGCATCTGCCCTCACTTGATCAAGTAAGCTTTCTAATGAAGCCATCACACCCTCTAATGCACGACTCACCGAACCTTGTTCAAAATCTGCTAAACTCTCTGGCAATTCATCTTCATCCAATACAAAAAAATCACCATTCGGTAGAACGAGAAGATCAACAATGAGGTCTTCAAACATGACCAGCTGGCCTTTGAAACGTGTATCCCCCACAATATTAAAATAAGACCCTAGTTCCTTCCCTTGATCATCTCTCCAGAAATATAAATTGTAGGGACGATCCTTCCAATAATAGGCGGTCGTATAGCTCCCTTTTGGAATGGTCAAATCCCCATCGCCTGCCTTCATCGTAAATGCTTCTTCAATCTTGTGAAAAAGCACAGCCTGCTCACCATGTACGTCTAACAGCAGACAGGCATGTTCCACAACTTTCTGATCGTATTTGATTTTTCTCTCGATTACTTGATCCCAACGATCGGCCTGTAGCGAAAACAACATGTCACAACTCCCTCTGCATCTAGTTTCTCTCTTTCCAGTATACACCGTTTTTTTTATGAAAAAATAAAGGGTTGCTGCATTCACATCTGGAAGACCTATGATGAGGTGAAATAAATAAACGGAATCACGATTCTTGAAAACCTTACACAGCTTGGACAAATCATCCTCATTTTTTGCGGCTATGCCCTTTATTGGCGGCTGGTGAAAACGAAGAGAGAACGAAAGCTTTCTCCTTATGAGCGCATGTTAAAATTCTTTGTTATGTTCGGTTTCATCTCGTGGGAAGTATCCTATTGGGCGCTTATACTGTGGGCGTAAATTGAAAAAGGAAGAGCTGTCCATAGAGGACGTGCTCTTCCTTTTATTATGCGTGATGTGATGAACCTGCCGTCTGTTCTTTCTGGATGACATATTGATAGCTCTTAACATGCGTTCCATTTTGATTCACAAATTCTTTATCTAATGCGCGCTCAAAGCCCATTCTTTCATATAGACGAATGGCAGCCTGCATTTTATCAGATGTATGAAGGTACAGGACATTTTCGCCCCATGATTGCGTGAGTTCAATGCTTTTACGTAACAATGACTCAGCAATTCCTTTTCCCCTAACATCAGGATCTACTCCTAAAAACCGGACGATGGCTGATGTAATGCCCATTTCAGGTTTGTCATACGCTTGCTCTGATGACCGGAACATTTGAAGCGTCCCGACGACCTTGCTGTCAAGCTCTGCTACAAGCATCAGCTCCATGTTCGGATTATCTACTGCCGCTGCAAGGGCTGCAGAATAATTTTGCCAGCCTTCCTCTGTAAATTGAGGCTCATATTGTGAATAGGATTTGATTAGTACATGCCTGATCGCTTCATGATCTTCTTTGACTGCTTGACGAATAATCAGCTCTTGCTGCTTCAAGTCAGCACCTCCTGTTGTCTTTTGCTGGATATACGTATCATGCAATTTTTGCATGTCGATGACCTTGTTCTTTTCTTACTCATTCAATGTAAAGAGTCTCATTCGAAAGATCAATCATTTTGCACGGAATCCTATTTGAAAATTTTTCATTGAAAAAGAACGCTTGATTCATTATGCTGTGTTGAGGCAGTATACGAGGAGTGTAGCAATCATATGAGTTCTTTATCTTATCCCCAAGAATCGAAAAAAAATCGATTTCTCCTTGCTGCATTGCTTGGGTCATTAACAGCCCTTGCACCGCTTGCAATGGATATGTATTTACCTGCTTTACCTAATATTGCGCGTGATTTTGAAGCGAGCACTGCTTTGTCCCAATTAAGTCTGATGGCTTGTCTGATTGGACTAGCGCTTGGACAGCTGATTGCAGGTCCTATTAGTGATACGATCGGCAGACGAAAACTGCTGATGATCGGCTTAATTATTTTTATCGCTGCATCACTTTTATGTACGGTGGTCACATCCATTTGGACGTTCATCCTTTTAAGATTGATTCAAGGACTCGCTGGTTCAGCAGGCATTGTCATTGCACGAGCCATTGTGCGAGATCATTATGAAGGATCAGAAATGACGAAATTCTTTGCACTGCTGATGTTGGTCAACGGAGTTGCTCCGGCAGCAGCACCTATCGTGGGCGGACAGATTTTACGCTTCACAACATGGCAGGGTGTATTTGTTCTATTAGGAATTCTCGGAGCGCTGATGCTGATAAGATCCATTTTTTCACTAAAAGAAAGTTTACCTGCGGAACGCAGACAGACTGGGGGCTTTCAACAGATTGTTGGCGCCATGAAAATTTTAGCGAGTGACCGTCTCTTTGTAGGATATGCCCTCTCGCAAGGTCTTGTATTCGCAGCGATGTTTGCTTATATTTCTGGCTCACCGTTTGTGCTCCAGGAGCTTTTCCACCTTTCTCCACAAGGATTCAGTGCTGCCTTTGCGGTGAATAGTCTTGGCATTATCACGGCTGGACAAGTATTTGCCCGCGTGGCAGCGAAAATAGGTGAAGAGAAAGTCCTTCGTATTGGATTGCTGACAGCTGCCTTAGGCGGCGTTGCCTTATTTTTGATGATCTCCATTGATGCAGGATTGTATGGCATTCTTATTCCGCTCTTTTTTGTGGTCTCAAGCGTCGGGATTGTCGGCACCTCTGCCCCGTCTCTTGCGATGCAGCATCACGGCGCGCATGCTGGAAGTGCAGCCGCACTCATCGGTGTGGCACAAATGCTGCTAGGCGCCTGCATGACGCCTCTTGTCGGACTAGCGGGAAGCCAAACAGCCTTTCCAATGGGCCTGATCATTATGCTTTGTGAACTAGGTGCACTTTGCTGTTATTTCTTCTTTGTAGCCAGAGCAACAAAAAGACCCGCATAAGCGGGTCACAGACCGTAGACAAACCCCACCTTTACTTCAAGTAAAAGTGGGGTTTTCATATTTTTTTGATAAAAACATCATGTGTTTTACGCTGGACATGGTCCTTTCCATGTCCAGTTTGCTAGCTTTTTGAGATTCATGGCAGCGAAAGTAAGCATCGCCTGCATTGAAACTTTTTTGAGTCCACGAAGTTTCGTCCAACGCATACCATGCTTTTCTTTTGCATCCGCAAAAACGCGTTCTATTGTTTCTTTCCGTTTTGCATAAATGTCTTTATTCATTTGTGTCAGTCTCAGATGGTCTGCTTCATCTAGATAGTCCTGCCAAATATGCCGATGAATTTGTTTGGTGTGATTTTGACTTTGTGTACATTTATCTAAATATGAGCAGGACTTACATATCTCTGAATCAGACGCATATTGCTTATAGCCTTCTCTAGTCGTTGTACGATAAGAGAGAATTTGCCCGTTGGGGCAAATGTAACAATCAAAATATGCATCATATACGTATTCACTCTTTTTCAAATAACCAGCTTTTGTTCTTGGACGAGTGTAAGGCATGACAGGTCTTATCTCTTGATCCATTAAAAACTTAGCGAGATAAGGTGTTTTATATCCCGCATCTACTGCGACTACATTTGGTTTTCCGACTTTCTCTGATACCTCTGATACGAGTGAATCCAACATACGACTATCATGAACATTTCCGCCTGTGACCAACGAGCCTAAAATAAATCCTTTTGAATCACAAGCTGTATGAAATGAATAAGCAAATGACTTTTCACGTTCATCCTTTACATAGTAGCCACTTTCTGGGTCAGTCGTGCTAACTTTAACTTCTTTTGTTTCTTCTTTATTCTGTAGGGGTAAGGGCTTTTTTCCATGTTCTTCACGATCAATATTGATCTCCTCATGGAGCTGATTTTGATAACTTCTCGTCTCTACTCGAACGACTTTCTTTTCAAGTTTCTTCTTATTGGCATTCGCCTTGACATGAGTGGAATCAATGAAGGCAATTGAAGGGTCAACGAACCCTTTTTTCATCGCTTCTCTTAAGATTCGATAAAAAATTTGTTCAAATAAATCTGTATCGTGGAAGCGTCTCACGTAGTTTTTACCGAAGGTAGAAAAGTGCGGGATTTTCTCCGAAAACCCATATCCAATAAACCAACGATAAGCCACGTTAGTTTCAATTTCTTTAATGGTTTGACGCATAGAGCGAATACCAAATAGATATTGGATTAAGACCATCTTAATGAGAACAACAGGATCAACACTTGGTCTACCATTGTCGGAACTATAATGATCTTTGACAAGATCATAAATGAAGTCAAAATCGATTGCTTGATCTATTTTCCGTACAAGATGATCTTGAGGCACTAATTCATCTAAAGCCACTACTTCTAATTGGTTTCGTCTTTCTTCTTCACGTTTGGATAACATGTTCATCCCCCACAGACTTGTGTTATTACCCTTATTATACAAAAAAGCTTGTAGACTTTGTCTACAAGCTGAGACCCGCATAAGCGGGTCTATTTATGGCTTGCTCCAATTGATGGTGCGGAACACATTGTTCTGGTCATTGTTGTGATATGCATCTAGGTCAAAGCCTGATAGTCCAAAACCAATTGCCATGACAATTCCTCCGGCAACGGTGAAGATGATCCCCCATTTAATGCATTGCTTTTTTAAATCATTCACGTTCATACTCTCACAACCTTCTTTTTAAACATTCCCATGAATGCCTTTGTGGTTTGAAAAGTCATTTGAATAAATAGCTGTGTCAAATACACCGTGGCAATGCCGCATAATAATCCGACACCTAATAAAAGAATACCAACTCCGATCTGCGTCACCACCACATGCAAACCGTCCTGAAAGATAAACGGAGAACCAATGATGCTCCAAAAACCGCCAAGCAGACCAACTAGCGTCATTGTTCCTGTCACGAGTGGAATGCACCAAATCACCATATACACAGAAAGAATCAGCAGGAAGACTGTTGCAAGAATACTGCCCCATAACGGAAAGCCTAAAATGAGGATGGAGAGCCTTGTGGCTTTTTCTCCAAACGTCGGCACCTGAATGGTTTTGATTCCTTGTTCCTTCAAAATCCCTTCAGCAATAATGGCAGGCTGACCCACTTGATGAACTGCCTCCTGTTCACTGTAGCCATCTTCCTGATAATCCTCGATCATTTCATCGTAATACTCGATGAACCGATCACTTTCTTTTTCACCTAGACGATGCAGGTGCTTCTCTAAGCTAGCTAAAAATTCTTTTTTATTCATTACCCTGTCCTCCAGAAATAAAGTCGTAAATCGCCATCACTTGATCCCATTCCGCTAAAAACTGTGCCATATGCTCACGGCCGCTCTTTGTCATTCGATAGTACTTTCTTAATCGACCGTTATATTCCTGGGAATAGGTCTCCACATAATTGTTTTGCTCTAACCGCTTTAATATCGGATACAATGTCGATTCTGAAATCTCAATACAATGGGACATATCTTTAATGATTTGATAACCATAGGAATCGCCATTCTTTAATACCGCCAGTACACAAAATTCCAGTAAGCCTTTTTTTAATTGTGCATTCATGATTACAACTCCTAACTATATATACTATACAATACATAGTATAATGTGACAAGAGGTATAACACATAAAAAAAAAGACCCTTTTTGGATCTTTTCAGATTTATATATTCACAAATCCTTCTCCGAACACATCACGCACGTCATGGACAACAACGAATGCGTCTCGATCAATTTTCTTAATGATTTTCTTTAAACGCATAAGCTCTTGCTTTTGAATGACTGCATAGAGAATTTCCTTCGATTCCTTTGAATAATGACCGCGGCCGTTTAAAATCGTCACGCCTCGATCCAAAGTGTGGTTGATTTCTTCGGCAATATCATCTTTGCATGAAGAAATAATCGTCACTGCTTTTTTCGTGTTAAGCCCTTCTATGACGAAGTCCATCACCTTTGTTCCCACATAAAGCATCACAATCGTGAACATTAGTTTTTCCGCACCAATAATAAAGTAGGAAGCAAATACGACGATTAGATCAAAGAATAAGATGGCATAGCTTACATTCCAGTCTAAATACTTGTTGGCAATTCTACCGAGAATGGCAGAACCAGCTGTTGTACCGCCTGCTCTTAGCACAAGACCAATCCCAATTCCGATGATAATCCCTGCGAAAATGGCCCCAATAATCATTTCGTGAACATTCACGACCCATGTTGTGGTCAGGTGTAAAAATAGGGAGTTACTTGCGACAGCAACCACAGTATAGATCGTCGTCTTTTTGTCCAAATATTTATACCCCACAAGTAGCAAAATGGCATTAAACACCAGATTCGTTAGCCATGGTGCAATATCAAACAAATAATAGAAAATGATGGACAGTCCCGTTACACCGCCTTCACCAAATTCAAGTGGAATGACAAACATATTCACTGCTGCGGCAAATAAAAAAGAACCAATTAGAATCATTGCGATATCTTTTACACATTTTTTCAATTTCTTCTTTCCTCCTTTTTAAAGCAAATAAAAAACCCTCTTTCTGCACGAAAGAAGACAGTCGTTGGACAAAATAAAAATCAAAAGACAGCGCCTTTTGATGAAGCTTTCTGAAATGAACCTTTTCATAATATATATCTCTTTTTAGAGGCTGTCAATGACTTGGTTTTCTATTATTTTGACTGCATGTTTATACACTGAAACCCGCATATTTTCAGGGTTTTTCCGAGGTGTGATGCTTGTTCCACTCCTTGACAAAAACACTTTAGTCATTTAAACTACTGCCTCATATCATATCCATTATTTCCGATCTAAAAAGGAGGGTGTTCAATTCCGATGAATCCTATTCAAAGCCGTTTACAGGCTCACGCACCTTTGATTTTAGATGGTGCACTTGCAACAGAGCTTGAACGAAAGGGCTGCGATTTAAACGACAGTTTATGGTCAGCCAAAATACTCATTGAACAGCCAGAATTGATTCAGCAAGTACACTTGGATTATTTCCAAGCCGGTGCTGACTGTGCCACAACAGCCAGCTACCAAACAACGATTGATGGCTTCGCTGAAAAAGGCTATACAAAAGAAGAAGCGCTTGAACTGATGAAACGATCTGTCTCTTTAGCAAAAGATGCACGAGATCTGTTTTGGCAGGATGAAACGCATCGTAAAGGTCGGACAAAACCATTTGTTGCAGGATCTGTGGGGCCATTCGGCGCTTATTTGTCTGATGGTTCAGAATATAAGGGAAATTACGGACTTACGGAGCAGGCGCTCATTGATTTTCACAGACCAAGGATTCAGGCATTAGTAGAAGCTGGTGCAGATATTCTTGCGTGTGAAACGATCCCTTGTCTCATTGAAGCAACGGCCATCGCAAAGCTGCTGCAAGATGAATTCAGTGGTGTATCTGCTTGGATCACCTTCAGTGCAAAGGACGAGCTCCACATTAGTGAAGGTGATTTGCTCAAAGATTGTGTACAAGCTTTGGAACCTTATGAACAGATCGCTGCTGTTGGCGTTAACTGTACGCCGCCGCAATTTATCTCTTCTCTCATTCAAGAGATGAAAAAGGGGACAAGCAAGCCGATTGTCGTATATCCAAACTCAGGAGAATTATATGATCCTGAAGAAAAGGTATGGAGCGGGGATACGCCTCAGCATACATTTGGTGAATGTGCGCATCAATGGTACAAAGACGGCGCACATATCATCGGCGGCTGCTGCCGGACAACCCCAGAAGATATCACAGACATCTTAAAACTAACAACATCATAGCATCATCACACATACTTCTAAGCAAAAGGGCGGGAAGACATGGAACAAGTAAAAGATGAGTCACAACAATATCAACGAAAAATGACGAGCCGCCACCTATTCATGCTTTCTCTAGGCGGCGTCATTGGAACAGGACTCTTTTTAAGCTCTGGGTATACCATCAATCAGGCAGGACCTGCCGGAACGATCCTCGCCTATCTTGTCGGGGCATTAATTGTGTACCTCGTGATGCTCTGTTTAGGTGAGCTGTCTGTCGCCATGCCGGTTACAGGGGCGTTTCATACGTATGCAACAAAATATATTGGACCCGGCACAGGCTATACAGTCGCTTGGCTCTACTGGCTGACATGGACGGTGGCACTTGGTTCGGAATTTACAGCAGCAGGTCTTTTAATGCAGCGCTGGTTCCCAGACACATCGGTTTGGATGTGGAGCGGCGTCTTTGCTCTTCTTATCTTTTTACTCAATGCGTTTACAGTTAAGTTTTTTGCAGAATCAGAGTTTTGGTTTTCCAGCATTAAAGTAATGGCTATTATTCTCTTTATTATTCTTGGCGGAGCTGCGATGTTTGGCTTGATTCCATTAAAAGGCGGTGAAGCCGCTCCGTTTTTTTCTAACTTCACTGGAGAAGACGGACTTTTCCCAAATGGATTTTTACCGATTTTAATGACGATGCTTGCCGTCAATTTTGCTTTTTCAGGTACGGAGTTGATTGGGATTGCTGCGGGTGAGAGTGTTAATCCTGACGAGACCATTCCAAGAGCGATTCGCACAACCGTATTGCGTCTTGTCCTGTTTTTCGTTGGAACGATCGTGGTCTTAGCCGGTTTGATTCCAGTGGAAGAAGCGGGAGTGATCAAAAGTCCATTTGTCGTGGTGTTTGATCGAATCGGGATTCCATATGCCGCAGATTTCATGAATTTTGTCATTTTAACAGCGATCTTATCTGCCGCAAACTCAGGACTATACGCGTCATCCCGTATGCTTTGGTCTCTTTCTGAAGAACGGACACTTCCTAAGAAACTGGCGAAGCTGACATCAAAAGGGATTCCTTTGAATGCACTGATTTTAAGTATGATCGGCGGTATTCTTTCCTTGCTATCGAGTGTCATCGCACCAGAAACGGTATATCTTGTCCTTGTCTCGATCTCTGGGCTGGCTGTTGTCGTCGTATGGATGGGGATTGCTGCCTCACAGTTGATGTTTCGGAAAAGATTTTTACAGGAAGGCGGACAGCTCCATGATTTATCCTTTCGAACCCCGCTCTATCCAGTGGTTCCGATTGCTGCCTTCTTCCTGTGTCTTGCCTCTGTGATCGGCATTGCCTTTGATCCAAATCAGCGGATCGCCCTCATCTGCGGCATCCCTTTCATCGCGCTCTGCTATGCTGCCTATTATGTGACAGCTTGGATACAGAAAAAACGTGAAGAACCTGGTGTATAACGCCAGGTTTTTTCTATGAAAATAGTCTGACAAAAAAGGATATCACTAGTAAAAGAAGCACACTTTGGTATATGATAGGAATCTATGATTCTCAGGATGAACCAAGGGAGTTGTCACTATTATGGAAATGACTATTACAAGAGCATTAAGTGAACTGAAAATGTTAGATAAGAGAATCAACCGAACTGTTGATGAAGCCGTACTTGGTGGATTGATGATCGGGAAACATATACAGCACGGGTTTCAACAGCAAGAAGAAATCGAAAAGAAAGCGAAGGCTGATGACCAATCGATTCAAGCATTAATCAAGCGCAGGAATGCTATCAAATCAGCCATCGTTGTGTCGAATGCAACGACAACGATTGATGTAGCGGGTGTCAGCATGACAGTGGCGGAAGCGATTGAACGGAAGACATCGATAGAATACGATATTCGTTATTTACGGAAATTGAAAAAGGTGTACACAGAGCTAGTAGACAAAGCAGAACAAACCAATGCAGATGTAAAGAAGAGGCTCGATCAGCATTTAGAAACCTTGTTTGGAAAAGATGGAAAAACACAAGCGGCTGCCAACCAAGAGATCGTCAAGTCGTTTCTCGCTGAAAATGAGGCAACGATCATCGATCCGCTTCATCTTCGAGTGAAGATTGAAAAGCTCTCGACCGAAATTGAGGATTTTCAAATGGAAGTTGATTTTTCCTTGTCAGAAAGCAATACGCTGACGAAAATACAGATCGATTAACAGATTTTGTTAGTGAGCCGAAAATCGATAGAACTAAACACCTCCGAGGGAAAGGTTATTCCCTCCTCATCTGATCATCTCTGGATGATCCTTGATAAAAGCTCAAAGCTGAAAGTTCAAGGATCAACGTTCAAGTGTGAAAGTTCTTATCCATCAAAGCTCAGAATTAAAAATTTAACGCTCGATCGAATCTGGGAATCACGGCTCATGAGTGTTTGTTTATCGACTCTTTCGGTTGCCGCCCAGCAGGTTTGCTAACAAAAAGAAAAGGATGTCACATGAGAACATCCTTTTTTTCTATATAAAAAAACGACAAGGCTTTCGCCAAGTCGCCTCTTCTAGTAGATTAGTAACGTGATGTATATGCCAAATGGTACACACTTGTGACATTTGAAGAAAGCTTGATGTCGTTTGAAGTGAACGTCACTGGAACGATATCGTAGTAATGTGTAGACCAGCCTGCATTATTGTATGATTGGTAGCCTGCACCGGCAGGAACTTGAAACGTCAGTGAAAATTGTCCATTTACGTCTGTTGTGCCTGTCGCTGTTTGAGCATATGATTTGATTGCTGCTTCAAAATAAAGCTGGATCGGCTGATTGGGCATGAGATTTCCACTTGCATCTTTTAGCGTTCCTTTAAACGTAGCTGGATAATAAGAACCCACGCGATATTTACTGCCATAGCCGTAATTCACTAAACCACTATCGGCTGCTGTGACACTTGTTACTTGAACGGATGCTGGTACTGCTCCTGTTTCCTCTGCATGTGCAAATGTTGGGAATACGAGAAGCAATGATAGAAAGAAAGCAAACATGATTTTTTTCATCGATAAATCCTCCTTTTTTTTCCTACTATATTACTATCGACATTAATTGGTATTTTTCCAGTATCAAACAAAAAAACTTCCCTTTTTTTGAAAGGGAAGCTCTCCTCTTACTTTTTCACAACAACAACTTTCACCGCTTTACTTTCTCTTTTTCTCACATCTGAAGCGGTCACATACAAGACTGTTTTGGCTTTTTGCGGCTTGATTTTAGCCGTAAATGAACCCTTGCTGTTGGTTTTCACCGTTTTGATGATTTTCTTTGATTTGTTTTTCACTTTAATGGTCAATCCTGCACCCGCAGTCCCTTTGACCGTTTTACTTTTGATCGTTACTTTGCCCACTTTCGGCTTAGCTGGTGCTTTGCCTTTTTTGACGACTGTTTTAAGCGTTGTTGCGGCCTTTCCTTTTGAAATCTTAATGTGAAGAACTTTGTTTTTGTTCTGATGCTTGATCTTCACACTAAAGGTTCCATTTTTGCCTGCTGTCCCTTTTCCAAGTAGAGTTTTACCTCTATACACAGAAATAGCAGAGCCAGCCTTTGCTTTACCTGTTACCTTTTGATGCTGATCCTCCACTTTGCTCACAGATGCATTTAGTTCGACAGCACTTAAAGCAGCAAATGCATTCAGTCTGCCATGTCCTGTCATCCAATCGATCCCTGGAATTTTTGGATCGACAATAGGCTCTTCATTTTCGTCATAGAAAACGTCATCTGTTCCATCAACAGAAGTAAAGGAGATGTTATCGGCTGTACTTTGCAAAATATTCCTTACTTGATTCGGCTTCAAGGTTGGATTTTTAGACAGCAGTAATCCTGCTGCCGCTGCCACATATGGTGTCGCCATTGATGTCCCGCTCAGATATGAGACATTTCCATCTGGCATTAAGCTTGGAATATCAGATCCTGGTGCAGACATGCTCAGTCCTTTGCCGTAGCTTGAGAACTCAGCGCCAATATCCATACGGTTGCTTGCACCAATAGCCATTGCGTACTTTGAAGTCGCAGGGTAGCCCATTTCGGGAACGCCATCATTTCCACTCGCCACGACCACTAGGACATTCCTTTGCGCAGCATAGTTCATTGCATATTCAATCACCCTACTGTAGTAGCCGCCAAGGCTCATGTTGATGACCTTTGCGCCTTTGTCCACAGCATGCTTGATTCCAAGTGCAATATGCTCTGTATCTCCAAAGCCATAGGCATCGAGTACCTTCACCGGAATGATGCCCGTATGTTGATTGAGACCTGCCATTGAGTAATGGTTATCGGCTTTTGCGGCAATGATGCCAGCCACATGTGTCCCGTGTCCATTGTCATCAATCGCATCTTTGTTTCGTCCAATGAGATTCGCACCTAAGTCCGTACGAACAGTCCCGCTTAAATCAGTCAAACGGCTGTCTACACCTGTATCCACAACAGCAATTAATGTTTGCTTCATTTTGCTTGTGCCAATCAGTGTATTCATTTGTTCAAACTTCACATCAGCGCCTTTTTTCCCGCTGTTTTGCGCACTGTTTTTCAGCGGCCACTGGTAACCATACTGCGCGTCATTGCTGAGTGCACGGTAGGTTTGAACAGGCTCTGCAAATTCAACATTCGGCATACTGGACAGTTTTCTTGCAGTGGTTTTAATGACAGCTTTGCCTGCTTTTAAAGTTTTTCCAGCTGATTCTTGCCCTGCTGGCACATCATAGACATACATTCCTTTAAATAAGGGACTTACTGACTGAGATGTCACTCGATTTTCTTGGATTCCATAGCCTTTCATCTTCTTTTTCGCAGATTGAAGCGTTTGGCCATCCTTTAATTTAAAAATGATCTTATTCGTCTTCACTTTCTCTTCTTTTACAAGCTTTTGCTTCTCTAATACATAACCAATCGATTTTCCTTCAAGGTGATCGAGTCCAATGCGTTGACTCACTACTTCTAATTCCTTTTTTAAATAGGCCGGACTTGCTTCTTTGAGCATATCAAAAAGGGAACGAATCGCCTGTTGTTCTTTCTGCGTCACGATATGACCGCTATATGCACCATTTTTCTCTACATCATTTAGCAGTGACTTTAATGTCAGCAGATGATTGTATACCTTTTGCTGCTCATTTTTTTGTTTGATAAGCTTCGATTTGAGAAACGGCTTTGTCTTTTGTAGCAAGCGGCTCAGCTTCTGTCCATTTGCTGTTTCATTAAACCGTTTATCTTCAATTGTACGAATCGATTGAAGAATTTCGCGCCCGTATTTTTTCTCAATAATAATGATGTCAGGCTCATCGTCTTCAGAGAACACTGGTTCAGAAGGCGGTAGATTAGCTCCTTTATACCCGATTGTATAGGCCGCATCCTCTTCCTCATCACGGCTGTCTTCCTCCGAACCTAAATAGAGTACTTTGACAAAGTAAGGACCTGACCATGCATGCGGGAAGTCGATCTCTGCCTCTCCACTTGCTGTGTCCACACGATATCTGGAATAAGTGTCATCCTTCATCGCTCTGTCCTTACTTGGATAGACCGATATGGACAACACTTGTTTACTTTTTACAGAAATTTTCATATGCGTATGCTTTGCCACCTCTTGTGCAGATGGCGTGATTTGATACCATGACTCTTCATTCTCATTCTGTAGTGTACCTGAGATGACTTCACCATTTTTTAACCCAATGGCTTCATTGACAGTTGTTCCATTACTCGCAGCTGCTGCCTCGTATCCAGGTAATGCAGCCATACAAAGAATGATGGCCATGAGTACGATCACACAGGATTTGACCTGCTTTTTGAACATGAAAAGACCCCCTTATCTTTTATGATACCTTGGAAGAATATCACAGAAATATATTTAGTAGCATTTGTTTTTCGCATAATTAAACTCGTTTTAAGCTAGGATTTGAGATATACAAATAGCAAGATGAATAGCTTCATAAACTTTTTGCCATTTCAAACGGAAAATGATGCTATTTAACCATGACAAAAAGTACATTACAATCAACTTGTAAGCGCTTAACAAACAAGAGAGAAGGGATCAGCTTGTTCCAAAAGGATCATGTTTTCACACAAGTAAACGGACGATCAAAGAATGAGATTTTACAATACATTGCCGAGAAAGCTGAAGACCTTCAGATTACAAACGATCAGGCGGGGTTATTATCCGATTTGTTGACGCGCGAAGACGAAGTCTCAACAGGACTTCAGCAAGGCTTCGCCATTCCTCATACAAAAAGCTCCGCTGTTCAAACGGCCTCACTTCTTTTTTTAGAGTTAGAACAGCCTATTGAATGGGGAAGCTTCGACGACTTGCCCACAAGCTATTTATTTACACTGCTTGTTCCATTAGAAGAAGCAAATGTCACACACCTGAAATTACTGTCAGGCATTGCGACCAGCCTCATGGAACCTGCTTTCATCGAAAAGATTCAACCAGGTCAAACCGCTGACTATTATTACGAAGTCATTGAACAACAATTGAAAGAGGGGATTACACAATGAAAATTGTCGGTGTCACTTCATGTCCAGCAGGGTTAGCTCATACACCAATGGCAGCAAAGGCGTTAGAGAATGCGGGTAAACAGCTCGGACACGAGATCAAAATCGAGCAGCAAGGAATTATGGGACAGGTGAATGGCATTTCAGCAGAGGAAGCAAAGCAAGCAGACCTTTGTATCATCGCCTCCAATCAGCATATCAACGATGCGGAACGTTTCTCAGGCATTCCCACTGTACGTGTCGAGATCGGACGCGCCTTAAAAAATGCCGAGCAAATCATCACAAAAGCTGTAGCACTAGTTGAAAAGAAAAAATCTGAATCTCAATGAACGTGAGCAATGCCATATAGAAAGGAGCAAAGCAAAATGAAAGCAAAATTAAAAGTCATTGAAGGCCATCTCATGACCGGTATTTCTTATATTCTTCCTGTAATCATTGGTGCCTCCCTTATCGTTGGTTTGGCAAAATTAGTCGGATTAGGGTTTGGTGTTTCAGATTTAAACGCCTATAAGGATGCTGGCGGCATTTTACACGGGGCTTATTTAATGGAGCAGGTTGGCTGGACAGGTATTGGCTTAATGAACGTCCTGCTCGCCGGATTTATCGCCTATTCGATTGCGGATAAATCAGGGCTTGCCGCCGGCTTCATCGGTGGTGCCCTTGCCAGCTCAACAAATGCTGGATTTATCGGTGCCGTTATTGCAGGCTTCTTCGCAGGATATGTCGCTCTTTTTGTGAAACGGAAAATTCAAATTCAAGGCTCCGCAGCCGGACTTGTTCCTCTGCTCATCTTACCGCTCATTACCGTTGGCTTAACTGGACTTCTCATGTCCGTTCTGCTGGGCGGGCCATTAGGCGCTTTGAACACGGCTTTAATTGAATGGATCAAAGGTATGGTCGCTGACGGGACAAGCACACTCGCACTCGCCTTGATTTTAGGCGCAATGATTGGATTCGATCTTGGCGGCCCAGTGAATAAATCTGCTTGGATGGCCGGTAACGCGCTCTTCCTATCAGGCGTCTACCTTCCTGCCATTCTCGTCAATATTGCGATTGTCATTCCGCCGCTTGGATACGGGCTTGCAACATTGATTCGAAAACGCAATTTCTCACCAACCTTTAGAGAAGCAGGACGTGGGGGTCTTGTCATGGGCATTATCGGCATTACAGAAGGGGCGATTCCTTTTACCCTCGTCAATCCTTTGAAATTAATTCCGCTGAATGTCGTCGCTTGTGCTGCCGGAAGTGGTGTTGCTGCGTTATTAGGTGTCCATGACATCATGCCGCCAATTGGCGGGCTATACGGATTCTTCTCAGTCGGAAACTGGTGGGCTTATTTAATCGGAGCTCTTACCGGCGCACTCGTCATCGGAATTGGTGCCAACCTGCTTGTGAACTTCTCTGAGAAAAAAGAACCGAAAAAACCAGAACATGACCAGAAGCAGAAAGAAGAAGACGATTTTGACCTTGTGCTAGAAGGATAATTTGAACAAAGAAAGGTGTCGTTAATCAATGACTGTCAATGTACATGTGATTCCACATACTCACTGGGACCGGGAATGGTATTTCACCACCTCCCGCTCCCGTATCTACTTAATGAAAAGCGTAATGGACATATTGGACACCCTTGAAACAGACGAAAGGTTCCATTATTTCATGCTCGATGCACAGGCATCCTTATTGGATGATTACTTGAAATGGCGCCCTGAGGATGAAAATCGAATCAAAAAGCTCGTCACAGCCAAACGTCTCATCATCGGCCCATGGTATACCCAAACTGACCAGCTCGTCATTTCAGGTGAATCCATTGTACGGAACCTGCAATATGGAATTGAACGCTGTCAGCAGTTCGGTCATGTGATGAAGGTAGGCTATGTCCCTGATTCCTTCGGTCAATCCGCGCAAATGCCTCAAATTTACCGCGGCTTCGGCATTGTGGATACGGCTTTTTGGCGCGGCGTTTCAGACCATATGACGAATCACACTGAATTCAATTGGCAAGGGGCTGACGGCAGTGAGGTCTTTGCGGTGAACCTGCCATTTGGCTACTATTACGGTGGAAATATTCCTGAAAAAGACGAGGACTTACAAGCCTTTTTATCTGAAAAAATCGGTGCGC
Source organism: Bacillus pumilus (assembly GCF_003431975.1). Classification (GTDB taxonomy): domain Bacteria; phylum Bacillota; class Bacilli; order Bacillales; family Bacillaceae; genus Bacillus; species Bacillus pumilus_N. The sequence continues at coordinate 248,269 of NZ_CP027116.1, read as the reverse complement.
TGCAAGCAAAGGCCACCACAAAGAATGTCTATTTCCCAAATGGCTTTGACCAGGCACCGATTCGCAAAAACCTGCCTGATCTATTAGAAAAAGCCAATGAACTAGACGAGCATAACTATCAAATCAGTAGTTTAGAAGATTACATCGCAGCAGTGAAAAAAGAGCGAACATCCTTTGAAACATTAGAAGGTGAGCTCATTCATGCAAAGCATATGCGGATTCACAAATCTATTTTTTCAACACGAGCTGATTTAAAAATCTTAAACAACCAAATTGAAAACTATCTCGTCAATGTGATGGAGCCTATCCTCACGATCAGCTATTCACTCGGACACGACTATCCGCATGATACGGTTCGCGATATTTGGTACCTCATGTTTGAAAATGCAGCGCATGACAGCATTGGTGGCTGTAATAGTGATACGACGAATCAAGATGTCTTCTTCCGCTACAAGCAAGCAAAAGAAATCGCCGAGAACCTTGTAGACTTACACATGCGTCTCATCGCTATTCGACTGCAAACCGAGCAGGAGATCACGTTTACTTTATTTAATACACTGCCTTCAAAGCGTTCTGAAGTCATTGAAGTTGAAACCTTTATCACGGAACGTCCTTTTACACTAAAAGATGCCAATGGAAAAACGCTTCACTACACAGTAAAAAGCAAAACCGATGTCACAGATTATGTGCTGGCACAGCAAATTTCACTTAATCCAAGTAAAAATGTGTACATGCCAAAACAAGTATGGAAAGCTGTTTTACTGATCGAAGCGGCCAACTTACCATCCGTTGGTTATTCGCAAGTCAGTATGGTCTTCGATGAAACAAGTGAATCGGCATGGGAACAAACAGAAGGACGCACGATTGAAAATACGTATTACCGCATTGTGGCAAATGACAACGGATCGCTAGACATCACAGATAAACAAACAGGCCGGATTTTCTCTGAGCAAATGATCTTTGAAGACAATGGAGACGATGGGGATTCCTACAACTATTCCCCACCGCGCGAAGATCTGTATGTGTCATCTAAGAATCTATCTTCGGCAGACATGACAGTATCGAAAAGTGGCCTGCAGGAAGAGCTCACCATCCAGCTTCGTCTCACTGTCCCATATAACTTAGAAGAGCGTTCTCAGCAATCGGTCACGACTTCACTCCCGATCACAGCGAAGGTGGCATTAAACAAAGATGAGTCTATCATCCGTTTTCATGTCGATGTCGACAATCATGCGTTAGATCATCGTCTGCGTGTCCTCTTTGATACAGGCATTGCATCAAGCGTTTCACTGAGCGATCAGCAATTTGGCACCATCGAACGCCCAACAGAACTTACACAAGAGCTTGAATGGTGGAACAATGAACATTGGGAAGAAAAGCCGATCACCATTGAACCGATGCAATCCTTTACCGCACTTCGTGATGAAACATATGGTGTCGCTCTATTAACAGACTGCGTGAGAGAATACCAAATCACAGGAGAGGGCTACACAACGATTGCGTATACGCTCTTCCGCTGCTTCGGAAAAATGGGGAAAGAAAACCTGCTTTACCGTCCAGGACGCGCATCTGGTGAAAAAATTGTTGAGACACCTGACGCTCAGCTTCAAGGGGCGCTGTCGTTCTCCTTCGGCATGCACTATAGCAAAGACGCAGTCAGCGAGGGCCATTTAGCACAGCTTGCCAAACGGTATACCACCCCAGTTCAATGCTACGAACGGGCGGATTTTTTAAACGGGCGTTTAATTTTCTCTTTCCGAGATGAAAAAGAAGACTTACAATCTACTTATAGCCTGCTTGACATTGAGACAGACGGAGCCATTCTAAGCGCTCTGAAAAAAGAAGAGCATGGAACAGGCATTGTCATCCGTCTCTTCAATCCATTTTTAACGCGTCAAACAGCCGCTTCAATCAATAGTTCATCTCTACAGCACGGAGAAACAGCGAATTTAGGCGAAACACCTGAAGGACATATACTCAAAGCACAACATGGATCATTACACATTGAACCGCTCACACCTTGTCAGGTACAAACCTACATTGTAAAGAAAAAATGAACATGTAGGGGCGGGGTCCATTTGGATTCCGCCCCTCTTTAATGGAGGGCATTGATCATGCGAATTGGAGGCATTGAAGCAGGCGGAACAAAATTTGTCTGCGGCTACGGAACAACAGACGGAACGATTGAACACATGACTTCCTTTGCAACGGGAAACCCAGATGAAACATGCCGGCAAGTGATCGATTATTTTACAAAGCATCCTGTCGATGCCATTGGCATTGGGGCTTTCGGTCCTGTCGATGTGAATGAGAAAAGCCCAAGCTATGGGACGATATTAGACACCCCCAAAACAGCCTGGCGCCAATTCCCTTTCCTCTCAACCTTAAAACAAGCCCTTGGGCTCCCGATGAAGCTTGATACCGATGTGAACTGTGCGGCACTCGGAGAAGCCCGCTATTCAACCGAAGCAGAAAAGCCTGCTTCTTTGGTCTACATCACAGTTGGAACTGGCATAGGCGGCGGTGCCTATATTGAACACCGCCTCATTCACGGATTGCTGCATCCAGAAATGGGTCATATCACTGTTCAGCGGCATCCTCATGATTCCTACGGAGGCTGCTGCCCTATCCATCATGACTGTTTAGAGGGACTGGCATCTGGACCTGCAATTGAAGGACGCTATCATACACTGGCACCCATGCTGCCCGAAGATCATCCTGCCTGGTCACTACATGCCTACTATCTCGGGCAGATGACCGCCAATTTATTACTCACCCTTTCACCTGAGCGCATCATTCTCGGCGGAGGTGTGATGAAACAGCCAGCTATGCTGCCGCTCATTCTTGATGAAACAGAGAAACGGCTTGGCGGCTATTTGAAACTACCAAAGCCTTTACATGACATCATCACAAAGCCTTCCTTTGATGGATTATCAGGTTTAATGGGCGCAATTGCTCTTGGTACCGAAGCCTTACAGGCAGAAGAGGCAGCGCAATGATGATGACGGCAGATCCTCGAACCTATCAGCTGATTCAGCGGCTATTTGAAACGAAAGGGTTCGTGAAGCTGGAGGAGCTCACTGCCTCTTTTCGCTTATCTGACCGCTCCATCCGCAATTTAATTAAAGAAGCAAATGAACAATTACGTGAAGCTGGCGCCATGATTAAAACCATACGCGGAAAGGGTTATACGCTATTAACAAGTGACCAAGACGCCTTCCTGCTTTGGCTTCATCAGCAAAAGCTTCCTGCACGCTCTCTTGTCCCCGTCATGCCAGAAGAGCGTGTACGATTTATGATGAGAAAGCTATTGCTTGAATCAGGTTACTTAAAAATTGACCAACTGGCTGAAGAACTGTTTATCAGCCGCATGACAGTCAGCAGTGATTTAAAAAAGGGGCGAGAACTGTTAGCCCGTTACGGTATGACCCTTGTCTCAAAGCCTGGATTCGGCTTAAAAGTAGAAGGAGACGAATTGCAAAAAAGAACATGCTATGCCGACTTACTGCTTGAGGAAGAGCCTGCACTCTCTCATATCACCGAGCGGGAGCAACTCCATTTTCCTGATATTTCTCTTGAAACCATTCGATCGATTGTTTTAACAAACCTGTATCAAGAGTCTCTGCTCATTAAAGACATTGCTTTAAAAAATTTAGTCATTCACTTAGCAATCGCGATTCAGCAGACACGAAAAAACCAGCGAATATCCGCGAGTACCACTCGCACACAAAAATCGCCAGTCTACATGAGAATTGCCCAAAAGATTATACAACAGGTGAGCAGCACCTTTCACGTCACCTTATTAGAGGATGAAACAGATTACTTAGTGATGCATCTATTGGCGAATCAAACGTGGAAAGAAGCCGCCCCGCATCAGACGACAATAGAAGTTCAGCAGGCGGTTGCGGTCTTTCTTCAGCACATTGAGAAAATGAGCGGACATCGTTTTGCAAATGATAACATCCTGCAGCAAGATTTGATGCTTCATATGAAGCCCTTATTAAATCGAATCCAATATGGTGTATCCTTACAAAACCCGCTTTTACATGAGATCAAAACGTCCTATCCATACCCGTTTGATTTGGCTGTCAGCGGACTGAATGCCTTACGGCTGGTGCGGACGCCAAATGAAGACGAGGCGGCATATGTTGCTCTGCACATCGCTGCTTCATTTGAAAGAAGTCAGCTCGACACCTCGCAAAAAAAGAAAGCCATTATCGTATGCGGATCTGGACTAGGGACAGCAAGACTGCTCGAAATTAAATTGAAGGCAGCCTTTCAACACGAGCTGGACATCGTCGAGCTCTATTCCTATCAGGATTATCTCATGAGCACCACCTTGCCATGTGATGTCATCATTACAACCGTCCCGCTCGCTTCAAAAGGAAAACCAGTCATACAGGTCAGCGCTTTCTTTGAACATCATGACGTACAGCGCGTGAATGAGGTCATTCATTTATTAAATGGACACGGGACATCCTCTAAAGAGCTGATGGCATTTTTTCAAGAAAATTTGACCTTATTGAATGCTGATCTATCGAGCAAGGACGAGGTAATAGACACACTATGCAACCGTTTAGAGGCGCAGCATCTAGTCACGCCTTCTTTCCGATCCTCGGTGCTGGATCGTGAGCAAATGTCTTCTACCTATCTTGGCAGAGGAATTGCTATGCCGCACCCGCTCATCACAAATGAAGGCACATCCTGCGTAGCCATCGCACACTTAAAACAGCCGATTGACTGGCAGGGAAACCAAGTATCACTTGTCTTTTTATTAGCCATTCATAAAGATGACGCAGCCTGCATGAATCAATTCTTTGAACAAGCCGTTGATTTACTGGATAATCCAAACCGCATTCACTCACTGAATCAATCAAAAACATTTGATGAGCTAATGAATGCATTGTTTCAATAAGATCAAACAAAAGGCCGCCCAGCTGTTGTTGAGGCGGCCTTCGTGTGATTGAGAAGCATCAATCGTATATGACATTTTTTCCTTCTTCACTTAATTTCTTTAAAGAGCTCAGCATATGTTCGATTTCTTCATCGGAATGTCTTTCCCACGAACCTAATTCTGCGACGATTTTCAAAGGGGATTTCGATCGATAAGAACGTGTCGGGTTGCCGGGAAATTTTTTGTTAGTCAAATTCGGATCATGTTCAAACTCGCCTAACGGTTCCACAAGATAAATTCTCTCTTTCGCATCAGATCTTGCTAATTCAGCACCCCACTTGGCCGCATTTAATGTTCCGGTGAAATAGATATGATTCGATTTTTTCTCCTGAAAATTGGATAAATACAGCGGTTCAAGCAGATCTCCAATCTTCAAATCTGCTTTCGTCCCATGAAAAAATGGACCAGGATCTAAAACCTGTTTCTTGTCATTCATACAGCCGCACCCCTTATCGTTTTTGACTTGCGTATAACAGTATACGGCCTGATCTGGGCGGAAAACAGTCTATAAATGAGATGAAATTCGGGGTATAATGATAGTAGAGAGTAAGATGGGATTTGTAACCTCCAGCAAGTTGAAAAAACAGCAAGAATACATACAAAGCAGTCTTATTAAAAGAGATAAAAAGTTATTAGAAGCCATAAGAGAAACAAGAAACTAAAAAATTAATTGCGACAACGGAGCAGAAGGAAAAAAGGGCAAAAAAATGTTGGTGACAGTTTTGGAATTAGTTTATTGATGCTAGGAAGGATATCTAATCAGGATTGAAGAAAATGAGGATAAAGTAGCCAATGAGACGTTTGATGTTATAGCTGGTTGCGTGTTGGCACATAATCAATTAAATTTTTCAGGAAGGGTGTAATGAGATGATGAAAGATAGAGATAAGATTTGTCATATATATGCTCAAAAAAGTTGGCATATGGATTCTTATATTATTGGTAATCGTGAGGGTTTAATAGAATTAAAGAGTGCTATTGACGAAGCATTGAAAAGTAATGTTGGTCAAGCTGAATTGTTTCCATCAGATTTAGAGGATTATACAACTTACGTTGCTTTAGTTGATGATAAAGAAGAGTTGGATTCACTTATTATGCCTTACATTGATGAGGATAATGATGATGAAAACTTGATACATCCTGTTGATATAGTTACTAGTCATGAAGAGAAAAAAAACCCTAAAAATTAGGGGTTTTTTAGTGTAATATTGTTTCTCCTGGACTTGCTTTGTATTTCTTTGGTACTGATGCTCTGAGAGCATGGTGTATTTTATCTTTTGGAGCTACATGGAAATGCCAATACCAAGTTGAGGTTTTTGGTATTAAAGGGATTTTTCCATTGTCTACAGCAAATACCCTTGTTGTTTTTTTCTTTCCTTTGTGTAGGACGACAACTAAACTTCTAAGTTGTCCTTTATCATTTCTTACATCCCATTTAATTTTGTAATTTTTACCGAATCCTTTTATTCGATTTTTTAGATATTTAAGTGCCGTTCTTGCACCTTTTGATCTGATGGCCATTAAAGCAACTCTTCCTACGGTCATTGCGATTGGTACGAAGAATATTGGTAGTGCTTGTGTTGTGATTTCACTCTGATTACTTTTGGAGTCAAGTTGTTTCATTCGGTTTTCTAAAGCTAAAAATTCTTCATTGTTGAAATATTGATCTATCACTTTATTTTGTTCTGACTCTGACATGTTTTCGAATTCTTTTTCTGTAAATGGAAGGCTCTCTATGTATTCCCCCATTTTCGTTTCAAGTTCGTCTAATTCTTTGTTTGCTTGTTCATTTAGTAGAACCGTCGGTGTTACTAACGCTTCTAATTCTTGTGAATTGATAGAATGTGTTTCTGCTGATGCTTCTGATGAAAATGGAGTCCATATTGATATGACAAGAGCTAGGATAATTAGGGTGACAAGTGTTTTTTTGAACATTTCGTTTATATTCCTCCTTTTGTATTAAATTCCAAAATCAAGGTTATCAAATCAAAATGAGTGTATCAATGGATTTAAGATAGATTTAAGAGAATTACTTTTTTGGTTGCGGCATCCGCAATCATTTTTTTATTTTTTAGCACTTCGTTTTGATGAAAATTTCTGTGGTAGAATCCGTTCACTGTGGAGGTAAACATGATCAGGTTTTTACAAATTAACAGATTGTAAAAAATAAAAAATTTACAACAAAAAGAAATAGCCACAATTAAACTGGCCTACCACCTGATGTAGCATTCGAAACAGCGAAATGGATTGTTATATTCTTCGAATTATAAAAGACAGCAGTTTATTAGGCTGTTAAAATCAGGCTATCATTTTAAAACAACTCGAACGTTATGATCTTGCCAATAGAGTGCACGAAAAAAAGCCAGCCACCCGTATAAGGTGATTGGCTTTTTTATTTGTTACTCCCCGATGTTCTCTCCATTTTGCTGAATCAGGGTTTCATACCAGTAAGAGCTCTTTTTACGAATTCTCTTCAGGTCTTTTAGGTCAAATTCATCGCGGTTGACGTAAATGAACCCGTAGCGCTTTGAGCATCCTTGGTGTGTGCTGATTAGATCGATTGCAGACCATGGGCAGTATCCGAAGACCTCGACGCCGTCTGTGATTGCCCATTTGATTTGTTCGATATGCTTTTCTAAATAGTCAATTCGATAATCATCTTGAATCGATCCATCTTCTTCTAATTTGTCGAAAGCGCCCAATCCGTTTTCCGTGATAATAAGAGGCAGCTGATAACGATCGTATATCTCACGCATCGTTGAACGGAAGCCGACAGGGTCAATCTCCCAGCCAAACGCATTTTTACTTAGGAACGGGTTATTGCCACCTTTGTATACGCCATCCTCACCAGATTTCAAATGCTGATCTCCGCCGCGTGCAAATTCATCATTGCCATCTCCTTTACTCGCTTCAACCGTTTGAGATGTGTAGTAGTTAAAGGCAATGAAGTCCGGCTTCGCACTTTTCAAAATATCCATATCTCCCTCTTCAATGACAGGAAGAATGTCTTTTTCTTTCATGTACGCCCAAGCAAGGTTGTTATAACGGCCGTAGACAGCCATATCAAGATACAACCAGTTGCGGATCGCATTGTAATTCGCCGCAGCAAGTACATCCTCAGGCTTTGGAGAAGCCGGATAAATGAGCGCAATGTTTGGCGCTGGTCCAATTTTCGCTTCGGGCAGCATTTGATGACAAAGCGTCATGGCTTTCGCTTGAGCGACGAGCATATGATGGTTTTGCTGATAAAGTTCTTTTTTCGGATTTTCTAAATGTGGATCAAGTGTACCGAGCGCTGATCCATGTAAGATCATCATGTTTTGTTCATTAATGGTCAGCCAATATTTCACCTTCTGACCATACTCCTGAAATAGAACCTCTGCATACCGTTCAAACGCATCGACTGTCGCACGATTTGACCAACCGCCTTTTACTTGAAGTGCATGAGGCAGATCAAAATGATACATCGTCACGATTGGTTCAATATCATAGCGGCGCAACTCATCGATGAGAGAATGATAGAATTCAATCCCCTTTTGATTGATCTCCCCATCTCCATTTGGAATGATCCGTGTCCATGCAATAGAGAAGCGATAAGCCTTCAAACCCATTTCTGCAAACATCTTCACATCCTCTTTATAGCGGTGATAGTGATCGCTTGCGACTTTAAAATCTGTTGTCCCTTCAGGGTAACTTGCTCTCATATCAATGACAGATGGCCCTTTGCCATCCTCGTTCCATGCACCTTCTACTTGATAGGCGGAAGTAGATCCGCCCCAGAAAAAGTCCTTTGGAAATGGTGCCAGTGTTGAATATCTCATGATTTTTTCCTCCTCTTCCTTAAACGAGATGTAAAAATGATTGTCCTGGTGTGATTTGTTTTTCTTCTGTTTCAATGATATCGCTAAACTCACCGGAATTGGTAATAATTACGGGTGTTGTGACGGACAGGCCGGAAGCTTGGATAGCTTCAATATCAAACTCCGCAAGCAGTTCACCTTCTGAGACGGTTTGCCCCTGCACAACCTTCGGCGTAAAATGCTGTCCCCCTAATTGTACGGTATCAAGTCCAATATGAATGAGTACTTCTGCTCCGCTTTCAGAAGTGAGACCGTACGCATGACCTGTCGGGAATACCGTTGTCACAACGCCTGATACTGGCGCAAACAGCTTACCTTCTGATGGAATGATGGCTGCACCTTTTCCTAATGCACCAGATGAGAATGCCTTATCCTGCACTTCCTCCAGCTTGATCACCTCGCCCTTTAAAGGACTTTTCACATGAGCTGCTTTGACCCCATGTTCGTTTTCCATTGTTGGGGCAGCAGCCGGTGCTGGCGTTTCATCTTCATCTACTGGATCCTTAAATCCAATCAAGTAAGTCAAGACGATGGATAGAACAAACGATACCGAGATTCCGATGATAAATCCTGTAAACCCTTGTCCGTAGAAAATCGGGAGTGTCAGTAAACTTGGAAGCCCAGACGCAATCGCAATACTTTGTGAATAACCGATGATCGCACCACCGACCCCAGCAGAGATAACGGCTGCAATAAATGGTTTTTTCAAACGAAGTGTGACCCCGTATACAGCTGGCTCTGTGATCCCAAACACGGCAGAAACCGCTGTCGATCCAGCCAATGATTTCAGTTTTTTATTCTTTGTTTTCAGCATAACACCGATGGAAGCACCGGCTTGTGAAAATACAGCTGGCGCAGTCGCCGGCTTGATATGATCTTTTCCATGGACGGCGATATTATTTAAAATGACTGGCACTAGACCCCAGTGAATACCGAAGATCACAAGAACCTGCCATGCCATCGCAATTAAAGCACCTGCAAGTGTAGGACTAAAGGAGAATACTTTTAGCAGGACAGCGGCAATGCCGTTCCCTGCATACACACCAAATGGTCCGAATACAATGAGTGTCAGTGGAACAACCGTGACAAGTAAAATCAGTGGTGTAATAAAGTTTTTGACACTTTCATGAATGACTTTGTTAAAGAAACGCTCGATATATCCCATGACAAACACTGCCAAAATAATTGGGATCACCGTTGATGTATAAGACATTAAGACGACTGGAATACCGAAGAAGGTCACATCTCCGCCGCCTTTTGACAATTCTTGAATGGTTGGGTAAATGAGTGCACCAGCAATCGTCACAGCGACAAATGGATTCGCTTTAAACTTCCTAGCAGAAGTGAATGCAAGCAGTAATGGCAGGAAGTAGAACAAACTGTCAGATGCAGCAAATAAAATTTGATACGACGTATCTTCAGGAGATAACCATTTCGCATTGATACAGATACCTAATAGACCTTTTAAAATACCTGCACCCGCCATGACACCAAGAAGTGGTGTAAAAATGCCAGAGACAATGTCGACGAACTTTCCGAAAAGGCTTGTGCTCTCTTCTCCTGATTTTGCAGATGAAGAAGCGGAATCCTCTAATAGATTCGTAAACTCCCCAATCTCTCGATAAACCTCTGGAACGGTATTGCCAATGACTACTTGAAATTGGCCGCCGCTTTCCATGACAGTCACCACGCCATTTAATTTTTCAATGGCTGCTTTGTCTGCTTTTGATCTGTCATTTAGTGTGAAGCGAAGCCTCGTGGCACAATGGACTAATGAATGAACGTTTTTCTCTGTACCAATGTGTTTGATGATGTCTTCTGCTAATTGACGATAACTCATACAAAAACCCCCTTTTTTTCAAAAAAATACGTTTTTAGGCAAAATAAAAACCTAAACGGGCACCAAAAATAGTCGCAACTTGCCATTGCGCTTTTTCAGTGAACGTTTAGGTTTTGCCTGCCGGACAGTCACAATCCTCTAAGACGATCATTGTGAAACCGTATTCTTTTATGTTTATGAGCAAATAGTACCACTCAGCTTTTCTCATGTCAACGCTTTCTTTTAAAATCTATTTTTATTTTTCTCGTTTAATCAACCGATTCAAATGAATGGATAGGTACAGCATCTCCTCTGATGTGAGATCTCGGTGATAGGTTTGATAGACATATTCTGCGATCTTCTTTGCACATTCGTATGCCTTCGGATACTTCACCTTGATCAGCTGATATAAGTCCTGATCTTCGCTGACAAGTAGTGTTTCGTTGATCAGACGCTGGACAAAAAAGCGCAAATGCGTGAGAAAACGGTAAAAGTTGAGTGAGTCTTCATCAAATTCCATATTGAGATGATATTTTACAATGGTGAGAATGGCGTTTACTTCTTTTGTGATATTGACCGTTGTATTCATGTCCTCATTGAGCTCTGCATTAATAATATGCATGGCAATAAAGCCCGCTTCATCCTCAGGTAGCTCAATATGAAGGCGCTCTTCAATCATTTCAAGACAATCCTTTGCCACAAGAAATTCATCTTTGTACAAGCGTTTAATTTCCCAAATGAGTGAATTCTCAATAAGATAATTTTTCTTCAATCGTTCGATCGCGTAATGAATATGGTCTGCGAGCGATACGTGCAGACTCTCGTTTAATCTTCGGTTCAGCTTCGTATGTGCATATTGAATCATTTCTTCGGTCACCTTGACCACATCATACGGAACCTCCAGAAGCAGCATTTTCATCCTCTCATGAACGGAATGATCCTCCAGGCGGAAGACTTTATCGATTAACGATTCGTCCACCGGGTCACCGGGACGTCTTTGAAACGCGATACCTCTGCCCATGACGACGATTTCTTTTCCATGTTCATCTATCACACTAATGACATTATTGTTTAGAACTTTTTGTATCTTCAACCCCAAACACCTCCGTCTATGCCCCACATTCTTTACTCAAAATATGCTCTCATCTTAACATAACTGTCAAATCACTTGGTGTTTTTATCTGACTTTTGCAATAGATTTCATCTTAATTCTACCTCTTCACGGCTGGTCTGATCATTCATCAGCCTGCATACAATACTTCTGAGGAGGTGACCTTCAATGAAGGCTTTTTTCTGGTCTGCATCATTTTTAATTATACTTATTTTCACACTCGTTTTTCTAGGCATCGTATTTTGGATTAGTGGACAAGGCTTGGATCAGTTGTGGAGATATGTGCTCATCTCACTTGTCACAGCGGCCGTTTTGCGCGGCGTCACCACTTGGTTGAAGCGGCATGTCATAGAGAGTACTTCAAAATAAAGATGGCTGCCCGTAAGATTCAGGCAGCCGTTCCTTTCATTTTGGATGATGCAGCTTCTTGCTGAGAAGTCCGTAGCTCATGATTGATTTTTTCTACAATTATTTTTACCCTTTAACTTAATGAGTAACCTCATGATTAATATCTCATTTCATGTTAAATACTTAATAACTTTTCAAATGCCTTGATATTTGTATCAACATGTAAAAAAAGGATAAAGGGGGTTCCCTCTATCCTTGTGAGATTGCTTGTTCTTTTTCAATTATAGCTAGTCTTTCTTGCACTTCTTCTTCAGACAGGTTGTGCTGCTTGATATATAGGTTTCGTTCGGTTGTGCGGCATTCATGGCTGCAGCTGCGCATATACTTATGCTCGCTCTCTTCTGTTGCAATCATTTTGCGGTTACATGCAGGGTTTGCACAGTTCACATATCGCTCACAAGGCTCGCCGGTAAAGAAATCTTTTCCGACCACCACATGCTCTGTTTGATTCACTGGTACTGTTAAGCGGGTATCAAACACATAGCATTGGCCATCCCATAGCTTCCCTTGAACTTCTGGATCTTTTCCGTACGTGACAATTCCACCGTCAAGCTGAGACACGTCTTCAAAGCCTTCACGCTTTAACCAGCCTGAGAATTTCTCACAGCGTACACCACCTGTGCAATACGTCAGGATTTTTTTCCCTTCAAGAATCTCTTTATTGTCACGAATCCACTCAGGTAATTCACGGAATGTCTCGATATCAGGACGAACAGCCCCTCTGAAGTGACCCACATCAAATTCGTAATCATTACGTGCATCAATCACAACGGTATCCGGAGATTGCATTTGCTCGTAAAATTCAACCGGGTTAAGATGTTTACCTGTTAATTCTAATGGATTCACATCATCTTCAAGGCTGAGGTTCACTAGTTCATTCCGAAGGCGGACATGCATTTTCTTAAACGCATGACCATCTGCTTCGTCAATTTTGATCGGCATAGATGCAAAGCGCGGGTCTTCTTTTAACGCTTGCATGTACTTGTCCGTTTGCTCAATTGTACCAGAAACCGTTCCGTTTATACCTTCTGCTGACACAAGGATACGGCCTAACAAGCCAAGCTCCTTACAGAACGCTAAATGCTCTGCTGTAAACGTCTCTGGGTCCTCAATGGGGACATATTGATAGTAAAGTAATACACGATATTGTTTTTCCATATATATAAACACCTCTTAAATTTAATCAAAACATACCATTTTATATCATACAGGAAATACATACCTCAAGGCAATGTCGGCGGCTCAATTCCATAAAACGGAAGGGTCTTTTTCCTCATATTAACGATTATTTGACAGAACTTTCAGTAAAATGAGATGATTGATAAACTATATGATGTATAAAGGAGCAGAACTCATTGATACAGCCAGAAGATATTGTCAGAAGTGGTCCAAACCAATTTATTTCTCAAAAAGGGATTTATCATGAACTCGATTCACTTATTTCTTCTTCTTTCCAAGCGCCCGCTGTAGTGACTGGACACCATTCCTACGATGCTTTTTCAGCGTATACTAAACTTCCGTCTCATTGGCCTGTTGTCCAGCACAAAGGATACAGTTCACCCAATGCGATCTCTCACATTGCAGAAGAACTAAAAGGTGCAGACGTGATCATTGGGATCGGAGGCGGCACCATTTTAGACACCGCCAAGTCGGTAGCAGATGCTCTTGAAATTGAAGTGATCATGGTTCCAACCATTCCAGGGACATGCGCTGCATCTACACCGCTCAGCGTCATTTATGATGACAAGGGGAATTTCATGAGAGTCGATTACCATAAACGATCCAGCTATCTCACCCTCATTGATCATACGTTTTTACTTTCTTCCCCTCTATCCTACCTTCAAAGCGGTATTGGAGATACGCTGGCGAAATGGTATGAAGCGGAAGCCATTATTCGAAATGCAAAGGATTCCTTGCCGCTCATGGTGCATGCTGCACTAAAACAGGCGGTATACGTCAGGGACATTCTTCTTTCCCATAGCAAAGAAGCCGTCCACAGTTTGCAAACAGGCCAGCTTTCTCAAGCCTTTGCGGATGTAACGGATACAATTATTACATTGGCTGGCACAGTCGGCGGCTACGGGGGACGCTACGGAAGAATGGCAGGAGCCCACGCCATCCATAACGGATTGACGTTTATTGAAGAAACGCATCACGTGTTACATGGTCAAAAAGTGGCCTATGGCATTCTTGTTCAGCTTGCTGCAGAAAGTCGAATGAGTGAAGTAGAAGAATTACTTGAGCTTTATGAAACACTCGGGCTACCTAGAAATATGCGTGAACTTGGCATTACAACTCAGCTGGACGAAGCCGCAAAAACGGTGGCAAGCCATGCTGCACGTGCAGACGAAACCTTTTGTTTAATTGGAGACTATTCCATAGAGCAAATTGTCGACGCCATTCAAGTCATTGAAAACGTATCAGCATCATAAAATCGTTCAATAAAAAAAGCACAGGCATTCCACCTGTGCTTTCCTTTCGATTAAAAATCAAAGTTATCTGGATCTGGACCTGTGCGTTCATCTTCATTAAGCTGGTCGATGACACTCATCTCATGTGCGGACAGCTCGAAATCGAAGACGTGTGTGTTTTCGATGATTCGGCTCTTCGTCACAGATTTTGGAATGGTGATAATTCCATGCTGCAAGTCCCAGCGAAGAATCACTTGTGCCACGGATTTGTCATGTTTTTTCGCAATATCCTGAAGAACAGGATGATTCAGCAACTTCCCGCTGCCTAATGGTGACCACGCTTCTACATGAATCCCTTTCTCCTTGCAGTAGTCTCGTAAAGGCTCCTGCGTTAGCTTAGGATGTAGCTCGATTTGGTTGACCATTGGCACAACTTCTGCTTCTTCTAATAGATCCTCTAGATGGTGCTGATGGAAGTTACACACACCGATGGCTCGAACGCGTCCATCCTTATACAGCTTCTCTAGTGCTTTCCAAGTTTCTTTATATTTGCCTTCAACTGGCCAATGAATTAAATAAAGGTCTAATACATCTAGCCCAAGCTTGTTCATACTTGTTTCAAAGGCTTCAAGTGTGGATTCATACCCTTGATCACGATTCCATACCTTTGTCGTAATAAACAGATCATCGCGAGAGATGCCTGATTGTTGAATGGCTTTACCTACCCCTTCTTCATTTTGATAAGCCGCTGCTGTATCTATGCTGCGGTAGCCCGCTTCAAGAGCGTCTGTGACTGCATTTACAGCCTCATCCCCATCTTTTACCTGCCATACACCAAAGCCTAGCTTCGGCATTTTTACTCCGTTAGCTAATGTGACTGTATCTGTTAATCCATTCATCAAACAAACCTCCGCTTCATTTTTTCTTACCATGCACTATACCCGAATTTTCTATTGATCATGCATGAATTTGGGCTGTTGTTATTTGATATATTGTCCTATATCGACTTGATTGGCGTCAACGATTTGGTATTCGCTTGTTCGATCTTTCGTTTTAGAAAAATCAAATGTCTCTAAAAAACTTTGGTCATAAAAAGTCAGACCATAAGTTTCCTTTTCATTCTCGTACACTCTGATCCAATAAGATTCTTTTGAAGCTTTTTTAGCTTCGTTCATTTTCCTTAATTTCACATTTGAAAATTCCTTCAACAGCTTTTGAATGTCTTCTTTTTTCTTTAAAACAGCACGTTCATTATCATGTTCAATTTGTATGGATGTCACTTTGTTTCGATCAATCGAGACCACATCGTCAAAAGAGTATGTTTTGGCATTGATCATAAAATAAATACCAATTCCGATGAAAATAACGACAACTACACCAATAATCCAGTTTTTCAACCTAATTCCTCCTTCTCTTCACGCCACACCTATTGAAACAACGAAGTCCAATCATCCTCCTCAGAGAACACTTGAATCCCGTGCTGTTTCAGCAAGGCGGACGTCACACCATCTCCAGCTTTTGTCTTGCCGTTAAACTCACCCAAGTAAATCAGCTGGCTGCCGCAAGAAGGACTGTACTCTTTTAACACAACCGCAGTCGCTCTCAAAGACTGAACCTGTTCCAGTGTCGCTTTCGCACCTTTGACATATATCTCAGTGACATCAGTTCCATGCACATCGACAACAGAAGCCTTCCCTCGTAATACATCATGTCCATCCCCGCCAATGATTTCGGCCGGAGGTCTTGGCGTAGAAAAGCCGCCAAGCAGCTCAGGACAAACCGTGACCGCCTTACCTTCCTGCACAAGCTCTTCGATTCTCTGATCTAATCGATGGCTGCCATTATACCGGACCTTTAACCCTGCAAGACAAGCACTGACCACAATCATGAATGTTCCTCATTTTTACGGATTGAACGTTTTTTGCTGACTTTAAAATAAATACTTACAGGCAGAAAGAAGATCGTGTACCCTAAAAAAGGCAGAGCACAATATAAAACAGCAGCCCAAATCGACCCTTCAACTCCTGCAATGCCAAAAAAATAAACAAATAATAGCAAGCTCACAAATAATCCCACGAACGGCATGATGGTGACGGACTTTTTAAAATTTTCCATCATTTCTTTATCCAATAAAAACTCCCTCTCTTTCAACATGATCAAGAATAACGTCAATATATGTTAATTTTACCATATAAAAAACCGAAATCATCTCATATCCTACGATGATTTCGGTTTTTTAATCTATATCTTTTCTTTCCATGCCTTTAAAAAGCGCTCAATCACTTGTAATTCATCTTCATGAAACTGCTGGAGAAATTCTAAGTAGGACGCGACAGCTTTTTCATGCAGTTCATCATGCCGTGCTGCCAATTGCGTACCTTTCTCTGTCAATGAATAGTAGACAGATTTTTTATCCCCTTGCCGGTGGCAATAGTCTACCATGCCTTTATCAATTAGTTTTTTCACAGCCTTTGTAATAGCGGGCTTTGATAGTTTCAGTTGTTGAGAAAGAAATGTATTATTTGATTCGTTTGGATTGGCTTGAATCATCGATAAAATGTGTAGCTGTGTGAGCGTCCAATCTTGTTTGAGTGTATCAGTCGTGGTAATCAGTGGATCTGTTGGATCATTCCGTCTCTTTTCCCTATGCATAATCAGATCTTGAATCGCTTTTAACACAATCTGCTCTTTTGTCTCCATCTGAACCTCCACTCTTAACTGGTTAATAAAATGGTACTAATAATTAAGATAGGAGTCAAAAGAAATGTCGATGTGAGTAAAATAATAGGACATCGGACCTGAAAATTGCATATGCACTTTTATACTAGATTCCCCTCATCCTGTCACATGCTATAATCATGGGGATGTCATCCAATTTATCAAAATGAAAAGGTGAGCTAAATGAAACCTGAACAACAAATGGCCCTTCGCCAATTAGAAGAAAAGATACACCTGTTTTCTTCTGCTGTGAACGGAACCTTCCTTGCAGCGGATGATTTCGTTCTATCAAATACTCATATATCGACTGACACGTTCAATTTGCTCTTACCCACATCAGCTCAAATCCAAAATCCAAAAAAAGTGAAAGCTGCCATTGAACACTTACAATCAAAGAAACAATCCTTCAGTACGTGGGTAGATCACCGCCTGCTTCATCCTGATTGGGCTGATTTATTAAAGGAATATCAGTTTGAAGAGGCGGAACGTAATACAATCATGATGCTTGAGCAGACAGAAGGTATTGACCCAGTCACCTCTTCACTGCTTACATTCAAGGAAGTACTCGATGATCAGACGCTGTTTGATTACAAAAATATCTTTATCGAGCTATTCATAGAATCACCAGAGGCGATCGCCTTAGAAGACTATTTTCAACATTTTTCAATTGAATCATTACATTCAAAAGCTCGCATGTTTGTAGGTTATGCAGACCACAAGCCGGTCACAACAGGCTTATTACTCGAGGCAAACGATAGCTACGGTATTTATGATGTCATCACAAGGGCAGAACACCGCGGAAAAGGCCTTGGCAGTGACATGTTTCATTACCTACTGACACAGACAGTGAACAAACAAAAGTGTGTGATGCTACAAGCATCAGCTGACGGCAAAAACATTTACCAACGTGCCGGTTTTCAGCCGATTGGCGAAATAGTTGTTTTTGACACATAAAAAGGAGAGGTATCACACACCTCCCCTTGGTCTTTTTTAATGATGAGAATGGGTTTGTTTCTCTTTTTTCTGCTTGTTTTGTAAGATCGCTTTCTCCTCTTCTGTTAGATGACCAACAGCCACTCGTTTTGTTGGCATGATGTGCTGACCCGCAGTTTTCACTTCTAGCCGTATATCATATAAACCATCCTCAGGGAACGTATAGCTAGCTGTATACACACCTTCCCCTTTCGATTCAGTTTTTACTACATTTTGAATATCCTCACCATATTTCGATACACCTATTTTGATGTCGGATGATGCCTGAATTGGTTGATTATTTTCTTTGATGAAAATACGAAACGCTTGCTCTTTCGGACTCGATATGTGACTCGGTAAATTAGTGTTTACGTGAATTGATGCTGTTTTTTCGTAAAGCTCCTCCGTATTCGGATCGAGCTGACAAGCCGTTAGGAACATCAAGAGGAAGACCAGAATCCAACCTTTTTTCATCACCTATCCCTCCTTATTTTATGCACCTAAAAATCGCTTCAGTCTCGGGATTCTCTGAATGATCAATAGATCTATCAGCAGCACAATGATGAGCGATAGACCGACAAGCGGAAAAATAATTCCTAACCCAACAAGAAGCAAGACAAACCACTTTAATCTGCCTTTTGCCGGCGCTTTTGGTGCACCTAATGAATCATTTGGTTTTCGATTCAGCCAAAGCAAAAACCCACTGATCACAATCCCAACAATCCCTGTACATACGAGTAAACCAACCAGTTGATTCGCTAGTCCAAATTCTGTTCCTTTATGTAATGTAATACCAAAGGCAATGGTTTTCCCTAGCCAGCCATACTGGTCATATCGATAGTCAGCTAGAACCGCTCCCGTGTATTGATCGAGATGGACGGTCGCTTCATCTTGTGCCTTTGGCGGAAAGACCGACAATGTATAAACACCGTCTTCCGTTTGCGGAACATACACTTGATAAGCTGGATGCACCTTCTGGTCATTTGCGATGCGCACAACATCATCCATAGATAGCTTTAAAAAAGAGGATTGATCAGAAGAAGGGACATCCATCTTCTCAGCTGCCCACGGGACATCAGCTACTTCCTCTGTTTTAACTTGTGAGGTTGGTTTATCCCCAACCCATACAGATGGTGGATATCCTTCGCCTGTATTTGTAGCAAACTTTTGAAATTCATTTCCCCATAAACCGGACCATGGAAGTCCCGTTAAGATGAGAAATAACATACCTGCCGATACCCAAAAGGCTGGAACTACATGCAAATCACGTATGAGCAGCCTTTTACCTTTTGTCAAACGTGGAATGACAACACCACTGATGCACTTTGGCATTCGTGGCCACCATAAATAAATACCCGTTACGATAAGAACAGCGCCCCAGCAGGCCGTCAGTTCAACGATTCGGTCACCGATCGTTCCTGCCATCAGTTCCCCGTGTATTTCCTCCACACGGTTCATAAATTTCGTTTCATCCTTCATTCGCCCTAATACTTGCCCTGTATAGGGGTTCACATAAGCTGTATATGTCTCCTCATTTTGTCTAAAACCGATTTCAGCTGAACGCGTCTTTCCTTCCCCCGGCTGATACCTTGTTAGCTCTGAATTTGGATAGGCCTCCTTTACCGCTTCGATCTGTTTAGTAGGAGCTATCTTCTCTCCTTCAGCCTTCACATGGTAAAGCTTATAGTACATCGATTCCTCAATTTGCGGCTTAAACAAATAAATAGCTCCTGTTACAGCAAGTAGCACAAGAATAGGCATAAAAATCAATCCCGCATAAAAATGCCACCTCCACGCTATTTGATAAAAGGAAGCTGTACCTGTCGAACGCTTCTTTCCCGTCTTCTTCACTCCCATTCCTCCTTGCACCTTTCTCTCTTTTTAGATTACTGACCAAGCGTGCGGCAAACAAGCTGGTTGCAAAGAGAATATGTGAAGTAAAAACGAACAAAAATAAATATCAAAAAAGCTGCCTAATGATAGGCAGCTACAGATTGTTGACAAAGGGCTAAAATGATGTTTATTTTAGTCCTTTGTCTTCTATTCAGCATGATGCTGACGATCCATATAAAGCGGCGGTCTCTTCAACGAAATCACCGCACAGCTAAAGGCTATCAGCACAAACACTGCACCGAATTTAGCCAGATCAATAGATGAACCGGTCATCGTAAACATGACACCGCCAACCGCTGATCCAATCGAGATCCCGATTTGCAAAGCAGATGTATTTAAACTTTGCTGAATATCAGACGTCACAGGATCTGTTTGAATCAAATAACTCTGCAAAGCAGGCGTCAATGCCCAGCTGAGCGCTCCCCATAGGACAACCATGATCATAAAGAGCACAAACACACCCGCTGTATAAGGAATGGTAAACATCACAACCGCAAACGCGATTGTCACCAGCAAAATGGCTTTCCCTGAACCCAGCTTGTCACTAAGCCAGCCGCCAAATCCATTCCCGCCTATAGACGCAAGCCCGAAGACCAAATAACAAATACTAATCCAAAACGGAGTCATATGCAGAACTTCCATTAAAAATGGAGTGAAATAAGAATAAAGCATATAATGACCTGCAAGCATAAACAAACTGATCAAATGTGCGCTAAAAATTTTCGGATGCCCTAAAGAACGAATTTGCTCCCTAAGAGGTGTGACTTTTTCAACAGGCATTTTCTCCAATAGAAAATAAATCAGTACCATGGATATGGCGGACAGAATACTGATTCCTAAAAACATCACTCTCCAGCCAAAGCTCTCTGTAATAAAAATACCGATCGGTACACCGAGAACAAGTGAAGAACTAATTCCTATAAAAATCAGCCCTAAAGCCTTCGCACGATGCGCTGGTTCCACCAATTTAGCAGTGATCGTGAGAGACAGAACCACAACAAGCGCTGTGCTCATCGCAATCAATACCCGCGAGATCATGACAAGGGCAAAGGTTGAACTAAAATAAGTGAACACATTTCCTATTGTAAACACCAATAACGCGATTAAATAAAGACGCTTTCGTTCAATTTTAGCTGTGGCAGTCAGCAGCACAGGTGCTGAAATGGCATACACAATGGCAAATACGGTGATGAGCTGCCCAGCTGTTGCAAGAGATACATTGAGGTCCTCTGCCAAACTTGGCAAAATGCCCCCGACCACAAGCTCAACTAATCCAACCGCAAAAGTAGAAACGGCTAATAAATATACTCTCCAGTTCATGTCTAACATCCCTTCTCTATATCATCGCTTTCACTTTTGATACAGGGTGAAGACAAACAAAAAAACCCTGATTACAAAAAAGGAAAGCACGCTTTTGTAATCAGGATTTATCGGATCCTGGTAGAAACCCTCAAACCATATTATTGAGGTTATACAAGTCTATTTTTTTCTTCAAATATATTAGCATATGCTTACATAACTGGCAAGCTGTAAAAATAGGAAATGACTGCAAATTCACGATCAGACAAAGCACTCAGAACAGCATGAAAAGAAACTTCAGAACAACTTGCTTTCTCCTGCAATTACAGGTAAACTGATGAAAAATCAACGAACATTGATCAACGTAGATCTGGAATAGTAGCTTGAATTGACCTTTAACAGAGAGGGAACGATGCTGAGAAGTTCCTACTGACATCTTCAAGTGAACCTGCCGATTTAGTTCTGTTTCATACAGCGGTTCATACCGTTATCATGATCGAGTGTAAAGCTGTGCTTTAAATTAGGGTGGTACCACCAGGAATGGTCCCTAACTTAAAGCACAGCTTTTTTGCATTTATAAAGGAGGAACATGCAATGTCAAAGAAACAATTTGTTGAGAAAATTACTAGCATGGAAGAAGACTTTGCCCAGTGGTATACAGATGTTGTCACAAAGGCGCGTCTCGTTGATTATTCAAGCGTTAGAGGCAGTATGATCATTCAGCCATACGGCTTTAAAATTTGGGAGAATATTCGCGACGAACTTGATCATCAAATCAAAGAAACGGGGCATGAGAATGTGTATATGCCGCTCTTTATCCCAGAAAGTCTGCTGCAGCAGGAAAAAGACCACATCGAGGGCTTTGCCCCTGAAGTAGCGTGGGTCACACATGGGGGTGAATCCGAATTACAGGAAAGGCTCTGCGTCAGACCAACCTCTGAAGTACTGTTCGCTGAGCATTATAAAAACATCATTCATTCCTACCGTGATTTACCGAAGCTTTATAACCAATGGGCGAATGTCGTCCGCTGGGAAAAGACCACACGCCCATTCCTGAGAACGCTTGAATTTCTATGGCAGGAAGGACACACATGCCATGAGACGGAGCAAGAAGCGATTGAGGAGACAGAAAGAATGCTCCACGTCTACGCTTCTCTTTGCGAAGAGCTCCTTGCCATTCCTGTCATTAAAGGAAGAAAAACAGAGAAGGAAAAATTCGCCGGTGCCCGCTTCACCTATACGGTCGAAAGCTTGATGCACGATGGAAAAGCGCTGCAAACTGCCACTTCTCACTTCTTCGGGAACGGATTTGCCAAAGCATTTGGCATCGAATTCTTAAACCGTGAAGGAAAACTAGAGCATGTCCAGCAAACCTCTTGGGGCTTCACCACGAGAATCATTGGCGCCATGATTATGGTCCATGGTGATGACAGAGGGCTCGTTCTGCCGCCAAACATTGCGCCAACTCAGGTACGTGTTGTGCCAATTGCTTCCCATAAAGAAGGTGTACTGGACCATGCCTATGAATTAAAAGATCGACTCACTCACATCGCACGTGCTGACATCGATGCAAGTGATAAACAGCCAGGCTGGAAGTTCAATGAGTGTGAAATGCAGGGCATTCCTCTACGTGTCGAAGTGGGACCAAAGGACATCGAAAAAGGACAGGTGATGCTCGCAAGACGAGACACTGGTGAAAAACAAGCGGTCACATTAGATGCACTTGAACAAAACATCACATCCACGCTTGAAGATATTCAACGGACGATGTACGAAAAAGCAAAAGAACGATTACATGAAAAAACATCAAAAGCGCACACCGTCGAAGACATTGAGCGCATTCTTTCAGAAGAAAATCGATTAATTAAAGCCATGTGGTGCGGTGACGAGGCCTGTGAGAACGACATCAAAGAAAAAACTGGGGCGACCTCACGATGTATTCCATTTGAACAGGAATCCATTTCTGACACATGTGTCTGCTGCGGGAAACCTGCTTCAGATATAGTGTTCTGGGCGAAAGCCTACTAATTGATATGGAAGAAAGAGAAGCATCCTTCACGATGCTTCTTTTTTGTTAAAAAGAGCCAAATACCCATTGACCGCATTCACACGATCCCCTATAATTCATATTAATATAATCGGTTTTTAAGACTTTAAACTGGAGTGGTGATCTATGAAGCGCTGGCCCTCACTGTTTGCCGAACGCTGCCCTAAATGTAAATCAGCATTAGAAGTCTCAAAGTCCAATGCCCTACAAGGCAAAGTCGTGAAAACATGCCCCAACCTTCATTATCAAAAAGAATACCATCCAGCCCTTGAAACATATATCGAGCACGATGACATCAAATAAAAAAGACCAACATACTTGCTCTGTTGGTCTTTTTTATAATAAATCCAGCCAAATTTTGACCGCTGTCGCCGTAATCATCACAGCGAGTGCCCATTGCAAGTAGACGGCATTGATTTTCTGACCAACCTTAGCACCAATGGGCGCAGCTGCTAAACTTGCCAGCATCAGAACAACCGCAGGAAGAAGCATGACTTGACCCGTCAATATTTTTCCAGTCGATGCACCTATCGCTGATAGAAACGTAATCGCAAGTGAAGACGCAATCGTCATCCGGACAGGAATTTTTAAAACAGACAGCATCACCGGCACCAATATAAATGCTCCACCCGCACCTAACACCCCGGAAATACTGCCAATGACAAAGGCAATACCTGACGCCAGCCCTTTATGAAAAGTGACTTCTCCCTCTGCCTCTGCACGCTGTCCCTTTTTGGGAATCAGCATGAGGATTACAGCCACAATGGCGAGCAATCCGTAGATGAGATTCATCCCATTCTCAGGCATAAAGTGAGATACATAACTGCCTAATAAGCTGCCCGCCAATATACTGATTCCCATATATAAAATCAACGACCGGTGTAAAAATCCGCTTTTCCGATAGGCCAAGACACCACCGAGCGTTGAAAAAAGCACTTGAATGGCGCCAATCCCTGATACCTCATGTGCTGATAGCGCCATCACACCAACGAGAGGTGGGATATAAAGCAGCATGGGATAGTTGATCACCGATCCCCCAATCCCCACCATTCCTGATAAGAAGGAACCAATACATCCGATGATAAAAAGTGTAATCAAAAACGCAAAATCCACGCTGGTCTCCTCCTTTGCAAAAGGAAAAGGGGATCTTCAGCAGATACCCCTACATCCTTTAGGACCCTTTTCTCACCCAGAACTTCAGTACACGTCCTTCATCCGTCTGCGTGATCAATTCATGTCCACTTGACTTCGCCCATGCCACCAAGTCAGCTTTAGCCCCTTTATCTGTTGCATGTATTTCTAAAACTTGACCTTCTGCCAAGTCATTCATTTTTTTCTTCGTCCGAATAATCGGCATTGGGCATGCAAGCCCTGTTACGTCTAAAATTTGATCTGATGTCATTTGATTTGTTCCTCTCTTCTTATTTTATTGGACATTACCGAATCGCACAACGGTTTGGACCGATTTCCATTTCGCGCTGCGCTTCCTCGTCTGGGCTCAGCTTCCCCATATTGGTTTGACGAATGTCTTGATACGCATTTGGCTGTGCAGGCAGATTCTTCGTGACCATTTGTCTAAATACGTCTTCATCTTCAATATTCAGTCCATGATTTTCTTCAAATAGAACGCCTAGCTCCTTCCAAACGCTTCCGTCTTCATTGACTTCATCCATGATCATGAAATGCGCTGGCAAAACAATGAGGTCTTTCGAAAGAGCTCCATATCGATCATAAAGTGTTTCTCTCAAATCACCTACCCAGTCCTCCGCCATTCCAGCAAGATCAGGTCTTCCAATCGAATCAACGAACAAGATATCGCCTGAAAGAAGATATTGATGATCCACGATAAAAGAGGTTGAACCGATTGTATGCCCCGGTGAGTAAAGGGGATGAATGTCAATGGAAGCCGCTCCAATCGTTATGCGCTGTCCTTCTTCAAGACGTTTATATTCAAAAATCACTTCTTCAGCATCTTTTGGCGGCAGCCAGTAGCTAGCACCCGTCTGTTCAGCCAGTTTCTTCCCGCCAGAAATATGATCCGCATGAAGATGGGTATCCAACACTTGAGTTATAGAGGCATCATGCTTTTTAGCAAAATGAATATAGACATCCGTCATTCTTGCTGCATCCACAATCGCGGCTTCTCCATTCGATATGATCATATAAGACAAGCATCCTTTACCCATTCGCACAAATTGGTACAACTCTCCACCGCCGGCTAAATTCCCGATCTTCACTGGCTCTAGATGCTCGCTCCACGCCTTCATACCGCCTTCTAAATAATGAACCGTTCTGCCCGCCTCTGACAGCATCTCCGCCACCATGATAGAGGAGCCTTCCTTGGCACAAACCACCAACACTTCACGATCATGAGGAATGTCATGCAAAATGCCCTCTACTCCTTCCAGGAGATCAAAATAAGGTACATTCATATCTACGATTGCTTCCCCTTCAATCTTCCAGTCTTGAACGTCCGCTTGATTTCGCACATCCAGCAAAAAGAGAGGCTCCTTGTTCACAATCTTTTTAGTTAACTGCTTTGCGGTCATCGCTTTTACCGTCATGTTTTATTCAACTCCTATTTTTCAATCGCTCCTGTCCAGCTATTCATGCCTGGCACTATATTTGTCAATTGATGAAATCCTTTTTCTTTTAACTTTTGCGCAGCTAATTCACTTCTTCTGCCAGAATGACAGATAAGATAAATGTCCGTCTCTCGGCTCAATTCTTCCGCACGTTGTTCAACCTCACCGAGAGGGATGTGAACAGCTCCTGGAATACGACCTGCCTCGTATTCATCCAGCTCTCGTACATCTAAAATAAACAAAGTTGGATCTTCTTTTACCTTCTGATGAAAAGTCTCCAAAGACATTTCCGAAATCATGGACTGCTCCTCCTCCTGTTTCGCTCCGCCCTTACGGATCAAATGATGGAGCACCTGGCCTTCTACTTTTGTTCCTAAAAATTCATGACCTGCACTTTTTGACCATGCTGCTAGATCCGCTGCTGATCCTTTATCAGTTGCCTGCACTTCAAGCACATCGCCCGGCAACAGCTCATTCATCTGTTTTTTCGTTTTTACAATTGGCATTGGGCATGCCAATCCTTTTGCATCTAAAATGACGGTTGGTTGCTGCATTGTATTTCCTCCTCTTTATAGGGGTGGGGGTATATTTTTATGCGCACTTCATGTTAACGCCAAGCATTCATGCCACCCTTGATATTCGTAATCTGAGTAAATCCTTGCTTCTTCAATATTTTCGCCGCCTGCATACTTCTCATCCCGCTTTGACATATCACATAAACTTCTTTATCTTTCGCAAGTTCATGTGCTTGTTCCTTTAACTGTGGCAATGGGATATTTTGAAATCCTTTGATATGATTTGTTTGAAATTCACTAGGAGAGCGCACATCAATGAGCTGTTGCCCTTTGCTTTTCAGCCTCTTTTTCATATCTGCTGCATCTATTTGCTTCACACCTCGTACCGGTAGAAAGCGGCTCACGAGTAATCCAATTACGATGATGAGTAAAATCGTCTGCACCATCCTGCTTCACCTCACTAGATAAATAAATTCACACGTCCGATTTCAGCTTCTGCTAAATATGCCGCTACACCAGCATATTGAATGTCATCCAATAATTCTTTCTCCTGTAGTCCTAAAAGATCCATCGTCATTGTACATGCCACGAGATTGATATCCTGCTCCTTCGCCATATCAATGAGCTGCGGCAAAGTCATGGCGTTGTGCTTTTTGATCACATGCTTGATCATCTTCGGGCCCATTCCTGCAAAATTCATCTTGGACAGCCCCATACGATCAGACCCGCGCGGCATCATCTTACCAAACATTTTTTCTAAAAATCCCTTTTTCAATGGCACCATCTCATCCTTACGCAAGGCATTCAATCCCCAAAAGGTATGGAAAATGGTCACCTCATGATCATAGGCTGCTGCACCATTGGCAATAATGTAAGCGGCCATCGCTTTATCATAATCTCCACTAAATAACACAATCGTCGTGCGCTTTTTCTGTTCTTCCATTCTGCTCCTCCTCATCCTAAGTACCCTATGGGGTATATAGAAAACAAAAATATATACACATACCGGTAAGGGTATATTACAACAAGTAAAAAAATCCGTCAACCTCCAAAGGCTGAGGAATTTCTTACCGGCTTTTCACCAATAGCTCAACTGCCTCTTTCACAAGACCTTCCGTATCCTTGCCTTCTTCAAGACTTTCACGGACACATTGCTCAAGGTTTGTACTCACAATCACACCCATCGCCCGATCAATGGCATTGCGTGATGCAGACAGCTGCGTCACCACCTCGCGGCAATCCTTTCCCTGCTCCATCATCGCAAGAACCCCTTTAATCTGCCCTTCAATCCGGCGAAGACGGTTCTTCATCTGCTGATTATATTCCATGTACAAGTACCCCTTTCTATTCTTTCTATGAACAGATAGTATACCCTAAGAGGTATTTAGTCAAACGACTTGCCCTTTTCTTTTGTAGAAAACGAATGTGAAAAGAATTGCACATTCCACCATTTATTGATAAAAAGTAAATAATCAACGAACAAGAAATCATTGAAGAAAAGAGGGCAACCCATGACTTTACAGCATTATATTGGATCAAACAAAGAACTGCCGCTTGGTACCATTGGTCAAAATCCTACCTATAAACCACTCTCTGAACTCAATATCAAATTGTTTGATAAAATACAAAAAAAGCACAAAACCTATCAAAAAGAAGATCCTTTGATAGAAGTATTTGAAACAGAAGAGGATTTCGAAGGCATTCACATTGATTATCTAGATCCTGTCTATGAAGCGGTAAGAAACAAATTCACGCATCCTTTTGTTTATGAATTAGAAATCATTCATTCTTTTCGTGCCCTTTTTCAATTCATTGAAAAAGTGCTGTCAACAGGAGAAACCATCGAAATCTATTCTTGTCTAAATGAACTCGAAACGAAAGAAAAGGATGATCAATTGGATGTAGAAATTGACCTAAGCAAAAAACGGTTTGGAAAACACATCAATTTTAAAGGGATCGATGAACTGATTGATATGTTTGAATTAGAAAACTTACAATATGTGTTGGTGAAGAAGTAGAGGAGAATTGACAAATTACATCAAAATGCAGTGTGCTTAGAGATTGTAGAAGCGTAACCTTGGTTAAGCAAAGGTCAATTAAAGTTATTAATAGAAAAACGAATATAAATGTAACAGGTAGTTGAAGGAACCAAAATCTCCTCAATTACCTCTTTGCAGATCATCGTAAACTTTTTCAAAAATCTCTATTGGCATTGAATACTTCGTTGTCTTATCATTACGGTAATTAACCACTATATCGATATGATGTTGCTTTTTTTCAAATTCAATTATTGAATTCTCCCATCTATCTCTAACGGAAATAACACAATGACCGTTTTTCTTCTCCTTTTTCTGATAAACATAATCCATTTTATCTCTCCGTTCTTATTATTTAGTATTAGATAGGTGAATTGACGTCACGTTTTAAATCAGTGATACCCAAGAAACATGAAGATAAAAAAACTAAATGTCGTGAGCAAGTTTAAAAACGTATAAAGATAATTTCTACCATAAATACTTAATATAATACCAACTGGACCTAATAGATAATTCAATAACCATAATCCGCTTCCATATCCAAATATCAAATTAGGGCTCCATAGTAGAACACCTATTACAAAGCATAGTAGCGATAGCCGTCCCATTGTTTTTTTAGACATTAGAACTCCTTCGATTTTTAAAATTGTAGGATATTTATTCAGTTTCCAAATATAGAAAAACCTATATTTTAACAAAATGATACACTTAAATAATGACTTAGTCTCTACTCCTTAAGAAATTTAAGATGAAATTAAACTAATGATGAAAAAGAAGGTGACCTATGCCAAACAACCAAACACCCAACCCACTCATCACTGAAAAATCTCCATACCTCCTTCAGCACGCCCACAACCCAGTTCACTGGTACCCGTGGGGGCAAGAAGCCTTTGACAAAGCCAAGCGTGAAAATAAACCAGTGCTTGTCAGTATTGGTTACGCCACATGCCACTGGTGCCACGTCATGGCACACGAAAGCTTCGAAGATCAACAAGTCGCTGACATCTTAAACGAGCATTTCATTTCGATTAAAGTCGATCGTGAGGAGCGTCCAGATATTGACTCGATGTATATGTCTGTTTGTCAGATGATGACGGGGCAAGGCGGCTGGCCGTTAAACGTGTTTGTCACGCCTGATCAAAAGCCTTTTTATGCGGGAACGTATTTTCCAAAGAGAAGTGCTTACGGTCGGCCTGGCTTCATTGAAGCACTGACACAATTGCTGGATGCGTACCACAACGACCGCGATCATATTGAATCATTGGCAGAGAAGGCGACAAATAATTTGCGGATTAAAGCAGCCGGTCAGACAGAAAATACGCTTTCTCAAGAGGCAATCCATAAAGCCTATTACCAGTTGATTAGCAGCTTTGATACGCTGCACGGCGGGTTCGGCTCAGCGCCAAAATTTCCTGCACCTCATATGCTTTCATTCCTGATACGCTATTACGAATGGACTGGGCAGGAGAATGCACTATATGCAGTCACGAAAACGTTAGATGGAATGGCAAATGGCGGTATATACGATCATATTGGTTCGGGATTTTCTCGTTATTCAACAGACGAAAAATGGCTTGTGCCGCATTTTGAAAAAATGCTGTATGATAACGCCTTGCTGATGGAGGCGTACACAGAAGCGTATCAGCTCACTCAACAACCCGAATATGAAAAGCTTGTCCAACGCCTGATCCAATTTATTAAACGAGATATGATGAATCACGATGGCTCCTTTTATTCAGCGATAGATGCAGATTCTGAAGGGAAAGAAGGGCAATATTACGTTTGGACAAAAGAGGAGATCATGACTCATTTAGGCGAGAATCTCGGGGCATTATTCTGCGCTGTTTATCACATTACAGAAGAGGGGAACTTTGAAGGGGCGAACATTCCTCATACCATTTCCACCTCTTTTGATGACATCAAAGCCTCCTTCTCGATTGATGACCATACGCTTCAGTCTAAGCTAAAAGAAGCCCGGCACATTTTACATTCTGTTAGACAGCAGCGTCCTGCACCGCTTGTCGATGACAAGGTGCTCACATCCTGGAATGCGCTGATGATCTCTGCGCTCGCCAAAGCTGGAAGGGTATTTGATGAAAAAGAGGCCATCCGTATGGCGAAACAGGCGATGTTCTTCCTAGAGACACACCTCGTCCAACACGATCGGCTCATGGTCCGCTACAGAGAAGGTGACGTGAAGCATCTCGGCTTTATCGAGGACTATGCGCATATGCTAAAAGCCTATATGTCTTTATACGAAGCGACCTTTGAACTGGAATGGCTGGAAAAAGCCACAACCATTGCTGAGAACATGTTTGAGCTGTTTTGGGACAAGGAAAAAGGGGGCTTTTTCTTCTCAGGATCAGATGCCGAAGCACTTATCGTTCGAGAAAAAGAAGTGTACGACGGTGCCATGCCTTCTGGCAACAGCACTGCACTCAAGCACCTTCTCATGCTAAGCAAACTGACCGGACGTCAGGATTGGCTAGACACATTACAGCAGATGTTCAAAGCCTTTTATGTCGATGTCTCTTCCTATCCAAGTGGGCACACAGCGTTTCTGCAAGGGCTCCTTGGTCAATATGCAACAAAAAGAGAGATCATCATTCTTGGGAAAAACGGTGATCCTCAAAAAGAACGGCTTTTACAGGCGCTTCGGAAACGCTTCGTGCCATTTGATATCATATTGACTGCCGAAACTGGACATGACCTAGCACAAATCGCACCTTTTGCAAAAGATTACAAAACAATCGACGACAGGACCACTGTTTATATTTGTGAAAACTACAGCTGCCGCCAGCCCATTACCAATATTGACGAGGTGATGGGGCAATTATTCCACGATTGAGCTTGTCATAAGATGACTGTGAGAAGACAAAATGAGGACAAACAGATAAAAAACATGTCAATCCGCTAACAAATCGGCTGTAAGGTTTTATTTTTCCTAAAAAACGGTTAGAATGCGCACTAGACGTTCTCATACCGAAGGGAGAGAAAATGATGAAAAAGGTATCATATACACTCATCGCTTGTCTGTTATCAGTGGGGCTTGCAGCTTGCTCGTCAAACGATGCGAAACAAGATAAGCAAAACGATTCAGCCAAAAACAAGGAAACAACACAGGCTGACCAAAAAGAGCAGCAAAAGCAAATGGAAGAGATGCAAAAGAAATTAGATGCACAAAAAATCGATGATCAAAAGGTCGTTGCGACCGTCAACCAAGACAAAATCACAGGCAGTGAATATAATAGCGCTCTATCAACCATTCAAGGGCAGCTTCAGCAATCAGGGCAAGACCCAACATCTAAAGAAGGCGAAAAAGCAGTCAAAAAACAAACCATTGATGCGCTCGTAGGTCAAGAGCTCATCCTGCAAGATGCCGAGAAAAAGGGCTTCAAAGCTTCAGACAAGCAGGTAGATAAACAGCTAAAAGAAGAAAAGAAACAATTTAAAGACAACGCTCAATTTGAAGAAGCATTGAAAAAGAGCGGACTCACAATGGATCAGCTGAAAAGTGACATTGCCGACAGCATCAAGTACAGCCAATATGTCGACAAGGAAATCAAATCAGCCTCTGTGTCTGAAAAAGACGTCAAAGCGTACTATGACCAATACGCAGATCAAATGAAAAAACAAAAGCAAAAAGCACCAGAATACAAAGAGGTTAAATCACAAATTAAAAAACAACTAGAATCTCAAGAAAAGCAGAAAGAAGTACAAAAAGAAATTGAAAAACTAAAGAAAGCTGCAAAAATTAATGTGTCTATTTAACCGCTAAGAAAAAATCCGCCATTGTGCGGATTTTTTTCGTTACTTGGCGAACTGTTTTTCCAAAATAATGACAAAAGCCTCATCATAAACAGCTAATCCATCCGATATGATGGGAGTACAAAAGAAAGCGCTATCAATTCTTTTGTCTCTTAAAAGGTACAAGATGAATCGCCGATCTCGTACTTTTGCTTCAGTCAATCGGACATCTACAAAAGGAGGGTCTTTATGTTCAAATGGTTCAAACCCGCTCCGCATATCGACAGGCTCGATGATGCCAAAACAGACGAGACGTATAAGAGGCTGCGGCTGCAAGTCTTTTTAGGCATCTTTATCGGGTATGCGGGCTACTATTTACTGCGCAAAAATTTTGCTTTTGCCATTCCTTATCTACAGGAGGAAGGGTTCACCAAAAGTGAATTGGGCTTTGTACTCGCAGCTGTCTCCATCGCTTATGGCTTTAGTAAATTCATCATGGGGATGATCTCAGACCGCTGTAATCCAAGATACTTTTTAGCCACCGGACTCTTTTTATCAGCCATTATCAATATCCTATTTGTCTCATTTCCATGGGTGACATCCAGTGTATGGATCATGTTCTTATTCATGTTTTTAAACGGCTGGTTCCAAGGAATGGGATGGCCACCATGTGGACGAACGATGGCGCATTGGTTTTCGGTTAGTGAACGTGGAACGAAAATGTCTATATGGAACGTCGCTCACAATATAGGCGGCGGGATTCTTGCACCACTCATCACCTTAGGGATTGTGCTGTTTGCGACGTGGAAAAGTATCTTTTTCTTCCCTGCCATCATTGCCATTATCGTCTCCTTCGTGATCATTCTTCTCGTCCGGGATACCCCGCAATCCACTGGTCTTCCGCCAATCGAAGAATATCGCAATGACTATCCGGCTCAGCAGTATGAAGATCAAGAAAAAGAATTAACAGTGAAAGAGATTTTATTTAAGTATGTACTCAACAATAAATTCCTTTGGTATATCGCCATTGCGAACGTCTTTGTCTACTTCGTCCGTTACGGTGTCGTTGACTGGGCACCGACCTACTTAACAGAAGCGAAGGGCTTTTCACCAGAACATTCACGCTGGTCTTATTTTCTTTATGAATATGCAGGCATTCCCGGTACATTATTGTGCGGATGGATCAGTGACCGTTTCTTTAGAAGCCGCCGCGCACCAGCAGGCGTCCTCTTTATGGTTGGGGTGTTAATTGCCGTTCTCGTGTACTGGTTAAACCCTGCTGGTAATCCAATGATCGATAACATTGCCCTTATTAGCATCGGCTTTTTGATTTACGGACCTGTCATGCTCATTGGACTTCAAGCCATTGACCTTGCTCCTAAAAAAGCAGCTGGCACTGCGGCCGGACTTACAGGCTTCTTCGGTTATATTGGCGGCTCTGCCTTTGCCAATGCGATGATGGGCGTTGTCGTAGATCACTATGACTGGACAGGAGGCTTCATTTTACTAGTTGGTTCTTGTGTACTTGCAATTGTCTTCCTTGCAATGACTTGGAATACAGGGAAGCGAGTAGAGCAGGCTTAATGAAAACCACATAAAAGATTCATATCCGCCCAACATGCCCTTTACATCTATTTTTTATGATGGAGGCAGTTACCGTAAAAGGAGGATAAAATATGAAGAAAAGTAGATTACTTGCTTTCGTGTTGCTCTCTTTTGCTTTGCTGTCTTTTGTTTGGGTGCCGACCTCCGTATCGGCACATGAACATCTTTTATCTCCCGATCGTATTCTAACCGTTGCACACCGCGGAGCATCAGGGTATGCACCAGAGCATACCCTGGCTTCCTACCAGCTCGCCACAAAGATGAATGCAGATTACCTCGAACTCGACCTTCAAATGACAAAGGATGGACATCTCATCGTCATGCACGATGAAACCGTTGACCGCACCACGAATGGAACAGGCTGGGTCAAAGACCTCACACTCGCCGAAATCAAACAGCTCGATGCCGGTACGTGGTTTAACGAAGCCAACCCCGACAAACAAAATGCCAACTATTTCGGACAGCGGGTTCTCACATTAGATGAAGTGCTACGCTATTTTGGCAAACGAGAAAATTATTATATTGAAACAAAAAAACCAGATCTTTACCCACGAATGGAAGAAAAGCTATTGGCGACCCTAAAAAAACATCATCTACTCGGAAAACATACGAGAAAAGGGCAGGTTATGATCCAATCCTTTAGTCAAGACAGCCTGCTAAAACTAAAAAAATTAGCTCCACGCTTGCCAAAAGTACAGCTACTAGACAGAACCCAAATGACGTCCATCACAGATGAACAACTCGGTTTCATCAAAACTTATGCAGTGGGTGTCGGACCGAATTTTAGAGCATTGACCCCTGAAAACGTACAACAGGTCAGAAGCCACGGACTCCTCCTCCACCCATATACGGTAAACAGCGAAGCAGACATGACCCGTCTACTGCAATACGGCGTCACCGGTCTTTTCACCAACTTTCCAGATGTTTTTAACCGTGTAAAAGCATCACTTTAAACATCAAAAGCCTTGCGGTCCATCCCGCAAGGCTTTTCATTATTTTATTGTTTGATCAGAAGAAGCTGTTTCGATCGGTTTCCGTTTCCCGATCCCAAATACAAAGAAACTAAGCGCTACTACAATCAAGAACCCAATGGCCACAATCAGAGAAATACGTGTATCCTGATTAATGAGCATAAATACAAGCACCATCAGTAAGAAACCGATTGTAAGATAATTAGAAAACGGCGCTAGCGGCATCTTGAATGGATGCTGATCAAGCGCAGCTCCCTTCGCCTCTCTAAAACCGATATGACTAATCAAAATCACAAACCAAGGCACCATACCAGGAAGTACACTCGCACTATACACATAGACGAAAATGTTTGGCGGAGAAACATAATTCAAGACAACTCCTACCGCTAAACCAATCAGCACAGCGAATGTTCCAAAATACGGTACACCATTCTTCGAAATCTTAGTGAAGAAAGCAGGTGCCTGCCCATTTACCCCTAATGTATAAAGCATACGACCTGCACTGAAAATACCACTATTACAGCCAGACATCGCTGCTGTAATGACGACAAAATTAATAATACCGGCCGCTGCTGTAATCCCAATTTTCGCAAACGTCGCCACAAAAGGACTGCCAAGGGTATTCAGCTGATCCCAAGGGTACACCGTCACAATGACAAAGATTGCACCGATATAGAAAATCAAAATACGCCAGATGATACTTTTAATAGCATTCGTCAGAGTCTTTTCTGGATTTTGTGCTTCACCTGCTGTAATCCCAATCAGTTCTACCCCCTGATAGGCAGCAATAACGAGCGACAATGCAAACAAGAATCCGGTAAATCCACCTGTAAAGAACCCGCCGTGCGCCCACAGATTAGACAAACCAATAGGCGTCCCGCCATTTCCAAATCCAAAGAAAATAATACCTAAACCTGCAATGATCATTAAAATAATCGTCACAATCTTGATCATTGCAAACCAAAATTCAAACTCACCGAACGATTTAACCGAAATCAAATTGGCCGCTCCCAAAATCATCATCGCAATTAAACCTGGAATCCACGCCGGTAGCTCCGGGAACCAATATTTCATATAAGCGCCTACGGCAATAATTTCCGACATCCCAACAATGACCCACTGAAACCAGTTACTCCAAGCCGTCATATACCCCGCAAGCGGATGAATATATTGATGACCAAATGTAGCAAATGAACCTGTACTCGGCTCAACGTATAACATTTCTCCCATCGCACGCATAATAAAAAAGATAAAGATACCACATACTGCGTACGCTAGAAGGACTGATGGACCTGTCCATTGAATGGCCTTGGCTGACCCCATAAATAAGCCAACACCAATCGTGCCGCCAAGTGCGATCATTTGAATATGGCGGGCACTTAAACCTCTCTTTAATTCCTTTTGAGCCACTTTTCTTCCCCCCTCATCAACAAACAACATAAAAAATAAAAATCAGAATTTTCATTCTGATTGTGAAACATCAATCTTTCGATGTATATTATCATAATAAATCTACCCTTAAAAAACAATTGTTTTTTTGAGGAAAACATTATTATCAAAATATTCCGACATAAAAAGATGCTCAAATTGTTTTATATTGATATATTGAATTCAAGAGTGGAACTTAGAAACTGTCGGCTCTAACGGTTACTTTCAATTTCAGAAAGGAAACCTTTAAAATCAGCTGCAATCTCCTTTGATCTCGTATGATGCAAATAATGGCCGCCTTTAAAAGTAACTACTTTGCCGTGATCTACATTTTTCAGTAGCTCTTCATGCATTGGTTTCCAGTTTGGTGTTTCTTTCTCCGTTTGATCTGCTAAATAGAAAACCACAGGGAGCTTCTTAGGGAAATGTAGGCGTTGAGCATTTTTAAAATTGTTTCTAAAGTTATCTGCTTCACTCGCTTGACTTTCATCCATGAAATTTCGGAAAGTCAGCATTTTAATCTGAGCTTTCGTTTGATCATCTACTTTAGGCATCACCAGTTGATCTGGATTCACTTTCAATAACAATCTGTAAAAGCCGGATTGATTGAGCAGTTGCAAGCTGGATACCGGCAATTCATCCGTTTCTTGCTTAGGAAAACTACTATCAATTCCAACAAATGCTTGCACTTCTTTTTCATATTGATTCACATATTCTAATCCATAAATGCCAGAGATCGAATGACCCATCATCGTA
Source organism: Bacillus pumilus (assembly GCF_003431975.1). Taxonomy (GTDB): domain Bacteria; phylum Bacillota; class Bacilli; order Bacillales; family Bacillaceae; genus Bacillus; species Bacillus pumilus_N. The sequence continues at coordinate 211,136 of NZ_CP027116.1, read as the reverse complement.
TACTTTTTAATGTTGAGCTTTTGCAAACATTCATGAATCTCATTCACGATGTTTTGACTTGTCCGTACTTTATCTGTATCGTCACTTAAACCATACCCAAATGGTTCAATCACTACGACTCTATAATAAGGTGATAATTCATCTACTAGTGGCTTAAAATCTAGCACTGGCGAAGCAGTTCCATAGCCTGGTAGAAGGACAATCGTTTCTTTCCCACCGCCTTGAATGAGCACATTCATCTGCTTCCCATCCACCAAGACCTTTTGCCCATAATCTTCTATTTTCCCCTGTTCTCTTTCATTACTAATTAGATTAACAACATAAACACTGGCTACAAATACAACCAAGACAGTCACAATGGTACATAGAGCAATCAGCATTATTTTCAGTAATTTTTTCATTATTTTTTCTTCCCTTCATGATGAAGTACCCTAGCTTGCATCCGCAGATAAAAGATTAGTATTTTCTTTCACAATAGATAATGCCAATGGCATTTGCACAAACACTTGATACATACATAAAAGTAATCGCTATATAAAACCATTCTCTTGGAGAAGAGAATTGATGGACCGAAGCTTGGATAACGGCAACCAATATATAGGCTAAGGCAATACCTATAATGGAAAAACTTCCTGCTTTCGCTAAAATAAATTGACCTCGTTCATCATGTTTATATTCACGACTTTTCTTCAATTGAAAGGCCGTGCTGAAAATAGAAAGGATAATCAAAGAATAAAGTATGATCGTCGTTATCATTGTTGTTCCTCCTTGTCGACCTCGTGAAATACGTCATACAAATCAACTTCAAATGTCCTAGCAATTTGAAAGGCTAATTTTAAAGACAAAGAATATTTACCATTTTCAATCGCTGCCACAGTTTGACGAGTCACACCTAACTTCTCTGCCAAATCCTTTTGTGTCCAGTCTCTTTCTGCCCGTAATACCTTAATTCTATTTTTAATCTCCATTTCAAATTCCCTTTCTTAAAGGAAGATTTATTTAACAATATGTTAAAAAAAATTAACATATTGTTAGGTAATAATAACCTCTTTTCTTCTTTATGTCAATTTCACCGGATGCAAAAAAATAAGAATCATTCATTTTGAAAGTCCTACCTCAAAATGAATGATTCTCTAAAAATGATGTGATCATCTGAATTAAAACACTTTTCTCTGGTAAATCGCAGTAGAAAGTCCCCAAGACAGCAAGTAGAGGAGCATAATCAGTAAAGTTGATCCCGTATATAAAATCGGAATCGATACATTCATCACAAAATCAGTGATCACGCTGAAATGCTCTGCTAAATAAGCCATAATCGGCGGACCTATCCCAGATAAAATGATAAAGACAATGATCACTGCCGTTGAGATATAACCGGGTTTCAGAATATAAAACAAAGGAAATGTAAACGCCGCAAACAGTAAAAACAGCCCGCTGCCAAGTGCGATATCCATCATCGTAAACAGCTTCCCAAAACTAAATAAAGCAGCACTTGTCAGCCCGATTGCAATCATCATAAAAAAAATGGCGCCAAGATAACGTGATGCGATAATTTCTTTACGTGTATAAGGCAAAGAGTTTAATAGGATATTCGTTTCTGCCTTCTCATCGTACGCATATGTGTTAAAAGGTATGAAGAAACTGGCGACGAGAAACGTCAATGCCGGAGGCACATCCATGAGAATAAAAAATAAGATAAACGGAAGAAAAATAATCAGCTGTTTCTTTTGCAAAATCACATCACGCTTCATTAAATGAAACATGCTCTACACCGCCTTTCAAATAAAACATGATATCCTCAAGCGATGCCCGTTCAATCACAACAGCATCTCCAAAAATATGTTCCACTTCACCAATACGATCTGTTAACGCTTCAAACCCTGCTGCTGTACGTTGAATATGGACAAAGGCTTTTTCAGTGTCTCGATCCAACAAATCCAGGCTCCCCTTCACAAGCGCATAATTCTCCGCTACCTCATGAATCGACTGTTGAAAGACCAATCTTCCATTTTGTATAAACGCAATATAATCTGCAATCCGGTCTAAATCTGTTGTCATATGTGTCGAGAAAAAGATCGTTCGATTTCCATCAATCATCAATTCTTGTAACGTGCCGAGTAGCTCTCTTCTAAAGACCGGATCTAAACCAGCAGTTGGTTCATCCATAATAATCAGCTCTGCATGATGCGACAGCGCAATCGCAAGTGACGCCTTCATCTGCATCCCTTTTGAAAATGTTTTGATCGCTTTATGCAGCGGCAGACCAAACTTCTCAATATATTGATAAAAAAGCTGGTCATCCCAACGTTTATAGGCCGGTGCCACAATTCGTTTAATATCCTTTAAATTTAATCCTGGAAAAAAAACGTTGGCATCGTAAACAAATCCAATACGTTCCTTAATCTCTTTTTCATGGGTACGATAATCTAGTCCAAAGATCCTCACCTCACCTGAATCTGGTTTTAACAAATTCATGATCATTTTAATTGTGGTCGACTTACCGGCTCCATTTTCTCCAATAAACCCAGTAACAAAGCCCTTTTTGACCTGTAAATCAAGATTCTGCACAGAAAAGTCTTTGAACCGTTTTGATACTCCTTTGAATTCAATCACATGCTCCACTCATCTCACTCCTCATACAAGAACTTTAATAACTGCTGCAATTCATCAAAAGATAAGCCTAATTCCTTGCCGTTTGTGACAACCGCTCCAAGCTGTTCCTCAATCACCTTCAATTTTTTCTCTCTCATGACCTCTAGGTTTTGCTCGGCAACAAATGATCCCTTACCTACAATCGAATAAATAAATCCTGCCTTCTCTAACTCTTCATATGCTCGCTTTGTTGTAATGACGCTGATTTGCAAATCCTTCGCCAGCTTTCGAATAGACGGCAGTGCCGCCCCTTCCACAAGCTCCCCCGTTAAAATCAACGATTTGACTTGATTCGTAATTTGCTCATAAATGGGCTCCTTAGAATGGTTTGAAATCGTAATTTGCATATAAAACCCTCTTTTTTCTGTACTGATGTTTGGAATAAAATAATGTATATATACTTTATATACATTATACACATACTAAAAGAATAATCAACCATTTTCCGATTGCTGCTCAACTAAAAAAACCGCACAGCTCCTCAGCTATGCGGCCCTTCACCAACACAATTTATCTCCAATACACCCATTTTCCAAAAAGCCATTCCACTGGGCCTCTTCTCCATTTTTTCAAATAGAGATAGCTGATGAACAGCTGTACTGTATACAATCCGACAGCGAGCAGCAATCCAAATATTGACCCCATCTTCCCAAATAAACCAAGTCCGTAAGAATAGAAAATCGTTGTACAAATCACCGACTGCGCCAAATAGTTTGATAGAGACAAACGACCAAGCCCTGCAAGCAGACGTTTGAGGCCCTGGGCTGCCTTCGAATAGTAGAAAACAATAAACGCTTGAATATACCCGATCGTCAGGACATAGGCACCTAACGTTATGACCAGTTCACTCCAAGGCGCATCAATGAACGTCGCACATTTTAGCGCAAGCCCGACGACAATCATCCACACCCAGCCTTTTCGATAGGCCATTCCTCGATCTTCTTCTGTCAAATGACCTTTTTTCCCAATGGCCATGCCGAGCAGTGCAAATGGACCCACCATGATCGTACCGAATAGAAAACCTAATATCGGCATCATCGTAATAGTCACGATTGCCATAATAATGGTCACAATCATCATATCGTCTTCAACCGTAATCCGGCTGAGCAAAATATCCCCATATGCACCCTTCGCATACACATCGGTTAAAAGTTCATCAGTCCCATAAACGAACTTCATCATATATGGCACAACGACTAATGACAATGCCCCTAACACACCCGACCAAATCAGCATTGTTTTGATCCGGCTGCTCAAAAACATCATCAAGAAAAACGTACATGCTCCATAATAAAGAAGAATGTCGCCATTCCAAATAAAGATATAATGCAGCATCCCAAGCACAATCAGACCAAAGCCTCGGCGAACGACAATGGCATTCGTATTGAGCCCCTTAGCTTTTGTAGATTCAATCAGCTTGATAAAAGAATACCCAAACAAAAAGGAGAAAATCGGATAAAACGACCCCTGGAACAAAATTTCCGTTACATAAACGCCAAATCCCTGCCCCCAAAAACTCGAATCAAACATCTTCTCAAAATCATAATCATATTGAAAATTAAGCATATTCACGATCAAAATACCTAATAAACTAAAACCACGCAAACTATCAATTAACTCAACCCTAGATCCCTTCAACACGACAGCTCCTTCGGAAAATATAAAAATAAAGCATATTTATCCTACCACACTTTTTAAAAAATGGTCTCTTCACCCATGTGAAAATATGAGTTTTAAGGTAAATTTAATAAAAAAACCTAGAATATATATTCTAGGTCATACTGCATGAATTTATAAATGATGACTTTCTTCTTTCCTCATCACACGCTTCAAATAAAACAAAATCCCCAATCCAAATAAAATCAACGACAGCTCCCAGTCTACGGGAATCGGCAACCATTTCAGCATCATTAAAATCAGCAAAACCGCTCCAACTCCTGCGAAAAAAATGGCGTTTCTTTTTAAATCTATGTTTGATTGAAACACTCTTCTCTCCTCCCTTACACTAACTAACCAATTGAATGTTTTTCTAACTTTTTCAATATTTTTTCCCAGCCGTTATCTCCCATTTTCCTATCAATTAACTGCCCCTCTTTATCTATGAGGCAAAAGCTAGGTAATGCTTGAATCTTATACTTTGCAACAATTTCATAATTCTGATCCAAAACAATAGGAGCAGTCATATTCTTTTCCTCTGCATACTCTGAAACAATATCTGCCGATTTTTCTTCATCTGTATATGGAACATGGACACAGGTTAAATGAATACCCAACTGATTTACACGATTTAGAATTTGATCGGTTAATTCCTCACAATGGGGACAGTTGACTGACCAAAAATATAGCAACTGCTGCCCCTCAGATAAACTTCTTTGATCTGAAGGATGAATCCACGGAAGGTGCTCAGGCCAATTGAGTTTTTGCGTTTCCACTATTCATCCCCCCTTTCCTTTAGCTGAAAAGCAATAATCTTTCCTAATGCTTCCTCTGCTGCAAAAGGCGCAACGCTGCCTGATGGATTTTCTTGTTCTTGTTTTAAGCACTCGTACATGTTTTTTTCAATTTTTGATGGGTCAATCCAAGAGATACACCATGATGCCCAGAAACAAGTAGGTCCCTCATAACGTTTTGCCAATGGCAGAAGAAATGGCAAGCTGGGCTGACCAATTCTCATGAGTGACATGGCAGCTGCCATTCTTGTATCCTCTTCGTCACTTTCTAATAGCTGGGCTAGCGGCTCAGCTGCATCGCCCGCATCTGCTCCAAATTCACCTAGTACAGCTGCTGCAATATTTCGCAGAGAACCCTTTTCTTTTAAAGCTTCAACAAGTACAGGCACTGCATCTTTTCCGGACTTTCTTAATTCCCCCATTGCTTGCACGATCGTTATTTCATTTGTGTTGATCAATTGTTGAACCGATTGAGATAGCTTATTTTCTGGTTTCATTTACAATCCACTCCTCTTTTTAATGAGCCGCACGATATCGATAACAAAGCACATAAAATACACTTCCAGCCAATAGGGATACAATTGTTGTCAACAAGCCATCAGTGAACAGATGAATGCCAATCATGACCACAGCACTTATGACAGACGCAAGGAGCAGTGATCGATAATAGACACTCAAAGCGAAACTTATCTCTCGCCTTAGAAGCTGCATGAAGGCAAAGAGCCGCACGGCCAAAAACCAAATATAAACGCCTCCACCAAATAAGGCCCAGTACAATATATCGTCAACCTCAACTAACAAAAGAGAAATCAAGTAAACAGCGTACAACCAAAAGGTTTGAAACACTTCTAATAGAAGGATCTTTTGATATAAAGCACCTGGGAAAAGATAGAGCACTCCTGTTTGTGCATGTCTTACAATCCCTGCGTAATATGAACTAAGAAGAACGGATGCAGAAATGACAATCAAAAATAGATTCAGCCAATCTGAAAAATAAGTAAGGACGACATAGTAAGTTCCAATTAACAGCATAGTAGATAACAGATGAAACATCACATATTTTTTTATCAGCAATAATTCAATCCAAAGAAAAGCCCAAATGCCCGTTAATGCTGGAAGCCCCCACCACGTCTTGCCCTTTTTTTGAACAATTGGACTTGATTGAATATGTTTCCCTTCAAACTCCTCCCAAAATAATGCCTCTTTGACTATAGACTCCTTCATCTCTATACGATGACTAGCCCTGTACATCATCATGAATGATAAGAACATTACTCCAATAAAGATGAAGAAAGAAAGAATGGAGAACTCTTCGATCATACGTCCAGCTTGAAACATCAAAGAATCGGCAATGATCATCAATGAAGGCTGTTTCATAATCAATTGATTCAAAACAAGCACTGCAAAGAAACAAAACATTAATAAAAAACTGAGTAAGAGCAGGCGCTTGTATACTCGAATGGTTCTAGCACAAGACACCGCAATCATCCAAGTTTCGACCAAACATAACAGCCCTGTCAGGATGAGTGATTTCCCGAGCAGAAACCAGTACTGCTGTGTCATAAATAATAAAAGGATATCTGCAGCTACTGCAGAAACAACGAGGAAAGCTCCTCTCCATAAAATGTGATACATCCATACACTAATGACAACTGTCCATAAAGAAGCACCATTTCCATATAACCAAATAATATCGTTCATCTGACTGGGCAACCGATTTGTAAACAACCCAACCCCCGTATAAAGAACAAACAAACAGACCATGATCCATCCAGCTGCACTCACATTCCAATCACCCATACTTGAAACTGCGCTTAGCTGAAAAACAATTGCCGCCATGAAAAGAAGTAAGATCAGAACAGGCATTTTCTTTTCTTGATTTTTACTGATCAAGCGCCTTTGAGATTTCAACCATAAAAGGGAGAGTGTATTATTCACTTGACCACTCCCCTAGAAGTTGAATAACCTCTGCCCTCCACTCACTCTGCTCTTCCTTTGATTGAGGAACATCCATACTCTTCATGATGCGACCATCTCGAATTAATATCACCCTACTTACCGTATCAAGAACAAACTCCAGACTATGAGTCGATATAAAGACCGAATCACCTTGACTGCTTTTTTGTTTCAGCCAATTCGACAGCCACTGTTTTGATGGAATATCTAACCCGACAGTCGGTTCATCTAATATAAAAAGGGAAGCATCTTGAACAATGGCTCCAGCTAAGACCACCCGCTGTTTTTGACCTCTTGAAAGCCTTCCGCACAGTTCGTTCATCTTCTTATCCATATGTACTTCGTTTAACGCTTCATATACCTTTTCTTTGATCTGTTTTAAACCCTTATGATATCCACGCGCACGGAATTGAACATGTTCAGCAACCGTTAAGTCTGGATACAAATACGGCTGATCTGGAATAAGAGCGACTTGTTTTTGAACATGGGAATGACCAGGCGGGAAACCCTCTATGAGAATTTCCCCTCCATCTGGTTTATACAGACCCGTTAAACACCGAATCGTAGTCGTCTTCCCAGCACCATTAGGCCCAAGGAGCGCCACAACCTCGCCTGCTTCGATAGAAAATGACAGACCCTCTATCCCATCACCATTGCTATATCGTTTGCTAATATTCAGAACCTCCATGAATGGCATCAAATCTCTCCCTTACTAGTAGAGTGATGTATGCTTATCAATGGTGTTATATGTAAATGTACTTAGACCCACTCAACATTTACCCTGATATTACCATACAAAAAATTACAAGATAAGGGCATAAAGGTAATTTATTCAATGAAAACTCTTAAAATCTCACAAAACAAAAAAGATTGAGCATCAATCACCCAATCTTTTACCGATTAAATCTCCTGACAAGCCCAAGCATCCACCTCTACCTTAAAAACAGGAGAAGCCAGGGCGACCACATAAATCATCGTCATACATGGCAGATGATCGCCTAAAAACTGCCCCATGATTCGTTTTCTACTCGCAGCATCAAATTCTCCCACGAGATAAAACACTAGTTTCGTTATGTCCTCTACCGCCATGTCTGCCGCTTCGACGTTTCGTTTCACATTCTCTAATGCTAATTCGAGCTGCTCCAACGGGCTCTCTGGGATGGCCCCATCCGCCTCCATCCCTACTTGACCTGATAAGGTTAACCACCGCTGTGGTCCTGTTGTTTCTATTTGGTGTGTATAGGGTGCAACTGGCGGGTGAATGGTCTCCGGATTACGTGATGTTCGCATGAACAAAACCCCTTTTCTGAAAATACAATCAATTTATACCCATCATACCAAACTTTCTTTCCCGCTCAGATTGATATGCTCCTAATAGGGTCAATTAAAAAAGGTCTTTCAAAAGAAAGACCTTCTTAAAATGATGCCCCGCTTCGATGCTCAATCTGATGAATCCAATTCAAATCCGCCTCTAAATGAAGCAGTGTACCGGAAATTAATAAGTAACGACTCTCGTCACCTTGCACGAGACATTCCGTTTTCAGCTTCGTGAGTTCCATCACATCTTTCATAATGACGGCTTTCTGCTGCTGAAGCATTTCTCTTTCTTGATGAAATCCGATCTTCCGTGCACAGCTCCACTTAAAATGAAAGTCATCCTTCGCAGAATGATACGGAACAGGCGCCAACAGCCACTGTTCCAGCTCCTGTCTGCCGTCTTCCGTGATGGCGTACAGCTTACGTTCTTGGTCATCGATTCCGACTGCCGTCACCAATTGATCACGGATTAACCGATCAAGCGTCGTGTATATTTGCCCCGGGTTGATTCTCCCTTTCATTCCGAGAAGGGACTCCAGCTCTAGCTTTAATTCATATCCATGATTTTGCTGCTGACATAGCGATGTTAAAATTCCGTATTTCACTGACATATGATTTAACCTTCTTTAAGTGATGATATCATCTCTATTTTACTCGCTGTTGCACTAGAAATCCACGAAGCCGCTAAACTAAGTCCGATTCCTGCAATCACTGCCAGCAGTACATGAACAAATGACAGCTGGAATGAAACAAATCCTCCCAGCCACGCTGATTGGCTTGAGACAAAAAGAAGGAGCACGCCAGCTAAAATACCGCCAATCACACCTGACAATCCAATCAGCAAACCTTCACCAACAATCATTTTTCGCACCTGCTGCTTTGTCAGTCCAATGGCCCGCATAGTGCCAATCTCAGACGTACGTTCAAGCGTATTCATCAGTAGCGTATTGGCTGTTCCAATGCTCGCAAGCGCAACAATGAAAATGAGCATCATAGAAATTAACTCATTCATTCCCGTTAAAGCTGATGTCGTTGATTCAATTTCATCCTCCACCGTTTTTACCTTAGACAGCCGCTGGCCAAAGTCCTCCCATAGCTGATCGCGTAAAGGCTCACCGGTGCCTTTGTCTTTTAACGTTACCAATAAATCAAAAGAATGTGTCCAGCCAAGCTCTTTCTGTAAAAAAGTCTGATCTACAAACGCTACATAGCCTGAATGATGAGAGGTCTTAACCACATCAATCACTTGTAACTGCTTAGGGCCAGAAGGAGCATTCAGATACATACGCTCACCAACATGCCCACCCCATTCATCAAACGCACGCTCTCCTAAAACAATAGAAGGCTTTTCCGCTAACTGTTGATACAAATCTCTTTTATTGTCATCTTCCACGAGAGACGGTGCTTCTTTGTCTACACCGATAATGGAGAATTGCCTTTTCTCTCCCTTCATTGTTTCCCATGTCAAAGGAGCAGCTTCCATGACCGGCTCAACACGCTCAACAGACTCGTATGCTGACAGCTTTTCTTGATCTGCTTTCGTCCATGGCGCTTCAGACGTAATCCTGATATCGCCTCCATACGTTTGACGAATATTCTTGTCGTAGCTGTCTGGTGCTGATTCAATCACCGCACTTAGTAGTAAAATCACAGCAATTCCAACCGCAAGAATAGCTGCCGTGTTCGCATTTCTGTTCAATTGCTGCGTGACATGCTGTACTGATAGATGACCAGAATAACCAAAGAGAAGCTTCAAAAGAGGTGCCAACAAACGATTCAATAAAAGCAGTAAAAACGGAAATAACAGAACGAGACTGGCTGCAATCGCAAGATAAGAAACTGGATGATCCACCCATCCAAATAAAAGCAAACCTATCCCAATGACCGCTCGAATGATCGACTGCTTTTTCGATGCAGATGCTCCGGTGGTTGATTTTAACGTTATCAGCACAGACGTTTTCCCAGCATGGTAGATCGGAAATAACGAAAACAGCACAGGAAAAAGAATGCCAATGACCACAGCTATCAAAACAGGCATTTGCCAATTTAACGAATACACCATATCAAAAGCAAACACACCAAGTAGCGTTTGCATGAACACATCTCCAAGCCAGACGCCGATCGGAACCCCAATGGCTGTTCCAATACAAGCTAAGATCAGCACCTCAATCAAAACCAGCTTAAAAACAGAACCCTTCGTATAGCCGAAGCTCTTCATAATTGCAAATTCCTTTTTTCGTTCCATCACACTCGTATAAATCATATTGAACACAATAAAACCACTCATAAACATCGACAGCCCTGCAATCAAATAAAAGAATGTATACAGTCCACCGATATCATTACTTTGCCGGTCATCCGCCACCACAGGCTGGACAAAAACATCGGCATCCTTGAACTCTTTCTGCAAAGATTGAAAAAGCTGCTCCCCGCCTTCATTCGTCTGAAATCTCATATAAGAAAGCTGATCATCCAATCCTGTCCACTCTCTTAATACATCAAGCGGCGCCATCACACGAAAACTTGATGATTCGGCACTCTCCCAGTCACTAGGACTTGAAAGCAGCTGCGTATATTCCACAATGGCAGACACCTTCGCTTCACCCAATTCAGAAAAACGAATCGTATCTCCCACCTTTTTATTCAGCAGCTTCGCCACAACGTCTGGTATGACCAACCCTTGATTATCCAAATGCCCTTCAATCACAGGGAGCTTCAGTAAAGAACTCGTTTGATCTTGCACCCCTGTAATTCGCACTGCCCGTTGGTTAAGAGAGTGGTCACCTTCCACATCAAAAAACGTCTGTTTATCCAGTGCCAATAATGACCCTGTCACATCAGGATGCTTTAAAATGGAGGAAATTTGTTCCTCATCGTACGTATGATCGTCACTCAATACCCAATAATCTGCATCGGCGACATACATTTTCTCATAGTATTTGAAAACATCATTTGTTGTTCGATCGGCAATGAGCATCGACGTCACAAAAGCAATCCCCACCATGATGCCAAGGACAGAAATGGCGAACCGCTTTTTATGCTGAATCATGTTACGCCATGAAATTCGCCACATACTGAGCATAATCATCATCCTTTCTAGAAATCACTTGATCAATGACACCATCTTTAAAAAGGATGATTCGATCCGCAAATCCCGCTGCGAAAATATCATGCGTCACCATGATGATTGTCTGCTTGCTTTCTCGATTAAACTTGCACATTAACGCCAAAATATCTTCTGCTCTATGTCGGTCCAAGTTCCCCGTCGGCTCATCCGCTAACAGCACTGATGGCTGATTGACTAGAGCCCTTGCAATCGCTACACGCTGCTGCTGCCCGCCGCTCAGCAAACTAGCCCGTTTTCGCCCAAGCCCATTCAAGCCAACAGCATCTAACAGTTCTGCAACCGTCTGTTGATTCTCCTTTGTTAAATGTCCATCTGCATGCAGCGGAAACGCCACATTCTCTTCGACAGTTAACGTAGGCAGCAGCTGATAATTTTGAAACACAAACCCAATCTGTTTTCTGCGAAAAATCGTTCTCTCTTTCTCATTCATCTCACTTAACTGGTGCTCATCTATCAAAATCTCCCCACCAGTAGGCAGATCAAGCCCGCCTAACAGCTGAAGCAATGTACTTTTTCCAGAGCCACTCGGCCCCATGACCGCTACAAATTCCCCTTCTTCTACCGTCAAATCAACGCCCTTCAGTACCTCAGTCCGCTCCTGGCCTTGAATGAACTCCTTTTTTACATTCTTGATCTCAATCATCTGTAAAATCCCCCCATCCGTATATGACGTTATTATATACTAAGTATATATAATTTTAAAGATAATATGTGAATTTCATTCATTAAACACTCTATACATACTTACTAAATATATATTCTCCATAAAAAAACCCCTTTAGATGTAAAGGGTACAGCAAGCTATAATTCTTGTTTTCTAAAAAGAAACCATCCAATGAAAAAAAAGAAACCAATCAATACCGATACACCTAGAAAGCTTGTAAGCGCCTGATCCGAATAAGTTCCACCACGAATCATTTCCTCGGCCGCACTTGTCACGCCTTTAGGTGCAAACTTCCCTAATGCATCCTCATAAAATGAAGGAACGGTAAATAGAATAAGGTTGATCAAAAGCGATACACCGCCAGCTGTGACGGAACGCGTGAAGAATGCCGAAGCACAAATGGTCGATACCACAATCAGCAATAAGTTTGGATAATAAAGAAGCGTGCCTTTAACCACATTGACCCAATCCACATGCCCAAATTGGATGTCCACATAATAAACGGAGGCAAGCACTGCCACTACCAAACTAAACAAAGTCAAACAAGCATAGGCGCAAATTTTCGAGACATAATAACTCAATCGACTGATCGGTTTCACCATAATCATCGCCGTCACCCCAGAGGCACGCTCACCAGCGATCGTCCCCATCACGATCATAATCAGGATAAACACCCCAAGCGAATCAAATTTACTCAAAGCACTGGCTAAAGCCTCTCCAGCACTAGGCTCTGGTATATAAAATGTAGACCCTTCAGGTAAATTAGCCGATTTCGATAAAAGATCCGGCAGCATTTTGAGCGTAATAGGCTGCGTAATCATTAAAATCGTAAAAATGATCGGTACATATAAGATTTTATAACTAGTGAATAACTCCCTAAATTCCTTTTTCAACATCATCATGCATTCACAACCTTCATGAAAATATCTTCAAGCGTCAGCTTAGATAGTCGATAATGGAGGAGAACACCATCAGCTTCAGTGATCAGACGAGGCAACTCCTTCAATGCCATTGATTGATCGTTTACTCGCACTTGATAAACGTCTCCTGTCTCCATGCATTCCTCCACCCAATCCCGTTCTTTTAACAAAGCCACTAGTCTCGGATTCTGTTGTTCTAATTGCAACTCAATCATGGGCTGGGTATGGTCTTCTTTGATCTGTTTCATTGAAGAGGACATCTCAACTTTGCCGATGTTGATCATGATAATGTGATCCGCCACTCTTTCAATATCATCTAAAATATGGGTCGACATAAAGATCAGCATCTCATGCTTTAAACGCTCAATCAAAGTCAGGACGTCTTTTCTTCCCATTGGATCAAGTGCAGACACAGGTTCATCCAGGATAAGGACTTTCGGGCTGTTGATGAGCGCCTGGGCAATGGCAAGCCTCTGCTTCATGCCTCCGCTATAGCTACCAATGGCACGATCCTTCGCCTCATACACACGGCAAAGCTTCAACAGCTCCTCTGTTTTAGAACGAATGATGTTTTTCTCTAAATGAAATAACCCGCCAACCCAATGCATCCACTCCTGCCCCGTCATATCCTGATAAAATGCAGGATGCTGCGGACAGTACCCAATCACCTGACTGATTTGATCCATGTCCTTTGTGACATCAAAACCTGCCACCTTCACAACACCAGACGTAGGACGAGCAAGCCCCGTCAAAATCCGGATCGTCGTTGTCTTTCCCGCTCCATTGGCTCCTAAAAAGCCAACACATCCAACCTCCCCAACAGAAAACGAGACATCTTTTAACACTTCATGCCGTCCATACGATTTCGTCAGCCCGTGACACTCCAACATATTCAAGCAAATCCCCCCTACTAAGATTGTTTACGACCAAAAATGAAATACGCAATAGGACCGGCACTCGCCACAAACACAATCACCAAAGCCCAAACCCACTTCACCTCTCCTCTGATCCTCGATGGATCTCTTTTCAACAAATCGAACAAACCAATCACCATTAAAATGGCTTGCAGCAAAATGAGAGGTAAAATCATCTTCATATCCATCCACACCACTCCCTTTTCAAACGTCAATTTGTTTTGATATTACTTCTTTTGACGACATGAAGAGGGGATTCGTTCAAATGGATTTTACTTTTGTGGATCGAATGGTCTATAAATATAAAAAAGCCCAGTGAAGGTTCCTTCACTGGGCTTGCTTGTGATGATCATGACGAATCTCGCAAAATCTTTTCCATTTTCTTTCCCTTGGCTAACTCATCAATCAGCTTATCTAGATACCGAATGTTTTTCATCGTTTCTTCCTCAATGTCCTCTACTCGAACACCACAGATGACTCCTTTAATTAAGCTACGGGAAGGATGAAGCTCAGGAGCCTCAGCAAAAAAAGTTTCAACATCTGTCTGTTTGTCCACCTGTTCCTGTAGCTCTTCCGGACTGTACCCGGTCAACCAACAAATAATCGTATCGACTTCAGCTTTCGTTCGTCCTTTTCTCTCTGCCTTTGCGATGTAGAGAGGATAGACTTTTGCGAAGCTCATTGTGTAAATTTTAGGTTTGGTCATGTGTTCTTCTCTCTTATCTCATGATATTACATATAATATCTAATCAAAAGTTCGCTAAAAATATTAAATTTAGGATGGAAGATACCTACGCATTTTGAATAATGATTGATCAAAATACGGATAAATTTTGTGTTAATTAAATTTTATATAAAAAGGATTGATTATAACATATTTCTACTCTTCTGAAGTTAACCTCACATGACAAGCTAATCTTTTATTTTAAGTTATTCTAATAATCTTTGAAGTATCTTAGCTGATGGATAACTTGAAAGTGAAGCTATCCCATTTGCTAATTCAATGGGATACAAACCTCCCGAAAACCTTCTACTAACGATATGCGGGATAACATTTAAAATAACGTCTAAGTTAATTAATTCGTTTGCTAAAGGTGCATTTTTCCTATTCAAGTAATCACCTGTAGGTACATTAATAACCAATTCCGTAACTGGATCGACTTTCACTAGTACTTTTTCTCCCCAATTTGATCTTTCTCCATAGTTTATTGTACTTGGTTTGTCTTGTACTTCTTTTTCAACGTAATCATGACTCAGTACATGATAGTGAAGTTTTTCGCCTTTTTCTAAAGGTTTAACATATCGTCCTACAATTGATAAGTGATCAACAAATTTCCCGGATTTCTCCTGGCCAATTATATTAATTAGTATACTATTTTGTTTAGCAAACTCTAAAAATTCTCGTATACGAGGAATCAATTTTACATATTGACTATTTAGACTTAGTGGACCATCTTTAATAAATAATGTATTCTTATACAATGATTTATCCTGCTTTGACCAATATAACCTTATTATGGTGAATAACATTAAATGTTCCATAATAGACATATATGCTGAAGCGATAGCATCTGTAGCTTTATCTTCAGTCATATCTAAGTGAAAACCAATCATATCAGTTAAATAAAGCTTTTTATTACATGCTGTACAATTCATTTTTTCAAGATCAGCCGTAAATTCCAAACTAATTTCACAGAATGGACAATTAAATGAAGGTGAATTAGTAGGTTTATCTAACCATTTTTGATAAGTTAGCCATTTCAACGTTTCGAAATATTCACCGTTCTCATCAATTTTTATAGATTCAAAAATAATATTTCTAATTGTATCAAAATTAGTACCTTTACTAGACTTAATGTTTCTTAAAGGTAAAACCGTAGAATGGAATAAAGCACTATCTTTCATAATTTTTTGTAAATCCATAGGGTGTGGGTTATATTTATCAATATTTTCAAAAGATGCTTCAGATATGTTTAAAATAGCTGTTTTAATAAATGCTGCTTCTTTTGGAGGAATAGCATCTGATTGAACTGGAACGTAAGATCCATCTACCACCCAAATTTGGTCAATAAGATTTTGAGAGCTACCATTAAATTCAGTCCAATTTGAAGTAATACTTGAACTTGGTGAACTATACTGAGCTTCAAAATCTTTTACTAAAGAAGTGATCCACTCTGAATTCATTAGAGATAAATGACCTAATTTTGAGGCACCTTCAAACGGTAAACCACCTTTAGAATTATACGCCATAAAAAGTTGCATCTCCTTAAACTGTAAACTTTTTAACTTGAACTGGTATTACAAAGCGATGTGAATTTGTTAAAATTCTCATATATCCAGGAGTTCTAGACTTTTTAATATCATCTTCAAGCCCATTAAATGTATGTTGTAGTTTAGATAATGCATTTGCTTCATGTGTAGAAGCTAAATGACCTACAAAGAAATTTTCGGTTTGAACTAATAATTCCTGGCTGATTGTTGAAGGAGATTGTGTCGAATAAACCATCCCAATATGGAATTTTGCACCTTCTTTTGCAAATCGGTGGTACACAGTTGTATTTTCCTTATTGTTGTTTGGGAATAAATTATGAGCCTCCTCAAAATATAGTTGAATAAAATGATCAGACAAAGTATTCGAAACAAATTTATCTTCCTGTGAAGCAAATACGGCTTTAGATAACATATCAGAAAAGTATTTCCGAACATCTTCCGAAGCATTCCCCAAGTCTAAAATAACTGTTTTACCATCGTTAAGAAGTTGAATAATCTCAGTAATAAAATCCCCAGCACTTGGGGAATGATAATGGCGATAACTAGTTAAAATCTGGGTGCCAGATCCAGAAGCGGGATTTAAGAAATTTAATAAAGCAATGGCATCTTGATCAAAAAGAGGTTCACTACTTCCCCTTAATAAATCAGAAGACTTGTTATTCTGTATAAAGGTTGCTAATAAGCTAAACTCTTTTATTAAATCATTTAAGTTGCTTGGTGATGCTGGAGGAGTACCACCATAAACCTCATTTCTTAAGTCTATTTTTAGTCCAGGGTTAAATTTGTTTATTTGACCGCTAGATAAATTTAGACTTATTAATTTAGATTCATCTAGATTAAATCCAGCACTTTTTAAAATAGCCCAAAACATTTGTATTTTGCGGATGTTTCTTATTTTTTTTCCTTTATCAGCTTCGGATTTTATTTCAAGAATAGATGGGAGTTCAATGTTTCCAAAACTCTTAATATAATTTGAAGTTTGATTATCTCTTTCTAAAAATGATTTGATAATTGGCAGTGCACTTTCAGGTTGTTCGGCAAAATTAAGTTTTAATTCCTTAAAGCTTGGGTTTCTAGGATTAAGAGCATATACTATACAATTATTAGTGTGCGCTGAAGCGAGTGATTTATTTCCATCCTGCGGATTATCATTTGCATATTCACCATTAATATCGAAAATTAATTGGCCTACATTTTGTGTTGTTGTAGACGTTCGGATGATAGCATCAGCCAAAACTTTGACTACGTTTGATTTACCAAGTCGAGTTTTACCGAACATAGCCGTACGACGTCCTTTAAAATCCTCAATAGATATTTTTAATTCTGGATAATTGTTATTTAATAATCCTACTTGACACTCTGTAGGTCTAAATACACCAAGTTCTTGCTGGTTTTCCTTGTTTACTAGACCATTAAGTATCAAGTCTAACAAATCGTTATCTGGAGAAAACACCTTATATTTATGAGCACTTACTACGTTGTTCACATCACCAGAAAACTCTACCGAATTTTTATCAGATGGTTTAGGATAGAACATTCCAATTACGTCACACTCTAAAGCCCCCCATTGTAATTCTGCCTGCGTCCAAATATCTAATTCAGGCATTGATTTCTTATGAAGTTCAAAATAAGTGTGCTGTACTTGATTACTTAAAGGAGTAGAAGAAACAGATTTCACTCGTAGTAAAGTGAAGTGTGGGGGTAAACCAGTCTGAATAGGATTTCCCTGTTCATCTCTTTCATCTATAGCCAAAATTAGGAAACTTCCTCTTGGAATTCCACCTACAGCAATTTTATAGGGATCCGATGTAATAATTTTAGCCGTATCGTATCCTAAATCTAAAACATATCCAATAAAACGGTAATCTTGTTTTACCCCAGCGGAATGAAGTTGATGTTGTTTATCTAAGAAATTTTTTAATATTTTTAGGGGACTATTACTTAATACTGCGTTAGATACTAAATCTTGAATAGCTGACATAATAACACCTCATTAAAAGTTAGATTTCACAATAATTTCTTCATATTTTTTTCTACCTTTGGCTTTTGATGAAATTCCAGAAAAACGTGAAACAATTTTAAATTCAAAACAATACTCTTTGTATAAATTCCTAACAGATTCATGATTAGCATTTGTCATTATAATTTTTGCACCTCTATCACGAGCTCTCACTAAAGCTTCACAAAGTCTAATTTGATCGGCCCACGAAAAAAGTTTTTCATTATATTGAATAAATCCATTATCATTGTGATTAACGGTGTAAGGAGGATCAACAAATATAAAGTCATCTTTATTGGCCATATTAATTACCACTTCGTAATCGTGATTTAAAATAGATACATGTTTCAATCTATTTGAAATTTCTTCAAAGTCATCTGTACTTAAAATTACATTTTGCTTAGAACCAAGCGGAACATTAAATTTCCCTTGCTTATTAACTCGGTAGATGCCATTAAAGCAAGTTCTATTTAAATAAAGGAACCTGGCAGCTTTAGTTTCTATTTTTCTAGGATTATAATTACGTATTTTATAGTAATATTCAGGCGAGTGTTTTCTTTGATGAATTTTTAAATGCTTATATACCTTCTGCCAATCCATTTTTAATGCCATATATGTATCGATTAAATCTTTATTTATATCAGATAAAATAGCTTTCTGAGGTTTTAAATGAAAAAAAACTGAACCAGACCCTAAAAATGGTTCGATATATCTATTGAAATTTGATGGAAAAACTTCTGGATAGCTTTTTACTAACCACCTTTTTCCTCCTGCCCAAGTTAAAAAAGGTAAAACTTCTTTATCAAGCATTGAACACCTCCTAACTATTTCTATTTTATCGCAAATGCAATATAATAGGAATAAAAAGTTAATCAAAAACCCTTTTAATTTACATGAATATACATAGATTTGAAGCTTTAATAAAACTCCTTTCGTCATTCATATTCTTCATTTTCACTAAATATAAAAATACGAGGCGATTACCCCTTTTATTTTTAGTCCTGATAGATAAAAGCAGTTGTAAAGTATTGTTTATTATAGAGCTATGATATTGTTCTACATAATAATCAGAGTTTTCGCCACTTTCACCACTCTGAAACAGAAACATTGGATATGCCAATAAGACATTATCAGTAAAAAGCTTAAAATGACCATGTAGGTTCATTTTCTCATTAGCTCATACTGTTTTGAGGAGACTTTCAGTAAATAATTTCTATTATATCAATTTGAAGTAACTATAAGCATGCTATCTATTCTAATCTAAAAGATGGGTTTTGGGGGATTAATTTAGGTAAAAATAAAATAACCTCTTACGGATATCAATATCCGAAGAGGTTATTTTATCAAATAATTTTTAAAACCTACTCCACCGTCACACTCTTCGCAAGGTTACGTGGTTTATCCACATCACACCCGCGGTGAAGGGCTGCGTAGTAAGCGATTAGCTGTAGTGGGACAACAGATGCAAGTGGTGCAAGTGCTGGGTGTACAGCTGGAAGGACAAAACGGTCGCCTTCGTCTTCTAGGCCTTTTAATGAGATGACACATGGGTTTGCACCACGTGCAACGACTTCTTTGACGTTACCGCGAATGCTGAGGTTCACGTGCTCTTGCGTTGCAAGGGCAATGACCGGTGTGCCTTCTTCAATTAAAGCAATCGTACCGTGTTTGAGCTCTCCGCCAGCAAAGCCTTCTGCTTGGATGTAAGAGATCTCTTTTAGCTTCAGTGAACCTTCAAGGCACACATAGTAGTCAAGTCCTCTTCCGATAAAGAATGCGTTACGTGTCACTGTGAAGTAGTCACGAGCGATTTGTTCCATTTCATCCTTTTGATCGACAAGGGCTTCCATTGCGTTCGCTACAATCCCAAGCTCTTTCACAAGGTCAAAGTCAAGAGATTGACCATTTAATTCAGCTGCAACGGATGCAAGGATCGCAAGAACAGCAATTTGCGCTGTGTAGGCTTTTGTTGAAGCCACTGCGATTTCTGGTCCTGCATGAAGAAGCAATGTGAAGTCTGCTTCACGAGAAAGCGTAGAACCTGGTACGTTTGTGACCGTTAATGCTTTATGACCAAGCTCTTTGACTTGAACAAGTACAGCACGGCTGTCCGCAGTCTCACCAGATTGAGAAAGGAAGATGAACAACGGCTTTTTCGATAGAAGAGGCATGTTGTAAGAGAATTCACTTGCTACATGGA
This sequence comes from Bacillus pumilus, assembly GCF_003431975.1. Classification (GTDB taxonomy): domain Bacteria; phylum Bacillota; class Bacilli; order Bacillales; family Bacillaceae; genus Bacillus; species Bacillus pumilus_N. The sequence continues at coordinate 190,666 of NZ_CP027116.1, read as the reverse complement.
CTTCTACAGGTACTTTTGCCCAGTCTTCAATATATTGTTTACCAACAAGTCCTGCATGGTAGCTCGTTCCGCAAGCCACAATGTAAATGCGGTCTGCTTCTGCTACTGCGCTTGCGATATCGCCAGCGACTGACAGCTTGCCGTTTTCGTCTTGATATTCCTGGATGATTTTGCGCATCACAAGCGGCTGCTCATCCGTTTCTTTTAACATGTAGTGAGGATATGTGCCTTTCTCGATGTCGCTTGCATCTAGCTCAGCGATATAAGAAGGACGTGTCATGATATCACCGTCAAGGTTTTTGATGATAACCTCTTCTTTTGTGACAATGACCATTTCTTTATCCATTAATTCCGCATATTCGTTTGTTACTTGAAGCATCGCCATTGCGTCAGAAGCTACAACGTTGAAATCTTCTCCGAAACCAACCAATAATGGGCTTTTGTTTTTCGCCACATAGATTGTTTCTTTGTTTTCGTTATCGAAAAGAGCAATTGCGTAAGAGCCTTTTAGTTGAAGAAGCGTTTGACGGAAAGCTTCCTCTGTATCAAGACCTCTGTTCACAAATTGTTCGATGACTTGAACAACAACCTCTGTATCTGTGTCGCTTTTTAGTGTGACGTCTTGTAAATATTCGCGTGTCAATTGTACATAGTTCTCGATGACACCGTTATGAACAAGCGTAAAACGGCCAGAAGCACTTTGATGCGGATGTGCATTTAGATGGCTTGGTACACCGTGTGTTGCCCAGCGTGTATGTCCGATTCCCGCTGAAGATGCCACGTTTGCATCTACGACTTCACGAAGCTCAGCAATACGTCCTTTTTCCTTGAACACATGCACGCCTTCTTCGTTTGCCACAGCGATACCTGCTGAGTCATACCCGCGGTACTCAAGCTTCTCTAAACCCTTTAATAAGATTTCCTTCGCATCATTCTGACCAATATAACCTACGATTCCACACATAAATATTCTTCCTCCCGATCATGTGAAAGGGACAAAGAAAGCCTACTAAAATAGAAGGGACATTTCTTCGTCCCTCTCTACATGTTTAATTTGGGAGATCATGTGTATTCCCTTTGTACAAAGAGTCACCTCTTTGCTTTAAAGAAACACTTACGGCTGTGATCTCTTTTTTGATCAGCCGGGAGGCATCCGCCGAAAATTCGATAACCTCCATCCTCGTCAACTAAGCATCTTTCGTCCGATCGCTTAGTTCGGGCGCTATAATTATAAGAGAGTTGCTGAACATCTACCCTGCCTTTCCTGATAGAATAAAAATCCAGTAACACAAGGATGATTGTACTATAAGGTCTGACCTCCGTCAATCACAATTTAGCGGGGGATCCCCTTCATTTGAGAAAGTGAGACCTCCATACACTATATGCGATGAAGCTTGTCATGTTCTACCTTTGATGTGCTCTCCTATGTATGAAGGCAGTAGCAAATGAACCTCGCTTATAAGATTCGTACAAATCCAACCATTTATGACGTTTATTCGAAAAAAAGCAAACCGCCACCTAGCGATTTGCTTTCATCTATTACTCGATACCCATTTCCTCTTTCACAACAGCGGTAATTCGAGTTACATATTCATCACATAGCTCTTTTGTTTTCGCCTCTGCCATGACACGTACAAGCGGCTCTGTTCCAGATGGACGAACAAGAATACGACCATCACCGTTCATCTCTTTTTCAACCTCTTGAATCACTGCTTTTACTTTTTCATTTTCTTCCACTTTATATTTATCAGATACCTTCACATTCACTAGAAGCTGCGGGAATTTCTCCATTTCAGCTGCAAGCTCTGACAATGTTTTTCCTGTGGCTTTGAGTGTATTCACCAGCATGATGGCAGAAAGCATGCCATCACCTGTCGTATTGTAATCAAGGAAAATCAAGTGACCTGATTGCTCACCACCGACATTATAGCCATCCTTTTTCATCGCTTCAACCACATAGCGGTCACCAACAGCGGTTTGGATGCTCTTAATGCCTTGCTTTTCAAGCGCTTTATAGAAGCCTAGGTTACTCATGACCGTTGACACGACGGTGTCATCCTTTAATCGGCCTTCGCCCTTCAAATAACGTGCACATATGTACATAATTTGATCGCCGTCTACAATATCACCTTTTTCATCGACTGCAATTAAACGGTCACCGTCACCATCAAACGCAAGACCAATATCTGCGCCCTTCTCCTTTACAAAAGCAGAAAGTGCCTCTGGATGAGTTGAGCCTACACCATCATTGATATTCAATCCGTTTGGTGATGTTCCCATTGTGGACACATCAGCATCTAAATCTGCAAATAAATGTGTTGCTAGGGAAGATGTTGCACCATGTGCACAGTCAAGCGCCACATGAATACCTGTGAAATCCTCGTCTGCTGTCTGCTTCAAGAATTGTAAGTATTTCTGACCACCTTCAAAGTAGTCATTCACAGTTCCAAGATCCGCTCCAACTGGGCGCGGCAATTGATCGACCGGCTGATCCATCAGCTGCTCAATTTCATTTTCCTGTTCATCTGATAGCTTAAAGCCGTCACCACCGAAGAATTTAATTCCGTTGTCTTGAACTGGGTTGTGAGAAGCTGAGATCATGACACCTGCTTCTGCATCCATTGCCTTCGTTAAATAAGACACACCAGGTGTTGAGATCACACCTAAACGCATCACTTCAGCCCCAATTGAAAGTAAGCCTGCAACGAGCGCTCCTTCTAACATATGACCGGAAACACGTGTGTCTCGTCCAACGAGTACCTTTGGACGTTCTTTATCCTTCGTGAGCACATAGCCGCCAAATCTCCCAATTTTAAATGCGAGCTCTGGCGTTAATTCGCTATTCGCCACACCCCTTACACCATCAGTTCCAAAGTACTTGCCCATGTTTCAATCGCTCCTTTTTTACCATTCAAGAGGACGCTTCGTCCTCTTTTTTATCTTCTTTGACCCGCTGTCTTTGACTTGATTCTGTCTTTGCTTTATCTTGCTTGGATTCTTCTTTACTCTTCTCATCCTGATCATCATCATCGGAGGATTGATCCTTCCGATCATTCGTTGACGCCGGCTGATCTTCTGTATCAGTAGAAGTTAGTTTCACTTTGACCTTTGATCTCGACAATGTCCACGTCACATTTTGAGGACCGTTCACTTGAACTTTGACCTCATGTGTTCCTTCGTTCAAGTCCCCCACATTGATATAGGCTTCAAGATCTGAAGCCTTCAGTTTATCAATTGCACTTTTCGATCCTTTTGCTGTTAACGTAAGCCGTCCTGAAGATGGGCTCACAAAATTAGAGGTGAGATCCTTGCTCAGACCCACGACAGAAATCGGTACATTATCGATCTTTTTTTCCTGAGCTGTTGCAACCTTCACTTTGATCTTGACTGCTTCGGGCGATGCCTTTTTCACACCATCTGGCAGGGGAATGTCAGCATCAATCTCAGTGTCATCTTTGATCTTGCTTAGGTCCAGCTTAACGCCATCAATAAAATCTAGTGAATCCAGCACCTTTTGAGATCCGTACACGGTGACTTCACTCGGGCTTGTCTCAATGCTTGAGATACTGATTCCGTCCGGTAAGCTGCCCGTCCGCTCAATTTTAAACGGAACCTTTTTGCTTGGACTCGAGATGGGTACTGTTATATCCACCACAGACGGACTCACTTCGACTGGCAGCTCATTCCCGCTGCTATCATACACAGTGAGCTTCGCTTCCTTCTCAATTTGCTGATCAACATCCTCTAAGTTCACAAAGGCTTTAATGACAGAAATTTTGTCGATAACATCCTTTGATCCAGTGACTGTAACCTTTTTCGGATTCACAATAGGCTGCTCTGGTGAATAGCCGTCTTTGATTTTATTTTGATTATAAAATTCAGTTTCAACAGGAAATTCTGCTGTTGTTTTTTCTTGTATCGTCACAGTCGTAACAGACGGATTAATCGATAATGTGAGTCCCTTAGATACATCTCTTGCCTTCAGCTCCACTTTATGTGTACCTGTCGATAAATTCTGCATATCTGCGTATATTTCAAAATTCTTTGTTTGTCTTGCTGTTTTCACAGCACTCGTTGATCCTTTAATCGTCACATTGACTGTTTGCGGCACACCAGTGACGACGTACTTCTCGTCATCATAATATGCTTTAACAGGAATGTCGGTTAAGGTTGCTTCATCTGTCGTCGATGTTGGGAAAAAGGATTCACCGATTTTTTTCGGCGTGGGCGCTTGCGCTGAATTGACTGCACCATACAGCAATAAAGCGAAGACCAATGCAAGAAGCTTAACGGCCCAGCGATTATTTAAAATCTTATCCATTTTTCTTGCCCCTCCAATACCATTTGGTCGAGGAAGCATCTTTGCTGTTCTTACTAAATTCAGCAATCAGCATTTCTTCAAGCGCTTCTTCTGTCAACTCTCGGTGGAGATCACCATTTCTCGCGACACTAATGCCGCCTGTCTCTTCAGAAACGATGACGGTCAAGCTGTCTGTCACTTCACTAATTCCAACTGCCGCTCGGTGACGCGTCCCAAGTTCCTTAGAGATAAAAGGACTTTCTGACAGCGGTAAATAACAAGCTGCAGCTGCAATCTCATCACGCTTCATAATGACAGCACCGTCATGAAGCGGTGTATTTGGAATGAAGATATTAATGAGTAGCTCTGAGCTCACCTTTGCATTCAAAGGAATTCCCGTCTCTATGTAATCATTCATCCCAGTATCACGCTCAATTGTCAGAAGCGCACCAATTCTACGTTTTGCCATATATTTAATTGCTTTTGTAATTGCCTCGATCGTTTTCTGCTGCTGTTCCTCTACAGGTGTCCCGCTTCTCGAGAAGAAACGGCCGCGCCCAAGCTGCTCAAGCGCTCTCCGTAGCTCTGGCTGAAAAATAATAATGATCGCAAGGAATCCCCACGTAATCGCTTGATCCATCAACCATTGAAGTGTGTTAAGACCGAGATACGCACTTCCCATCCTGACGAGAACAATGACCACAATTCCCTTTAAAAGCTGAACCGCTTTTGTTCCGCGGATGACCATCATTAATTTATATATCACATACCAAACAACGAGAATATCAACAGCATTACCGAGGTACTGCAAAAAAGGAATATCCCCTAAAGCCATTTCCTCGTCCTCCAGAATTTTCAGTTATTCTTCGTTTGATTCATTTTTTATAAAAAAAAGAGCCTATGTGGAAATACATAGCGTGGCTATTATACCACATTTTGTTTCAGCAAGGAAAATAGTTGCCATATATGGCTGGCATACGGGTGACCGTGAATCTAACCAATCATATAGAAAAAGAGCAGCCCCTAAAGAGACTGCTCTCAAGCCGTTTGATTTACTTTTGTTCCTCTGGCCCAATGACCCGCATCACGTTTTGTGCTGTAGACTTCATTTTGTACCAAACCCAATCAAACACTTCATTAATTTCATTAATTTGACCAGTGACTTGTCCGGCAGAAGCAGTCAACTGTTCCCCATTGACGACGGTGACATTTCCATCAACCTTGCCTTCTACAATCAGCTTGCCATTTTTGACAGTGACATCACCTTTCACGGTTTCCCCTTTAGGTACAGTCACTGTATCATTTACAACGACGAGATTCGGCTGCTTTGACACACTGAAATTATGATCAGTATTCCAGCTTGTAAACAGACTGCCTCCCATCAAAATGAGAAAGAGGGCAGCGGCTACCATCAGCGGATGAGCTTTAATCCACCTGTAAACCGACACACGCTTTTTCTCCTTTGGAAGACCTGCCATCACCTTTGCAGTGAAATCAGATGGAGCTTCTATATGAGATGTACTCTGCACAAGCGCGATGGATTTCTCAATTTGTTGAAAATGAGTACGGCACTCCTCACACGATTGCAGATGGCTTTTTAATTCTTTTTCGTCTTGGGGCTCAATGTCCCCGTCTAAATACTGATGCATAAGCAGGACGATTTTTTCCTGACAGCTCATCAAAATCACCTCACTCAAAGGTCTCTCAACTGTTTCCGGAGAGCCTCTCTACCCCTGTGTATTCTCGTTTTCACCGTACCAACTGGTATATTCAGAATCTCACTAATTTCTTTTAACGAGAGTTCATCAATATACTTTAATACGATGACCGATCGATATTTATCGGGTAATCTTAAAATTTTTTGCTGAATGGTACTCGATAATTCAAGAGACACCACCTCATCCTCTGGCAAAATGCCGTCAGCAGCAATTTGAGAATACATATTCAGCCCTTCTGTTCCTGCCACCTCTGCATCTAAATAATAATCCGGCTTTTTTTTGCGAATACGGTCGATGGTCAGGTTGGTTGCAATGCGGTACAGCCACGTGGAAAACTTACGATTCACATCAAAGCTCTCAATATTGACATAGGCACGAATAAACGCCTCCTGCGCAATATCTTCAGCTTCGTGTGCATTCCCAAGCATACGGTAGCACAGCTGATAAATTTTGTCTTTATACAGGTCTACGATGTCTGCAAATGCGTTTTGGTCGCCTTTTTTCACTTGCTTAATTCTCTTTTTAATCATTGTGTCCATAGTATATTCAACCTCTGCCTTCACCGGTCTTTATGTATACGAACCTCTTTCCAAAAGGTTTCATTCTCCTCTAAAAAATAGTGTAACAAATTTTTGACAGCGTGTTACGCATATCAACCGGTAAAAACCTTAATATATCCTTAAATTTTCCGAAAACAAAAAAGAACGGGAACAAGTCCCGCTCTACAATAGCTTTTCGCCCATTAATGAACCAATCAATGCAACAGCTGCTTCGGCTGTTTTATTTTTCTCGTCTAACACCGGATTTACCTCAACAAATTCAGCTGAAGTCAAAATTCCCGCTTCCTCTAAAAGCTCCATTGCCAGATGACTCTCCCGGTAACTGATGCCGCCCGCCACCGGGGTTCCTACACCAGGGCACTCCGCTGGATCTAATCCATCTAAATCAAGCGACAGGTGAACACCATCTGTTCTTTCTTTTAAATAGGCAATGGCTTCCTCCATCACCCTCGTCATTCCTAAACGATCGATTTCATGCATCGTATACACTTTTATACCTTTCTCTCTAATTAATGCCCGCTCTCCTTCATCTAAAGATCGAGCACCAATTAAAACGACATTTTCAGGCTTCAATTTAGGAGAATAACCGCCAATGTTCGTTAAATCAGCATGCCCAAGGCCCAGACTGACTGCAAGCGGCATGCCATGTATATTTCCAGAAGGAGAAGTTTCCTCTGTATTTAAATCACCATGTGCATCATACCAAATGACACCGAAGTTCTCATAATGCTTAGCTACCCCCGCAAGTGTGCCAATGGCAATACTATGATCACCACCTAAAATGAGCGGAAACGAGCCTGATTGCACAATGCCGTCAACCTTCTCGGCGAGCAGCTGATTCGCCCCCGCATTTTCCGTTAAATTTTTTAGCTTTTCACTTGTATGTAAACCTTTCTCATCATCTCTTTGCTCAACTGGAATATCCCCGAGATCCTCCACATTAAATGAAAGCGATTCCAATTTTTCTTTTACACCTGCACACCGAATCGCACTCGGTCCCATATCGACGCCCCTTCTCATTTGACCCAAATCCATCGGGACCCCGACAATCGTGACCTTCTTTTGATCTCCCATATGTACATCCCCTTTCCGTTCATGCTTATATTTTACTTTCTCGATCCCTTCTGACTCAACTCAACAATATTTTGAATAGTTATACATTCCGTCTGCCAACATAAAAAAAGACACCTTTTTTAAAAAGGTGTCTTAACTGGGCTAGCTGGATTCGAACCAACGCATGACGGAGTCAAAGTCCGTTGCCTTACCGCTTGGCTATAGCCCAAAAATGGTGGAGGGGGACGGATTCGAACCGCCGAACCCGGAGGGAGCGGATTTACAGTCCGCCGCGTTTAGCCACTTCGCTACCCCTCCACATATGGAATTGATAAAGAAAAAACAGTGCCGGCAAGAGGACTTGAACCCCCAACCTACTGATTACAAGTCAGTTGCTCTACCAGTTGAGCTACACCGGCATATGGTGGAGGATGACGGGCTCGAACCGCCGACCCTCTGCTTGTAAGGCAGATGCTCTCCCAGCTGAGCTAATCCTCCACATCATGGTGACCCGTACGGGATTCGAACCCGTGTTACCGCCGTGAAAGGGCGGTGTCTTAACCGCTTGACCAACGGGCCAGTTTGTCAAGTTTGCTGTTTCCGTGAAGCTGACAAAAGTTATTATATACAGGTTGTCCCCCTTTTGTAAAGGGGATTTTTATTTTTTTTATTTTCTAACTATTTACCCCCTGTAGTACAACGTTTTTAACTGAAATATAATTTCAATATTCAAAAATAATATTGAAATTTCATATCACACTCAATATACTGAACATGAAGAAATAAGGAGGAATGTCGCATGCAGCCATCTCAACTGCGTTCTTTAACAACAGAATCAAGAAATCCTAACACAACGGGAATATCACAAGCAGACCCGCTCGAAATACTTCAGATGATCAATGAAGAAGATATGAAGGTCGCTCAAGCAGTCAACCGTGTCCTACCACATGTCAAAACAGCTAGTGACTTCGCCTATCAATCCATCTCAAATGGAGGCAGACTCGTTTATTTAGGTGCCGGGACAAGCGGCAGAATTGGCGTGATGGATGCTGTTGAATGTCCCCCTACCTATAGCGTCTCACCTGATGTCATAGTAGGCATTATGGCAGGCGGTGATTCCGCTTTTTCACATGCTGCCGAAGATGTAGAAGACAGTGAAGAAGCAGGCAAACAGGATTTAGTACACATTCACCTGACATCAAATGACACAGTCGTCGGTATCGCCGCCAGCGGTAGGACACCCTACATCATCGGCGCTTTAAACTACGCTAAATCCATCGGTGCAAAAACAGTAGCCCTTAGCTGCAATGAACAAGCAGAAATTAGTGAACTAGCAGACTGCGCCATTGAAGTCATCGTAGGACCAGAAGCCATCACTGGGTCAACACGAATGAAAGCCGCATCCGCTCATAAAATGATTTTAAATATGCTTTCTACCTCTGTCATGATCAGACAAGGGAAAGTATATGAAAACCTGATGGTTGATGTAAAAGTTAGCAACCATAAACTAAAAGAACGCGCCATCACCATCATTCAACATGTGACAAACGCTTCCTATGAACAAGCTGTGAAGGCCCTTGAAGCAGCAGGTTTAGAAGTCAAAACTGCCATCGTCATGCTCCAAACAAACACAGACAATAAAACAGCCAAGGATTTACTTAACAAAGCGAATGGCCATATCGACAAAGCCATCTCACGTCATCCATCCTAAAAGGAGGCAGAGCTCATGTCAGCAGGTGGACTTACCCTACTACACACAATGAAAACAAAGCTCCCCCAATCTGAAAAAATCATTGCAGACTATATCCTTGCCCATCCTGACAAAGTCATTAAAAGCACTGTACACGAGATCAGTCAGGCAGCCGGTGCAAGCAGCTCTGCAGTCATCCGCCTTTGTAAATCTCTCGGACTAGATGGCTATCACGATTTAAAAATGCGGATCGCCGGAGACTTGATACACGACGATAAACAAGGCTACCGTGATATCGAACAAGATGAACCACTTCAATCCATTATTCAAAAAACAGCAGGAAACTCAATCCAATCGATTAAGGATACTGCCTCTATTTTAAATGCCGAAGCATTAGAAAAGGCTGTTCAATTACTGCTGCATGCAAACCAAATCCATTTTATTGGTGTCGGTGCATCTGGCATCGTCGCAGCGGATGCTCAGCAGAAATTTCTCAGAATCAATTATGCAGCAACAGCCTTCACTGACATGCACATCGCATCCACAGTCATTGCAAATGCAGGAAAGAATGACATCGTGTTCGGTATATCCTTTTCAGGAGAAACGTTAGACATCATTCAAGCCCTTCAGCTCGCAAAAGACAATGGAGTGAAAACCATCGCCTTAACGCATCCGGGTCATACAAGCGTTTCTGCCTTATGTGACGTTCACCTATCGACATCCGGTTCCAATGAAGCACCTTTTCGCAGTGCGGCCACTTCCTCTAGAATGGCACAGCTCTACTTAATTGATGTCTTGTTCCTCAGTTTAGCTTCCCGTCAATATGAAGAAACAGCGCAATATATTGACAAGACAAGACATGCCATCCGCTCCATGAAACGAAAATCAAAGGGGGATTCAACATGAGTCATCAAAAGAAATATCAGCAGTTGGCGAAAGAGATCCTTTCACTCTGTGGTGGTTCTGAAAACATCTCATCCCATACACATTGTATGACACGTCTCCGAATTACGCCGATTGACAATGAACAAGTTCACATCCAAGCAATCAAAGAACTCGATGGCGTCATTGGTGTCGTAGAGGCAGAAACGCTTCAAATCATTTTAGGTACTGGTGTTGTCAACCAAGTATCAAGTGCGTTTGAACAGCTCTTGAATGCCTCTGGCTCTTATGATTTAAACAACGAAGCACAAAAAAACAAGCAAGCCATTTCACAAAAGAACCGTACACCATTCAAGCTGTTCTTACGACGAATTGCCAGCATTTTCATCCCCATCATTCCAGCACTCGTTGCATCCGGTCTGATTACAGGGATTACAAAAGCAATCGTGCAAGCAGGATGGCTCGACGATAAATCACAAGCAGCGATCATCTTAACCGTTATTGGTTCAGGTTTGTTCGCATATCTCGGTATATTAGTCGGAACCAATGCCGCAAAAGAGTTTGGAGGCTCTCCTGCATTAGGCGCTTTAGCTGGTATCCTCATTATTAACCCAGCCTCCGCAGATATTATGTTATTTGGCACAAATATTCTACCAGGCAGAGGCGGGCTCATCGGTGTTCTTCTAGCTGCCATCTTTATGGCGCTTGTTGAAACCCGAATCAGACGCTTTGTCCCGCAATCACTTGATATCATCGTCACACCAACCATCACACTACTCATTACAGGCATTTTTACGTACATTGTCTTCATGCCAGTCGGCGGATTTATATCGGATGCCATTACCTCAGGACTAACTTATCTATTAAACATGGGCGGAATCTTCGCTGGATTTGTTCTTGGCGCGACCTTCCTTCCACTTGTTGTAACAGGACTTCACCAAGGTCTGACACCCATTCATATGGAACTCATTAATTCAATTGGAGATGACCCACTTCTCCCAATTCTCGCCATGGGCGGTGCAGGACAGGTCGGCGCTGCATTCGCTATTTATATGAAAACAAAAAAGAAAAAGCTAAAAAGAGCCATTGCAGGTGGACTTCCTTCTGGGATGCTTGGCATTGGTGAACCACTCATTTTTGGTGTCACACTCCCGCTGGGACGACCATTTCTTACCGCTTGTCTTGGCGCTGGAATCGGCGGCGCATTTCAAGCCTACTTCCAAATTGCGACGAAGGCGATTGGTGTATCAGGTCTCCCATTAACCTTTATCGTTCACGCACATCAAATGCTTCTTTACTTAATTGGACTATTTATTGCATATGTCGCTGGATTTATTTTCACATACTTATTTGGTTTTCATGATGATATGGCTGTTGAATTTGAGGAAAAATAAGCAATAGGAGGTCTAAACTCTTGAAGAAATACTTTCTCTTAATGACAAGTCTGCTCATGCTCCTTGGATTACCAGCACAAACATTTGCAACTAGCGCCCATCCTGTATCGTCTTTGTCTAAAACAGCACCTGAAGAATATCCCGTCTTAAAAAACGCAAAACGCCCAGAACAAGTAGGTTTTTCTTCCAGGCAGCTTAGGAAGGTTGATCACATGATTCAAAACGATATTAAAGCAGGATTTCCAGGAGCCGCACTCATCATTATCAAAGACGGAATGATCGTCCACCAAAAAGCCTATGGCTACAGACAAAAATACGACGGCACAACCGAACTCAAATCATATAAGAAAATGAAGAAAAATACACTGTTCGACCTTGCGTCCAACACCAAAATGTATGCGACCAACTATGCTCTGCAAAAGCTTGTCTACGAACAAAAACTAGACGTGAACGAAAAAATACAAGCCATCCTGCCAGATTTTAAAGATGAACCAGATGCAAAGATACCTGGTAAAGATCAGCTTCGTGTAAAAGATCTGCTTACCCATTCTGCTGGTCTACCTTCCAGTGTCTTATTTTATAGCAAAGAGGCTGCCGGCTCCTTTTTCTCTCAAGATAGAAAGACGACGATGAAATGGCTGCCAAAGGTGCCTCTTCAATACAAACCAGGCACTGAGCATATTTATAGTGACATTGATTACATGCTGTTAGGCATGATCATCGAGAAAAAAACCGGTATGCCACTTGATCAATATGTAGAGTCGACGATTTATCGGCCGCTAGGTCTCAAACATACGATGTTTAATCCACTTCAAAAAGGATTCAAGCCGAAGCACTTTGCAGCAACCGAACGACTTGGCAATACAAGAGATGGTGTCATTGATTTTGAAAACATTCGCAGGTACACCCTGCTAGGCGAAGTCCACGACGAGAAAGCCTATTACTCAATGGCGGGAATCTCAGGCCATGCGGGACTTTTCTCTAACATCTCAGATATGGCTGTGCTGCTCCAGCTCATGCTTAACAAAGGAGGCTATGGAAACACAACCATCTTTGATCAAGCTTCTATCGATCTTTTTACAGCCTCCTCTGATACAAACCCAACCTACGGGCTAGGCTGGCGAAAAAACGGCCATACTGACATGGAATGGATGTTTGGAAAATATGCAAGCAACGAAGCCTATGGACATACTGGATGGACCGGAACGATGACGCTGATTGATCCAAAACACAATCTAGGTATCGCCTTACTGACAAATAAAAAACATTCACCTGTCGTTTCACCTGAAACCAATCCAAATCAATTTGAAGGTGACCTTTTCCCAACTGGTACTTATGGAAGCATCATGACCGCCATCTACGAATCTTTTAAGTAAAAGGAGGAATTCGATGTTGAAAGCTCTCTTCCCCGCTGCTCTAGTTTTGGCCCTGCTAACCTCTTCCATTCCAACAGAAAAGGTTAGCTCTGCTCCTCTTCCAACCGCCAAACAAATGGTACAAAACATGTCTCTGGATGAAAAGATAGGTCAAATGCTCATGCCAGACTTTCGTAATTGGCAAACAAAAGATGAATCCGCACCTACAGGCTTAACAAAGATGAATCAAGAAGTTTCCCACCTTGTAGAAAAATATCATCTTGGCGGTGTCATCTTATTTGCCGAAAATGTCACTGATACGAAACAAACCGTCAAACTCACCCATGAATTTCAAAAAGCATCACCAAAGATTCCATTATTCATTTCAATTGATCAAGAAGGTGGAATCGTCACAAGATTACAAAAGGGAACACATTTCCCAGGAAATATGTCGATTGGTGCCTCTAGAAGCAAGAAAAATGCATATGACACAGGAAAAATCATCGGCAAAGAATTAAACGCACTAGGAATCAATACTAACTTCTCTCCTGTTCTTGATGTGAATAACAACCCAAACAACCCCGTCATTGGTGTCCGTTCCTTTAGCTCTGATCCTACTCTTGTCACCAGGCTTGGTCTTCAAACCATGAAGGGACTTCAAAAGGAAAAAACCATTTCCACACTAAAGCATTTCCCGGGACATGGTGATACAGCCGTCGATAGTCACTACGGTTTGCCACTCGTAGAACATGACTTAGATCGTCTAAAAAAGGTGGAGCTGTATCCATTTCAACAAGCGATCAATGGTGGTGCGGATATGGTCATGACTGCTCATGTTCAATTCCCAGCCATTGACGACACAACGTACAAAAGCAAAAAAGATGGCGAGGACATAATGGTTCCAGCAACCTTATCAAAAAAAGTCATCACACACTTATTAAAAGAAGAGATGGGCTTCCAAGGCGTTGTGGTAACAGATGCCCTCAATATGAAAGCGATTGCAGATAACTTCGGCCAAGAAGAAGCCGTGGTGATGGCCATTAAAGCAGGTGTCGACATCGCTCTCATGCCAGCACCAGTCACATCTTTAAAAACAGAAAGAAACCTAGAGAACGTGTTTGATGCTGTAAAACAGTCGATTGTAAAGAAAGAAATTCCGATGTCTCAAATCAACCATTCTGTCGAAAAAATTCTTCAACTAAAGATCAAACGAGGCATCATATCTTCCAAAAAACCAATCAGCCTTGAGAAAAAAATCAAAAAAGCCGCTCAAATCGTTGGGAAAAAGTCGCACCGGAAAGCAGAACAAAAAATGGCACGTGAAGGAATCACCCTACTTAAAAACAACGATAAGACCCTACCTTTCAAGCCTAAAAAGAATGACCAGATCTTAGTCATGGCACCTTACGAAGATCAGACAAAAGCAATGTCAGTCACGATTGACTCTCTGATCAAGAAAAAAAGAGTCAAGCCTGTACGTATTCAGTCATATGCGTTTGCGGATAAGACCTTCACCAAAGAAACAGCCAAACTGATTCAAGAAGCTGACTATATAATTACCGGGTCTTACGTTGTCCAAAATGACCCAGCTGTGAATGATGGAGTAATTGATGACAATGTTCAGGATCCGAAAAAATGGGCTACCGCCTTCCCTCGTGCTGTCATGAAAGAAGCAGCAGCACAAAACAAAAAATTGGTCATCATGAGCCTAAGAAATCCTTACGATGCGGCAAATTTTGAGGAGGCTGATGCCATACTAGCCGTTTACGGTTTTAAAGGCTACTCAAACGGACAATTCAATCAGCCAAATATTCCTGCTGGATTAGAAGTGATATTTGGCGCTGCATCACCTAAAGGAAAACTGCCTGTTGATATCCCATCTGTCACTCATCCAAATCAAACTCTATATCCATTCGGCTATGGACTCAGCTTAAAAGGGAGACAAATCAAATAGGAGGGATTCTCTTGAAAAAAACAGCTAGCCTGATATTCGCAAGCATTCTGATCATGAGTACATTGACCGCCGCCTCTCCCGCAGATCAAGGACGAACAGACACAAAAGGAAAAAAAGCAGCAGTCAAAACAGGAATTGAAACACTACTCTCAAGCAACCTCTCATGGTTAAAAGGAAAAAAAGTCGGTCTCATTACCAACCCAACTGGCATTGATTCAAATATGAAAAGCAGTGTCGATCTCCTATTTGAGCACCCAAATATCAAGCTTACTGCTCTATATGGACCTGAACATGGTGTGCGCGGCGATGCACAAGCAGGAGAAGGCGTCGAATCCTACACAGATGAAAAAACAGGACTTCCTGTTTACTCTCTCTATGGAAAAACAAGAAAACCAACTCCTGATATGCTCCAAAATGTAGATGTTTTGCTGTTTGATATTCAAGACGTTGGAGCTCGTTATTACACCTATATTTACACGATGGCCTTTGCGATGGAAGCCGCTAAAGAAAACGACATTTCCTTCGTTGTCCTAGATCGTCCAAACCCCATTGGCGGACTAAAAATAGAAGGGCCAGTCTTAGAACCTGAACACGCTTCATTTGTGGGACTCTATCCAATACCATTAAGACATGGAATGACCACTGGTGAGCTAGCAACATTCTTTAACAAAGAGTTTCATATCAATGCTGATGTCACAGTGATCAAAATGAAAAACTGGAAGCGTTCCATGACATTTGATGACACGAAGCTACCATTCGTCCTTCTTTCTCCTAATATGCCGACAGTTGATAGCACCTTTGTATATCCCGCCACAGGATTAATTGAAGGCACAAACGTCTCCGAAGGCAGAGGAACGACAAAACCGTTCGAACTTATTGGTGCTCCATATATCAATAGCAACGAACTAGCAGATCATTTAAACCAGCTAAAACTAAAAGGCGTACAGTTTAGACCCGTTTCATTCACCCCTACTTTTTCTAAACATGCCGGCACACTATCACACGGTGTGCAGCTATACGTCACAGACCGCTCTTCATTCGAAGCGGTAAAAACAGGGTTATCCATCATCAAAGCCATACATGATCTATATCCAAAAGATTTTCAGTTCCTTCAAACAGGTAGCTTTGATAAACTCATCGGAAATAGCTGGATCAAAGAAGAAATCAATCAAGGCACTTCCATCAAACACATCATGAAACGCTATCAGCATGACCTCAAAACGTTCGAAAAGAAGCGGAAGAAATATCTCATCTATTAACACACAAAAAGACCTCCATCTCAATAGAATGGAGGTCTTTTCATGATAAAGATTTAGACACAGCAGGCGCTTTCAGCTCAAAACGATTGAGTAAATAACCAAATAAAGCAGCAAGGACTTGTTGAAACAGCATGCCAATCACAACAGGGACAGCAACAGCAGGCGGGAAAAAGCTAATAGCCAGCACAGCCCCCGCACTAATATTTCTCATGCCACCCGTATACACAATGGCCACAATCTCCCCTTGATTACATTTCATTGCCTTGCCGATCAACCAAGCAAATGCGTAGCCACTCATCGCAATGAAAAACACAGTCGCTGCTTTGCTAAAAAATGCGGCATCCAGTTCCCGCAAATATGGCGCAACAACAGAACTGTTAATCGATACGACAACAAACAAGCCTAATTTTGAAAAAGGAGACAGGGTCTGACTAATTGTTTTCGTCACCGACGGCTTTGCATACTGACGTACGAGCATCCCTAAAATAGATGGCAACACCACCATACCGAACAGCCCTTTCATGATCGCCACCATGTCCATATGGACCTGTGTACCGATGAAGAGTGCCAAGCTGGCTGGCACAATCAATGGCGAAAGCAACGTATCAATTAAAATGATGGATAACGTTAATCCAACATTTCCTTTATACATCGCCGCCCATATTAAACTAGACACACCTGTGGGGATGACCATTGCAAGCGTCAAACCGGTGATCGTCATGGAATCACCCGCAAATATTAGATGCCCCGCTGACCATGCATAAAGGGGCATCAGCATATGCAATATCATAAACGACAAAATCAAAGGCAATGGGTGCATCACCGTATGCTTTAAAGCTGAAAAAGTAGACGACAAGCTCCCTGCAAAAGTCATAACGGCAAATACCCATGGTACCAAAAACGTGAAATCCTTTAAATAGGACGCCAATAATACACCAATTAACACACTAATAGGCGTAATAAGCGGCATCATCCGGCCGAGCACTTGGTTCAAACGCACAAGCATGCCGGCCACCTCCATCCTTCACTTTCTTACCTTTTCTATTGTAACAAACCGAATTTTTTTAAGAACCATTCACCTGATTTACAAGCTTTTGACTTGATGTATCCATTCCAATTACGTCTACCTGTACTCCAGCTGCTTGATACTTTTCCTTTACACGTTCTATCGCTGCCACGCCAGATTCATCCCATATACGTGCTTCAGACAAATCAATCACAACGGCTTGTAGATCTTTTTTCTGATGGAACGCTTGAATGAAATCAGTGACAGAAGCAAAGAAAATTTGCCCTTTAATTCGATACACCCAAGTACCTGCTTGGCTTTCTGTAGAGGTAATAAGGAGCTTCGATATTTTCGCTACAAAGAATACTGCACTAAGCAGCACACCTGCAAAAACCCCTTTTGATAAATCATGAGTCAACACCACAGTCACGACTGTGACAATCATGACAATAGAATCTGTTTTCGGATTCTTTTTTAATTGCTGAAAGGAACTCCAATCAAATGTCCCAACGGAGACCATAATCATCACAGCCACAAGAGCAGCCATCGGAATTTGAACGACAACATCACCAAGTACAAAAATGAGGACCATTAAAAATGCACCTGCTACAAAAGTAGAAAGCCGTCCACGCCCGCCTGCCTTCGTATTAATCACTGATTGACCAATCATCGCACAACCAGCCATACCACCAAAGAATCCTGCAACCACATTGGCAATCCCTTGACCTCTCGCTTCCTTGTTCTTACGACTTGACGTCTCCGTCATATCATCAACAATCTGTGCAGTTAAAAGGGACTCAAGTAAACCGACCATCGCAAGTGCTAACGAATAAGGAAAAATGATAGCAAGTGTCTCCCAGCTAAACGGAACTTGAGGAATCAGAAAAGCAGGTAAAGAACTAGGAAGCTCTCCCATGTCACCAACTGTTCTAACATCAATATGTCCAAATACAGCTATAATCGTCATGACAATAATCGCAATGAGTGGGGAAGGTATCACTTTTATCACCATCGGCAATAAATAAATAATCAACAAGGCACCACCTGTCATGATATACATGGCCATTGATTCTCCAACGAAATGTGGAAGCTGAGCCATGAAGATCATAATAGCCAGTGCATTCACAAAACCAACCATTACGGATCTCGGTATAAATTTCATCAGACGAGAAACACGGCAGAGTCCAAACACAATCTGAATCAGACCTGTTAAAATCGTCGCTGCAAACAAATATTGCAATCCATGATCTGCAACCAAGTTCACCATAACAAGAGCCATAGCTCCTGTAGCAGCCGAAATCATACCCGGTCGTCCACCAACAAACGAAATCACAATCGCAATACAAAACGAAGCATACAATCCAATCTTCGGATCAACGCCCGCAATAATCGAAAACGCAATCGCCTCAGGAATTAAAGCCAGAGCAACTAAAATACCCGCCAACACATCCTGACGCACATGTCCAAACCATTCTTGTTTTACAAATAAATCTTTCAAACCATCTACTCCTTTTTTATACACATACCGTACATGGAAAGGAAGAGCAATCAAACCTGGAGATGAAGAAGAAAAAAATAAACAATGCTTCACTTTCGGGGGAAAAGAGGAACGTACAGAGTCTTTTGTTAGAGAGGATATCATCACTTTAGTAAGAATATAAGAAAGGTGCTGAAGAATCAAGAACAAAAAGAAGGAATATGTAGAAAACTGATACAAAGCTTCCTTTTTCATGAGTCTACTGATAATTGAGCGAGTTCAACATTTTAAAGAAAAACAAAAAAAGCCTTCTCATCATCGAGAAACCTTGTCAGATCAACATTTAGAGGAAAGCTTCCAAGCGGGCTCGAACCGCTGACCTCTTCCTTACCATGGAAGTGCTCTACCTACTGAGCTATGGAAGCATGGCTCCGCAGGTAGGACTCGAACCTACGACCGATCGGTTAACAGCCGATAGCTCTACCACTGAGCTACTGCGGAATGATAAAGTAACTTCTTCCATTGGAAGGATATAAACAAAAAGCTTGGCGGCGTCCT
The DNA here is from genome assembly GCF_003431975.1 of Bacillus pumilus. Classification (GTDB taxonomy): domain Bacteria; phylum Bacillota; class Bacilli; order Bacillales; family Bacillaceae; genus Bacillus; species Bacillus pumilus_N. Next base: position 171,460 of record NZ_CP027116.1, on the reverse strand, counting down.
ACTCTCACAGGGGGAGACCCCCAACTACCATCGGCGCTGAAGAGCTTAACTTCCGTGTTCGGTATGGGAACGGGTGTGACCTCTTCGCTATCGCCACCAAACCTGATGGAGAGAATGTTCTCTCAAAACTAGATAACAATGTTCATGCTTCACATTAGAATAAAGGTTAAGTCCTCGATCTATTAGTATCTGTCAGCTCCACGTGTCACCACGCTTCCACCTCAGACCTATCAACCTGATCATCTTTCAGGGATCTTACTTCCTTGCGGAATGGGAAATCTCATCTTGAGGGGGGCTTCATGCTTAGATGCTTTCAGCACTTATCCCGTCCGCACATAGCTACCCAGCGATGCCCTTGGCAGAACAACTGGTACACCAGCGGTGCGTCCATCCCGGTCCTCTCGTACTAAGGACAGCTCCTCTCAAATTTCCTGCGCCCGCGACGGATAGGGACCGAACTGTCTCACGACGTTCTGAACCCAGCTCGCGTACCGCTTTAATGGGCGAACAGCCCAACCCTTGGGACCGACTACAGCCCCAGGATGCGATGAGCCGACATCGAGGTGCCAAACCTCCCCGTCGATGTGGACTCTTGGGGGAGATAAGCCTGTTATCCCCGGGGTAGCTTTTATCCGTTGAGCGATGGCCCTTCCATGCGGAACCACCGGATCACTAAGCCCGACTTTCGTCCCTGCTCGACTTGTAGGTCTCGCAGTCAAGCTCCCTTGTGCCTTTACACTCTGCGAATGATTTCCAACCATTCTGAGGGAACCTTTGGGCGCCTCCGTTACATTTTAGGAGGCGACCGCCCCAGTCAAACTGCCCACCTGACACTGTCTCCCTGCCCGATAAGGGCAGTGGGTTAGAAGGTCAATACAGCCAGGGTAGTATCCCACCGATGCCTCCACCGAAGCTAGCGCTCCGGTTTCCAAGGCTCCTACCTATCCTGTACAAGCTGTACCAACATTCAATATCAGGCTGCAGTAAAGCTCCACGGGGTCTTTCCGTCCTGTCGCGGGTAACCTGCATCTTCACAGGTACTATAATTTCACCGAGTCTCTCGTTGAGACAGTGCCCAGATCGTTGCGCCTTTCGTGCGGGTCGGAACTTACCCGACAAGGAATTTCGCTACCTTAGGACCGTTATAGTTACGGCCGCCGTTTACTGGGGCTTCAATTCGCACCTTCGCTTACGCTAAGCGCTCCTCTTAACCTTCCAGCACCGGGCAGGCGTCAGCCCCTATACTTCGCCTTACGGCTTCGCAGAGACCTGTGTTTTTGCTAAACAGTCGCCTGGGCCTATTCACTGCGGCTTCTCGGGGCTTTAACACCCTAAGAAGCACCCCTTCTCCCGAAGTTACGGGGTCATTTTGCCGAGTTCCTTAACGAGAGTTCTCTCGATCACCTTAGGATTCTCTCCTCGCCTACCTGTGTCGGTTTGCGGTACGGGCACCTCTCACCTCGCTAGAGGCTTTTCTTGGCAGTGTGGAATCAGGAACTTCGCTACTAAATTTCGCTCGCCATCACAGCTCAGCCTTTACGGGAAACGGATTTGCCTATTTCCCAGCCTAACTGCTTGGACGCGGATATCCAATACCGCGCTTACCCTATCCTCCTGCGTCCCCCCATTGCTCAAATGGTGAGGAGGTGGTACAGGAATATCAACCTGTTGTCCATCGCCTACGCCTTTCGGCCTCGGCTTAGGTCCCGACTAACCCTGAGCGGACGAGCCTTCCTCAGGAAACCTTAGGCATTCGGTGGACGGGATTCTCACCCGTCTTTCGCTACTCATACCGGCATTCTCACTTCTAAGCGCTCCACCAGTCCTTCCGGTCTGGCTTCACAGCCCTTAGAACGCTCTCCTACCACTGTTCGTTAGAACAGTCCGCAGTTTCGGTGATACGTTTAGCCCCGGTACATTTTCGGCGCAGAGTCACTCGACCAGTGAGCTATTACGCACTCTTTAAATGGTGGCTGCTTCTAAGCCAACATCCTGGTTGTCTAAGCAACTCCACATCCTTTTCCACTTAACGTATACTTTGGGACCTTAGCTGGCGGTCTGGGCTGTTTCCCTTTCGACTACGGATCTTATCACTCGCAGTCTGACTCCCAAGGATAAGTCATCGGCATTCGGAGTTTGACTGAATTCGGTAACCCGGTAGGGGCCCCTAGTCCAATCAGTGCTCTACCTCCGAGACTCTTACCTTGAGGCTAGCCCTAAAGCTATTTCGGAGAGAACCAGCTATCTCCAGGTTCGATTGGCATTTCACCCCTACCCACACCTCATCCCCGCACTTTTCAACGTGCGTGGGTTCGGGCCTCCATTCAGTGTTACCTGAACTTCACCCTGGACATGGGTAGATCACCTGGTTTCGGGTCTACGACCACGTACTCATGCGCCCTATTCAGACTCGCTTTCGCTGCGGCTCCGCATCTTCTGCTTAACCTTGCACGGGATCGTAACTCGCCGGTTCATTCTACAAAAGGCACGCCATCACCCGTTAACGGGCTCTGACTACTTGTAGGCACACGGTTTCAGGATCTATTTCACTCCCCTTCCGGGGTGCTTTTCACCTTTCCCTCACGGTACTGGTTCACTATCGGTCACTAGGGAGTATTTAGCCTTGGGAGATGGTCCTCCCGGATTCCGACGGAATTTCACGTGTTCCGCCGTACTCAGGATCCACTCTGGAGAGAACAACATTTCAGTTACAGGGCTGTTACCTTCTTTGGCGGGCCTTTCCAGACCTCTTCGCTTATATCGTTCCTTTGTAACTCCGTATAGAGTGTCCTACAACCCCAAGAGGCAAGCCTCTTGGTTTGGGCTGTTCCCGTTTCGCTCGCCGCTACTCAGGGAATCGCATTTGCTTTCTCTTCCTCCGGGTACTTAGATGTTTCAGTTCCCCGGGTATGCCTTCTCATACTCTATGTATTCAAGTATGGATACTACTCCATTACGAGCAGTGGGTTTCCCCATTCGGAAATCTCCGGATCAAAGCTTGCTTACAGCTCCCCGAAGCATATCGGTGTTCGTCCCGTCCTTCATCGGCTCCTAGTGCCAAGGCATCCACCGTGCGCCCTTTCTAACTTAACCATTTCTTACTTTAGAAAGAATCACTATGTGTGATGAACTTTGCATTGCATTCAATGTGAATGTATTACTTATTGTTATCTAGTTTTCAAAGAACAATCCTGTCTCGCTAGAGACATGTTTTGAAGAAATGATCCTTCAAAACTAAACAAGACGAAAACGCACGCTGCTCCATATATCCTTAGAAAGGAGGTGATCCAGCCGCACCTTCCGATACGGCTACCTTGTTACGACTTCACCCCAATCATCTGCCCCACCTTCGGCGGCTGGCTCCATAAAGGTTACCTCACCGACTTCGGGTGTTGCAAACTCTCGTGGTGTGACGGGCGGTGTGTACAAGGCCCGGGAACGTATTCACCGCGGCATGCTGATCCGCGATTACTAGCGATTCCAGCTTCACGCAGTCGAGTTGCAGACTGCGATCCGAACTGAGAACAGATTTATGGGATTGGCTAAACCTTGCGGTCTCGCAGCCCTTTGTTCTGTCCATTGTAGCACGTGTGTAGCCCAGGTCATAAGGGGCATGATGATTTGACGTCATCCCCACCTTCCTCCGGTTTGTCACCGGCAGTCACCTTAGAGTGCCCAACTAAATGCTGGCAACTAAGATCAAGGGTTGCGCTCGTTGCGGGACTTAACCCAACATCTCACGACACGAGCTGACGACAACCATGCACCACCTGTCACTCTGTCCCCGAAGGGAAAGCCCTATCTCTAGGGTTGTCAGAGGATGTCAAGACCTGGTAAGGTTCTTCGCGTTGCTTCGAATTAAACCACATGCTCCACCGCTTGTGCGGGCCCCCGTCAATTCCTTTGAGTTTCAGTCTTGCGACCGTACTCCCCAGGCGGAGTGCTTAATGCGTTAGCTGCAGCACTAAGGGGCGGAAACCCCCTAACACTTAGCACTCATCGTTTACGGCGTGGACTACCAGGGTATCTAATCCTGTTCGCTCCCCACGCTTTCGCTCCTCAGCGTCAGTTACAGACCAGAGAGTCGCCTTCGCCACTGGTGTTCCTCCACATCTCTACGCATTTCACCGCTACACGTGGAATTCCACTCTCCTCTTCTGCACTCAAGTTTCCCAGTTTCCAATGACCCTCCCCGGTTGAGCCGGGGGCTTTCACATCAGACTTAAGAAACCGCCTGCGAGCCCTTTACGCCCAATAATTCCGGACAACGCTTGCCACCTACGTATTACCGCGGCTGCTGGCACGTAGTTAGCCGTGGCTTTCTGGTTAGGTACCGTCAAGGTGCGAGCAGTTACTCTCGCACTTGTTCTTCCCTAACAACAGAGCTTTACGATCCGAAAACCTTCATCACTCACGCGGCGTTGCTCCGTCAGACTTTCGTCCATTGCGGAAGATTCCCTACTGCTGCCTCCCGTAGGAGTCTGGGCCGTGTCTCAGTCCCAGTGTGGCCGATCACCCTCTCAGGTCGGCTACGCATCGTCGCCTTGGTGAGCCATTACCCCACCAACTAGCTAATGCGCCGCGGGTCCATCTGTAAGTGACAGCCGAAACCGTCTTTCATCCTTGAACCATGCGGTTCAAGGAACTATCCGGTATTAGCTCCGGTTTCCCGGAGTTATCCCAGTCTTACAGGCAGGTTACCCACGTGTTACTCACCCGTCCGCCGCTAACATCCGGGAGCAAGCTCCCTTCTGTTCGCTCGACTTGCATGTATTAGGCACGCCGCCAGCGTTCGTCCTGAGCCAGGATCAAACTCTCCGAAAAAGTACAAAACCGAAGTTTTGTTTTTCGTCAGCGTTTGACTGACTACCTATGATGTATCATAGGATTTTTTTATAAAAACTCGAATTAACAGGTACGTTTTGTCTTGTTTAGTTTTCAAAGATCATCTCGCCGTTCTTAGCGGCTTTAATAATATAACATTTTGCTTCATCTTATGTCAACAACTTTTTTCAAGTTTATTTCCCGAAGCGTTTTGTGTTTGTCACTGTGTGTCAGCGACGATTAATAATATATCACGAAAACATTCTATCGGTCAACGGCTTTTCAAAACTTTTTTTGAAATAGTTTTATTGTGCATCACAAACCCTTGTCCTGCATACAATCAAGTAACAATCTCGGACAAGGCAGGAGTTGTTTGAATTGAGTCGATTATACGTGTTGCCAATTAAACGGCTGAAGCAAGTTGTCATTATTCTTGTAGCAGCCCTTGCAGCTGCAACCTTTTTTTATGTACAAAAGGCACCGCCGCTGTCGGTATTTAAAACAGAACAAGGCCCCCGAGCTATTTATAAAGGTGAGTCTTCCTCAAAACATGTCTCCCTCACTTTTAATATCGGCTGGGGAGATGAGAAGGCTGTTCCTATTTTAAATGTCCTTCGAGAGTACGATATAAAGAACGCCACTTTCTTTCTGTCTGCTTCTTGGGCTGAGCGTCACCCTGATATCGTCAAACAAATTAGAGAGGACGGCCACCAAATCGGAAGCCTTGGCTATGCTTATAAAAATTATAGCCAGCTTGAAGATAGTGAAATTAAGCAGGATCTTGTTCGAGCACAAAACACCTTTCAAAAGCTTGGACTAGATGACATTCAACTATTAAGACCGCCAACTGGCCAATTTAACGAAAAATCATTAAAGATTGCTACACAGTATGGTTATACCGTTGTCCATTACAGTATCAATTCACAGGATTGGCTGAATCCAGGCGTCGACCAGATTGTTCAGAATGTAAATGATCGAATGAAGAGCGGAGACATCGTTCTCCTTCACGCCTCAGATTCAGCAACCCAAACCGCTCAAGCTTTACCAGCTATTTTGAAACAAATTAAAGAAAAGAACTTAAAGAATGTGACGGTTGGCGAACTGATCTCCAATACCAAAACAAAGTCATCGGAAGTTAAGTAGCTTTCGCCTTTGAAAACCGTGGCATAGCTAACAGCTGAAACGCATTACAGCCTAATAGCGGGAATAACATTAAATACAGCCAGTCCTCTTCATTGACTCTAAGCGCCGGGAACCATTCTAACGACGTAATGACGACCATGAGAAACATTGCGGAAACAAATGTTTTCTTAGAGGACTGCTGCTGTTTAAAGTAAGCCACAATGATTGCGAACACACCAACAAAGACAGGCAGCCACAAATATGGAAGAAATGATTCATTCTCTCCGAAAAACAAAAATCGCAAGTAAGCTAAATCAAACAACACAAAGATCACAAGAAACAGCTGAATGGTATTCCATAAAGAATGCGATCGGAATATCTCTAACGCAAACCGGTGCACCGTCAAGAATACAACAAACCCCATCTGACTAATAACACTAAAGATCATCCCTACACCAATGAACCAAAACAACACAGAGGCGATTTCTAGTATTTCAAACGATATAAAAAGCTTCTGATATTTCCCCCACTCCAGCGCAAAGCCTACCACGCTTGTAATAACCGCTCCAACAGCTAGCACAGAGAAGAAAAAACGAACTAAATCCCGACTTTTCATTGAATTGATCCAACCCCTATTTTTGTTATGTATAAATTTACGTGAAACATTCATATTAAAAGTAAGACATGTAACGAAAGGAGCCACAGTATGTCAAAAGGCATCTTGCGTATAATGAGCTGTTTTCTCCTTTTATCTTTAACAGCTTGTGCTCCCAAAACCCAATCCTCATCTAATATGGACTATGACGAAACGAAAAAAATGGTCGTCGATATATTAAAGACAGATGACGGTAAAAAGGCCATTCAACAGTTATTAAATGACGAGGCAATGAATGAAGCTTTGGTAATGGATGAACAAACTGTGAAGCAAACGATAGAGAAAACACTGACTTCTGATAAAGGCAAAGAGTTCTGGAAGAAGGTCTTTGAGGATTCTAAATTTGCCGAGACTTTCGCAAAATCCATGCAGCAACAGCATGAAAAGATGTTAAAACAGTTAATGAAGGACCCTGACTATCAGCAATTAATGATGGATATTCTCAAGGATCCCGAAATGGAAAAGAAATACGGTGAACTGGTGAAAAGCAAAGAGTTTAGAAAACACTTAGAAAAAGTCATTACAGAAACATTAAGCAGTCCTCTTTATAAAAAGAAATTCGAAGATGAGCTCAAAAAGGCAGCATCTGAGAGCAGTGATTCCGGTTCAAAAGGCAGCGAAGAAAGCGGTAGTTAAACATCACCCGAGTGGACATACATCCACTCGGGCTTTCATTATGCTTTTACTGCTAATTGTTCAATGACTTTATTCGCAATGTGTTGATACACTTCTCCCGTTGGATGGGTCGCATCATAGACGGATGGAGCAAAATCATCTTCATTCCAATCAGGCTGCCTTAAAGGAATTTGACCAAGGACCGATACTCGCAGCTCTTCTGCCAGCTTGTCCCCGCCTCCTTTTCCAAAGACATATTCTTTCTCACCTGTTTTTTTGCTTTCATAATAGCTCATATTCTCAACAACCCCCAGCACCTCGTGATCTGTTTGCAGGGCCATTGCGCCTGCTCTAGCAGCAACGAAAGCAGCTGTAGGATGCGGTGTTGTGACAATGATTTCTTTACAGATAGGAAGCATTGTATGAATATCAAGCGCCACATCTCCCGTACCAGGCGGCAGGTCTAATAGTAAGTAATCTAATTCTCCCCACTCGACTTCATGGAAGAAATTATTTAGCATTTTACCAAGCATCGGTCCTCTCCAAATGACCGGTGCATTTTCTTCAACAAAAAAGCCCATTGAAATCACTTTGACGCCAAAGCGTTCCACAGGTATGATTTTTTCCCCTTTAACTGTTGGTCTAACGGTGATTCCCATCATATCCGGTACACTAAAGCCATAAATATCTGCATCAATCAGCCCGACTTTTTTCCCTAGACGGGCAAGCGCAACAGCAAGGTTAACAGAAACGGTTGATTTCCCAACGCCTCCCTTTCCACTCGCAATCGCTAGGAACTCAGGCGGATTTTTAGCGTTGAGCAGGTTTTCTTCCTCATCCTGCGCTGGCATAAACCTTTCAAGTGTTTCCTGAGGCAGTTCTTCAAAACGAAGTCCTACTGTATTAGCGCCCTCTGCTTTCAAAGCTTGTACGATGTCTTGCTGAAGCTTCATCTGCTCAGCAGTGCCCGTTTTGGCAATCGCCACTTTTAAGCTTACATGCTCTTTTTCAGGCTTTAGGCTGATTTCCTTAATGGCATCCAGCTCACCAAGCGGTATATGAAGGAAAGGTTCGTCCATCTTCCCAACTAGTTTTCTCACATCATCTTGTCCGATCATAGCAGAACCTCACCCTTTATTGAATTCGTTTACAAACCAAGTATATCATACATATCCTTACAATGTCTGTCCTGTTTGCCTGCGTTCAAAAGGAAAAAGCCCCTTATTCAGGCGGCTCTTTTTGCTCTGTCAAATATCTTAAAATACCTTTATAAATGGAGGCAGCAATTTGATCCTGATATTTAGGCGTTGCCAGCTGACCGGCCTCTTTCGGGTTGGAAAGAAAACCAATTTCCACAAGGGCTCCTGGCTTTGTCACATTTTGCATTAAATAAATGCCGTTGATCCGCTTCGCCTTTCGATCTGTGTTTTCAAGATTTCTGCGTAATTCATCTTGAATGAACTTCGCTGCCTTTTCGTTCTCTTCATACTTTCCGTAAAAAAACGTCTGCGCGCCGCTCCATTTGTTCGATGGAATTGCATTTAAATGAATACTTAAATAGAGATCCGCTTCAGACTCATTGATGGCTTTTACCCGGTTTCTTAAATCCTCTGCTTTCTTTCGTGCATATCCCTTTGTATTCTTTGATGATAAATCAGAATCATCCTCGCGAGTCATGAGAACAAGCGCTCCCTGCTCCTGTAAATAGTCACGTATCTTCATGGACACATCCAGTGCAATCTCTTTTTCAAGCAGTTCTCCCCCTACAGCCCCGCCATCTGGACCACCATGACCCGGATCTAAATAGATGATTTTCCCGCTTAGAGGCAAATTCCATGATTTCCATGAATCATCATTTAGAAATTGAAACCTGAATAAGAATAAGAGGACAATAAATCCAATTAAAAACCCTGTCCACTTCAGCTTTCTTTTCATCCCTGTCCCTCCCATACACCATTATTTTATAGATATGGGACAAGGGCTGAAAATATGCTTAATGCAGCCGAAGCTTGTGTCTTTTTTCTGATTCTCGAAAGCCTTCCTCCCACCACACGCTTAAAAAATCCTTCGCAAATGGATACAAACACGACATCTTGCGCTCCATTCGGAACATATTCCCCCACGACTGCAAACACCCTGCTAGCTCCTCAACCAGTTCATCTTCTTCATGAACTGACCGCTTCTTTATATCATCGAATGATTCACCATACTTACTCGACTCTCCGTATCTCCCACCTGCTAAAAAAGCTTCAATGGCGAAATCGATGCAGCCATCACTCATAATACCGGCTGGATCATCTGCAAATGGGAACAGCTTCTTCGTGAATTTCTCGGAAGCAACCGTCACCTGTTGAAGAGACAATGTACGCAACAGCTTCTTTTCAAGCGTGACATCTCGTTTTGTTTTCAATTGATAAAATGAAAGCACTTCTGCCATGGACTGAACTCCTTTTTTTCTTTGTATTGTTCGTTGGTTTGAACAAAACATGCAGTTCAGTAAATGGAAATCAATGAGCTAACGGATTGGAAAATTGTGATAAAATGAACATTTATATATAGAAAGAATAGAAAAGGGGCAAAATTCATGAAGAAGTGGATGTATATCCTGTTGCTACTAACAGTCGTCTTATCTGGATGCAACAGTCAAGCGACCGAGCAGAAGAGCATAAAAGGAATAGAAGATATATCATTAAAACAGCTTTCTAAGCACAAAAACACGTATCTTGGTGACAACTCAACCATTCGTGAGATCTTATCAGAGCTTCCTGGAGGTATGATTCGAGAATTTGAAATCGTTGATGGAAAGTCATTAGACATTACATACGGAGTAAAAGAAAATGCCGATGACACAGAAAAACAATTTGACGCATACTGGTTTGATCAAAAGGAGACGATTGAGAAAACGTATTTATACAACGCATTCGCACTTTTTATCCTCGTCGATAATGTTAAGCAGGTAACCCTCAAGATGAGCTCAAACAATGAACCAGCTGTCACGTTTAATAGACAGCAACTAGAAAAAAAGCTCCCTCACTCATTCAAAGAGTACCAAGACAATGTAGCGCTTTGGCAGAAGGAACTGGTTGATGGAGTTGTGAAGTCAAAAGAGAAACGGCAAGATGTATATAAAGTGTTTCCCATGCAGAAATAATAAAACAGAGGGGTGTCTCCCTCTGTTTTTTTGATGATTATTTAGTAAAAGCTTGAATCAATCTTTGTCGAAAGTTTTGGTCCACTGCTGCAGTGAGTATAAATTCATTGAATACTTCCTCAATCCAGTGAGAATTGTCCGCTTTCGGATCATTGATAAATAGAGAGAGGGATATAGTTGATGTATCTGTTTTTCGATATAAAGCAGCTGTGAAAACAAACAATGTTGCTCCGCCTTTATACCAAAGGTATTGATCTGTTTCCGTCTTGAATGTTTCTCCCAGCACAATTTGGCTAAAAAGACGCTTTTCTTCTGTTGTTAACAGCTCATCCTGTAGACGTTTCATAAAATGTGCATATTGATTAGTTGTTGACCTTGTCATTTTTTGCGTCAGTAATGATTGAATACGCAAGCTTAATAAGTTCTTTTTCATCATTTTTTCTTCTAACGCCTTTTTTTGCTCTGGGTCATTTTTCATGATATCAAAAATCTCATTCATTAGAGATTTGTATTGTTCATGAGATACACCGCTCATTTGCTTTAATGCATCCCGCCGATGATCAGCTACATAAGATGACCATAAAAGCTTTGGGGTGACCGGCATGAGTTCATCATGTTCTGAAAGACCTGCTTGTTTCATCTGATCATTGATCTTTTCTAAGCTCAGCCGATCAATCAAATAATCCGTACAAGCATTCGAACTAACTTGCATCATCCCTTTGGCGACATCTAATAAAGTCGCATGCTCAGAAAAATCATTGACCTCCAGCCAATACGCGTGCGCACCGCCATCTGTTCTATCAATATAAAACCGCTCTATATCAGACAATGCCACTTTTTCATCTAGCTTGATGTCACCGTTAGAGACGGTTTTAACAAAATGAAACAAAACCATTAATTTCACCGTACTTGCAAGTGGTGTTTTTTGATCACCATTCTAATCTAATACCACATCTTCATTTTCGATGATTGTCGCTGATACGTCCTTTTTGTTTTTCATGACAAATGTCAAAAGATCTTCTTTTGTTTTATTCAAATGTATCTCCTTTCCCAACCACTATAGATTCTCCTCTTCAATATAAAAATATTTGAAATAAAGATAGAAAAAAGAAGGGGGTTGTGAATCCCCTCCGCTTGATGCTTTTATTCATGAGGCAGCTGCAGCTTCATCCCATCATGCGTAGCTTCAAAGCCCAACTTTTCGTAAAAACGGCGTGCATCTGGTCTCTGTTTGTCTGTTGTTAGCTGAATCATATGACAGCCTCGGTCGCTTGCATGTTGAATAGCCTTTTTTATCAACATCGTGCCAATTCCTTTTCCTCTATGAGTCGAAGCCGTACGAACTCCTTCGATGGATGCTCTCCATCCTCCTTGATGTGTAAGAAATGGTGTCATGGTCAACTGAAGAACACCGACAGCTTCTTTCTGATCACACGCAACAATGAGTTCAATATTTGGATCACTATCTATTGAATGAAAGGCTTCGATATAGCTTTCTAATAATGGTTGAGTGTAACACTCTCTTTTTTGACCTAACATGTCATCCGCGAGCATGAAGACGATTTTGTCGAGATCATCCAGCTTGGCTTCCCTGAACGTCAGTTGACTGAATCCCATTGAACACACACCTCCTATGAAATTATTGACCAAAATACCAATGATGTGCGTTCTTATATAAGATGTGATCAGCTGCTTTTTCATCAAAGAGCTGTTGAATCAACTCAACATCACCGTATTCAAATGGACGCTTCGCCCTTGTGGATGGAAGGTCTGTACCAAACATCAGGGCATCAGGATTCGTTTGATAAATGGACGTCAATGCATGTTCAACGTTTAAATCGACTCGTCCAAAACCTGTTGCTTTCACCCGAACTCCTTTATCAACTAGCTTGAGCAAATGCGGCAAGCCTTCTTCCGATAAGCCTAAATGATCAATCGAAACGGCCGGCAGCTGTTCGAGCGTAGATGAAATGTCAGGGAGATGCTTAGCGTCTATGTAGAGCTCACTATGCCAGCCCACCAGCTCATACACCCTTCTCGCAAAATAATCGAGCTTTGAAATATCCTCAGAACCGCCCCGCTTCACATTAAAACGTAAAGCCTTTACCCCATGTTGATTCAAATGATCAATTTCATCATCAGTTGCCGTAAAAGGTAATTGAGTCACACCACAAAAAGCGGGACCCAGTTCATCCAGTGCCTTCAACAAATAGCCTTGATCAAAGCCTTGAAATGACCCGGACACAATCGCTCCACCGACAATCCCCAGATCAGATGTGTCTCTCTTATAATCATTCACCACATAACTAGGCGGTGTGTACCCTTGGTTTTCTTGAATGGGAAAATCAAAATCAATGATATGAAAATGTGCATCAAAGTTCCTCATGGCCATGCCTCTCTTCTGCTTATTTGATCTGATTATATCAATAGCGAAAGCCAAGAGATATTTGGAATGACGAATCACTTCATATCAAGAAAACTTATCAAGTTTTCCATTCCTCTCGTAAGATGGCATAATAAAACTCATCCCACCACTCATTTCCTTGTGGTATACATTTTTTAAAGTATCCTTCTCGCCTCATCCTCATTTTCTCCATCACCCTCCAAGACGGCACATTTTCAGGCTGACAAGTGGCAATGATGCGATGTAAGTTCAGTGTGTGAAAGCCATGATGTAGTACAGCATAAGCCGATTCAGAAGCATAGCCTTTGTTTTGATATGCAGGATTGAAGACCCAGCCAATTTCATATGTGTGCTCACCAAAGTAAGGATGAAACACGATATGCCCGATGCATGTATGATCTTCTTTTAATAAGACAGCAAAATTCTTAGCTTTTTCATGACTATTATTTTTGACAAAATCCCTTGCAGCGTCTTTAGAAAAAACACCTTCTGGAATATACTTCATCACTGCAGGATCAGATGTATATGCATAGACATCCTGCCAATCATCCTCAGTAAACGGTCGAATGAGACATCTTTCAGTCGTTAGTTTCATAGGACAACCTCCATCTTTTTAAACAGAAAAATTTCTATACTCATATTTTATACGTTTCCAAGTGGATGAGACCAGTCATGATCTATACATAAAAAGCACAAAAAAAAGCATCAGCAGGATGCTGATGCTTTTTTTATAAGGTTTGTCTGTAACAAACCTTTGTAAAACGTCCATACAATATAAAATTGATTAACGTTTTGAGAACTGAGGAGCTCTACGTGCGCCTTTAAGACCGTATTTTTTACGCTCTTTCATACGAGGGTCACGAGTAAGAAGTCCAGCACGTTTAAGTGGTGTACGGTACTCAGGATCTACTTCTAGAAGAGCACGAGAGATACCGTGACGAATTGCTCCAGCTTGACCAGAGAATCCACCACCGTGAACAGTTACAAGAACATCGTAGCTGTTAGCTGTTTCTGTGATGTTCAAAGGTTGTTTCACGTCTTCGATTAAAGCAGCGAATGGAATGTATTCAGTAATTTCACGATTATTAACGACGATACGGCCTTCACCTGGAACTAAGCGAACGCGCGCTACAGAACTTTTACGACGACCTGTACCGTAATATTGAACCTGTGCCAAATTGTTAACCTCCCTTATAATTAACCGCGAAGTTCGTAAACTTCAGGTTGTTGTGCTTGATGTGGATGCTCAGAACCACGGTACACATTTAATTTTTTGAACATTTGACGACCTAGTGGACCCTTTGGAAGCATACCTTTGATAGCAAGCTCCAACATTTTTTCAGGGTAGTTTGTACGCATCTCAAGAGCAGTTCTTTGTTTCAAACCACCTGGATGCATTGTGTGACGGTAGTAAATTTTGTCCGTCAATTTCTTACCTGTTAGTTCGATTTTCTCAGCATTGATGATGATCACGTGATCACCTGTATCAACGTGTGGTGTATAAGTTGGTTTGTGCTTACCGCGCAAAAGTGATGCTACTTCAGTAGAAAGACGACCTAAAGTCTTGCCTGCCGCATCAACAACTAGCCATTTGCGCTCAATTGTGCTTGCGTTCGCCATTGGTGTTGTACGCATGAGTTTCCCTCCTAAATAAAATCAATGATTTTTCCTTGAATCAAATGCTACGTTCTATTTCAAAACACAAGATAAGTCTTCCGGGGCTTATTTGTGGGGTTGAAATACATACCATATGATATCTTATAACTTTCTGCTTCCTGTGTCAAGAACATGTTACACCTGGTTTAGTTGTCATAGAAAACTTCCCATAAATACAGTCCGTGACTAGGCGCAGTCTTGCCTGCCGCTTCGCGATTTCGGGCGGCAAGCATGGTTTTTATCTCTTCCGGGTGAAATTTACCAGATCCGATTTCAAGTAACGTTCCAGCGATAATTCGCACCATGTTGTATAAAAAACCATTTCCTCTCACACGCATTTCAAGCCCGTCTGAGACGTTTTCCCATTCAAGGGTGTAAATCTCCCTCACCTTGTCCTGAACCTCTGTATTGGCCGCACAAAAGCTTGTGAAGTCGTGTGTGCCAACGAGGTACCCAGAAGCTTCTCTCATTTTGCTTGCATCAAGCCGGTAAGGAAAGTGGCAGGCATACTGTCTCGTGAACACATTTTGGTGCGTTTCCGTTGAGACCTTATAACGGTACTCCTTCGAAACGACACTAAAACGTGCATGAAACGTCTCATCCACTTCCTCAGCCTTTAGAACCCGGATATCATCCGGCAGAAGACTGTTGAGGGCAAAAGGCCATCTTTCCATTGGGATCGAGAGCGGGGTGTCGAAATGGATAACCTGCCCCTTCGCATGGACACCACTGTCCGTGCGGCCGGAAGCCACAATCGGAATCAGTTCATCCTGCTTGTGCATTCTTGCAAGGGCCGACTCGATCTCCGTCTGAACAGTTCGCTGCCCAGGCTGCACCTGATAGCCTTTAAAATGTGTCCCATCGTAGGATACGGTACATTTAACCTTCATCTAGGAATCACCTAATTTCTTAGAAGCACAAGGAGTGCTGTTAACAGGATGAATAAGAGCAGCGTGAACGTGTCTTTCATGCCCCAGACAAGCTGACGGTATTTCGTCCGTCCTTCTCCACCCCGGTAGCCTCTCGCTTCCATTGCTGTCGCCAGTTCCTCCGCACGCTTAAACGCACTGACGAAAAGCGGAACAAGCAAAGGAACAATTGCTTTCATGCGATCCTTTAGAGGTCCGCTAGTAAAATCAACACCTCTCGCCATTTGTGCCTTCATGATTTTGTCCGTTTCTTCTAGTAAAGTCGGAATAAACCGAAGAGAGATGGACATCATGAGAGCAAGCTCATGAACAGGCAGTTTGATTTTACGGAATGGGTGAAGCAGCTTTTCCATACCGTCTGTCACTTCTATAGGCGTTGTGGTTAACGTCAGAAGTGTCGTCATCATGATGAGATAGACAAAACGAAGTGAGATAAAGATCCCCTGCTTTAAGCCTTCTTCATAAATATTCAGAAAACCAAAGTGAAATAGCAAGGCGCCATCCTTTGTCATGAAGATATGCAGAATGAAGGTAAATAGGACAATCCATAGGATCGGCTTCATTCCTTTAAGAATAAAGTAGAGCGGCACCTGAGAAAACATCACCACAAGGATGGTAAAGACACCTAAAAGTCCGTAGGTGATGTAATTATTAGCAAAAAAGACAATGAAGACAAAAAAGAAAATTGATAACAGCTTTGTCCTTGGATCAAGACGATGGACAAAGGATGAACCTGGCACATATTTGCCGATAATCATACTATCCATCATGATGTCGTGTCCTCCTGATAAAGAGCTGTTAAGGCTTCTGCCATTTCATCCATGGTCAGAAGCGGTCTTGGAAACGTAATGCCCAGCTTTTCTTCTACAGTCTGCTGAAATTTAATCGTTTCCGGGAGGTCGAGACCAAACGAAGACATGTCTGTACAATTAGCAAACAATTCCCTCGGTGTACCTGTCGCCTTCACCGTTCCTTTGTGCATCACAATCATTTGATCCGCATAATGAGCGGCGTCCTCCATACTGTGTGTGACCAAAATCGTGGTGAGGTTTGCTTTCTGATGAAGCTCATAGAACATGTCCATGATTTCCTTCCGTCCGCGTGGATCTAACCCTGCAGTCGGCTCATCCAGCACAAGCACTTCTGGTTCCATCGCTAGAACACCTGCAATCGCCACACGTCTCATTTGACCACCGCTTAATTCAAAGGGAGATCGAGATAATAAAGATTCAGAAAGACCAACCAGCTTTAGCATTTCCTTCGCCTTCGCTTCTGCCTTCTCCTGAGGAACGCCGAAATTCATCGGACCAAAACAGATATCCTTAAGAATCGTTTCTTCAAAAAGCTGATGCTCTGGAAACTGGAACACGATGCCCACTTTTTTTCGGAGGGACTTTAAATCCTTCTGCTTTTTAGTGGCTTGTAAGACGGTCTCTCCAAGCGCAATGCTCCCCTTCGTTGGTTTGAGCAATCCATTAAGGTGCTGCAGCAACGTGGACTTGCCTGACCCCGTATGACCAATGACAGCAACATAGCTACCCTCTTGGATGGAAGCATTGACATCATACAAAGCGAGACGCTCAAACGGCGTTTTCATTTGATAACGATGCTCTAATTCTTTGATCGTAATGTCCATAGCTCTTTCACCAATCCTTCTTGTGTCAAATGGGCATTTGCAAGCGGCACACCTTGCTGCTTCAATTGTTTGCTCAACCGATAGGAGAATGGCAGATCAAGTCCAATCTGAACCAGCTGTTCATCTAGTTCAAATACTTCCTCTGGAGTTCCCTCGGCAAATTTTTCCCCACCATTCATCACAATGACTCGGTCTGCCTTAGCAGCCTCGTCTAAATCATGTGTGATGGAGATGACTGTGACCGTTCCTTGTTCCTTCAGTAGTCTCACAGTCTCTAACACTTCTTCACGGCCAATCGGATCAAGCATCGATGTTGCTTCATCCAAGATCATGATGTCAGGGCTTGCGGCAAGCACGCCAGCAATAGCGACTCTCTGCTTCTGCCCGCCTGATAGATGGTGCGGCTCTTGATCAAGAAACTCTTGCATATTGACCTGTTTGACAGCCCAATCTACACGCTCTATCATCAATTCCCGCTCAACCCCGTTATTTTCTAAACCAAAAGCCACATCATCACGAACCGTTGAGCCAACGAATTGGTTATCTGGGTTTTGAAAGACCATTCCGACCTTTTTGCGAATATCCCAGACACTCTCTTCTTTGAGCTCAATCTCACCAACCTTGACCGTTCCAGCATCCGGTAAAATGAGCCCATTCAGTACACGGGCAAGTGTGGATTTACCTGAACCGTTATGACCAACAATGGCGAGCCATTCATTTTGATTCACATGCAATGACACTTGATCTAAAGCAGGCTTGTCCGCATCCTTATGATAACGAAATACAATGTCTTTTACGTCAATTAATGTCTTCCCCAACTCTACCGGACCTCCTCTCAGCTCAACCTCTTCTTTGCTTATTGCTAAAAAGCCGTAGTATCTAAAAAAGGGCATAGATCCAGTTATGAACTGTCCCGCCCTTTCTTAGATACACGCTATATGATTAAACTAATTCAATGACAGCCATTGGTGCGCCATCGCCGCGACGAGGTCCAAGCTTCATGATACGAGTGTATCCACCTTGGCGATCTTCGTAGCGAGTTGCAACGTCAGCGAATAATTTTTGAAGTGCATCTTGGTTTGTTTCAGCGTTAGCTACTTCATTGCGAATGTAAGCTGCAGCTTGACGGCGAGCATGAAGATCTCCGCGTTTGCCAAGAGTGATCATTTTTTCAACTACAGAGCGAAGTTCTTTCGCACGTGTTTCAGTTGTTTCAATGCGTTCGTTGATGATCAAATCAGTCGTTAGGTCACGAAGCATTGCTTTACGTTGTGCACTAGTGCGTCCTAGCTTTCTGTATGCCATGTGATGTCCCCTCCTTAATTAGAGATGCTGTATGAATAAAAAACACACGAAAATCCTAGTTCACAATGAAACTAGTCAATCGTCTTTACGAAGACCCAGTCCAAGTTCTTCTAGTTTCGCTTTCACTTCTTCAAGAGATTTACGTCCAAGGTTACGAACTTTCATCATATCCTCTTCTGTCTTGTTAGCAAGCTCTTGAACAGTGTTAATACCCGCACGCTTCAAACAGTTGTAAGAACGAACAGAAAGATCAAGCTCTTCAATTGTCATTTCAAGCACTTTTTCTTTTTGGTCTTCTTCTTTCTCAACCATGATTTCAGCATGCTGAGCTTCGTCAGTTAACCCAACGAAAATATTCAGGTGTTCAGTTAAAATCTTAGAACCTAGAGCGATCGCTTCTTTCGGTCCTGTGCTTCCATCAGTCCATACATCTAGTGTTAATTTATCATAGTTTGCGACTTGCCCAACACGGGTGTTCTCCACTTGATAAGTCACACGAGATACAGGTGTATAGATTGAGTCGATCGGAATCACACCGATTGGCTGATCGTCTCTTTTGTTTGCATCAGCAGGATTATACCCGCGACCTCTTTGTGCAGTTAAGCGAACACGGAAGCTCGCATTCTTGCCAAGAGTTGCGATGTGAAGATCTGGATTTAAGATTTCAATATCGCTGTCGTGTGTAATATCAGCAGCTGTTACAGTACCTTCATCTTGTACATCAATTTCAAGCGTCTTCTCTTCTTCAGAGTAGATTTTGAGTGCAAGCTTTTTAATGTTTAAGATAATCGTTGTAACATCTTCAACCACGCCTTCGATCGTTGAGAATTCGTGTAAGACACCATCTATCTGGATCGATGTTACAGCTGCACCAGGAAGTGAGGATAAAAGGATACGACGAAGGGAGTTCCCTAAAGTGGTACCATATCCACGCTCAAGTGGCTCTACGACAAACTTGCCATACTTGGCATCGTCGCTGATTTCAACCGTTTCGATTTTTGGTTTTTCAATTTCGATCATCTAATAAAACCCTCCTTCAAAACGTCGAAACCTCGAATAGAATCATATGAGATTCCATCCGAAATTCCTCATTGTTTAGTCCCGTATGTGCTCAGGCAACGAGTCGTGTATTCGTCTCATAAATAACTGTATCATAACCCATTATTGACAGGGACACAAAATCTATACAAACAAATTACACGCGGCGACGTTTTGGTGGACGGCATCCGTTATGAGGAACTGGAGTTACGTCTCTGATTGCAGTAACTTCAAGACCTGCAGCTTGAAGCGCACGAATTGCAGCTTCACGACCAGAACCAGGACCTTTAACAGTTACTTCAAGTGTTTTAAGACCATGTTCGATAGAACCTTTAGCAGCAGTTTCAGCAGCCATTTGTGCAGCGAAAGGAGTAGATTTACGAGAACCTCTGAATCCTAATGCACCAGCACTTGACCAAGAAATTGCGTTTCCATGAACATCAGTAATCGTTACAATCGTGTTGTTGAAAGTGGAACGGATATGAGCGATTCCAGCTTCAATATTCTTTTTCACGCGACGTTTACGCGTATTTGATTTACGAGCAGCAGCCATTCTTTAACTACCTCCTTTACTTATTTTTTCTTGTTAGCTACAGTACGACGCGGACCTTTACGAGTACGCGCGTTGTTTTTTGTGTTTTGTCCACGAACAGGAAGTCCTCTACGATGACGGATTCCGCGGTAGCTTCCGATTTCAATTAGACGCTTAATGTTAAGTGAAACTTCACGACGAAGGTCACCTTCTACTTTAAGTTTGTCAATGATATCACGGATTTTACCAAGTTCGTCTTCAGTTAGATCGCGAACGCGAGTGTCTTCAGAAACACCTGCTTCTTTAAGGACTTGTTGCGCAGTCGTACGACCAATTCCAAAAACATATGTTAAAGAAATGACAACACGTTTATCACGTGGAATATCTACACCAGCAATACGAGCCATGATTTGGGCACCTCCTTGTTATTAGCCTTGTTTTTGTTTATGTTTTGGGTTTTCACAGATCACCATTACTTTTCCTTTTCTGCGAATCACTTTACACTTTTCACAGATAGGTTTAACAGATGGTCTCACTTTCATGTGTTTCCAACCTCCTTCTTCCGGAGTTGCTTTATTTGTAACGGTACGTAATTCTACCACGAGTTAAGTCATATGGAGATAATTCTACCGTAACTTTGTCTCCAGGTAAAATGCGAATGAAGTGCATACGGATTTTTCCTGATACATGAGCCAAAACTGTATGACCATTCTCTAGTTCAACTTTGAACATTGCATTTGGCAAAGTTTCTGCTACAGTACCTTCCACTTCAATTACATCGTCTTTCGCCATTCAAGTGTTCTCCCTTCTTCAAATCAGTAACTTGCTCTCTGACAAATGTGCAACTGAGAAATTCTCAATTGTCCATCTATCACCCGACCTGTTTTGAATATACTGTTCTGAACTTCCGGAGATACGCAACCATAAAAGGTTATATGATTGATATTTTTTCTTAGGAGAATGAAATTTACGCTTTTCTCCGTCTGCGATTAGTACATGGCAGCCAACGAACATGCCGATGACACGCCTGTATACTGATCTTGTTCTTTCTTTGGACTATACAGACAACCTGCCCGATTTGGGCCTGAAAGGCTTCAGTGAAGACCTAAATCTTAGTCAGTATATCAAAACCTGTATCTGTAATCGCAATCGTATGCTCAAAGTGAGCACACTTTTTCCCATCAACCGTTACAACCGTCCAGTTATCAGCCAATGTTTTCACATATCGGCTGCCTGCGTTCACCATCGGTTCGATGGCCAACACCATTCCAGGTTTTAGCCGTGGGCCTTTGTTGGGTGGACCATAATGAGGAATTTGAGGGTCCTCATGAAGATCCTGTCCGACCCCATGTCCAACATATTCTCTAACAACTGAGAAATTCTCATTTTCTACATACGTTTGTATGGCATGGGAAATGTTCGACAGACGTTCGCCTGGCTTTGCTTCCTGTAAGCCTTTATATAGAGATTCCTCTGTGACTTCCAGTAGTTTGCGGTCTTCATCACTGATTACCCCAACTGGATAAGTCCAAGCAGAGTCACCATGATAGCCATTTAATTTTGCGCCAATATCGATACTAATGATGTCACCATCACGTAAAACCCGTTTACCAGGGATACCGTGAACGAGTTCTTCATTCACCGAAACGCAAATGCTCCCGCGAAAACCATTATACCCTTTAAAAGATGGGATTGCACCCTGCTTTGTAATAAAACGTTCGGCAATTTGATCCAATTCTTTTGTCGAAATACCTGGTTTTATATGTTTCTTCAGCTCTTCATGAGTCAGTGCGACAATGCGTCCAGCTTCTCTCATAATCTCAAGCTCGCGTGGAGTTTTACAGATAATCATTTATTTAATCCCCCAAGCAGGTCCTTGATATCTGCATATACATCGTTAATGTGCTTCGCACCATCAATGTTTGCAAGATATCCTTTGTCTGAATAAAAGTTCAGTAAAGGTTCAGTCTGCTTTAAGTTTACTTCAAGTCTAGTCGAAACGGTTTCTGCATTATCATCTGCACGTTGATAAAGCTCGCCTCCACACTTGTCGCAAACATTTTCTTTCGCAGGTGGATTGAATACTAAATGATATGTTGCTCCGCAATTTTTGCAAATTCTTCGGCCAGTCAGACGCTCCATCAAAGCATCTTTATCGACTTTAATATTAATGACATAATCAATCGTTCTGCCAAGGTCCTTTAGAATATCTTCTAAAGCTTCAGCCTGAGCGACTGTTCGCGGAAATCCGTCCAGAAGAAAACCTTGTTCACAATCATCTTTGCCAAGTCTTTCTCTAACAATACCGATTGTGACCTCATCAGGAACAAGCTCCCCTTTATCGATAAAGGATTTTGCTTCGAGCCCAAGTTGTGTCTCCTCTTTCATAGCAGCGCGGAACATATCTCCTGTTGAGATATGAGGGATCCCATAATCATCAACAATTCGTTCTGCCTGAGTGCCTTTACCAGCACCCGGAAGCCCCATTAAGACTAAGTTCATTTCGGATTTCCCCTTCCTTACTTTTAGAGAGGTTGGGCAGGAGCCCAGCCCTCTGTTTTATTTCATAAATCCACGGTAGTTTCGTTTCACTAATTGGCTTTCAAGCTGTTTCATTGTTTCAAGTGCAACACCTACAACAATGAGAAGACTTGTGCCGCCAATTTGTGCAGCGGAAGGTAATCCAGCGAATTGAATGAAAAAGATAGGAAGTATTGAAATCACGGCTAAGAAAATGGCGCCCACGAACGTGAGTCGGTACAAAATGCTCGTAATTCTATCTTGAGTCATTTTCCCTGGACGAACTCCCGGGATATAGCCACCCTGCTTTTGCAGATTTTCAGCCATTTGTTCAGGATTGACTTGGACAAAGGCATAAAAATATGTGAAAGCAACAATCAGTGCTACATAAATCGTCATACCGATTGGCTTAGTATAGTCAAAGTTGTTGGTTATCCAAGTTGTCACATTATTGGTTCCGAAGAACGATGCGACCGTCTGCGGAGTAATAATGAAAGAAACGGCAAAGATGACTGGAATCACCCCTGCTGGATTCACTTTCAATGGAAGGTGCGTTGCTTGACTAGCAGACATTTGTGCACGGCCAGTTCCTTTTGAATATTGAATCGCAATCTTTCTCACTGCCATTTGAATGTAAATAACACCGATAACAATGACAAGAATAGCAATTACAATAAGGGCAATTTTCAGGATTTGCATGAACAGCTGTCCATCTCCACCTACAAATTGCTGAGCGTACACTTGTTTTAATGTTTGAGGGATACCAGCGATGATACCGGCAAAGATAATAATCGAAATACCGTTACCAACACCGTGAGCAGTAATCTGCTCGCCCAGCCACATTAAAAATGCTGTTCCCGCAGTGAGTACGACCGCAATTAAGAGATACGTTGAAACACCTGGGTTTTCAATCAGCATGCCTCCTGCCATATTGTTAAATCCATATGACATTCCTAACGCCTGGATAAATCCTAGAACAATTGTAAAATACCTTGTGAATTGTGCTAATTTTCGGCGGCCAACCTCTCCTTGCTTTGACCACTCAGTGAACTTCGGAACGACATCCATCTGCAAGAGCTGAATGATGATCGAAGCAGTGATATACGGCATAATCCCCATTGCAAGAATGGAGAATTGGAAAAGTGCCCCTCCCCCAAACGTGTTGAGGATTCCGAAAACACTCATTTGATCCTGTGCCTGGAGAACTTCGGCGTTCACATTAGGCACAGGGATGAAAGCACCTATACGAAAGACGACTAACATTAAAAGTGTAAATATAATCTTATTCCGTATATCTTTCACGCGCATAAAATTGGAGATTGTCTTAAACAAGTTAGATCACCTCGGCTGTACCGCCAGCAGCTTCAATCGCTTCTTTCGCAGAAGCAGAGAATTTATTGGCTTTTACAGTTAATTTTTTTTCTAATTTACCGTTGCCAAGAATTTTTACTCCTGCTTTTAACTTGCTTAATGCACCAGTCTCTAGAAGAAGTTCAGGAGTGACTTCCGTTCCTTCGTCAAAACTGTTTAATCTGTCTAAGTTGATTACCGCGTAATCTTTACGGTTGATGTTTGTAAAACCACGTTTTGGAAGGCGTTGGAATAAAGGCATCTGACCACCTTCGAAACCAGGGCGTACACCGCCGCCAGAACGAGCGTTTTGACCTTTATGACCTTTACCAGAAGTTTTACCGTTACCTGATCCAATACCACGACCAACACGGTTGCGTACTTTACGTGAACCTTCTGAAGGCTTCAATTCATGAAGTTTCATTTGGGCACCTCCTTATCGATTAAAAATGTTTTATTGTTCTTTAACAGAAACTAAATGAGACACCTTGTTAATCATGCCGCGGATCGCTGCATTGTCTTCATGTACGACTGTTTGGTTTGTTTTCTTTAGACCAAGAGTACGAACAGTGACACGCTGATCTTCAGGACGACCGATTACACTGCGTTTGAGGGTAATTTCTAATTTATTTGCCATTATTGTTCCCTCCTTATCCTAACAGGTCTTCTACAGATTTTCCACGAAGCTTCGCTACATCTTCAGCACGTTTAAGTTCACTTAAACCTTGAAGTGTTGCGCGGATCATGTTGATCGGTGTATTAGAACCTAGAGATTTAGAAAGGATATCAGCTAGACCAGCAAGCTCAAGTACCGCACGCACTGGGCCTCCAGCGATAACTCCTGTACCTTCTGAAGCAGGCTTCAATAGAACGTTTCCTGCACCGAATCGACCGATGATTTCATGTGGAATTGTAGTTCCAACCATTGGTACTTCAATTAAATTCTTTTTCGCATCTTCGACAGCTTTGCGGATCGCTTCTGGTACTTCTTGTGCTTTACCAGTACCGAATCCAACATGACCGTTTTTGTCACCGACAACAACTAAAGCTGCAAAACGGAAACGACGTCCACCTTTAACAACTTTCGCTACGCGGTTAACCGTAACTAAGCGTTCTTCTAACTCTAATTTGCTTGGGTCAATACGACTCATTCGGATGTGTCCCTCCTTCTTTTATTAAAATTTAAGTCCAGCCTCACGAGCAGCTTCAGCTAGAGCTTTTACACGTCCATGATATAGGTATCCTCCGCGGTCAAATACCACGTTAGAGATTCCTTTTTCAACAGCACGTTTTGCAACAAGTTCGCCAATTTTAGTAGCAGCTGCAGTGTCAGAACTATTCTCGATCTTTAAGTCTTTATCAAGAGTAGAAGCACTTACAAGTGTTACACCGTTAACATCATCAATTACTTGAGCGTAGATATTCTTGTTAGAACGGAAAACGTTAAGGCGAGGTCTTTCAGCAGTACCTGAAAGTTTCGCACGAACACGAGCATGTCTTTTAAGACGAGTAGCGTTTTTGCTAGTTTTCGTAATCATCCGAGTCACTCCTTTCTTCACTTTAAGCGATCTTACTTACCAGTTTTTCCTTCTTTACGGCGAACGAATTCACCTTCGTAACGAATTCCTTTACCTTTGTAAGGCTCTGGAGAACGGACAGCGCGGATGTTAGAAGCAAGAGCTCCTACACGCTCTTTATCGATACCTTTAATGACTATTTTCGTTTGAGATGGAACTTCTACTTCAACTCCAGCCTCAGGAACGATTTCAACTGGGTGAGAGTATCCAACGTTAAGAACAAGTTTGTTTCCAGATTTAGCTGCACGGTAACCGACACCGATAAGTTCTAAACCTCTTTCGAAACCTTTAGATACACCTTCAACCATGTTTGCAATCAAGCTACGTGTTGTACCATGTAATGCACGGTGTTCTTTATGTTCAGACGGACGGCTAACAGTTAAGACGCTGTCCTCAATTTTAATTTCCATATCAGGGTGAAATGTACGAGTTAGTTCACCTTTTGGTCCCTTTACTGTTACTGTGTTATCGTTGTTTGTCACAGTAACTCCTGAAGGGATCTCGATTAGTTTTTTACCTATACGAGACATACCAAGCACCTCCATTCATCTTAAACTTTTTTTACCATACGTAAGCAAGTACTTCTCCACCAGCTTGTTTAGCACGGGCTTCTTTGTCCGATAAAACACCTTGTGATGTAGAAATAATTGCGATTCCAAGTCCGTTAAGTACACGTGGTACTTCATTTGATTTCGCATATACGCGTAAACCAGGCTTACTGATTCTTTTAAGACCAGTGATAACACGCTCGTTGTTTTGGCCGTATTTAAGGAACATACGGATAATTCCTTGTTTGCTGTCTTCGACGTATTCAACGTCACGGATAAAACCTTCACGCTTTAAGATTTCAGCAATTTCTCTTTTGATTTTTGAAGCCGGTACTTCTAGCTTCTCATGACGTACCATGTTCGCATTGCGAATACGAGTCAGCAAATCTGCAATCGGATCTGTCATAACCATTATTTAATAACCTCCTTCCCATTTATGGGGATTACCAGCTGGCTTTTTTAACGCCAGGAATTTGTCCTTTATATGCAAGTTCGCGGAAACAAATACGGCAAAGTTTAAACTTACGAATAACTGAATGTGGACGACCACAACGTTCGCAGCGCGTATACTCTTGAACTTTAAACTTTTGTTTGCGTTGTTGCTTCGCAATCATAGACTTTTTAGCCACGATTTCGCCTCCCTTTCATTGATTATTTCTGGAACGGCATACCTACTTGAGTTAATAACTCACGTGCTTCTTCGTCCGTATTGGCAGTAGTAACGATAACGATATCCATACCGCGGACTTTTGTTACTTTATCGTAATCAATTTCTGGGAAGATTAACTGTTCTTTAATACCAAGCGTGTAGTTTCCACGTCCGTCGAAAGATTTCTTAGAAATCCCACGGAAGTCACGTACACGTGGTAAAGATACAGAAATAAGTTTATCAAGGAAATCATACATGCGCTCTCCGCGAAGTGTTACTTTCGCACCGATTGGCATTCCTTCACGTAGACGGAATCCAGCAATAGACTTCTTCGCACGAGTAACGACAGGTTTTTGACCAGCGATAAACGTTAATTCTTCAACAGCAGTATCGATTGCTTTAGCGTTTTGAACTGCGTCACCAACACCCATGTTGATCACGATTTTTTCGATTTTTGGCACTTGCATTACTGAAGTGTATTCAAACTTAGAAACTAATGCAGGTGTAATTTCTTTTACAAACTTTTCTTTAAGGCGGTTCATGAGAAAGACCTCCCTTCCTTATTTACTATTTATCTAGAACTTGCCCAGATTTTTTCGCTACACGGACTTTCTTTCCATCCTCAACTTTATATCCAACACGTGTCACTTCACCCGTTTTAGGATCAAGCGGCATTACGTTTGATACGTGGATCGGCGCTTCTTGTTCAGAAATTCCGCCTTGAGGGTTAGCTTGGGTTGGTTTAGAGTGTTTTTTCACAAGGTTGATACCTTCTACTAAAACACGTTCCTTTTTAGGGAAAGCAGCAAGGATGACACCTTGTTTACCTTTATCTTTACCAGAGATAACCACTACTTTATCGCCCTTTTTAACATGCATTTAATCGCACCTCCTTGAGTCGCGGATTGTATTCATTAAAGTACTTCTGGTGCTAGAGAAACAATTTTCATATAGTTGTTTTCACGAAGTTCACGTGCTACTGGTCCGAAGATACGAGTTCCACGTGGGCTCTTGTCGTCACGGATGATGACACATGCATTTTCATCGAAACTGATGTAAGATCCATCGTTTCTGCGAGCTCCGCTCTTCGTACGAACGATAACTGCTTTCACAACTTCACCTTTTTTGACAACGCCTCCTGGTGTTGCTTGTTTAACCGTACAAACAATGACATCACCGATGTTAGCCGTCTTACGTCCAGAGCCACCAAGAACTTTAATCGTTAGTACTTCGCGTGCGCCAGAGTTGTCAGCTACTTTTAAACGAGTCTCCTGTTGAATCATTAATGTTACCTCCTTTCGGAAAAAGAAATCCGAACTTTATTAGATAATAACGGCTTCTTCGACAACTTCAACTAGACGAAAGCGTTTAGTCGCAGATAAAGGACGAGTTTCCATGACCTTTACGATGTCTCCGATTTTAGCTTGGTTGTTTTCATCATGTGCTTTGAACTTTTTAGAGTATCTTACACGTTTGCCATAAAGTGAATGCTTTTTGTATGTTTCAACCACAACAGTGATGGTTTTATCCATTTTGTCAGAAACAACACGACCTTGATACACTTTACGTTGGTTACGTTCGCTCATGTTTGCGGGGCCTCCCCTCTAATTATTATTTATTAGCAGCGATTTCTCTTTGACGAATCACAGTTTTCATGCGTGCGATTGATTTGCGCACTTCACGAATGCGAGCAGTGTTTTCAAGCTGCCCAGTCGCTAATTGGAAACGAAGATTGAAAAGTTCTTCTTTAAGAGACTTTACTTTTTGTTCAATTTCAGCAGTGGTAAGGTCACGAATTTCATTAGCTTTCATTTGATTCACCACCAATTTCTTCACGTTTTACGAACTTCGTTTTAATTGGCAATTTGTGAGATGCAAGACGAAGAGCTTCACGAGCAACTTCTTCAGACACACCAGAAATTTCAAATAAAACTTTGCCCGGTTTTACTACAGCTACCCATCCTTCTGGAGCACCTTTACCGGAACCCATGCGGACTTCTAGAGGTTTTGCTGTGTATGGCTTA
Source organism: Bacillus pumilus (assembly GCF_003431975.1). Lineage (GTDB taxonomy): Bacteria > Bacillota > Bacilli > Bacillales > Bacillaceae > Bacillus > Bacillus pumilus_N. The sequence continues at coordinate 142,925 of NZ_CP027116.1, read as the reverse complement.
GAAGGGAAAATTTTAATCCAAACTTTACCGCCACGTTTCATGTAACGAGTCATAGCAATACGAGCAGCTTCGATTTGACGGTTCGTGATCCAAGAAGCTTCAAGAGCTTGGATACCGTACTCACCGAAATGTACTTCAGTGCCGCCTTTTGCACGACCACGCATTTTTCCACGATGTTCTCTGCGATACTTCACGCGTTTTGGCAATAACATATTATTTTCCTCCTTCCGCAGTATTCTTCTTAGTTGGAAGGACTTCTCCACGATAGATCCATACTTTTACGCCAAGCTTACCATAAGTAGTATCAGCTTCAGCAGTAGCATAGTCGATGTCAGCACGAAGTGTGTGCAACGGAACAGTACCTTCACTGTAATATTCAGAACGAGCAATATCTGCACCGCCAAGACGACCAGAAACCATTGTTTTGATTCCTTGTGCTCCAGCACGCATTGTGCGTTGGATTGTTTGTTTTTGTGCACGACGGAATGAAATACGATTTTCAAGTTGACGAGCGATGTTTTCAGCAACTAGCTGAGCATCAAGATCTGCTCTCTTGATTTCAAGAATGTTAATGTGTACACGTTTGCCAGTTAGGCTGTTAAGAGCTTTACGAAGTGCTTCAACTTCAGATCCGCCTTTACCAATTACCATACCTGGTTTAGCCGTGTGGATTGTGATATTTACGCGGTTTGCAGCACGTTCGATTTCTACTTTAGAAACAGACGCGTCAGACAAACGCTTGCTGATGAATTCACGGATTTTCAAGTCTTCATGTAAGAAGTCAGCGTAATCTTTTCCTGCGAACCATTTAGATTCCCAATCACGAATGACGCCAATACGAAGACCTACTGGATTTACCTTTTGACCCACGGATTATCCCTCCTTCTTTTCTGATACAACGATTGTAATGTGGCTAGTACGTTTATTAATTGCGCTCGCACGACCCATAGCACGTGGACGGAATCTCTTAAGTGTTGGACCTTCGTCAACAAATGCTTGAGTAATCACTAGGCTGTTAGCGTCCAACTCGTAGTTGTGCTCAGCGTTTGCGATAGCAGATTTTAATACTTTTTCAATAATTGGTGAAGCAGCCTTAGGTGTAAGGTTTAAGATAGAAACTGCTTCTCCTACTTGCTTACCTCGGATCAGGTCCATTACTAGACGTGCTTTACGAGGAGCAATACGGACTGTTCTTGCGACAGCTTTAGCTTGCATTTAAAAGCCTCCTCTCATTAGCGTCTTGTTTTTTTATCGTCACTAGCATGACCTTTGTAAGTACGGCTTGGTGCGAATTCGCCCAATTTGTGACCTACCATATCTTCAGAAATGAAAACAGGTACATGTTTGCGTCCGTCATAGACAGCGATTGTGTGACCGATGAATTGTGGGAAAATTGTAGAACGACGAGACCAAGTTTTTACGACTTGCTTTTTGTCAGTTTCATTCAATTTCTCGACTTTAGCCATCAAATGATCATCAACAAATGGTCCTTTTTTTAAGCTGCGAGCCATTGTGGAACCTCCCTTCGTGATTGAACTACGGTCCTAAATGAACCGTAGACAACCCCGTTACTTGTTTTTACGACGACGTACAATGAATTTATCAGACTTGTTGGTTTTCTTACGAGTCTTGAATCCAAGAGTCGGTTTACCCCATGGAGACATTGGTGATTTACGTCCGATTGGAGCGCGTCCTTCACCACCGCCGTGTGGGTGATCGTTAGGGTTCATTACAGAACCACGAACTGTTGGGCGTACGCCTTTCCAGCGAGAACGTCCAGCTTTACCGATGTTAATTAATTCGTGTTGCTCGTTTCCAACTTGACCGATAGTCGCACGGCAAGCAGAAAGAATCATGCGAACTTCTCCTGAGTTCAAACGTACAAGAACGTATTTACCTTCTTTACCAAGAACTTGAGCAGAAGTACCAGCAGAACGAACTAATTGTCCACCTTTACCTGGTTTTAATTCAATGTTATGCACAACTGTACCAACTGGGATGTTGATAAGTGGAAGAGCATTACCTGGTTTGATGTCAGCTTCTGGTCCAGAAGTAACTTCAGTACCAACTTGGATTCCTTTCGGAGCAAGAATGTAACGTTTCTCACCATCTGCATAGTTTACAAGAGCGATGTTCGCTGAACGGTTTGGATCATACTCGATTGTAGCAACGCGTCCAGGTATACCGTCTTTATCACGCTTAAAGTCGATGATACGGTATTGACGTTTGTGACCGCCACCTTGATGACGAACAGTCAATCTACCTTGGTTGTTACGTCCGCCTTTTTTGTGAAGCGGTGCAAGCAACGATTTTTCTGGTTTGTCAGTCGTGATTTCAGCAAAATCTGAAGTAGTCATGCCACGACGACCATTACTGGTTGGTTTATACTTTTTAATCGCCATTTTGAATTTCCCTCCTTCTTTTTAAGATTTACGCTTCAAAAATTTCGATTTCTTTGCTGTCAGCAGTTAATTTCACGATCGCTTTTCTGCGACGGCTAGTCATACCAGTGTAGCGTCCAACGCGTTTAGATTTGCCTTTGTAGTTTTGAACGTTGACTTTCTCAACTTTCACTCCAAAGATTTCTTCAACAGCGTCTTTCACTTCTGTTTTGTTAGCTCTGACATCAACTTCGAACGTGTACTTCTTCTCTGTCATTAGATCAGCAGAACGTTCAGTAATGATAGGGCGCTTTAGAACATCACGAGGATCTTTCATTATGCAAGTCCCTCCTCTACTTTTTCAACCGCTGCTTTAGTGATCAGAAGTTTGTCGTGGTTGACAACGTCAAGAACGTTGATACCGTTAGCTTCAACAACTGTTACTCCAGGGATGTTACGAGCAGATAAAGCAACTGTTTCGTTTGCATCCGCAGTGACGATCAACGCTTTCTTCTCGACAGATAATCCTTTAAGGATGCCTGCGAATTCTTTCGTTTTCACTGCATCAAGAGTCAGATCTTCAAGAACGATGATGTTGTTGTCGATTACTTTAGAAGACAATACTGACTTGATAGCCAAGCGGCGAACTTTTTTAGGTAATTTATAAGAATAGCTGCGTGGTGTTGGACCGAATACGATACCGCCTCCGCGCCATTGTGGTGAACGGATAGAACCTTGACGAGCACGACCTGTACCCTTCTGTCTCCAAGGCTTACGACCTCCGCCACGTACTTCAGAACGAGTTTTTACTTTGTGAGTTCCTTGACGTAAGGAAGCTCTTTGCATAAGAATAGCATCGAATACTACGCTTTCGTTTGGCTCAATTCCAAACACAGAAGCGTTTAATTCGATTTCACCGTTAGTAGAACCGTTTTGGTTAAATAATGCTACTTTTGGCATGACTTGTTTCCTCCTTTCCTAAGAGAGTTATTTAGATTTAACTGCACTCTTTACAGTTACTAGAGATTTTTTAGCTCCTGGTACGTTTCCTTTGATCAATAGAAGATTGCGTTCTGCATCAACTTTAACGATCTCAAGGTTTTGGACAGTGATTTGCTCTCCGCCCATACGACCTGGAAGAAGTTTACCTTTAAATACACGGTTTGGATCAACAGGTCCCATTGAACCAGGACGACGGTGGTAACGTGAACCGTGAGTCATTGGTCCGCGTGATTGTCCGTGGCGCTTGATAGCCCCTTGGAATCCTTTACCTTTTGATGTTCCTGTTACATCTACGATATCTCCATTTGCGAAAATATCAACTTTGACTTCCTGACCAACTTCATACGCACCTAACTCCACACCGCGTAATTCTTTTACGAAGCGCTTAGGAGCAGTTTCCGCTTTAGCAACGTGGCCTTTCTCTGGTTTGTTAGAAAGCTTTTCACGTTTGTCGTCAAAACCGATTTGGATTGCTTCATAGCCATCCGTATCAGCAGTCTTCTTTTGAAGAACAACGTTAGCAGCAGCCTCAACAACAGTTACAGGGATAAGATCACCGTTTTCTGCGAATACTTGCGTCATACCAATTTTTCTACCTAAGATTCCTTTGGTCATTCGTCACACCTCCTATAATATGTGTTTTCTATTTGAATTAAAGTTTGATTTCGATATCTACACCAGATGGTAAGTCTAAACGCATAAGTGCATCAACTGTTTGCGGAGTTGGATTCACGATGTCGATTAGACGTTTGTGAGTACGCATCTCGAATTGCTCACGAGAATCTTTGTACTTATGCACCGCACGAAGGATTGTGTAAACTGATTTTTCAGTTGGAAGCGGGATTGGACCAGATACACTAGCACCAGAACGCTTAGCCGTTTCAACAATCTTCTCAGCAGATTGATCAAGAATTCTATGATCATATGCTTTTAAACGAATACGAATTTTTTGTTTTGCCATTATTTTCCCTCCTTTTCGCCTACTTACGTTAGACAGTTCTCCGTGAGAAAAACCTGATCACCTTGCCATGGCAAAGCGGCCGGGTGTGTCAGCAACCTCTCACTTCATCGCAGTCAAAGACCAACATGCACTATTGTACCAAATTGGCCTGCGTGTTGCAATAATAAATCGGATAAATTTATGATTTGCACACTTTTCATATTATACAGGGGTTCAGCCTATAAATCAAGCTTTCCCTGAAGATGATGTACAGCAGTCTTTTTTATGGTACGGATAAATTCTTCTGGTTCTTCTAGATGCGGGGAATGCGCAGATTCTTTAAAGGTGAACCACTCTTTAATCGGTGCTGTTAATTGATCAACATATGGTTTTGATACAGCAGATGGTGTAATCATGTCATATTCGCCACTAATAAAGTAACACGGTATTAATATAGTAGAAACTCGGTATTCAATGCTCTCATTCATGAGTTCATCCCATAGCTTGTCTTGGCTAAATTTCTGTCCTTTGAGGAACTTCCACTTGTCATTCAGCTGATAGTGTTTACTAAAAAGTAAGCCTCTTAACATTTTCAATAGCGGTTTCCACCTATGTGTGAGACCTACGCTCGCGAACTCTTTATATAGAGAGAACAAAGCATGAGACGATGTTCGTTTCCATGGAGGAGGCGTCAATAATCGGAAACACCATGATAATAGTTGATTCCGGTGGGATTTCTCCAGGAGCAGCTTGTACGACACAATATCTTCTTTTAATACATCTACCACCTGACTAATCCCATAGTAAGCATGATATAAATCTGGACGTTTATGTACTGCTTGTATACCGATTAATGATCCCCACGAGTATCCTGCGATATACAATTTTGATTGACCTAGATATGAAAGAACCTTCTCTGTCAGTTCAATCGTATCTTCAATAAACTGCTGAATAGTCATCGATGTATCGGGAAGATTCTTTTGATATGAAAGTCCCGCACCTCGCTGGTCCCAATGAACCACTGTGAAATCTTGATCAAGCGCCTCATGAAAGGACTCGATGTAACTGATTTGAGCAGAACCGGGCCCACCATGTAAAAATAAAAGAACAGGCTTCGTTTCACTTGTGTGATCTTCTTTCATCATAATCCACTGGTCAACCCCGCCGATTAACCATTTTTTCAAATAAGTCTTTGCCATTCCAGTGATCCTCTCGGTTCCAATTAGATTCTATAGCTTATAGTAGCCGTTCTGATCTGGAAAAGCAAAAAAAGAGACCCTTTTGCAAGGAGTCTCTTTGATATGTTTATTACTTAATGATAGTTGAAACGACGCCAGAACCTACAGTACGTCCACCCTCACGGATAGAGAAACGAGTTCCTTCTTCGATAGCGATAGTAGAGATAAGTTCAACTTCCATCTCAGTGTTATCGCCAGGCATTACCATTTCAGTACCTTCTGGAAGATGTACGATACCAGTTACGTCAGTTGTACGGAAGTAGAACTGCGGACGGTAGTTAGCGAAGAATGGAGTATGACGTCCACCCTCATCTTTAGATAGTACATAAACTTCAGCTTTGAAACGGCTATGTGGAGTGATTGTACCTGGTTTAGCAAGTACTTGACCACGTTGGATATCTTCACGAGATACACCACGAAGTAGTGCACCAATGTTGTCACCAGCTTCAGCATAGTCAAGAAGCTTACGGAACATTTCAACACCTGTAACAGTTGTTTTACCGTTTTCTTCTTGAAGACCGATGATTTCAACTTCGTCACCGACTTTAACTTGTCCACGCTCAACACGACCAGTAGCAACTGTTCCACGACCAGTGATTGAGAATACGTCCTCAACTGGCATCATGAATGGCTTTTCAGTGTCACGCTCTGGAGTTGGGATGTACTCATCAACCGCATCCATAAGTTCAAAGATTTTTGCTTCGTAATCAGCATCTCCTTCAAGAGCTTTAAGAGCAGAACCTTTGATAACTGGTACATCATCACCAGGGAAGTCATAGTCAGAAAGAAGGTCACGAACTTCCATTTCAACAAGTTCAAGTAACTCTTCATCGTCAACCATGTCACATTTGTTAAGGAATACTACGATGTAAGGTACACCTACGTTACGAGAAAGTAGGATGTGCTCACGTGTTTGTGGCATTGGACCATCAGCAGCAGATACTACTAAGATCGCGCCGTCCATTTGAGCAGCACCAGTGATCATGTTTTTAACATAGTCAGCGTGTCCTGGGCAGTCTACGTGTGCATAGTGACGAGTTTCAGTTTCATACTCAACGTGTGCAGTTGAGATTGTGATTCCACGCTCGCGCTCTTCTGGAGCACCATCGATTTGGTCATAAGCCATAGCTGTACCTTTACCAGATTTCTTAGTAAGAACTGTTGAGATAGCAGCAGTTAGAGTTGTTTTACCATGGTCAACGTGTCCAATTGTACCAATGTTAGCATGCGATTTGGAACGGTCGAATTTTTCTTTAGCCATTCTAAAAATCCTCCTTAAAGGTTCATTGTATTTGGTATAGAGTGATAGAAAGTGAAGAGTTACCTCTCACTTTCTGATCTTCAATAGTAGTTATACTTTAGTTTAAAGGCAAAATCAATTATTCACCTTTATTTTTTTTGATGATTTCTTCACTAATGCTCTTAGGCACTTCTTCGTAGTGATCCATGTGCATAGTGAAAGTACCGCGTCCTTGTGTGTTAGAACGGAGTGCAGTAGCATATCCGAACATTTCAGAAAGTGGAACCATAGCGCGAACAACTTGAGCGTTACCGCGAGCTTCCATACCTTCTACACGTCCACGACGAGATGTGATATCACCCATGATGTCACCCATGTATTCTTCAGGGATAACGACTTCCACTTTCATCATTGGCTCAAGTAGAACTGGGTTACATTTGCTGACAGCATTTTTCAATGCCATAGAAGCAGCAATTTTAAACGCCATTTCGTTTGAGTCAACATCGTGGTAAGATCCATCAAATAATTTTGCTTTGATGTCGATTAGTGGGAAACCAGCTAATACACCATTTTCAAGTGAGTCTTCAAGACCTGCTTGAATTGCTGGGATGTATTCACGTGGAACAACACCACCGACGATAGCATTTTGGAATTCGAAGCCTGCGCCCTCTTCGTTTGGTTCGAATTCGATCCAAACGTGTCCGAACTGACCGCGTCCACCAGACTGACGTACGAATTTACCTTCAACTTTTGCACCAGAACGGAATGTTTCACGGTACGCAACTTGAGGTGCTCCTACGTTAGCTTCAACCTTGAACTCACGCTTCATACGGTCAACAATGATATCAAGGTGAAGTTCACCCATACCAGAGATGATCGTTTGACCAGTTTCAGTGTTTGTTTGTGTACGGAATGTTGGATCCTCTTCAGCTAGTTTAGCTAAAGCGATACCCATTTTATCTTGGTCAGCCTTAGATTTAGGCTCGATTGCTACATCGATAACTGGCTCTGGGAATTCCATAGACTCAAGGATAACAAGGCTTTTCTCGTCACAAAGAGTGTCACCAGTTGATGTATCTTTAAGACCTACAGCTGCTGCGATATCCCCTGCGTAAACAGTAGAGATTTCTTCACGGCTGTTTGCGTGCATTTGAAGGATACGTCCAACACGTTCACGCTTGTTCTTAGAAGAGTTCTTCACGTAAGATCCAGAATCAAGTGTTCCAGAGTATACGCGGAAGAAAGTTAGTTTCCCAACATAAGGGTCAGTCATAACTTTAAATGCAAGAGCTGCGAATGGTGCGTCATCAGTAGACTCACGTACAACCTCTTCATTCGTATCTGGCAAGGTACCTTTGATTGCAGCAACATCAGTTGGTGCAGGAAGGTAGTCAAGCACAGCGTCAAGTACAAGCTGAACACCTTTGTTTTTGAAAGCAGATCCAACAAGAACAGGGTAGAATTCAACATTCAACGTTCCTTTACGGATTGCAGCTTTCAATTCAGGAATTGTAATTTCTTCACCCTCAAGGTATTTTTCCATAAGCTCTTCATCAAGCTCAGCGACAGCTTCAATTAGGCTGTTGCGAAGCTCTGCAGCTTTGTCTTTATACTCAGCAGGGATTTCTTTTGCATCAGAGCGAGTTCCAAGGTCATCTTCATAGAAATAAGCTACGTTATCTACAAGGTCGATGATTCCTTCGAATTGATCTTCAGCGCCGATCGGCAATTGAATTGCATGAGCGTTCGCTTGAAGACGGTCTCTTAATGTGCTTACAGAGTAAAGGAAGTCCGCACCGGTTTTATCCATTTTGTTAACGAATACGATACGAGGTACTCCGTAAGTTGTTGCTTGACGCCAAACTGTTTCAGTTTGTGGCTCTACACCTGATTGTGCATCAAGAACAGCAACCGCACCATCAAGTACACGTAAAGAACGTTCAACTTCAACAGTGAAGTCTACGTGTCCTGGTGTATCGATGATGTTTACACGGTAACCTTTCCATTGTGCTGTAGTAGCAGCAGAAGTGATTGTAATACCACGTTCTTGCTCCTGCTCCATCCAGTCCATTTGGGAAGCTCCTTCGTGAGTTTCACCAATTTTATGGATACGACCAGTGTAGTACAAGATACGCTCAGTCGTTGTCGTTTTACCGGCATCGATGTGAGCCATGATACCAATATTACGAGTTTTGTCTAAGGAGAACTCTCTTGCCATTGGGTAATTTCTCCTTCCTTATTAGGAAATAGTTTTTTTAGTTTGGTATAAATCCTACCAGCGGTAGTGAGCGAATGCTTTGTTCGCTTCTGCCATTTTGTGTGTATCTTCACGTTTCTTAACAGCAGCACCAGTGTTGTTAGCTGCGTCAAGAATTTCGTTAGCAAGACGCTCTTCCATCGTTTTTTCTCCACGAAGACGAGCGTAGTTTACTAACCAGCGAAGACCTAAAGTAGTACGACGGTCTGGGCGAACTTCTACAGGAACTTGGTAGTTAGCTCCACCTACACGACGTGCTTTAACTTCAAGAACTGGCATGATGTTTTTCAAGGCTTGTTCGAAAACCTCCATCGCTTCATTACCAGTACGTTCTTTGATGATATCAAATGACTTGTAGAGAATTGTTTGTGACTTTCCTCTTTTACCGTCGATCATCATTTTGTTGATCAAACGAGATACAAGTTTAGAATTGTAAATTGGATCTGGCAAAACGTCTCTTTTTGCTACAGGACCTTTACGTGGCATCTGAATAGCCTCCCTTCTCTTTTAAAAGGATTTCTAGCTGTCTTTCATCTCAGTTTCATTGTCAGTTGCCTGGCTCCACTGATCTGATCTCAACTTCTAAAAACCCTTATGTTTGTTTGTATTACTTGCTTTGTTTAGGGCGTTTTGTTCCGTATTTAGAACGTCCTTGCATACGACCGTCAACTCCGGCAGTATCAAGCGCACCACGAACGATGTGGTAACGTACACCCGGTAAGTCTTTTACACGTCCGCCACGGATAAGTACTACACTGTGCTCTTGTAGGTTATGTCCGATACCAGGAATGTAAGCTGTTACCTCAATCAGGTTAGACAAACGTACACGAGCATATTTACGTAGTGCTGAGTTTGGTTTTTTCGGTGTCATTGTACCGACACGAGTACAAACCCCGCGCTTCTGTGGAGATGTTACGTTAGTGTGCTCTTTTTTGAAACTGTTGTATCCTTTGTTAAGTGCAGGAGACTTTGAGTTTTCAACTTTACTCACGCGTCCTTTGCGTATTAGCTGATTAATTGTAGGCATGTTGTTATTCCTCCCTTCATTACTTTTTTTATAACCCACATACCCAGGTGGTTCATCAAAAGGCAAAAAACAATGCTTTTGCATTTACACATGCAAAAACAAATCAAGTACGCTATAACATAATGGCAACAGCTGCTGCCCCAACCTCAATTCCGCAGGCTTTGCCGAGCTTTTTCATGGAATCTACCACTAAAATGTCTACACCCTTCTCTTGCGCTAGTTTTGTTACACTAGCTGTTAAAGCAGGATCAGCATCTTTCGCTACGACGATTTCCTTTACTGAATCTCGTTTCAGAGCTTTTACTGTTTGCTTCGTACCAATAATAATGGATTGAGCCTGTGATACTTTATCATAAGACATCGAATATCCTCCAAAGTAACAGGTTTTATTTTGAGCACCTTGGTTATATTATCATCATGGCAGAAGGATGTCAATATCGTAAAACAGATTATCTTGACATCCTTCACCATTTTTTGATGATTTTATAGGAATCTCACGAGAAAGATTACTCTACAGGCACCATATCGTCAGACGGTTGCACTTGCGAAACCGGCTTAACTTTACGGTAGTTTGGCATGCCTGTTCCAGCAGGAACAAGTTTACCAATGATAACATTCTCTTTCAAGCCAAGCAGTTCATCACGTTTTCCTTTGATCGCCGCATCTGTTAGGACACGAGTCGTTTCTTGGAAGGATGCTGCAGACAAGAATGAGTCTGTTTCAAGCGACGCTTTTGTAATACCGAGAAGAACTGGGCGGCCTGTCGCAGGACGCTTGCCTTCGAATAGTACTTTTTTGTTCGCTTCAGTGAATTGGTGTACATCAAGAAGTGTGCCTGGTAATACATCTGTATCCCCTGCGTCAGCGACACGCACTTTACGAAGCATTTGGCGAACCATTACCTCAACGTGCTTATCTCCGATTTCTACCCCTTGCATGCGGTATACTTTTTGTACTTCATGAAGCAGATATTCTTGAACAGCTGTCATGTCAGTCACTTTAAGAAGTTCTTTCGGATCGATTGAACCTTCTGTCAGTACTTGACCACGAGTGACTTTGTCACCTTCAACAACTTTCAGACGTGCATTGTAAGGAGCTGTGTAAGAACGAGTTTCAACTTCGCCTTGAACCACAATTTCCTGTTGCTTGTCACGAACATCGTTAATTTCAGCAACGACACCATCGATTTCAGAGATGGTCGCTTGCCCTTTCGGATTACGCGCTTCAAATAGCTCTTGGATACGAGGTAAACCTTGTGTGATATCGTCTCCTGCTACCCCACCTGTGTGGAACGTACGCATTGTAAGCTGTGTTCCTGGTTCACCGATAGATTGTGCAGCGATAATTCCAACTGCTTCACCGACTTCAACGTCAGTACCAGTTGCAAGGTTACGGCCGTAGCATCGTTTACATACACCATGCGGCGTGTTACATGTAAATGCTGAACGGATCCATACTTCCTCGATTCCCGCTTCAACTACTTCAAGTGCTTTATCTTCATCAATTAGTTCGTTTTCGCCAACAATGACTTCGCCCGTTTCAGGATGAACAATTGGTTTTCTTGCAAAACGTCCGATAAGACGCTCTTCAAGTTTCTCAATGATTTCATTTCCTTCTTTAATGGACTTCGCCAAAATCCCGCGGTCTGTACCGCAATCTGTTTCGCGGATGATAACATCCTGCGCAACGTCAACGAGACGACGCGTGAGGTAACCTGAATCAGCTGTTTTAAGAGCTGTATCGGCAAGACCTTTACGCGCTCCGTGAGTGGAAATAAAGTATTCCAATACTGTTAAACCTTCACGGAAACTAGATTTAATCGGAAGTTCGATGATACGTCCAGCCGGGTTGGCCATCAGACCACGCATACCAGCCAGCTGAGTGAAGTTAGATGCGTTACCACGCGCTCCAGAGTCACTCATCATGTAGATTGGGTTGACTTCATCGAGGGACTTCATCAGTTTACCCTGGATGACATCTTTAGAAGAACTCCAGATTGAAATGACTCTCTCATAACGCTCTTCTTCTGTAATCAAACCACGTCTGAATTGCTTCATAACGTTATCTACTTTTGCTTGTGCTTCTTCAAGAATTTGCTGCTTATCATCTAATACGACGATATCAGACACACCAACCGTAATACCGGCTTTAGTAGAGTATCTGAAACCAAGATTCTTCATGCGGTCAAGCATTTTAGATGTCTCAGTGATATGGAATCTCTTAAAGATTTCCGCAATGATTTTACCTAAAATACCTTTTTTGAACGGCGCATTGATTTCTTGTTTCTCGATTGCAGCTTTCACATCCTCACCTTTTTCAAGGAAGAAACGATCAGGCGTTTTTTCTTCGATATTGCTCTTTGTCGGCTCATTCATGTAAGGGAATGATTCCGGTAAGATTTCGTTAAAGATCAGTTTTCCAACTGTTGTAATCAACAATTTAGAACGCTGTTCATCAGTGAATGTCACATTCTTCAACGAGCTAGCTGCAACAGCTACGCGTGTATGAAGATGTACATAACCATTTTGATAAGCTAAAAGGGCTTCGTCAGTATCTTTGAAGACCATACCTTCTCCGATAGCATCTTTACGCTCAAGTGTAAGGTAGTAGTTACCAAGCACCATATCCTGAGATGGCGTAACAACAGGTTTTCCATCTTTCGGGTTCAAAATGTTTTGAGCAGCAAGCATTAAGATACGAGCTTCAGCTTGAGCTTCAGCAGATAATGGTACGTGAACCGCCATTTGGTCACCGTCAAAGTCAGCGTTGTAGGCTGTACATACAAGTGGATGCAGACGAATTGCGCGTCCTTCCACAAGTGTAGGTTCAAACGCTTGAATACCAAGTCTGTGAAGAGTTGGTGCACGGTTTAGTAAAACTGGATGCTCACGAATGACGGATTCTAAGACATCCCATACTTCCGGTTGCACGCGCTCAATTTTACGCTTCGCACTCTTGATATTGTGAGCTAATCCTTTTTCAACAAGCTCCTTCATCACGAATGGTTTGAATAACTCAAGAGCCATTTCTTTCGGAAGTCCACATTGATACATTTTCAAATGTGGTCCTACAACGATTACGGAACGTCCAGAATAGTCAACACGTTTACCAAGCAAGTTTTGACGGAAACGTCCTTGTTTCCCTTTCAACATGTGAGAAAGAGATTTCAATGGTCTATTTCCTGGTCCTGTTACAGGTCTACCTCTACGTCCATTATCAATCAAGGCATCGACAGCTTCTTGAAGCATACGCTTCTCGTTCTGAACGATGATGCTTGGCGCGCCAAGATCTAATAAACGTTTCAGACGATTGTTACGGTTGATGACACGACGATAAAGGTCGTTTAAGTCAGAAGTAGCAAAACGCCCACCATCAAGCTGAACCATTGGACGTAATTCTGGTGGAATAACCGGAAGTACATCAAGAATCATCCAAGATGGTTTGTTTCCTGAGTTACGGAAGGCTTCTAACACTTCAAGGCGTTTAATCGCACGTGTACGACGCTGCCCTTGAGCAGTTTTCAGCTCTTCTTTCAGTGTATCTACTTCTTTGACAAGATCGATATCTTGAAGAAGTTTGTTGATTGCTTCTGCACCCATAGCTGCTTGGAATGTATTACCGTATTTATCTAAATAAGCACGGAATTCCTTCTCAGAAAGAAGTTGCTTCTTCTCAAGCGGAGTGTTGCCCGGATCTGTCACGACGTAAGAAGCGAAGTAAATCACTTCTTCTAACGCACGTGGTGACATATCAAGAACAAGACCCATACGGCTTGGGATACCTTTGAAATACCAAATGTGGGAAACTGGGGCAGCCAGTTCGATATGCCCCATTCTCTCACGACGGACTTTTGCCCGTGTTACTTCTACACCACAACGGTCACATACAACACCCTTATAACGAACGCGTTTATACTTTCCACAATGACATTCCCAGTCTTTTTGCGGTCCGAAGATACGTTCACAAAAGAGACCATCTTTTTCAGGTTTCAGTGTACGATAGTTAATCGTTTCAGGCTTTTTCACTTCACCAAAAGACCAAGAACGGATTTTATCAGGTGATGCGAGACCGATGTTCATATACTCAAAATTGTTCACATCTAGCAAGGGGCCTACCTCCCTTTTAATCTTCGGGTTATACCCTAGTCACTTGCTCTAATCGTTTCTGCTATTCTTTTGTGACTGCGTCACGTTCAAGATCGACAGGTGCGAGGTCTGCAGCATCTTCGTCATTAGATAACGCTAATCCGTCTGCTTTCTTCGTTTCCTCATCGTCTTCTAAATCTCTCATTTCTATCTCTTCTTCATCGCCAGATAGGATTTTAACATCCATACCTAAACTTTGAAGTTCTTTGATTAACACTTTGAATGATTCAGGGACACCTGGTTCAGGTACGTTATCCCCTTTGACGATGGCTTCGTATGTTTTCACACGTCCCACAACGTCATCCGATTTAACTGTTAAGATCTCTTGAAGTGTGTATGCTGCACCGTATGCTTCAAGTGCCCATACCTCCATCTCTCCGAAACGCTGACCACCAAACTGTGCTTTACCGCCAAGTGGCTGCTGCGTAACAAGTGAGTATGGTCCAGTTGAACGTGCGTGAAGTTTATCGTCAACCATGTGAGCCAGTTTGATCATGTACATGATTCCGACAGATACACGGTTGTCGAATGGTTCACCAGTTCGACCATCATAAAGGACTGTTTTCGCATCACGGGACATACCTGCTTCTTCAAGCGTTTCCCAAACATCTTCCTCGCGCGCACCATCGAATACTGGTGACGCAATGTGGATGCCAAGGTAACGTGCAGCCATACCCATATGAAGCTCAAGTACCTGACCGATGTTCATACGAGATGGTACCCCTAGAGGGTTTAACATGATATCAATCGGTGTTCCGTCTGGAAGATACGGCATATCTTCTTCTGGAAGGATTTTAGAGATAACCCCTTTGTTACCATGTCGTCCGGCCATTTTGTCACCTTCAGAAATTTTACGCTTCTGAACGATGTATACACGGACTAATTGGTTTACACCTGGAGGAAGTTCATCTCCATCTTCACGGTTAAAGACTTTGACATCGTGGATGATTCCACCGCCGCCGTGTGGTACACGTAGAGACGTATCACGTACTTCACGAGCCTTTTCACCGAAAATTGCATGCAATAGACGTTCTTCAGCTGTTAGTTCAGTTACACCTTTAGGCGTTACTTTTCCTACAAGAAGGTCTCCGTCTTTTACTTCTGCACCAATACGGATGATTCCGCGCTCGTCAAGGTTGCGTAAAGCATCTTCCCCAACGTTTGGAATATCACGAGTGATTTCTTCCGGTCCAAGCTTTGTATCACGAGCTTCTGATTCATATTCTTCAATATGAATAGATGTGTAGACGTCATCTTTTACAAGGCGCTCACTCATGATGATCGCATCCTCGTAGTTATAACCGTCCCAAGTCATGAAGCCGACCATGACGTTACGTCCTAGAGCCAATTCACCTTTTTCCATTGAAGGACCGTCTGCAAGGATTTCTCCTTTTACGACTTCATCCCCAACACTTACGATTGGACGCTGGTTGTAGCAAGTCCCTTGGTTAGAGCGGACAAATTTCAGCAAGCTGTATTTGTCTAGGTTTCCTTTGACTTGTTGTCCGTCAACGTCTTCATAACGGCGAACCCAAATATTTTTTGCTTCAACACGTTCTACAACACCTGGATAGCGACAGATCACAGCAGCACCAGAGTCTTTACCTGATACATACTCCATACCTGTACCAACAATCGGTGATTCCGGCTGCATCAAAGGCACAGCCTGACGTTGCATGTTCGCTCCCATTAGAGCACGGTTAGAGTCATCGTTTTCTAAGAACGGGATACATGCTGTCGCTGCAGAAACAACCTGCTTTGGCGAAACATCCATGTAGTCAACGCGGTTTCGAGGAACAACGGTGTTTTCCCCTCTGAAACGAGCAATGATATTATCATCGATAAACGAACCATCTTCACCTAATATAGCGTTTGCTTGTGCTACTACGTAGTTATCCTCTTCATCCGCAGTTAAGTAATCGATTCTCGGTGTTACTTTACCTGTTTCAGGATCAACCCGACGGTAAGGTGTTTCAATAAATCCGAAACGATTTACTTTTGCAAATGAAGATAGAGAGTTGATCAAACCAATGTTTGGACCCTCTGGTGTTTCAATCGGACACATACGGCCATAGTGAGAGTAGTGCACGTCACGAACTTCCATTCCTGCACGCTCACGTGTCAAACCACCCGGTCCAAGCGCTGACAGACGACGTTTGTGCGTCAATTCAGCAAGCGGGTTTGTTTGATCCATGAACTGAGAAAGCTGAGAGCTACCAAAGAACTCTTTGATAGAAGCGATCACAGGACGGATGTTGATCAGCTGCTGAGGTGTGATCGTGTTTGTGTCTTGGATCGACATTCTTTCACGAACAACACGCTCCATTCTGCTTAAACCAATACGGAATTGGTTTTGCAGAAGTTCACCTACAGAACGCAGACGACGGTTACCTAGGTGGTCGATATCATCTGTGTCACCTACACCATGAAGAAGGTTGAAGAAGTAACTGATCGATGCGATGATGTCAGAAGGCGTGATGTTTTTCACAGCTTCCTCTACATATGCATTTCCGATCACGTTGATCACTTGCTCGCCTTCTTGATCAGACGGTGCATAAATCTTAATAGATTGAAGTTCTACTTCATCTTCTACTACGCCACCATTTGGATAAAGCTTTCTAAATCCGATGCCGTTTTCTAAGTATGGAAGAACTTTATCAAGAACTCTTCTGTCTAAAATTTGACCTTTTTCTGCTAGAATTTCACCTGTTTCAGGATCTACTAACGTTTCAGCCAATTTTTGATTGAACAGTCTATTTTTAATATGAAGCTTCTTATTAATCTTGTAGCGCCCAACATTTGCTAGGTCATATCTCTTCGGATCGAAGAAGCGAGAGTCTAGCAGGCTTTTCGCATTTTCCACAGTTGGCGGCTCTCCAGGACGGAGGCGCTCGTAGATTTCGAGAAGTGCTTTATCAGCATTCTCTGTATTGTCTTTTTCCAGCGTGTTGCGTAAGTATTCATTCTCGCCAATGAGGTCAAGAATCTCTTGATCAGAGCTGAAGCCGAGAGCACGCAAAAGAACCGTAACCGGCAACTTACGTGTGCGATCGATGCGTACATAGACTACATCCTTCGCATCAGTTTCGTATTCTAACCATGCGCCACGGTTTGGAATGACAGTCGCAGTAAAACCTTTTTTACCGTTTTTGTCTACTTTACCACTGAAATATACACTTGGAGAACGTACTAACTGAGAAACGATTACACGTTCCGCACCGTTAATGATAAAAGTACCTGTGTCAGTCATGATTGGGAAATCACCCATGAACACGTCTTGGTCTTTTACTTCTCCAGTTTCTTTGTTAATTAAACGAACTTTTACTCTTAGTGGAGCAGAGTAAGTTACATCACGTTCTTTTGATTCTGCTACAGGATACTTAGGATCCCCTAGGCTGTAATCAATGAATTCAAGAGAAAGGTTACCAGTAAAATCCTCAATTGGGGATATATCTTGAAACATCTCTCTAAGACCCTCATCAAGAAACCACTGATAAGAAGAGGTTTGAATTTCAATGAGATTTGGTAATTCTAACACTTCGCTTATGCGTGCGTAGCTTCTGCGCTGGCGGTGTCGTCCATACTGAACTAGTTGACCTGTCAACTGATTCACCCCTCAAATCATGCGTATTATATGTGTAAAAAGTATTTCAGCCTTTCAAATGTCAGTAAAGAAATACTTTTACAAGACAAAAGAAAAAAGGGTTTCTAAAATAAGAAAACCACATCCAAAAACAAATACCGATTTTATTAGTTTTCCCAAGTATGCATAATTTATACAAAATAGTTGTTTTTTAAGCCTATCAAGCAAAATATACACATTGGCATTTTATAATGTTAACACAGCTAGGAAACTGCGTCAAACTTTTTTAGCTTTGATAATATAGTAGCCCTTTTTTTTCAATACTACCTCGACTTCTCCAAAAAGCTGCTCTAATTTCTCAATCGCAGATGGTCCACCTTGCTTTTTCTGAATAACCACCCACAACTCACCTTCCGGCAATAAATGATCAGCACTTTTTTCAAAGATCGCATGTACAACTTTCTTCCCTGCCCGTATCGGGGGATTGGTCAGTATAGAGGCAAAAGCAGCTGATGAATGAACATTCGAGAACAAATCACTTTGATAGATGCGGATATTATCAATGCGATTATGTTTAGCGTTTTCCTTTGAAAGTTCGACTGCTCTTTCGTTCACATCAATCATATGAATGGTGCGGCCCGTCATTTCGTTTGCTAACGATAAGCCGATCGGTCCATAACCGCAACCGACATCCAAGACATCGCCATCCAAGTCAGGTTCTTCAAAAGCTTCAATTAAAAGCCTTGAACCAAAGTCGACTTCTTTCTTAGAAAACACTCCACTGTCACTTGTAAAAGTAAAGGTACGGTTTCTCAAGGTGAAGTCCCATGTCTGTTTATTGCTTTTCACTGATGGCTTTTCCGTATAATAGTGGTCACTCATGGTGAATGGACCTCCTCTGGATTCAATCGTTTCAGGAGATTAGAAAAGAAAAAGCCCGCCAGTAAAAGCGAGCTTTCCCAAAAGATTAGGCGAAGATTACTTAACTTCTACAGAAGCGCCAACTTCTTCAAGCTTAGCTTTAAGTTCTTCAGCTTCTTCTTTAGCAATACCTTCTTTAAGTGGTTTTGGAGTGTTGTCAACAAGTTCTTTAGCTTCTTTCAAGCCAAGACCAGTGATTTCACGAACCACTTTGATAACTTTGATTTTTTGGTCTCCAGCACCAGCAAGTACTAGATCAAAATCAGTTTTCTCTTCAGCAGCGCCACCAGCAGCAGCAGCTACAGCTACAGGAGCAGCAGCAGTTACGCCAAATTCTTCTTCGATTGCTTTTACTAAGTCGTTTAATTCAAGTACAGTTGCTTCTTTAACTGAAGCAATAATTTCTTCGATATTTAAAGCCATTTGTAATTCCTCCATTTTAAGTTTTTTTACGTGAAGTACGCATTAAGCGCCTTGTTCTTCTTTTTGTTCTGCAACTGCTTTAGTAGCAAGAGCAAGGTTACGAACTGGAGCTTGAAGAACGCTAAGCAACATAGAAAGTAAGCCTTCGCGAGACGGAAGTTCCGCAAGAGCCTTCACTTCTTCTACAGTCGCTACGTTTCCTTCGATAACGCCAGCTTTGATTTCTAAAGCTTCGTGGCTTTTCGCAAATTCGTTGATGATTTTCGCAGGTGCGATAACATCTTCGTTACTGAATGCGATAGCGTTTGGACCTGTTAAGAAATCGTTTAAACCCGTTAGTTCAACTTGTTCAACTGCACGGCGAGTCAAAGTATTTTTGTAAACTTTGAATTCTACGCCAGCTTCACGAAGTTGTTTACGAAGTTCAGTCACTTCAGAAACTGAAAGACCACGGTAATCTACAATTACAGTAGACATACTGTCTTTAAATTTAGAAGTAATTTCATCAACGACAACTTTTTTAGTATCGATTGCATTGCTCATGGTTACACCTCCTGTACATTCTTTGTGTAACACTTATACCGATCAGGCCATCACGTTCCTAACGAACGGTTCTCCATATAAAAAGCCTCCATTAAGACATGGAGGCTGTATATACAAGCATACGTTAACGTAAGACTGTGACATATACACCTCGGCGGGTTAATTAAGCCATAAGGCCCCTGCTGTCTACGGTATAAATGGACATATTCTATTTTACAACATTTTGATATTATCAAAATGATTGTGATAAGTCAAGATTTATTTTGCAGAGAAAGAAGATGGATCCACTTTCACGCCAGGGCCCATAGTAGATGTAACAGAAACGTTTTTCACGTATACACCTTTAGCCGCTGCAGGTTTTGCTTTAAGGATTGTGTCATAGATTGTTGCAAAGTTCTCAACAAGCTTTTCGTCCTCGAAAGAAACCTTTCCGATTGGCGCGTGGATGTTACCAGCTTTATCAACGCGGTATTCTACTTTACCAGCTTTGATTTCATTGATTGCTTTTTCTACTTCGAATGTAACAGTTCCTGTTTTAGGGTTTGGCATAAGACCTTTTGGTCCAAGTACACGACCGATCTTACCAACTTCACCCATCATGTCAGGTGTCGCAACGATTACATCGAATTCGAACCAGCCTTGTTGGATTTTAGTGATGTAATCAGAATCTCCAACATAGTCTGCTCCAGCAGCTTCTGCTTCTTTCGCTTTTTCGCCTTTAGCGAACACAAGAACGCGTTGAGTTTTACCAGTTCCGTTAGGAAGTACAACTGCACCGCGGATTTGTTGATCGTTTTTACGAGGGTCTACACCCAAACGAAAAGCAACTTCTACAGTCGCATCAAATTTCGCTGTATTTGCTTTTTTTGTAAGAGAAACAGCTTCAGCTACATCATACGCTTTAGTACGTTCGATCAGCTTAGCAGCTTCTACATACTTTTTACCTTTTTTAGCCATTATAAAAATCCTCCTTATGTGGTTTTAGCGGAATAACCTCCCACGAATAAGGGTTGCGAACTTGTCAAAACCAAACTCGCAACCCAACAAGACAAAAAATTAATCTTCGATGACAATACCCATACTGCGTGCAGTACCTTCAACCATACGCATAGCTGATTCAACGCTAGCAGCGTTTAAGTCAGGCATTTTTGTTTCCGCGATTTCGCGTACTTTATCACGCTTAACAGTTGCCACTTTATTACGGTTAGGTTCACCAGAACCAGACTCAATACCAGCTGCTTTTTTAAGTAAAACTGCAGCAGGTGGAGTTTTAGTAATAAATGTAAATGAACGGTCTTCAAAAACCGAAATTTCAACAGGAATGATAAGACCAGCTTGGTCAGCTGTACGAGCGTTAAACTCCTTACAGAATCCCATGATATTAACACCGGCTTGACCTAGTGCAGGTCCAACTGGTGGAGCTGGGTTAGCTTTTCCAGCAGGAATTTGCAATTTAACAACTTTTACTACTTTTTTAGCCACGAGACACACCTCCTTAAAGTCCGTGATGTGGTAATAGGGGAATCCCCCTCCCACTCAACAACTTCATTCTTTATATGAATGACGAAATAACTAGCTAGCGATCTTGAGCGAACTCAAGACGTACCTTTGCTATATTACCACTTCTATACACTCATTTCAAGCTCTTTTGAATTACAATTTATCGATCTGCGTGAACTCAAGTTCCACAGGTGTTTCTCTACCAAACATATTAACGAATACTTTGACTTTGCTTTTATCGTAATCAATCTCTTCTATAGAGCCAGTGAAGTTAGCAAATGGTCCGTCGATGACCTTGACTGTTTCTTTCAATTCAAAGTCAATTTCTGTTTTGCGTTCTTCAAGACCCATTCTCTTCAGAATGGTTTCGGCTTCGCCTGGCAGCAGCGCAGTCGGCTTTGAGCCTGATCCAGCTGATCCAACGAACCCTGTCACACCTGGTGTATTACGAACAACATACCAAGAGTCGTCAGTCATCACGATTTCCACTAGGACATAGCCAGGGAATACTTTCTTTTTGACGACTTTTTTCTTACCATTTTTAATATCCGTTTCTTCTTCTTCTGGTACGACGACACGGAAGATTTTATCCTGCATGCCCATTGATTCAACACGCTTTTCTAAGTTTGCTTTTACTTTGTTTTCATAGCCAGAGTACGTATGCACAACATACCAATTCTTTTCCATTTTCGTTCAGGACTATTCAGTCCTTCCCTCCCCACATTTCGTAATGTCTATTTGACGAATCTCGAGTACCGGTAAATATTTTCAAGCAATTGAAAAAACCCGTAAAACGGGTTTTTTGGCAAGTCATATTATGATCTATTATAGCACGTTCAGCAGACCATTATTCAAGTATTAATGAATTAATTCGATTAATTGTGAGATTCCTATATCAAGAAAAGAGAAAAAGATTGCAAAGAATACGACTGTTAAAATAACAGTGATCGTGTAGCGGACCATTTCGTTTTTCTTTGGCCAGCTGACCTTTTTCATTTCTTTCCCGACACTTTTTAAGAAACTGATAATACGCATGTAAAAGACCTCCACAGATTAAAGAACGCAAATCTTACTTCGTTTCTAAATGTGTTTTATGTGAATTACAAGTCTTGCAATATTTCTTAACTTCTAATCTTTCAGCTGCTGAAGCAACACTTTTCATTGTCGTATAATTACGGCTTCCGCAGTCTTTACAGGCTAGAGTAATCTTTTTCCTCATATTTACACCTATTTTCTCGACATCATTTCCTTAGTACCTTATCACAGTGTCGAAAAAGCTGTCAATATAGGTTTGATTACAGACTAATCTCGCGAAGCTCTAAATATTTCTCTAATTTTCTCTTTACTCTTTGGAGTGCGTTATCAATTGATTTCACATGACGGTTTAAATCTTCAGAAATCTCTTGATAGGATCTGCCATCAAGATAAAGCACAAGCACCTTTCTTTCCAGCTCGCTTAGTAGTTCACCCATTTTCATTTCGATATCATCAAATTCTTCTTTGCTAATGATTAAATCTTCTGGGTTAAGCGCTTTAGCACCGGAAATGACGTCCAACAATGTTCTGTCCGATTCTTCGTCATATATTGGCTTGTCTAATGATACATAGGAATTTAACGGGATGTGTTTTTGGCGAGTAGCTGTTTTGATTGCGGTGATAATTTGGCGGGTAATACATAATTCTGCAAAAGCCTTAAATGAAGTAAGCTTGTCCTCTCTGAAATCGCGGATAGACTTATAAAGTCCGATCATCCCCTCTTGGACAATGTCCTCGCGATCCGCTCCAATCAAGAAATAAGATCTTGCTTTCGCACGTACAAAATTGCGGTATTTCGTTATTAAATAATCTAGCGCATCACTATCTCCGACATGAACCCTTTCAATGACTTGTTCATCTTCCAACTGGCAAAATTGCTCTCTGATGGACTTACCCTTGCTGTTGTTTAGATTCACTTCGATCCCCCCGACCGCACCTAGATAGAAATATTATACATTATTGGTTGAAATATCGTCAAGCTAATCCAGATTTCCCCGCCGCCATTTTTCAAACGTTTTCAATACATCTTCTGACAATTCAATCTTAGATACTGGTTTATCAGAAGTAATCTTTTTGACTCTCGTCTCAATCTTTCGTTCTATCACTTCAATCTCTCTTAAAAGCTCCCGAGCCGACTTCCGAAGAGCTCCCTGTCCAAAAATTGCCCACTGTTCTGTGAAGTCTGAGGTCGCCACATGAATTTGTGTCCGAATATTATTCAAATCCTGCGCCAGCTTTTCAATCCGCTCATCAGCTGTTTCATTTTCTCTTGTAAAGATGACCTCTACTCGGTGGTTGATCCGCTTTTTTTCAATTCCTTTGACCATATGGGCATCGAATACGACAATGACTCGATACCCTGTGTATGCTTGATATTCTGCTAAATTTTGAATCAGTACGTCTCTGGCTTCTTCAAAGCTGTTTTCCTTTAAGTGCTGCAGCCTAGGCCATGCACCTATCATGTTGTATCCATCGACTAAGAGGATATCCATCTCTATTCTCCTAACGGATAACGTTTTCGATACACTTCATACATCAATAGACCAGCGGCAACTGATGCGTTTAACGACGTAACCTTCCCGGCCATAGGCAGCTTAATTAGAAAATCACACTTTTCCTTGATCAATCGACCAATCCCTTTTCCTTCACTGCCGATCACAAGAGCAAGCGGCATTGTGCCATCAAATTGTCTGTAATCCTGTTTAGCAGACGCATCTGTTCCCGCGACCCAGATTCCTCTTTCTTTCATCTCATCAAGAGCTCTTGAAAGATTGGTCACTTTGGCAACAGGAATATGTTCAATTGCCCCAGTGGAAGCTTTGGCAACGGTTGTCGTTAGGCCGACCGCTCTCCTTTTCGGAATGACAATCCCATGTGCACCTACAGCATCTGCCGTACGCATAATGGATCCTAAATTATGCGGGTCTTCAATTTCATCTAAAATAAGAAAAAATGGATGTTCATTCCGCTTTTCGGCGATTTGATACAGATCGTCCAACTCTGCATATTCATATGCCGCTACTTGTGCAACGATTCCCTGGTGCTGACCTGTTACCATTTGATCAAGCTTTTTCCTCGGAACATACTGAATGGTGATATTTTGCTTTTTAGCGAGTTCAATGACCTGCTGGGCTTGTCCTTTTACAGTGTTTTCTGCCATCCAGAGCTTGTATAACTCCCGATCTGACTTCAGTGTCTCAATCACTGCATTTTTCCCAATCACATAATCATGTTGCTGACTCATTTGTCTTCCTCCCTGACGTTCCGATTTCAATCGCCTGACTAATCAGCTCTTCTAAGCGTTCGTCCTGCTTTTCAATAAATAAATAACCCATGAGCGCTTCAATCGCCGTACTATAACGATACGTTTGAACGTCTGTGTTTTTAGGCACTGTGCCTGATTTCGCATTTCTTCCTCTTTTCAGCACCGCTTCTTCTGCTTCAGTGAAAAAGCCTTGCTGCTGAAGCGTAAACAAAATAGCCGCCTGAGATTTAGCTGACACAATCTTACTAGCTCGCTTGTGCAGTTCGTTTGGTTTTGTCGCCCCCGTTTGGAGGAGGTGATGCCTTACATAGACTTCAAAAATGGCATCACCCATATAAGCAAGTGCAAGTCCGTTCAACTGCTTACCGTCTTTCACCTTTTCAAAATTCAGCATGACCTATTCTCCTCTTTTCCAACGAGTACCTTGAGGAGTGTCCTCTAATACAATATTCATGCTCTTTAACTGGTCACGAATTTGATCAGACAGCGCAAAGTCACGATTTCTTCTAGCCTCATTGCGTTTTTCAATTAACGCTTCTACTTCTTCGTCAAGCGTATGCTTTTCTGCTAATGAGAAGCCAAGAACAGACGTGATTTCTTGGAATAAGCCAATAAACGCATTGATCACTTCCTCCGAAGTATGATCATTTTCCATATAATAATTCGACTGTTTCGCTAGTTCGAATAAAACAGAGATCGCATTTGCCGTATTGAAGTCATCATTCATTTCAGAAATAAATGTCGCACGCTGCTCATCAATCTTCGCTAGCCATTCAGCATTGTCTTCAGTAATATTCGTGCTGCTCTCAAGGCGATGATGTAAATTAGCATACGACGTTTTGAGCCTGTTAAACGCACTCTTTGTACTCTCTAGTAAATCCATGGAGTAGTTAATTGGATGACGATAGTGAACCGACAACATAAAGAAGCGAAGTACATCAGGATCTTGTTCTTTTACAATGTCATGTACGAGTACAAAATTGCCAAGTGATTTTGACATTTTCTCATTCTCAATATTAATATACCCGTTATGCATCCAATACTTCGCAAAAGGTTTCCCTGTCAAAGCCTCAGATTGAGCAATTTCATTCTCATGGTGAGGGAATGTTAAATCCTGTCCGCCGGCATGAATATCAATCGTATCACCTAAATATTTTTTGACCATGGCTGAGCACTCGATGTGCCAACCCGGGCGTCCTTCTCCCCACGGGCTATCCCATGAGATCTCTTGATCCTTTGCAGCCTTCCATAGAGCAAAATCTAGTGCATCTCGTTTCTTCTCACCTACACGAATACGAGCACCTGTCTTCAGCTCATCAATCGACTGGTGAGAAAGCTTTCCGTAGCCTTCAAATGAGCGTGTACTGTAATACACGTCACCATCTGCTTCATAGGCGTAGCCTTTTTCAATCAATGTCGCAATAAACGCAATGATATCATCCATATTTTCCGTCACTCGCGGGTGAAGGTCTGCTTTTTTGCAGCCTAGTGCACTGACGTCTTCAAAGTAGGCTTGGATAAAGCGGTCAGCAATCGTCGGAACATCTTCTCCGAGTTCATTGGCTGCTTTGATAAGTTTATCATCCACATCTGTAAAGTTTGAGACAAAATTCACATCATAGCCGCTGTATTCTAAATACTTACGTACAGTGTCATAAACAATAGCAGGTCTTGCATTCCCGATATGAATGTAGTTATAAACGGTAGGTCCACACACATACATCTTGACCTTTCCTGGTTCAAGCGGGATGAATTCTTCCTTCTTACGTGTCAATGTATTATAAATATTGATTGTCATGATTGTTCTTCCTTTCTGCTCAATGAAGCCAGCTCACCTTTTAGCTTTTCCATTTCTCGTTCCAATTCTTTGAAACGATCGGAAATTGGATCTGGCAAATCTTGATGATTGAGATCACGATTGATTTTCTTTCCATTTTGAACGACGACTCGCCCGGGTATACCAACAACGGTGGAATGGTCGGGTACATTCTTTAACACGACCGACCCTGCACCAATCTTGGCCCCTTTTCCAACTGTGATGGAACCAAGCACCTTTGCACCTGTCGCAATAAGGGCATCGTCTAAAATGGTTGGGTGCCGCTTTCCCTTTTCTTTCCCTGTTCCCCCTAATGTCACGCCTTGGAAAACAGTGACGTTGTCTCCAATTTCACATGTTTCCCCAATCACCACTCCCATGCCGTGGTCAATGAAGAAGCGCCTTCCAATGGTTGCCGCAGGGTGAATCTCCACCCCTGTAAAAAATCGGCTGACCTGAGAAATGATCCGCGCAAGAAAAAATAGCTTCCGCTTATAAAATGCGTGCGCGATACGATGTGCCCAAATCGCATGAAGCCCTGAATAGGTTAGCACTACTTCAATATAGCTTCTAGCAGCAGGATCTTGATCAAACACAGTATCAATATCTTCTTTCAGCATTTTGAAAAACACATGCTCCCCCCGTTCTTCCCCATCAATCTCTCTTAGGACTTGCTCTCTTTTTTGGACAAATAAAAAACGCCTCTGCCATATGACAGAGACGTTTTGAAAACGCGGTTCCACTCTGTTTAGAATGCCCCTATTTTGCAGCCTTCTCAACTTAATCCCATAACGGAGGGTACCGCCCTTGCATACTAACGTACTTGTGTTCCTCAAGGGTCTTGAGGGTGCATTTCCAACGTCTGCCCATAAGTCTCTTTCAGCCGGTGAAGACTCTTTCTGTGATGGACGAAAACATTGTACTTCTCCCTCGCAACGATTTCCTTATATTTGCTTAATGCGGTTTAGTACCGTTTCTTTACCTAGTAGTTCAATACTTTGCGGAAGTTCCGGGCCATGCGTTTGTCCTGTGACAGCCACACGAATTGGCATGAATAGTTTCTTGCCTTTATGCCCTGTTTCTTTTTGTACCGCTTTAATAGCAGCCTTGATTTCATCTGGAGTGAAAGACTCAAGTCGTTCAAGCTGACCAGCGAACGATGACATAACTTCTGGTACTTGCTCCTCTGCTAAAACTTCCTTCGCCTCTTGATTATACTCAATTTGCTCCTTAAAGAACAACTCTGTCAACTCAACAATTTCTGCTCCATAGCTTAATTGTTCGTGATACAGAGAAATAAGCTTGCGTACCCACGTGTTTTCTTCGTCTGACAGCTGCTCGCTTACCTTGCCTGCCTTTTGAAGATGCGGAAGTGTTAACGCAACAACCTGATCAAGATCAAGTGCCTTCACGTATTGGTTATTCACCCATTTTAGTTTATGCATATCGAATAGAGCTGGTGACTTAGAAAGTCGGTTTACATCGAAAATGTCGATGAATTGCTCTTTTGTAAATAGTTCTTCTTCGCCGACTGGAGACCATCCAAGTAGAGCAATGAAGTTGAACAAGGCTTCTGGTAAATAGCCCAAGTTTTTATATTGCTCGATGAATTGAATAATGGATTCATCACGTTTACTTAATTTTTTACGGTTTTCGTTCACAATTAGCGTCATATGTCCGAATAGTGGGACGTCCCAGCCAAATGCATTGAAGATCATGATTTGTTTAGGCGTATTCGAAATGTGATCTTCTCCGCGAAGAATGTGAGTCATTTTCATCAAATGATCATCCACTGCTACAGCGAAATTATAAGTTGGCGTGCCATCTTTTTTCACAATAACAAAGTCACCGATGCCGTCTGTTTCAAATGAAATATCACCTTTGACCATGTCGTCAAATTTGATAATTTCTCCTTTTGGTACTCGGAAGCGGATGCTTGGCTCTCTTCCTTCAGCAATCAGCTTGTCCTCTTCTTCCTTTGATAAATGACTACATTTACCAGAATATCGAGGCATTTCACTGCGGGCAATTTGTGCTTCTCGCTCTTCCTCTAGTTCTTCAGCCGTACAATAGCACTTATATGCCAAATCTTTCTCTAGCAGCTCGTCATAATATTTTTTGTAAATATCATTACGTTCTGATTGTCTGTAAGGACCGTAGCCGCCATCTTTATCAATGCTCTCATCCCAATCAATACCGAGCCATTGCAGGTGGCGAAGCTGACTTTCTTCTCCGCCCTCTACATTACGCTTTTGATCCGTATCTTCGATTCGAATAATAAATTTGCCGCCTTGGCTGCGGGCGAACAAATAGTTGAAAAGAGCCGTTCTAGCATTCCCAATATGTAAATGACCAGTTGGACTCGGTGCATAACGAACACGCACTTCATTTCCCATGAGTTTAACTTCCTTTCATCTGCATCATGTTGTCTGACACCAATTTTTTATAAACGTATTTTATCATCAAAATCCATTCTCATCAAAATGGATTTTACTTTTTCTGAAGAAGCACTGTTGCCTGAGAGGCAATTCCTTCGCCTCTTCCTGTAAATCCGAGTTTCTCTGTCGTTGTTGCTTTAACATTCACCTGAGTGACATCCGCTTCAAGTGCTTCCGCGATCTTCTCACACATTGGTTGAATGTAAGGAGCCATTTTCGGCTTTTGCGCCATAATGGTGCAATCAATATTCACAAGTGTGTATCCTTTTTCCTTCACTAGTGCCCACACATGCTGCAGTAATTTAAAAGAATCCGCATCTTTAAACTCAGGATCCGTATCTGGGAAATGTCTTCCGATATCTCCTTCAGCAATCGCACCTAAACAGGCATCTGCCACTGTGTGAAGCAATACGTCAGCGTCTGAATGCCCAAGCAGTCCCTTTTCATAAGGGATGGTGACACCGCCGATAATCAAAGGTCTGTCCTCTGTTAATTGATGTACATCAAAGCCTTGTCCTATTCTCAACATGATCTAGTACCCTCTTTCCGCATCCATAATTGCCTTGGCAACCAATAAATCATCCGGTGTCGTCAGTTTAATATTGGTGTAGTCTCCTTGGACAATATACACGTTCTCACTGTGTAATTGTTCCACAAGGCTGGCGTCATCTGTTCCAAGGAAGCCTGCTTTTTCCGCATATTCATGCGCCTCTTTTAAAATAGAATGACGAAAAGCTTGTGGGGTCTGGACTGCCCACAAGCTCTGACGTTCAATGGTTTGTTCCACTTTGCCTTCTTGAACGCGTTTGATTGTGTCTTTCACTGGTACCGCTACAACTGCGGAGCCTTTTTCAATCGCTGCTTTAACGAGCAAGTCAATATGTGTATGCTTAATAAAAGGCCTTGCCCCATCATGAACAAGCACGATGTCCGCATCTTTCACAGCCTTCAATCCCTCATATACACTTTGCTGACGTTCTTCACCGCCGGTGACAAGTGAAACAGGCGTTTGAAAAGCGTGTACCTTGAGTAGCCTTTCAAAGTCTTGACGCTCCTCTTCATTGATCGCTAGGATCATCCGTTTGCATGGTGAATGAGCGTCAAATACCTTTAGTGTATGAATGATAACCGGCATTCTTTTCAGCTCAATAAAAAGCTTATTGCGGCCGGCCTTCATTCGTTTCCCCTGCCCCGCAGCCGGAATAACTACTTCATAATACATGTTCGTTCTCCCTTTAGAGCGCCTTCTCCAGAAGTTTTGGCTTCGCAAAAATCATTCTTCCAGCAGCAGTCTGCAGCACACTTGTGACGAGCACATCGATGTCTTTTCCAATGTAATTGCGCCCTTCTTCGACCACAATCATCGTACCGTCATCTAAGTAAGCAACACCTTGGTTATGCTCTTTCCCATCTTTAATGACCTGTACCTTCATTTCTTCCCCAGGCAGCACAACCGGTTTCACCGCATTGGCTAGATCATTGATGTTTAACACTGCTACTTTTTGAAGTTCGCATACTTTATTTAAATTAAAATCATTTGTCACAACAACACCTGAAGTTAATTTAGCGAGCTTCACAAGCTTGCTATCAACCTCTTGAATGTCTTCAAAGTCACCTTCGTAAATTTCAACTTTGATATCCAATTCTTTTTGAATACGATTTAAAATATCAAGACCTCTTCGGCCTCTATTTCTCTTTAATACATCAGAAGAATCTGCAATATGCTGTAATTCCTCCAGTACAAATTGAGGAATGACCATGACACCTTCTAAGAATCCAGTTTGACAAATATCTGCGATTCTTCCATCAATGATAACACTTGTGTCTAAAATTTTCAGCTTTTTATCTTCTATTTCAGGTTCATCATCAGCTGCCCCTTTTTTCTTTGTGACCTTTGCAGATCGGGAGAACAGCCCCATCATTTCATCCTTCTTCTTAAATCCTACCTGAAACCCAAGATATCCTAAAAAGAAAGCCAGGAAAATCGGAATAATGGTACCAAAAATATGATATGGGATATTGTTTAGCGGGATCACGTTTACAATAAGATATGCTAGAATAAGTCCAAATACTAAACCGAAACTTCCAGATATAAGATCAGGAAGAGGCGCCTTTAATAGAGAATCCTCGATCCATTTCACCCAATTAACCACATAGCCTGTGCACCATTTGCCGATGATAAAGAACACAGCAGCTCCTATAAGTGCTGAAGAGTAAGCATTTGTTATGAAAGGTATGTCCTTTACATTTAACAGCAGAAATATTTCTGGAATGATAAAAATCCCCACAACTGCACCTAAAATGATAAAAAACGCCTGAACGATTCTTTTTAACATACCTTCACCTCCTTTATTTTTCATCTGTCAATCCACCCTCACCTGACATTGATATATGTTTAAGTTTCCTATCATGTTCAACAGAAAACAAAAGCATCATTAATATACCCATATTCATCCATTTTTAATCGTATTTCAGAAAAATTTCTCTTCTTATAGCTGGCGGTCGATATAATGTTTTTCTTGTAACCTTTTTAATCCTTTTTTTATCTTTTTCGCTCTTACTTCTCCAATTCCTTCTACTTCATCCAATTCTTGTACATCCGCTTCCATAATTCGATCGAGCACACCGAACGCTTCAACCACGTTTTCGACGATTGGCATTGGCAGTCTAGGGATTTTGTGAAGCAATCTGTAGCCCCTTGTGTACACATATTCGTCAATATTTGTAGAAGCTGGATAGCCAAGTAACTTGTACAGAATGGAATCATCTAAAAGCTCAAAGCTCGACATATCTTGAAGCTGTTTAAGCAGAACATATGGATCTTTAATCTTTTCTTTCACGTAATCTTTAATAAATAAAGCCGCTTCCTGCTCCATATCTGTAATCAGTTCATTGACTTGCAGACGGATCAAATGGCCTTCTGTTCCGAGCTCTTTGATATACATATTGATTTCATTTTTGATTCTGAGCACCATCTCGTAACGATGCAGCACGGATAATACATCACCAAAGGTCACAAGTTCTTCAAATTCTAGGGCGCTTAACGCAGAAATGGCGTGATCTAAAATGGTTTTATATTTCTCAAGTGTTTGTATGGCTTGGTTGGCCTTCGTTAAAATAAAGCCAATATCTTTGAGCGTATAACGTCGATTCCCTTGGTATAAGGTAATGACGTTCCTACGTTCAGAAATGGCAATGATTAAACAGCCTGTCTGTTTTGCTACACGTTCAGCGGTTCGGTGCCTCATGCCCGTTTCCGATGAATGGATGGTTGCATCTGGCATCAGCTGTGTATTCGCATACAAGATCTTTTGACCCGAATCGCTTAAAATAATAGCTCCATCCATCTTCGCCAATTCATATAAGTGTGCTGGGGAGAAGGCAGAGTTAATATGAAACCCTCCATCTACAACACTCTTTACTTTGTCGTTATAACCAACAACAATAAGCCCGCCAGTATTGGCTCTCAGGACATTTTCAATCCCTGCCCGCAGAGGTGTCCCTGGTGCCACAAACTGTACGATATCTAAGAGATCGAGTTCTCTCGCTCCTTTTTTCTCTTTTTCCATTTCTATGATCCCCCTAGTGAAATTCGAAGTGCCTCCGCTACATTTTCTACACCAACTAACTCAATCCCTCTCGGCTTTTTCCAACCATCTATATTCGCCTGAGGAATAAACATTCTCTTAAATCCTAGTTTTGCAGCTTCCTGCACACGCTGTTCAATTCTTGATACTCTTCTGACTTCTCCCGTCAGACCAACCTCTCCTATAAAGCAATCTGCTTGATGCGGCGCTGCGTCTTTAAAGCTTGAAGCAATACTGACGGCAATAGCCAAGTCAATCGCCGGTTCGTCAAGCTTCACACCGCCTGCGACCTTTAAATACGCATCTTGGTTTTGCAAAAGCAATCCGACACGTTTTTCTAAAACTGCCATGAGCAGCGATACTCGATTATGATCGAGGCCAGTGGCCATTCTTCGCGGATTCCCGAAGCTTGTCGGGGAAATCAATGCCTGTATCTCGACAAGAACAGGTCTTGTTCCTTCCATTGAGGCAACAACACACGATCCAGAAACACCTGCTGACCGCTCTTCTAAGAAAATTTCTGATGGGTTTAATACTTCTGAGAGCCCTTCCTCTCTCATTTCAAAAATACCTAATTCATTCGTTGAACCAAATCGGTTTTTCACCGCACGCAAGATACGAAACGTATGATGACGCTCACCTTCAAAATAAAGCACCGTGTCCACCATGTGCTCTAAAAGACGCGGGCCTGCGATCGAGCCTTCTTTGGTCACGTGACCAACGATAAAAATAGGAATCCCATTTGTCTTGGCGATTTTCATCAGCTGTGCTGTGCATTCTCTGACTTGAGAGACAGATCCAGGAGCGGATGTAATATCGCTTTGATAAACAGTTTGAATCGAATCCACCACAACAAAAGCGGGTTTCATCTCTTGTATAGCAGACGTTATATACTCCATATCGGTTTCAGCCAAAACATGTAAAGAGGCGCTTTCAATGCCGAGGCGGTCCGCTCTTAGCTTTGTTTGTTTAATGGACTCCTCACCAGATATGTATAATACATTCTGATTTTTGTCTGAGAGCTGTGCTGATACTTGTAATAATAATGTGGACTTCCCAATCCCAGGATCTCCGCCAATGAGAACAAGAGAGCCTTTGACAATTCCACTTCCTAATACTCGGTTAAATTCTTCTAAATTCGTTTTGATTCGGGGTTCTTCTGATGTTTCAATTGCAGATATAGGTGAAGGTTTTTGAATGGTTTGGACAGAATGATTAAAAGCACTTCGACGGTTTGCCGGCTCTTTGCGGACGACCTCTTCTGTCATACTGTTCCACGTGCCGCAGCCTGGACATTTCCCCATCCATTTGGCTGACTCATAACCGCACGATTGGCATATAAATTTTGATTTTGTCTTAGCCATAGATTGAAGAATACAACTCCTTATACTGGTCAAAAAATAAGTAAAGGGAGGCATACACCTTAGTGGTATGCCTCACACTTTTTTCTTACTATATTAGTTCGTAGCAGCCGTCGCTTTTACGACAATTTCTCCATCTTCCACATCTAATACGATATGTTGACCTTTTTCAATATTCCCCCTCAGAAGCTCCTCAGAAAGTCGATCCTCCACATGCTTTTGAATCGCTCTTCTTAATGGACGCGCGCCGTACTCAAGATCTACACCTTCGTCGGCAATCTTCGCTTTTGCTGCTTCCGTTAATTCGATTGAAAGGTCTTGTTCTTTTAATCGTTTCGTCAATTGATCAGACATAAGAGATACGATTTCCTTCAGATGTTTCTTTTCAAGTGAGTGAAAGACAATGATTTCATCAATACGGTTGATGAACTCAGGTCTAAACGCACGTTTCAACTCGCCCATCACTTTGCCTTTCATATCCTTGTAATTCTGACTTTCATCCTGCACGTTAAAGCCAACATATTTATTTCTCTTCAGTTCACTAGCTCCAACGTTGGATGTCATGATCAAAATCGTATTTCTAAAGTCAACGGTACGCCCTTTAGAATCAGTAAGACGTCCATCTTCTAACACTTGCAGTAAGATATTAAATACATCTGGATGCGCCTTTTCAATCTCGTCTAAAAGCACAACAGAATAAGGTTTTCTTCTCACTTTTTCCGTCAGCTGTCCGCCTTCATCATAACCGACATAGCCTGGAGGTGACCCAACAAGTCTAGATGTAGAGTGCTTCTCCATGTATTCAGACATATCAATTCGGATCATTGCTTCTTCATCACCGAAAATAGACTCAGCCAGGGCTCTTGCAAGCTCCGTTTTACCAACCCCTGTTGGACCTAAGAAGATAAAGGAGCCAATCGGACGTTTTGGATCTTTCAGGCCTGCACGCGCACGTCTCACAGCTTTAGCTACAGCGACAACCGCTTCATCCTGCCCGATCACACGAGAATGGAGTAATTGTTCCATATTGAGAAGCTTATCTGTTTCCGTTTGAGCAATTTTCGAAACAGGTACTCCCGTCCAGCTAGAGACAACCATTGCGATATCATCTACAGATACCTCTGAATTCTCTTGGCCCTGCTTTTCTTTCCATGATTTCTTTGTAACCTCTACTTTTTCACGTAAACGCTGCTCTGTATCGCGAAGGGAAGCTGCTTTTTCAAATTCCTGACTTTGAACAGCTGCATCCTTTTCCTTGCGTACTTCATCCAGCTTTTGTTCTAGTTCCTTTAGATTAGGTGGTGTTGTGAAAGAACGCAGACGGACTTTCGAACCTGCCTCATCAATTAAATCAATCGCCTTATCTGGAAGGAAACGATCAGAGATATAACGGTCAGATAGCTTTACCGCTGCCTCAATCGCTTCATCTGTAATAGACACACGATGATGTGCTTCATAACGATCTCTAAGTCCTCTTAAGATTTGAATACTTTCATCAACAGACGGCTGATCCACTTGAATTGGCTGGAAACGTCGCTCAAGCGCAGCATCCTTTTCAATATATTTACGATACTCATCTAAGGTTGTTGCTCCGATACATTGTAACTCACCACGTGCTAAGGATGGTTTTAGAATATTAGATGCATCAATCGCACCCTCTGCTCCACCAGCACCAATCAGTGTATGAAGCTCATCGATAAAGAGAATGATATTTCCTGCCTGACGAATTTCATCCATAACTTTTTTCAAACGATCCTCAAATTCACCACGATATTTTGTTCCGGCTACAACCGTTCCCATATCAAGTGTCATCACTCGTTTATCGCGCAGGATTTCTGGCACTTCGTTATGAATAATTTGCTGTGCAAGACCTTCAGCGATGGCTGTTTTACCTACACCAGGCTCACCAATCAACACAGGGTTATTTTTTGTTCTTCTACTTAGAACCTCAATGACACGTTGAATTTCTTTGCTTCGGCCAATGACAGGGTCCAAGCTATCCTCTTTCGCAATAGCCGTTAAATCTCTTGCCAAGCTATCTAGTGTTGGTGTGTTCGCATTGCTATTAGAGCCTGCCGCAGACGAACCCGTTTCATTGCTTCCAAGCAACTGTAGGACTTGCTGACGTGCTTTATTTAAGCTCACTCCAAGGTTATTTAAAACGCGGGCAGCTACACCCTCTCCCTCGCGAATAAGACCTAATAGAATATGTTCTGTCCCTACATAGGAATGACCTAGCTTTCTTGCTTCATCCATTGAAAGCTCGGTAACCTTCTTTGCTCTAGGCGTATAATGAGGAATAGCTTGAGACACCTCTTGCCCTCTTCCAATCAAGCTTTCGACTTCTTTTTGGATTTTATCTGAAACAAGGCCCAGTGCTTCTAATGCTTTTGCAGCTATGCCCTCACCTTCACGTACTAGGCCTAGTAAAATGTGCTCAGTACCAATGTTCTTATGGCCTAGGCGAATGGCTTCTTCTTGTGCAAGTGCTAATACCTTTTGAGCTCTTTCAGTGAATCTTCCAAACATCATATCGTTTCATCCTCCTGTCCATTCCTATGCATTTCTAAACGCAGCCTTTCTCTAATAATCGCTGCTCGTTTTATATCTCGTTCATTTGGCTCCAAAGCTCCTCCTGAATACTGTTGAAGAAAGCCCGGCTGAGTCAAAATCATGAGTTCATTCAGTATATTACTTGAAAGCCCCTTAATGATACCTAAATCAATTCCAAGACGCACATCTGACAAACACTTTGCTGTTTCCTTTGATTCAATCATACGACAATTGGACAAAATCCCTAAGGAACGGTACACTCTGTCCTCGAGTTCGATTTTAGATGTTTGATATAACGCTTTTCGTGCAGATCGCTCTTGTTCAATGAGCTGAGCGGTCACACTATTTAAGTCATCTACGATATTTTCTTCTGATTGACCAAGTGTCATTTGATTTGAAATTTGAAAGATGTTCCCTATTGCTTCGCTGCCTTCACCATAAATTCCTCTGACCACAAGACCTAATTGATTAATGGCTGGAATAATCCGATTCATTTGTCTTGTGAGAGCTAAGGCTGGTAAATGCATCATGACGGATGCCCTAATACCTGTACCTACATTGGTTGGACAGCTTGTTAAGTATCCTCGCTTTTCAGAAAACGCATAATCCACGTGCTCTTCAATCCAGTCATCTACTTGGTTAGCCGCTTTTAATGCATTGGCTAGTTGGAAGCCTGGGAATAAGCATTGAATCCGAATATGGTCTTCTTCATTCAGCATCACACTGATTTCTTCGTTTTCAGAAAGCAAACAACCACCAAATCTTGATTCTGCTAAGTTTGGGCTGATCAAATGCTTTTCAACAAGTACCCTTTTTGCTAAAGGCTGCGTTTCATTCATTCGAATCAGAACAAAGTTTCCAATGTCCTTCACTTCCTGGCTAGCAAACTTTTGCTCGAATTGCTGGAGAACAGCTTCAGCCTCTTCTTGAGAAAACTGAGTGGGGAAACGAACATGCTCTAGATTGCGCGCAAGCCGGATACGACTGCTTAGAACAATGTCACTTTCTGGTCCCTTTTGTTTCATCCATTGACTTAATGCGTCTTGAATAAAATGCTGGAGCGACATGTTGTTAATCTCCCTCCCTCTGCTGAGATTGCTCATGCTCTAATGCACGAATTTGATCTCGAACTTCCGCTGCTTTTTCAAATTCTTCTTGTTCAATCAGCTGTTTCAGCTCTTGCTGCATCAACTCAAGTTTCCGGCGAACATGCAGACTGCCGGCAATTCGTTTAGGCACTTTTCCATTATGGACTGTATTTCCACTATGGACTTTTCGTAAAACAGGGTTTAGATACTGATCAAATGTACGATAGCATTCTGCACAGCCAAAACGCCCTGTTTTTCTAAATTGTTGAAAGGTTAAGCCACACTTAGGACATTGATCCACTTCTCTTGCTTCTTGAAAAATGGATGATCCCTTATCAGCACTTGTGGTAAAGCTAGGATCAATATTCAATAGCCCTGATAATAAGTTATGAATCGAGAAACCTTGGTTTCCACTCATAGCATATGAATCACTGTTTTCTTTTGCACATTGTTCACATATGTGCATTTCTTGTTTTTCTCCATTTATAACTTTCGTAAAGTGAAAAGTGGCTGGTCTCTCATTACATTCTTGACAAATCAATCTTTTCACCCGCTTTACTTTAATTTCAAAGCATTTAACATCGCTTTCATCATTCGAGCTCGCAATTCATCACGTTCAGGTAAATCAATGTGCAAAACAGAACGGTCCATGACACTGATCATCATCTTTGCTTCTCTTTCAGATAAAATATTATTTTCGACAAGACGCATGATGATATGATCAGAGGCAGCCTGTGATAAACGATGATATATTTGGGAAATAATGTGGTTCAATAAGTCGACTTCATCATTCATTTTGACTTTAATGATGCGGATATAGCCACCGCCGCCACGCTTACTTTCAACGATATAGCCTCTCTCGCTCGTAAAGCGTGTATTAATAACATAGTTAATTTGTGAAGGTACGCATTGAAACTTATCTGCAATTTCATTGCGCTTAATTTCTAATATTTCTCGACCATTCTGATCCAAGACTTCCTTCAAATACTGCTCGATGATATCAGAAATATTTTGTGCCACTCCGCCTCCTCCTCCATTGACTTTGACTATATTTGACTTTAATCTTACTATAAATTTTTTCGATCGATTTTTCAAGATAATCGCTCAACTAAGAATATTATTTCCACATTTATATGGTGTCAAACCTCTTAAAAACACAAAAAAGACCAGTTCCGTATGGAACTGATCCTTCGAAAAGCTTGGCGGCGTCCTACTCTCACAGGGGGAGACCCCCAACTACCATCGGCGCTGAAGAGCTTAACTTCCGTGTTCGGTATGGGAACGGGTGTGACCTCTTCGCTATCGCCACCAAACCTGATGGAGAGAATGTTCTCTCAAAACTAGATAACAATGTTCATGCTTCACATTAGAATAAAGGTTAAGTCCTCGATCTATTAGTATCTGTCAGCTCCACGTGTCACCACGCTTCCACCTCAGACCTATCAACCTGATCATCTTTCAGGGATCTTACTTCCTTGCGGAATGGGAAATCTCATCTTGAGGGGGGCTTCATGCTTAGATGCTTTCAGCACTTATCCCGTCCGCACATAGCTACCCAGCGATGCCCTTGGCAGAACAACTGGTACACCAGCGGTGCGTCCATCCCGGTCCTCTCGTACTAAGGACAGCTCCTCTCAAATTTCCTGCGCCCGCGACGGATAGGGACCGAACTGTCTCACGACGTTCTGAACCCAGCTCGCGTACCGCTTTAATGGGCGAACAGCCCAACCCTTGGGACCGACTACAGCCCCAGGATGCGATGAGCCGACATCGAGGTGCCAAACCTCCCCGTCGATGTGGACTCTTGGGGGAGATAAGCCTGTTATCCCCGGGGTAGCTTTTATCCGTTGAGCGATGGCCCTTCCATGCGGAACCACCGGATCACTAAGCCCGACTTTCGTCCCTGCTCGACTTGTAGGTCTCGCAGTCAAGCTCCCTTGTGCCTTTACACTCTGCGAATGATTTCCAACCATTCTGAGGGAACCTTTGGGCGCCTCCGTTACATTTTAGGAGGCGACCGCCCCAGTCAAACTGCCCACCTGACACTGTCTCCCTGCCCGATAAGGGCAGCGGGTTAGAAGGTCAATACAGCCAGGGTAGTATCCCACCGATGCCTCCACCGAAGCTAGCGCTCCGGTTTCCAAGGCTCCTACCTATCCTGTACAAGCTGTACCAACATTCAATATCAGGCTGCAGTAAAGCTCCACGGGGTCTTTCCGTCCTGTCGCGGGTAACCTGCATCTTCACAGGTACTATAATTTCACCGAGTCTCTCGTTGAGACAGTGCCCAGATCGTTGCGCCTTTCGTGCGGGTCGGAACTTACCCGACAAGGAATTTCGCTACCTTAGGACCGTTATAGTTACGGCCGCCGTTTACTGGGGCTTCAATTCGCACCTTCGCTTACGCTAAGCGCTCCTCTTAACCTTCCAGCACCGGGCAGGCGTCAGCCCCTATACTTCGCCTTACGGCTTCGCAGAGACCTGTGTTTTTGCTAAACAGTCGCCTGGGCCTATTCACTGCGGCTTCTCGGGGCTTTAACACCCTAAGAAGCACCCCTTCTCCCGAAGTTACGGGGTCATTTTGCCGAGTTCCTTAACGAGAGTTCTCTCGATCACCTTAGGATTCTCTCCTCGCCTACCTGTGTCGGTTTGCGGTACGGGCACCTCTCACCTCGCTAGAGGCTTTTCTTGGCAGTGTGGAATCAGGAACTTCGCTACTAAATTTCGCTCGCCATCACAGCTCAGCCTTTACGGGAAACGGATTTGCCTATTTCCCAGCCTAACTGCTTGGACGCGGATATCCAATACCGCGCTTACCCTATCCTCCTGCGTCCCCCCATTGCTCAAATGGTGAGGAGGTGGTACAGGAATATCAACCTGTTGTCCATCGCCTACGCCTTTCGGCCTCGGCTTAGGTCCCGACTAACCCTGAGCGGACGAGCCTTCCTCAGGAAACCTTAGGCATTCGGTGGACGGGATTCTCACCCGTCTTTCGCTACTCATACCGGCATTCTCACTTCTAAGCGCTCCACCAGTCCTTCCGGTCTGACTTCACTGCACTTAGAACGCTCTCCTACCACTGTTCGTAAGAACAGTCCGCAGCTTCGGTGATACGTTTAGCCCCGGTACATTTTCGGCGCAGAGTCACTCGACCAGTGAGCTATTACGCACTCTTTAAATGGTGGCTGCTTCTAAGCCAACATCCTGGTTGTCTAAGCAACTCCACATCCTTTTCCACTTAACGTATACTTTGGGACCTTAGCTGGCGGTCTGGGCTGTTTCCCTTTCGACTACGGATCTTATCACTCGCAGTCTGACTCCCAAGGATAAGTCATCGGCATTCGGAGTTTGACTGAATTCGGTAACCCGGTAGGGGCCCCTAGTCCAATCAGTGCTCTACCTCCGAGACTCTTACCTTGAGGCTAGCCCTAAAGCTATTTCGGAGAGAACCAGCTATCTCCAGGTTCGATTGGCATTTCACCCCTACCCACACCTCATCCCCGCACTTTTCAACGTGCGTGGGTTCGGGCCTCCATTCAGTGTTACCTGAACTTCACCCTGGACATGGGTAGATCACCTGGTTTCGGGTCTACGACCACGTACTCATGCGCCCTATTCAGACTCGCTTTCGCTGCGGCTCCGCATCTTCTGCTTAACCTTGCACGGGATCGTAACTCGCCGGTTCATTCTACAAAAGGCACGCCATCACCCATTAACGGGCTCTGACTACTTGTAGGCACACGGTTTCAGGATCTATTTCACTCCCCTTCCGGGGTGCTTTTCACCTTTCCCTCACGGTACTGGTTCACTATCGGTCACTAGGGAGTATTTAGCCTTGGGAGATGGTCCTCCCGGATTCCGACGGAATTTCACGTGTTCCGCCGTACTCAGGATCCACTCTGGAGAGAACAACATTTCAGTTACAGGGCTGTTACCTTCTTTGGCGGGCCTTTCCAGACCTCTTCGCTTATATCGTTCCTTTGTAACTCCGTATAGAGTGTCCTACAACCCCAAGAGGCAAGCCTCTTGGTTTGGGCTGTTCCCGTTTCGCTCGCCGCTACTCAGGGAATCGCATTTGCTTTCTCTTCCTCCGGGTACTTAGATGTTTCAGTTCCCCGGGTATGCCTTCTCATACTCTATGTATTCAAGTATGGATACTACTCCATTACGAGCAGTGGGTTTCCCCATTCGGAAATCTCCGGATCAAAGCTTGCTTACAGCTCCCCGAAGCATATCGGTGTTCGTCCCGTCCTTCATCGGCTCCTAGTGCCAAGGCATCCACCGTGCGCCCTTTCTAACTTAACCATTTCTTACTTTAGAAAGAATCACTATGTGTGATGAACTTTGCATTGCATTCAATGTGAATGTATTACTTATTGTTATCTAGTTTTCAAAGAACAATCCTGTCTCGCTAGAGACATGTCTTGAAGGAATGATCCTTCAAAACTAAACAAGACGAAAACGCACACTGCTCCATATATCCTTAGAAAGGAGGTGATCCAGCCGCACCTTCCGATACGGCTACCTTGTTACGACTTCACCCCAATCATCTGCCCCACCTTCGGCGGCTGGCTCCATAAAGGTTACCTCACCGACTTCGGGTGTTGCAAACTCTCGTGGTGTGACGGGCGGTGTGTACAAGGCCCGGGAACGTATTCACCGCGGCATGCTGATCCGCGATTACTAGCGATTCCAGCTTCACGCAGTCGAGTTGCAGACTGCGATCCGAACTGAGAACAGATTTATGGGATTGGCTAAACCTTGCGGTCTCGCAGCCCTTTGTTCTGTCCATTGTAGCACGTGTGTAGCCCAGGTCATAAGGGGCATGATGATTTGACGTCATCCCCACCTTCCTCCGGTTTGTCACCGGCAGTCACCTTAGAGTGCCCAACTGAATGCTGGCAACTAAGATCAAGGGTTGCGCTCGTTGCGGGACTTAACCCAACATCTCACGACACGAGCTGACGACAACCATGCACCACCTGTCACTCTGTCCCCGAAGGGAAAGCCCTATCTCTAGGGTTGTCAGAGGATGTCAAGACCTGGTAAGGTTCTTCGCGTTGCTTCGAATTAAACCACATGCTCCACCGCTTGTGCGGGCCCCCGTCAATTCCTTTGAGTTTCAGTCTTGCGACCGTACTCCCCAGGCGGAGTGCTTAATGCGTTAGCTGCAGCACTAAGGGGCGGAAACCCCCTAACACTTAGCACTCATCGTTTACGGCGTGGACTACCAGGGTATCTAATCCTGTTCGCTCCCCACGCTTTCGCTCCTCAGCGTCAGTTACAGACCAGAGAGTCGCCTTCGCCACTGGTGTTCCTCCACATCTCTACGCATTTCACCGCTACACGTGGAATTCCACTCTCCTCTTCTGCACTCAAGTTT
The DNA here is from genome assembly GCF_003431975.1 of Bacillus pumilus. Lineage (GTDB taxonomy): Bacteria > Bacillota > Bacilli > Bacillales > Bacillaceae > Bacillus > Bacillus pumilus_N. The sequence goes on along the minus strand of NZ_CP027116.1, from coordinate 100,198 downwards.
CCCAGTTTCCAATGACCCTCCCCGGTTGAGCCGGGGGCTTTCACATCAGACTTAAGAAACCGCCTGCGAGCCCTTTACGCCCAATAATTCCGGACAACGCTTGCCACCTACGTATTACCGCGGCTGCTGGCACGTAGTTAGCCGTGGCTTTCTGGTTAGGTACCGTCAAGGTGCGAGCAGTTACTCTCGCACTTGTTCTTCCCTAACAACAGAGCTTTACGATCCGAAAACCTTCATCACTCACGCGGCGTTGCTCCGTCAGACTTTCGTCCATTGCGGAAGATTCCCTACTGCTGCCTCCCGTAGGAGTCTGGGCCGTGTCTCAGTCCCAGTGTGGCCGATCACCCTCTCAGGTCGGCTACGCATCGTCGCCTTGGTGAGCCATTACCCCACCAACTAGCTAATGCGCCGCGGGTCCATCTGTAAGTGACAGCCGAAACCGTCTTTCATCCTTGAACCATGCGGTTCAAGGAACTATCCGGTATTAGCTCCGGTTTCCCGGAGTTATCCCAGTCTTACAGGCAGGTTACCCACGTGTTACTCACCCGTCCGCCGCTAACATCCGGGAGCAAGCTCCCTTCTGTCCGCTCGACTTGCATGTATTAGGCACGCCGCCAGCGTTCGTCCTGAGCCAGGATCAAACTCTCCGAAAAAGTACAAAACCGAAGTTTTGTTTTTCGTCAGCGTTTGACTGACTACCTATGATGTATCATAGGATTTTTTTATAAAAACTCGAATTAACAGGTACGTTTTGTCTTGTTTAGTTTTCAAAGATCATATTGGTGGAGCCTAGCGGGATCGAACCGCTGACCTCCTGCGTGCAAGGCAGGCGCTCTCCCAGCTGAGCTAAGGCCCCATAAAAGATGGTCGGGAAGACAGGATTCGAACCTGCGACCCCTTGGTCCCAAACCAAGTGCTCTACCAAGCTGAGCTACTTCCCGATCTTAATGGCGCGCCCGAGAGGAGTCGAACCCCTAACCTTTTGATCCGTAGTCAAACGCTCTATCCAATTGAGCTACGGGCGCTTATTTTATAATGCCGAGGGCCGGACTTGAACCGGCACGGTAGTCACCTACCGCAGGATTTTAAGTCCTGTGTGTCTGCCAATTCCACCACCCCGGCGTGGATGGTATAAGCGGAAGACGGGATTCGAACCCGCGACCCCCACCTTGGCAAGGTGGTGTTCTACCACTGAACTACTTCCGCATTACAGGATTTCTTTATTTTATTTGGCAATGCGGGTGAAGGGACTTGAACCCCCACGTCATAAAGACACTAGATCCTAAGTCTAGCGCGTCTGCCAATTCCGCCACACCCGCATGAAACATGGTGAGCCATGAAGGACTCGAACCTTCGACCCTCTGATTAAAAGTCAGATGCTCTACCAACTGAGCTAATGGCTCGCTTTAAAAGCGACTTGTCTATCTTACCATATGAAAGTGGTGCCGGCAAGAGGACTTGAACCCCCAACCTACTGATTACAAGTCAGTTGCTCTACCAGTTGAGCTACACCGGCTTTATCTATCCTAACATTATGTAAGAATAAATATGGTGGAGGATGACGGGCTCGAACCGCCGACCCTCTGCTTGTAAGGCAGATGCTCTCCCAGCTGAGCTAATCCTCCATATTATGTTGTCATTTCGAATGTCTCTCGATCCGACAAATAGTATTATATAACGATAGGATATTGTTTGTAAAGACTTTTTTAAAATAATTTTTGAATTTATTTTAACGTTGTTTCTTTCACCTTTTCGTTAAGGCACCTAAAGAAGTTTACCACTTGTCTCATCATTTTAAAAGTCTTTTTTTCATTTTTTTATGTTTTTTTGTTAAAAAGGGCCTTAATAAAGCTTTATTGATGTAATTTATCCTATTTTGAGCTTTTTATATGCTTGTTTTATTCAATGTATTTTCTCATCTGAATTATCTAGGGGAGGAATTCTCTCATTATTTTATTTTTCTGATAAATCATTTTCATGTAAAAATATTCGTAAATGATGCTGTTTTTTACTACCTTCAATATTAAAGTGTTACTAATGGTAACACTTTAATTGTTGATTCTTTCTTTGTTCTTTCCTCTTACTCAGAGCGAAAAATTTAACTGTAAGTATTCTATATTCTTCGGCTTGCTCTATTGTCTGTGTAAACACCCCACTATATATGGCTTCCAAAGAAAATTCTTATTAAATTCTTTCTACGCTTTTCATATTCACCCTAAACAAATTGAACGGCTGATTTATAAAACAGTTGCGCTGTTCAATGGAAATACATGAAAGTGAGACAGACAGAGAGATTAACTATCGATGAGGCATTTTTAAATCATCACTCCTCACTTTACAAAGTGATTTAATAGAAGTGATTTTTTCAAAAACAAAAAAGACCAGTTCCGTATGGAACTGATCCTTCGAAAAGCTTGGCGGCGTCCTACTCTCACAGGGGGAGACCCCCAACTACCATCGGCGCTGAAGAGCTTAACTTCCGTGTTCGGTATGGGAACGGGTGTGACCTCTTCGCTATCGCCACCAAACCTGATGGAGAGAATGTTCTCTCAAAACTAGATAACAATGTTCATGCTTCACATTAGAATAAAGGTTAAGTCCTCGATCTATTAGTATCTGTCAGCTCCACGTGTCACCACGCTTCCACCTCAGACCTATCAACCTGATCATCTTTCAGGGATCTTACTTCCTTGCGGAATGGGAAATCTCATCTTGAGGGGGGCTTCATGCTTAGATGCTTTCAGCACTTATCCCGTCCGCACATAGCTACCCAGCGATGCCCTTGGCAGAACAACTGGTACACCAGCGGTGCGTCCATCCCGGTCCTCTCGTACTAAGGACAGCTCCTCTCAAATTTCCTGCGCCCGCGACGGATAGGGACCGAACTGTCTCACGACGTTCTGAACCCAGCTCGCGTACCGCTTTAATGGGCGAACAGCCCAACCCTTGGGACCGACTACAGCCCCAGGATGCGATGAGCCGACATCGAGGTGCCAAACCTCCCCGTCGATGTGGACTCTTGGGGGAGATAAGCCTGTTATCCCCGGGGTAGCTTTTATCCGTTGAGCGATGGCCCTTCCATGCGGAACCACCGGATCACTAAGCCCGACTTTCGTCCCTGCTCGACTTGTAGGTCTCGCAGTCAAGCTCCCTTGTGCCTTTACACTCTGCGAATGATTTCCAACCATTCTGAGGGAACCTTTGGGCGCCTCCGTTACATTTTAGGAGGCGACCGCCCCAGTCAAACTGCCCACCTGACACTGTCTCCCTGCCCGATAAGGGCAGCGGGTTAGAAGGTCAATACAGCCAGGGTAGTATCCCACCGATGCCTCCACCGAAGCTAGCGCTCCGGTTTCCAAGGCTCCTACCTATCCTGTACAAGCTGTACCAACATTCAATATCAGGCTGCAGTAAAGCTCCACGGGGTCTTTCCGTCCTGTCGCGGGTAACCTGCATCTTCACAGGTACTATAATTTCACCGAGTCTCTCGTTGAGACAGTGCCCAGATCGTTGCGCCTTTCGTGCGGGTCGGAACTTACCCGACAAGGAATTTCGCTACCTTAGGACCGTTATAGTTACGGCCGCCGTTTACTGGGGCTTCAATTCGCACCTTCGCTTACGCTAAGCGCTCCTCTTAACCTTCCAGCACCGGGCAGGCGTCAGCCCCTATACTTCGCCTTACGGCTTCGCAGAGACCTGTGTTTTTGCTAAACAGTCGCCTGGGCCTATTCACTGCGGCTTCTCGGGGCTTTAACACCCTAAGAAGCACCCCTTCTCCCGAAGTTACGGGGTCATTTTGCCGAGTTCCTTAACGAGAGTTCTCTCGATCACCTTAGGATTCTCTCCTCGCCTACCTGTGTCGGTTTGCGGTACGGGCACCTCTCACCTCGCTAGAGGCTTTTCTTGGCAGTGTGGAATCAGGAACTTCGCTACTAAATTTCGCTCGCCATCACAGCTCAGCCTTTACGGGAAACGGATTTGCCTATTTCCCAGCCTAACTGCTTGGACGCGGATATCCAATACCGCGCTTACCCTATCCTCCTGCGTCCCCCCATTGCTCAAATGGTGAGGAGGTGGTACAGGAATATCAACCTGTTGTCCATCGCCTACGCCTTTCGGCCTCGGCTTAGGTCCCGACTAACCCTGAGCGGACGAGCCTTCCTCAGGAAACCTTAGGCATTCGGTGGACGGGATTCTCACCCGTCTTTCGCTACTCATACCGGCATTCTCACTTCTAAGCGCTCCACCAGTCCTTCCGGTCTGACTTCACTGCACTTAGAACGCTCTCCTACCACTGTTCGTAAGAACAGTCCGCAGCTTCGGTGATACGTTTAGCCCCGGTACATTTTCGGCGCAGAGTCACTCGACCAGTGAGCTATTACGCACTCTTTAAATGGTGGCTGCTTCTAAGCCAACATCCTGGTTGTCTAAGCAACTCCACATCCTTTTCCACTTAACGTATACTTTGGGACCTTAGCTGGCGGTCTGGGCTGTTTCCCTTTCGACTACGGATCTTATCACTCGCAGTCTGACTCCCAAGGATAAGTCATCGGCATTCGGAGTTTGACTGAATTCGGTAACCCGGTAGGGGCCCCTAGTCCAATCAGTGCTCTACCTCCGAGACTCTTACCTTGAGGCTAGCCCTAAAGCTATTTCGGAGAGAACCAGCTATCTCCAGGTTCGATTGGCATTTCACCCCTACCCACACCTCATCCCCGCACTTTTCAACGTGCGTGGGTTCGGGCCTCCATTCAGTGTTACCTGAACTTCACCCTGGACATGGGTAGATCACCTGGTTTCGGGTCTACGACCACGTACTCATGCGCCCTATTCAGACTCGCTTTCGCTGCGGCTCCGCATCTTCTGCTTAACCTTGCACGGGATCGTAACTCGCCGGTTCATTCTACAAAAGGCACGCCATCACCCATTAACGGGCTCTGACTACTTGTAGGCACACGGTTTCAGGATCTATTTCACTCCCCTTCCGGGGTGCTTTTCACCTTTCCCTCACGGTACTGGTTCACTATCGGTCACTAGGGAGTATTTAGCCTTGGGAGATGGTCCTCCCGGATTCCGACGGAATTTCACGTGTTCCGCCGTACTCAGGATCCACTCTGGAGAGAACAACATTTCAGTTACAGGGCTGTTACCTTCTTTGGCGGGCCTTTCCAGACCTCTTCGCTTATATCGTTCCTTTGTAACTCCGTATAGAGTGTCCTACAACCCCAAGAGGCAAGCCTCTTGGTTTGGGCTGTTCCCGTTTCGCTCGCCGCTACTCAGGGAATCGCATTTGCTTTCTCTTCCTCCGGGTACTTAGATGTTTCAGTTCCCCGGGTATGCCTTCTCATACTCTATGTATTCAAGTATGGATACTACTCCATTACGAGCAGTGGGTTTCCCCATTCGGAAATCTCCGGATCAAAGCTTGCTTACAGCTCCCCGAAGCATATCGGTGTTCGTCCCGTCCTTCATCGGCTCCTAGTGCCAAGGCATCCACCGTGCGCCCTTTCTAACTTAACCATTTCTTACTTTAGAAAGAATCACTATGTGTGATGAACTTTGCATTGCATTCAATGTGAATGTATTACTTATTGTTATCTAGTTTTCAAAGAACAATCCTGTCTCGCTAGAGACATGTCTTGAAGGAATGATCCTTCAAAACTAAACAAGACGAAAACGCACACTGCTCCATATATCCTTAGAAAGGAGGTGATCCAGCCGCACCTTCCGATACGGCTACCTTGTTACGACTTCACCCCAATCATCTGCCCCACCTTCGGCGGCTGGCTCCATAAAGGTTACCTCACCGACTTCGGGTGTTGCAAACTCTCGTGGTGTGACGGGCGGTGTGTACAAGGCCCGGGAACGTATTCACCGCGGCATGCTGATCCGCGATTACTAGCGATTCCAGCTTCACGCAGTCGAGTTGCAGACTGCGATCCGAACTGAGAACAGATTTATGGGATTGGCTAAACCTTGCGGTCTCGCAGCCCTTTGTTCTGTCCATTGTAGCACGTGTGTAGCCCAGGTCATAAGGGGCATGATGATTTGACGTCATCCCCACCTTCCTCCGGTTTGTCACCGGCAGTCACCTTAGAGTGCCCAACTGAATGCTGGCAACTAAGATCAAGGGTTGCGCTCGTTGCGGGACTTAACCCAACATCTCACGACACGAGCTGACGACAACCATGCACCACCTGTCACTCTGTCCCCGAAGGGAAAGCCCTATCTCTAGGGTTGTCAGAGGATGTCAAGACCTGGTAAGGTTCTTCGCGTTGCTTCGAATTAAACCACATGCTCCACCGCTTGTGCGGGCCCCCGTCAATTCCTTTGAGTTTCAGTCTTGCGACCGTACTCCCCAGGCGGAGTGCTTAATGCGTTAGCTGCAGCACTAAGGGGCGGAAACCCCCTAACACTTAGCACTCATCGTTTACGGCGTGGACTACCAGGGTATCTAATCCTGTTCGCTCCCCACGCTTTCGCTCCTCAGCGTCAGTTACAGACCAGAGAGTCGCCTTCGCCACTGGTGTTCCTCCACATCTCTACGCATTTCACCGCTACACGTGGAATTCCACTCTCCTCTTCTGCACTCAAGTTTCCCAGTTTCCAATGACCCTCCCCGGTTGAGCCGGGGGCTTTCACATCAGACTTAAGAAACCGCCTGCGAGCCCTTTACGCCCAATAATTCCGGACAACGCTTGCCACCTACGTATTACCGCGGCTGCTGGCACGTAGTTAGCCGTGGCTTTCTGGTTAGGTACCGTCAAGGTGCGAGCAGTTACTCTCGCACTTGTTCTTCCCTAACAACAGAGCTTTACGATCCGAAAACCTTCATCACTCACGCGGCGTTGCTCCGTCAGACTTTCGTCCATTGCGGAAGATTCCCTACTGCTGCCTCCCGTAGGAGTCTGGGCCGTGTCTCAGTCCCAGTGTGGCCGATCACCCTCTCAGGTCGGCTACGCATCGTCGCCTTGGTGAGCCATTACCCCACCAACTAGCTAATGCGCCGCGGGTCCATCTGTAAGTGACAGCCGAAACCGTCTTTCATCCTTGAACCATGCGGTTCAAGGAACTATCCGGTATTAGCTCCGGTTTCCCGGAGTTATCCCAGTCTTACAGGCAGGTTACCCACGTGTTACTCACCCGTCCGCCGCTAACATCCGGGAGCAAGCTCCCTTCTGTCCGCTCGACTTGCATGTATTAGGCACGCCGCCAGCGTTCGTCCTGAGCCAGGATCAAACTCTCCGAAAAAGTACAAAACCGAAGTTTTGTTTTTCGTCAGCGTTTGACTGACTACCTATGATGTATCATAGGATTTTTTATAAAAACTCGAATTAACAGGTACGTTTTGTCTTGTTTAGTTTTCAAAGATCATTTTCGTTATCGCTCGTAAGCGACTTTAATATCTTAACATTTCGTATCGGTTAAAGTCAAGAATTTTTTCAATTTCTTTTTTTAACCTCGTTGCTGTTTTGCGGCAACGAATAATAATATACCATCTTGATTCTTACCTTGCAATAGTTTTTTAAAAAAAAGTTTCATTTTATGAAAAATAAAAAGCGCCACAGTTAAAATGGCGCTTTGATTGATGTATTAGCGGTTTCTCATTTGCGGGAAAAGCAGTACGTCTCTGATTGATGGAGAATTTGTTAATAGCATGATTAATCGGTCGATACCAATTCCTAGACCACCTGTTGGAGGCATTCCATATTCTAATGCTTCAACAAAATCGTCATCCATTAGATGCGCTTCGTCATTTCCTTCTTCGCGTTCTTTTAATTGAGCTTCGAATCGTTCTCTTTGATCGATAGGATCGTTTAGCTCTGTGAATGCATTAGCGTGCTCACGGCGTACGATAAATAGCTCAAAACGATCTGTGAAGCGAGGGTCTTTAGGATTTTTCTTAGCTAATGGAGAAATCTCCACTGGGTGTCCGTAAATAAATGTAGGCTGAACCAATGTTTCTTCTACTTTTTGCTCGAAGAACTCATTGATAATATGACCCACTGTCATGTTTTTCGTAATTTCAATTCCGTGATCAGCTGCATGCTGTTTCGCTTCTTCTACAGACATCTCCTGCCAGAAGTCTACACCAGTTGCTTCTTTGACCGCTTCAACCATATGGACTCTTTTCCATTCAGGCTTGAGGTCAATCTCATCTTCTCCATATTGAATAGTGGTTGTTCCTAGCACCTCTTCGGCAATATGAGCAATCAGATTTTCAGTTAAATTCATGATGTCATTGTAATCTGCGTATGCTTCGTACAGCTCGATCATAGTGAATTCTGGGTTGTGACGAGTGGATACACCTTCATTACGGAATACACGGCCAATCTCGTATACTTTCTCTAGACCACCGACAATGAGACGTTTTAAGTGCAGTTCAATCGCAATACGCATATAAAGCGGCATATCAAGTGCATTGTGATGAGTAATGAAAGGACGCGCTGATGCACCACCAGGAATGCTGTGCATTGTTGGTGTTTCAACTTCTAGGTATCCTTTAGAATCTAAGTATCTTCTCATGGATTGAATAATCTTGCTTCGCATGATGAACGTCTGCTTACTTTCTGGATTTACGATCAGGTCAAGGTAGCGTTGACGATAGCGTTGTTCAACATCTTTGAGTCCATGATATTTATCAGGAAGTGGGCGAAGTGCTTTTGTGAGAACCTCAAAGCTAGTCGCTTTAATAGAAAGTTCCCCTACATTCGTTTTAAATACTGTTCCTGTTACACCGATGATATCGCCTAGGTCTGAGCTTTTGAATAATTCGTAAGCCTCTTCTCCTACACTATCTTTACGAACGTAGATTTGAATTTGTCCTTCTAAGTCTTGGATATGCGCAAAGCCAGCTTTCCCTTTTCCACGCTTAGTCATCATACGTCCAGCGATTGTCACTTGGGCAGACTTTTCTTCTAAGTCTTCTTTAGAAAACTCATCGTATTCAGCGATAATTTGTGCAGATTGATGAGAACGGTCATATCGTTCACCGAACGGATCGATACCCTCTTCTCTCATTTTATTCATTTTGTCACGTCTGACCTGGAATTGGTCATTTAATTCTTCGTTATTAAGCCCTTCATTACTCATTTATATCACTCCAATAATGTATTTTGCAGAGAAAAGTAGAAAAACTGCCAGTACATGCACTAGCAGTGAGCTACAAAAAGAAAGATAGTCTTATCCTACTTTTATACTTTGAAGCTCTTTTGCCTCGGCTTCGATCGTAAAGTCATCAAGAACTTGTACAAGCTCCGCTCTCGTTTCACTTTGATTGATTTGATTTCTCACGTCCGCATTGCCACGAACACCTTTTAAGTACCATGCTGCGTGCTTTCTCATTTCTCTGACAGCCACGTGCTCGCCTTTCAGATCAATGAGTCTGTCTAAGTGAAGCTTACACACTGACATCTTCTCACGTACGTTTGGCTCTTCTTTCAGTTCACCCGTTTCTAAATAATGAACCGTTCGATAGATCATCCATGGGTTTCCTAGTGCAGCTCTTCCGATCATGACAGCATCTACACCCGTTTCATCAAGCATACGTTTTGCATCCTGAGGGGTTTTGACATCTCCGTTGCCAATGACAGGAATGGAAACAGATTGTTTGACCTCTTTGATAATATCCCAATTCGCTGTTCCTTCGTACATCTGCACGCGTGTCCGTCCGTGAAGCGCAACCGCTTGTCCACCCGCTCGCTCAACAGCACGTGCATTGTCGATAGCGAAAATATGATCTTCGTCCCAGCCCATTCTCATTTTCACTGTAACAGGTTTATCTACAGCTTCTACGACAGCAGAGACCATTTCATAGATCTTGTTTGGATCAAGCAGCCATTTCGCTCCTGCATCACATTTCGTAATCTTCGGTACAGGACAGCCCATGTTGATATCAATAATGTCCGCTGTGGTATTCTGGTCTACAAACTTTGCCGCTTCAACGAGTGTGTCTTTTTCTCCTCCAAATATCTGAAGGCTCAAGGGCTTTTCCCTTTCATCAATGTAAAGCATGCCCATTGTTCTTGCATTGTTAATCAGGATTGCTTTGTCACTGACCATTTCAGCGCAGACTAAACCCGCTCCAAACTCTTTAACGGTCAGTCTGAAGGCAGAGTTGCACACACCAGCCATAGGTGCGAGCACCACTTTGTTTTTAATGTCGATATCTCCGATTTTAAACATCATTTCCCCTCCTTTCTTCTTCAAGAGTTGGTGAAAGTTCTTCCACCGTTATATTTAAAGCATCTGCTATTTGATCAACCAATTGGTTTGTTGGTAATCGATTGCCTCGCTCAATTTCTCCTAAGACCGAGACAGAGATGCCCAGTCTTTTGGCGAACCCTTCCTGAGTATACCCTTTTAGCTTTCGGTATGCACGAATTCTTCTACCCCACATGTCTTTTTCCATATGCTAACACCTTCTTGGTCTGTTACGGCATTTATTTGTACTTCGCCGATTTCTGGGCAAATCTCACTCATTGGAACGAGAACGAATAAACGTTCGTACATTCTAGGATGCGGTACGACAAGCAGTTCTGTGTCAATATTTTCACGATTATAAAGTAAAATGTCAAGGTCAGCCGTTCGTGGTCCCCACCTCACTTCTCTTGTTCTGCCTAATTCTTGCTCAATTTCCTGAGTAAGTGCCAGTAGTTCAAGCGGGCGAAGCGAAGTAGAAATTTTCACAGCCATGTTTAAAAAGTCGTCTTGGTTTTCGTAACCTACAGGTGTTGTTTCATATATAGATGAGATCAATTCTACTTGAACCTCTGGATGTTCGTGCAGCTTTTTGACAGCTTCTTTTAAATAGGTTTCCTTTTTACCTATGTTCGAACCTAAAGCGATGTATACGGTATTGTTCATGTGCGTGATCTCGTCATTTCAATTGCAACGGACTGATAGTGTCCTGGGATTGGCGGATCTGGTTTGATCACCTTCACTGTACATTCCTGAATTGTTGGAAAGTCCTTTAACACTTGGCTTGCAATTCTTTCTGTCAGTGTTTCAACGAGGTTAACTGGTTCACCTTCTACAATGCTTTTGCAAATTTGGTAGAGCTCTGCATAATTGATGGTCTCATTGAGGTCATCCGTTTGTCCGGCTTTGCTTAAATCAAGTGCAGCTGTTAAGTCCACACGGAATCGCTGTCCTAATTTGTTTTCTTCGGCAAATACGCCGTGGTAGCCGTAAAATTCCATTCCATTTACATATACTTTATCGATGATAAGCGCCTCCCTTATTCAGCATGGCATCCATCATTTTTGCCATTCTTGCGATTTGTTTTACATCATGTACGCGAACCATCGCACTACCTTTTTGAATTCCAAGGCAGACCGTAGCACCCGTTCCTTCAGTACGTTCTTCAGGCGGCAGGTCTAAGACAGCTCCGATGAATCGTTTTCGAGATGTAGCTAAGAGCAGCGGGTAACCTAGGTGACAAAAATGTTCCAGCTCATTCATGACCATCAGGTTGTCCTCTTTATTTTTCGCAAACCCTACACCCGGGTCTAATATGATCATGTCATCACGGACACCCGCTCGCTTCGCAATTTGAACACTTTCTTTCAAATCTGCGATCATATCTGATATCAGGTGTGTGTAGTTTCGTTCTGGTCGATTGTGCATTAAAATAATCGGCACATTGTGCTTCGCTGCCACATGTGCCATTTGAGGATCTGCCTTCGCTCCCCATACATCATTAATGATAGACGCTCCGGCTTTGACTGCTTCATCTGCAACATGGGCTTTATACGTATCAATCGAAATGGGTACATCCAATTCTTTTGTGATCTTTTCAATGACAGGAATCACTCTTGAAAGCTCCTCTTGTTCTGAGACAAACGCCGCTCCAGGGCGAGTCGATTCTCCGCCAATATCGATAATATGCGCCCCGTCTTCTATCAGCTGCACTGCATGAGCCAGCGCTTTATCCACTTGATTAAACTTTCCTCCATCTGAGAAAGAGTCAGGTGTGACATTTAAAATGCCCATGACCAATGTCTTTTCTTCATAACTAAGGGTGTGGTGCTTGGCTTGTATGACTTTAGGCTGTTTTATCACTTGTTGTGTCATTGTGTCACCTACTCTTTAAGTTCTAGACGTTCTTTCGTGTATTGCGTTCTTAACTTTGTTGAGATGGTCCGGCTGTTTTGGGGCAATGAGATTTCTCCTATAATCCTGAAAGGAACAATCCCCTGAACAGAATTCGTCATCCATGCCTCATCAGCTGATAGCAAATGCGAAACTGGGTATCTTCCTTCTTTTATTGAAGTCCCCATAGTTTGAAGTGTTTCGATACAATATCGACGAGTGACGCCATTTAAAATGCCTGTATCCAGCGATGGTGTATAGATCACATCATTTTTTCGCCAAAATACATTGGAGGTAATTCCTTCTGCCACGTCGCTTTCTTTTGTTAAAAAGATGCCTTCTAACGATGGGTCATTTCCCACTTCTCGTTTAGCGAGCAGATTGTTCATATAATGATGAGACTTGAGGCGCCTTTTGCCTTCCGGCGTATTTCTCCTCGTTTGAAGAATGACTCCCTGCTTCTCATCTAATATGGCTTCGGGCCGGAATGGAGAGATCATGACAATCACGACAGGCTCTTCATAAGGATCTGCAGAAAATCCATTGCCTCTGCCCGCAGAAACATTAAAGCGAATTCTCGCATGACCACCAGCTATTTCGTTTTTATTCAGTAAGGTATGAATGATGTCGAGTACAAATGGTTTCTCTATTGTGGATTCGATGCAAAGGTCACGCAATGATTGATTGAGCCTTTCAAGATGCCAATCTAACAGGAAGACTTGTCCTGCCAGGCTGGTAAATGTTTCGAATACACCGATGCCATATAGAAAACCATGATCAAAAGGAGAAAGAGTCGCGTCTTTCTCCTCTATATACTGACCGTTCAAGTAAATGATCATGCGTTTACTTCATGCCCCTTTTTGCGATAGGTTTCAATGAAATTTTTCAGCATTTCTTTTCCAAAGGACGTCATAATCGATTCAGGATGGAACTGCACACTTTCAATTGGCAGTTCTTTATGGCGAATCGCCATCAGCTCGCCTTCCTTTGTGCTGGCTGTTGCCTCAAAACACTCCGGCAGCGTCTCGTTTTTCACAATTAATGAATGATATCTCGTTGCGACGAGCGGATTTTGGAGTCCCGTGAAGACACCTTTGCCGTCATGTTCAATCTCTGACGTTTTACCATGCATTAGTCGCTCTGCACGAATAACATCCCCACCAAAGACTTGCGCGATGGATTGATGACCTAGACACACGCCGAAGATCGGAATGCTTCCAGCAAAGTGCTTGATCGCCTCCATACTAATTCCCGCTTCATCTGGACTGCATGGTCCTGGAGAAACCATAAGAAAATCTGGCTTGAGCTGTTCGATTTCTTGAATCGTTACTTGATCATTTCGTTTCACAATCAATTCTTCTCCGAGCTCTCCTAAATACTGAACCAGGTTGTACGTAAATGAATCATAATTATCAATCATTAAAATCATACTCTGCTCACCTCTAACTCAAAATAGTCTCTTCTTTGCTCAGCTGTAATGCTTTTTTGACTGCATAGGCTTTTTTAATGGATTCTTTGTATTCGTGCTTTGGTACAGAGTCGATGACGATCCCCGCACCTGACTGCATAAAGGCTTTTCCTTCAGTACAATACGCTGTACGAATGACGATGTTAAAGTGCATATCTTGATTGAATCCAAACCAGCCTATAGATCCAGTATAAAGCCCACGTCTTGTTGGCTCAAGTTCTTCTATAATTTCCATTGTTCTCACCTTTGGCGCACCTGTAATGGTTCCGCCTGGGAATACGGCCCTCATGACATCTACTGCATCACAATCGTCTCGCAATTCTCCTTGTACATTAGACACAATGTGCATGACGTGTGAATATTTCTCAATCGCCATAAATTCGTTCACTTGTACTGAGCCATAAGTGGACACTCGTCCAAGGTCATTCCGCTCAAGATTAACAAGCATCACATGTTCTGCTCGTTCTTTTTCATTTTCAATAAGTTCTTTTGCCAGTGCTTGATCCTCAGCATCGTCTTTGCCTCGTGATCTTGTACCTGCAATCGGTCTTGTTTCTAATTGAGTTCCCTTTTTCTTAATCAGCAGCTCTGGAGATCCACAAACAATCTGGAAATCAGGTGTGTGCAGATAAGACATATAAGGAGATGGATTGACTTGACGTAACGTTTTGTATAAATCATACGGATGTGTGTGGAGCTGTTCATCTTGTCTGATGGATAAATTCACTTGGAACACATCACCGCTTGCGATATATTGCTTAATTTTTTCTACTGCTTCCCCAAAGGTTTCTTCAGTAAAAGGTGCTGCTGGAACAAATTCTACAGAAGACACATCGACAGGTGATTGCGCTAGTTCTTCTGAAAAACTAGTCCACTTTTGCTTCAAGTCTTCAAGTCTTTGATGAGCCTTACTCACAGGTTCCGTTCCTTCTGTGTGAGTGATCAGCCACAGCACGTCTTCTTCATGATCAAAGACCGCAACATCATTAAACACGAGAAAATAAAGATCAGGTGTTTTCAGATCATCAATGGACAGCATCTTAAAATGTTCGATATATCTAGCATAATCATAGCTTAAAAAACCAATCGCCCCGCCTTGAAAGTCAGGATATTCCTCATTCGTTTCGGTTTGAAGGGTTTGGAACCAATCCGTAAACGCTCTGAATGGATCGCCTTCTTTGAAAAGCACCTCATCTTGATAATGGATGGTTGTCATCCCGTCTTTGCCCTTCGCTTTAGCAATCGGATCAATCCCAGCAATGCTGTATGAACCACCGCGAGCACTCTCAAGAAGAACGTGATGGGTTTCGCGAGCAGTTAACTGCTCATATCGTTTCAGGAAAGCATCTTTCGTAAAAGGAATTTTGATGCCCATTGGCCTGCGTTGTGTCATGTTATCATCCTTTTTTCATTTTCATTAATCTTATTGTAATGCAATCCAATTTATTTAGAAAATAGTATTTGCTTTCCATCTTCAGATTTCATGAAAAAACCCCAGCAAATGCTGGGGTGATGGGTTTAATCGAATTGATAAAGAGGTGTACTAAGGTAACGCTCACCATTACTTGGGATGATCGCCAGAACCTTTTTCCCTTTACCAAGCTTTTTCGCTGTTTGAAGCGCTGCGTAAATAGCTGCTCCTGAAGAAATACCGCCAAGGATTCCTTCCTCTTTCGCTGCTTTTCTTGCAAGCTCAAAGGCATCTTCGTTTTTCACTTGGATAATGCCGTCATATACTTCCGTGTTCAAGATGGAAGGGATGAAACCCGCTCCAATTCCTTGGATTTTATGCGGGCCTGGCTTTCCGCCTGATAATACAGGAGAATCTGTCGGCTCTACCGCATAAAGCTGAATGGATGGGATGGCTTCTTTTAGGACTTCACCAGCCCCTGTAATCGTACCGCCCGTACCAACACCTGCAATAAATGCATCAAGCTCGCCGTCAAACTGTTCAAGGATTTCTTTCCCTGTTGTACGACGGTGAATCTCCGCATTGGCTTCGTTGTTAAATTGCTGAGGCATGAAATAACCGTGTTCTTCTGCCAATTCTTCTGCCTTACTGATAGCACCTTTCATTCCTTCTGCACCTGGTGTTAAAACAAGCTCTGCGCCATAAGCACGTAAAAGGTTGCGGCGCTCCTGACTCATAGTGTCTGGCATCACCAGAATGGCGTTAATTCCTTTAGCTGCCGCTACCATCGCAAGACCAATCCCTGTGTTTCCACTTGTTGGTTCGATGAGCGTGTCACCAGCTTTTAGCTTACCTTTCGCTTCAGCGTCTTCGATCATCGCTAACGCAATACGATCTTTTACACTGCTGCCCGGGTTCATATATTCAAGTTTCAAGTAGACATCCGCACTGTCTTCTTCCACTAAACGGTTTAATTTAACGACTGGTGTATTTCCTATTAATTCAAAAACTGAATTTGCAATACGAGCCATCACTAACACCTCTATCTCCGAGTAATTTTATTGTATTAATATTAAATTATCAATTTCGAAAAATTTTGTCAATGCTTTTAGTCCTGCTCGCCATCGTAAAACCATGTGACTTTTGCTTCTTTCCACAGGGTTTTGACATTCGCCTTTTCACCTAGATCTTCCATAGCGATCTGCCTTTTGATCTGATCTTTGACTTCTTCATAAGAGAAAGAGCGTCCATTTAATTTTTCTTTTAGTTGAATAATGGCATACCCGTTTTTGGTCTCGATCGGTTCTTTCGTCCATTCGTCTGGCTGAAGCTTTTGAGCTTCTTGTATGTATAGGGCTGGAATACTTTCTTGTTCTTCTGTTACAAACCCAAGATCTCCGCCATATGGAGAGGTGTAGCGGTCAATGGAGCGTTCAGCCGCCACCGCTTCGAAGCTAGATCCGCCTTTTAGATCTTTCAATACGTTTTCAGCTTCGCCTTTTGTCTTCACGACGATATGGCGAATACGGTATGAATCATCATATTGATATAAATCCTTGTTTTTTTCATAGAAGGATTTCGCTTCTTTTTCAGAAACAACAGCGTCTCTCGTTAAAAGCTGTTCTAATAAAATTTGATAACGAATTTGCTCTTTCCATTCCTTTTCGCTTGTATGTCCATCTTCGTAGAAATTATTAGACACCGCTTTCAGCATCAGCAATTCACGATTGATCTCTTTTGAAGACACTTCCAACTTGTTTTCTTTTGCAAGCTGATTGACTACCTTCTGATTAATCATTTGCTCAAGTGTTGCCTTTCCGTAGCGGTCTTCCATCTTCTTTAACCATTCTTGACGCGTCACCTTCTCTTTTCCAATCGACGCAATTTCTTCACCGCTCTTCCCGTTTGAAGAAGCCTGTGACATTTGTGACTTTGTTAATACATATGCAATGACTACGGCATTGATCATGAGCAACACAAGGATAAATGTCCATACCACTCTTGCTTTAAGTCTCATCTTTCGTCTCCTTTCCGTTATAAAAAGAAAACCCGCTGCTTAGAGCTTAGCGGGTTATTTCTTCACGTAGCTCTTCTAGCTCTTCTTTTGTAAATACATACGTTTCGTTACAAAAATGGCATTGAGCTTCTGCTTGTCCGTCTTGTTCAATCATATCGTCAATTTCGGCTTTTCCTAGGCTGATAATGCCATTAGCAAAACGTTCTTTTGAGCAGTTACAAGAGAATTCGACAGGTACAGTTTCTAGAATTTGAGGTTTTTCTCCAAGCACTTCTTCTAAAATTTCTTCAGGTGTCATCCCTTTTTCAATAAGTTTGGAGATGGGTTCAATGGTTGATAGCCGCTTTTCTAGTCTTTCAATCACAGCATCTTCTGTTCCTGGCAGCAATTGAATGACGAAACCGCCTGCAGCGAGGATTGAGTTGTCAGGATTGACCAAAACCCCTACGCCTACAGAGGAAGGCACTTGCTCAGAAGAGACAAGATAATAAGTGAAGTCATCTCCAATTTCACCTGAGACGATCTCCGTTTGTCCTGTAAAGTGATCCTTGAGCCCGATATCTTTGACAACACTTAACGTTCCAGATGTCCCAACTGCACGTCTGACATCAAGCTTGCCATGTTCATTTAAGTCAAAGTGAACTTGTGGGTTTGAGACATATCCACGCACCTGGCCCTTTGCGTTTCCATCAGCAATGATGGCGCCGATTGGTCCACCGCCTTCAATTTTGACCGTTAGCTTATTTTCGCCTTTCAGCATAGCGCCCATCATGACGGTTGCTGTCATCGTTCTACCGATTGCTGCTGATGCCGTTGGCCATGTATGGTGTCTTCTTTGTGCTTCGTTGATTGTATCTGTTGTGTTTGCAGCATATGCACGTACTTTACCGTCATATGCTAACGCTTTAACTAAGTAATCCATTCGTTTTAAACCTCCTATAGTACACCGACACGATTGCGTTCATAAATGAGTTGTAGTCCTTTTAATGTTAGGAACGGATCGACAATATCAATGCAATCTGATTCATTTCCAATCAATGTAGACAAACCACCAGTTGCAATGACTTTCGGTGTTTGTTTGGCTTGCTGCTTCATCCGTTTCACTATTCCCTCGACTTGACCAACATATCCATAAAGGATACCTGATTGCATCGCACTAATGGTGTTTTTTCCAACGATGTGATCTGGACGGACGATTTCAATTCTAGGCAGTTTTGCCGCTCTTGTATATAAAGCCTCTGTTGAAATGGTAATACCAGGTGCAATTGCCCCGCCCATGTATTGTTTTTGTTCATTGATATAGCAGTAGGTTGTCGCTGTGCCAAAGTCTACCACGATGAGAGGCGCCCCATAAAGGTGAATCGCTGCTACAGCATTCACAATTCGATCAGCCCCGACTTCTTTTGGATTGTCACACATAATGTTTAATCCTGTCTTCATTCCAGGCCCTACAATTTGGGGTGTTATGTGAAAATACTTCTCGCACATTCTTTCTAAAGCAAACATCATTGGCGGAACAACAGAGGAGATGATAATCCCTTCTATTTGGTCAAACATCAGCCCTACATAATCGAACAAAGACCTGATGGCCATACCAAATTCGTCTTCTGTTTTATGACGGCTTGTTTCAATTCGCCAATGGTAGTTTAGATCGCCATTATGATAAACACCTAAAACGGTATTTGTGTTTCCTACATCTATCACGAGTAACAACTTCATCACCACTTTGAATAGTTTCTCAAAAAGAGCATTTTTCGACTTTCTATCATACCATACACGAATTGAGTTCCATTTGTAAACAATTCGAAACCGATCCATTCAGGAATCGAAATAAAAAAAGCTGCCGGTGATCCCGGCAGCTTTCGCAGAAGGAGATTAGATCTCCTCATCTTCTTCTTTTTTCTTGATGTTCACTTTCACATCATCGTTTTTCTCTTCGTCATCTGCGTATATACGCTCTGGAAGCTTTCCAGTTTCGTAAAGAGATTTGATTTGCTCAGCATCTAATGTTTCAACTTCTAGAAGGGCTTGCGCGATGATTTCTAGCTTATCTTTATTCTCAGTAAGAATTTGTTTCGCACGTTCGTAGCTCTCTTTGATGAAACGCTGAACTTCTTGGTCAATTTCGTAAGCGATCGCTTCACTATAATTCGGCTCGTTGTTGAAATCACGGCCAAGGAATACTTGACCTCCTTGTGCTTGACCGAATTGTAGTGGACCAAGTTTATCAGACATACCGAACTCTGTAACCATTCTTCTTGCAATGCCAGTTGCACGCTGGAAGTCGTTGTGAGCGCCTGTACTTACTTCGCCAAACGTAATTTCCTCTGCAACACGACCGCCGAGCAAGCCGACAATTTTATCAAGAAGCTCTGGCTTTGTTTGGAAATAACGGTCTTCTCTTGGAAGCATGACCGCATATCCGCCTGCCTGACCACGAGGAACGATCGTTACTTTATGCACCATGTCCGCTTCGTCTAGGATAAGACCAATGACGGTATGACCTGCTTCATGGTAAGCCACGATATTACGTTCTTTCTTCGAAATGACGCGGCTTTTCTTCGCCGGCCCAGCGATGACACGATCAGTCGCTTCGTCGATATCACGCATATCAATTTTCTTTTTGTTATGACGGGCAGCCACAAGTGCTGCTTCGTTTAGTAAGTTCTCAAGATCTGCTCCAGAGAACCCAGGTGTTCTGCTTGCAATGGCTTTCAAGTTCACTGTATCATCAAGCGGTTTGTTTTTCGCATGAACCTTCAGTACTTCTTCACGGCCAATGACATCTGGGCGGTCAACCGTAATTTGACGGTCAAAGCGTCCCGGACGCAGCAATGCAGGATCTAGGATATCTGCACGGTTCGTCGCAGCAATGATAATAATTCCTTCGTTGGCACTAAAACCATCCATTTCAACAAGTAGCTGGTTAAGCGTTTGTTCACGCTCATCATGACCACCGCCAAGACCTGCTCCACGCTGACGACCGACTGCATCAATCTCATCAATAAAGATTAAGCAAGGTGCATTCTTTTTCGCATTTTCGAATAAATCACGTACACGTGATGCACCGACACCGACGAACATCTCGACGAAATCAGAACCACTGATGCTGAAGAAAGGAACGCCTGCTTCTCCTGCAGATGCTCTCGCAAGCAATGTTTTACCTGTACCTGGAGGTCCTACTAGTAAAACCCCTTTAGGGATTCTTGCGCCAAGCTCCGCAAATTTACGTGGGTCCTTCAGGAATTCAACTACTTCTACAAGCTCTTGCTTTTCTTCATCCGCACCGGCAACATCTTTAAATTTCACACGTTTCTTCTCTTCTGTGTAAAGCTTCGCCTTACTCTTACCAAAGTTCATGACACGGCTTCCACCGCCCTGAGCTTGGTTCAATAAGAAGAAGAACAGGATAAAGATGATGATAAACGGAATAATGGTGGTCAGAACTTGCAGCCATCCATTTGTTTCAGGTGCTGGTTCTACTTTTACATCTGTATTCTTCAGTGCACTGTAAATTTGGTCAACACCTTGACCATCTGGAACATGGGTAATGAAGTATTCATCTTTCTTCGCGCCATCTAACTGACCACGAATTTCATAAACCCCTCTTACAGGCTGAATGGAGATACTCTCCACTTTTCCCGCACTTAGATTTTGCGAAAATTTGCTGTAAGACATGTTCTCAGGCTTTTGATTAGGGGATCCTAACCAACTAACTACCCCTATCACAAGTAATAAAATAAGTATATAAAAAATCGTATTACGAAAAACCCGATTCATTCCTTACCTCCTCCCACAGTAAGCACAACTATGTTCAATAGTATCATAGAAAATCATTCCAATACAACCAATAACCTCATGTATACGTATGCTGATTAGCCTTCGTAAACAGATGGTTTTAACACTCCAATATACGGGAGGTTTCGGTAACGTTCAGCGAAATCCAATCCATAACCGACAACAAATGCATCTGGCACTTCAAATCCAACATAATCTGCTTTGATGTCTGCTTTGCGGCCGCTTGGTTTATCAAGCAATGTCACAATTTTTATGGAGTTTGCTTTACGGTATCGGAAAAGCTCTACCAGATAGCTCAAAGTTAACCCACTGTCGATGATATCTTCCATAATTAAAATATCTCTTCCTTCAACAGAAGTATCTAGATCCTTAATGATCTTTACTTCTCCTGAAGATACGGTAGACTTTCCGTAGCTAGATACATCCATAAAATCAAGTTCTAAATATGTATCAATGTGTTTGATCAGGTCTGCCATGAATGGAAGAGCCCCTTTCAAAACACCAATAGCCAGGGGAAATTTACCATCATAATCGCTGGTTAATGTTGCACCCAGTTCCTTCACTTTTTGCTGGATCTCTTCTTCTGAGATCAAAATCTTTTCAATATCTTGTTTCATGCTTTTGCTTGCCCCCTACAAATTTTCGTGCTGTCTATATTGTAATACAATGAGATCGCTGTTTGTCATATCAATTTCTTCAAAAACGGATTTTTTCAGACCTGGGATCCAGATGATTTGATGATCCGAGTCAGTGACGATCGGCCAGCTGTCTCTTTCTGCAAGAGGCACTTTTTTATCAATAAATATATCCTTCACCTTTTTTGATCCATTCATGCCTTTAAGTTTTATTCGATCACCATTTTTTCGTGAGCGAATGATCAAAGGAAGACGAACATGATCTTTTTGAAGCAAGAAAAAATGGTTTCCGTTCCGCGCATCCTTCGGAACATGATTTGACACCACGATAGACTGTCCATTTGGGAGGAAAAGCTCCTCTCCAAGCTCACCCTTTAAGTGAAGGGCATAGGACTGATCTAATACGAGCGATCGTTCAAAGGTAAACATACAGTGATCATAAGACTTGACAGCTTGTAAGCCTTTTGGCAAATCTAATGATCCAGACGGTTGTTCGGTATGAGATAACCAGTCCAAAGTCCCTAGAATATGCTGGTTTGAAAACGCTGATTGAGTGTTTTCATAAAGATAATTTAATATTAGTTGAATGCCTCTTCTTTGTAAAGGCAAAGGCAGGTCAAGCAAAGGCTTCGTTTTGATCTCAATTTGTTTAGGCGATTGATTCTTTATCACTTGGTTCATTTGTACCTTTGTTAATGCCTGCAAGTATTGCTCATCCTCAGTCAGCATGTCACTTATAAACTGAAAGCTTTCATGTACATGAGGTGCCTCTTCTTTTAACACGGGAAGAATGTGTCTTCTTATCCGGTTTCGCAAGTAGTCATCTGTGTGATTGCTTTGATCAATGACATAGGGAATATGTTCTTTTTCACAAGCGGTCAGCACATCGTCCTTGGAATATCCAATGAGCGGCCGAATTAGCCATCCATCTTGAAAAGGACGTTTTGCTTGAATACCTGCAAGTCCTATCCCAACAGTCCCTCTCACAAGCCTCATCATCATTGTTTCTACTTGGTCGTCTCCATGATGTGCAAGCGCTATAAATTGAGCGTTGTATTGCTCCATCAATTGACGAAAGAAAGCATATCTGCACTCTCTTGCAGCTGCCTGTTTGTTTAAGCGGTTTTCTTTTGCATATTGGGTAACCTGTATGCGGGTCGATTCAAAAGGGATCTCTTGCTCCTTGCAGTAAGCCTCAACAAATGCCAAATCAGCAAAGGATTCTTCTCCTCTGAACATGTGATCTACATGGGCTGCAATCAGCTGATAGGAACCTTTTCGACACTTGTTTAGTTCGTGCAATAAGAGCATAGAATCGGGTCCGCCAGAAACCCCGACAATGACTGTCGTATTTTCAAGGTAAACATCATGTTTTTTCAAAAAAGCTTCAATTCTATTCACAACTTCCTCCTCACAAAGAGCAGGTAATTTAAAGATATACATATCCTATCACTTTCAGTAGCTCCAAGCAAAGAAGAAGCCTGCTTTTTTACAGCTCTACAGCAGGAACAAAACCACATATGCACAGTAAAGAGCGAGTACACTGCAAACGATGAGTATGGTTTCAAAAATCCCGCCTGATTTTTTGCGTACTGACGTTCTTTTTGCTGCTGCAACCCGTGAGCGTGATGTGACCTGTTGATTTTGATGAACAGCCGGCTTTTGCCCATTTTTTTGTGTTTGCTTTTTTTGACGCGTTTTTCTTGAAGCAATCAGCTGCCCTTCTTTCAGCAACGCACTTTTCATGTCGGCTGCTGATTGATATTTACCGTGCAAAGCCGCCTTTAACACCCTTTCATATCGTTTTAATAAAGGATGTCCTTCAATGGCTCGATAAAGCTGCTTTTCTGGTTCTGCTCCTTTTTTGAATTCTTTCTTATACGCACAATTTAACATCACCATGCTTAAGGCAAACAGATCATAAGATGGCTCTGCCTTTCTTGTGCCGAATCCCCAGTAGCCTCGATCAAAAAACTCCGTATACTCCTTAATTGCTCTGCCTGCTTTTGTTGTTCCTCCCACATCAATGCACCTGATCGCAGCTGGGGGGCCTGAAATGATGAGATTATCCGGCTTCAAGTCTCCAAAAATCCAGCCTTCCTGGTGTAAATGAGCCAGGTTAGATAAAAGCTGAACCATTAAAACGACGATCCACTCATCACCTTTTTGTTTTACAAATTCAAGCAGCAGCGGACCTCTAACATACTCCATGACATAAAAGGAACGCTTTTGAAGCATGCCTGGATAAATGGCATCATCCATATCATAAAAAGAAGGCCCCATGGTTTTCACAGGAGCCTTAGAAAAGGATTTTAATACATTGACTTCAGATGCAATGAGCATACTGTCATCACTCACTTTAAGGGCTACTTGACCATTTGGCGATTCGGCCAGATAGACAATACCGTTCGCCCCTTTTCCCAGCTCTTTTACAATACGGTAATGATGGTGGTGCCATTTCCCTTGAATCACCGTGCCTAACGGAATGTTAGAAGCCGAATTCATCATCATGCTCTTCCTTTGCTTCAAGCAGCCCTTTACGCGAACGAACTGATTTGAAATGCTGAAGTGCTTCTCGAAGCGCTGGGCCAGTTGGTGTAATTCCTCCCGTAGTCAGTTTAGGGAAAATAGATGATAATGAATCGAATCGAGGCGTCCAATTCAACACAATTTCAGCATCTGAGTTTTTCCCGGGAAATACACACATCCCAAACTGATTTTCACCAATCCTTGAATTTAAACTAATGGAGAGGTCAATCAGTGCTTCTTTCACAGTCGGCAGCTTCGGTTTCATACTTGCACTTGTATCAACAAGCACGAGCACTTGAAGGTGAACCGTCTCTCCTAACTCATCGACTACTTCCATCACTTCGCCACGCTTATCAGGGGGAAGCTCTTCAATTTCTGTATCTTTGCCAAGTATTTGCTGCAATTCTTTATTCACAACACCTTGTAAGGTTTGCGTCATCGCTTTTTTTGTGACCATTTGTACCGTTTGAGATAACTGCTGGACGTAGACAACCTGGTGGATGCCTCCGCCTGCGAGTGCAATGCCCTCGACTTCTTTCATCGCTTCATGATCGTGTCTGTTTTCCTCCATAATGCCAATGACATTGACTGTAATCCCTTGTTCTTTTGCCAATGAGGCAATCGCAAGTGGATCTTCCCCGTGATTTGAGCAGCCATCTGTAATCAATAAAATTTGGTTTACGTGACCTTTTCGCATCTTCATTCCTCCTGGGATCGTAACTGAATGCTTATATCCCCATCATCGCCAGAAGAAATTCATATTATACGATATATTAAGAAATCTCTTGTTTCTCAAGATAGAATGTACCTGTCGGAATGGATGCCCATTTTGGTGTGTTATGGTCAAGTCTGATAACAACAACTGTCATATCGTCGTCAATTTGACCCGCTCTTGTTCGAATGACCTCCTCCATTAATAAATCAGCAATTTCTTGCGGATCTTCTGTTTTAAAGCTTTTCATTTTTCGCTTCACCCACAGATCATGATTTTCAATATGCTTGGGGCCTTCAAAAATGCCGTCACTCATCATAATCAGCAGATCTCCTGCCTTCATCTGTTCACTGACAACCTCCACTTCAAATTCATCAATAATGCCTATCGGCAAGTTGCTCGCTTGTACCTTCATCACCTGATCACCCCGTTTAATAAAGCTAGGTGTTGAACCAATCTTGAGGAACTTGCAGCTCGCATCCTGTAAATCAATAATTGATAAATCTAATGTTGAATAGATTTCATCTGTCGTTCGTAAAGATAAAATACTATTAATGGTTTTGATCGCTACTTTTTCATTGATCCCGGACGCCAATATTTTTTCTAACAGCTTAATCGTTTCATTGCTTTCAAAATGAGCCCTTGCTCCATTGCCCATTCCATCGCTAATCGCCGCAGCATATTTACCCGCACCCAGCTCCATCATGCTGTAGCTGTCCCCAGACACTAATCCCCCGCCTTTCGCTGCATGCGCTACGCCTGTAGCCACCCGATATGATTTTGCAGAGCCAAATACAACGTGGCAATAGCCTGTTGGGTGCTCTGCACACTGCTCTGCTTTGACTAAAATTTGTTCTTCCAAAATATCTGAGAGCATGGGGGCGATGATTTTTTCACATTCCCCATGTCCTTGGCAATAAGGGATTCTCATTTCAATATCGACATTGCCTTGCTCTAAGCTATAAATCTCTACTTGTTGAATTTCAATTCCAAAGTGCTGAAGCGCTTCTATCATCTGCTCTTCTTGAATAAAGTGCTGTTCTCTTTCTCGTTTTATTTCCCGGGAAAAATCCTCCATGACTTGTGAGACACCCATAAGCTGTTCAGCCACAAGACGTCTGCTGTCTTGGACTTTTTTCTTCAAGGTCTGATTGGCTTTGTAGTAAGCAATCTCTTCTTCAATCAATTCCTCTACATGTTTTGATTTTGAGCAGTGCTGGCTAAATTTCTTCTTCAATTTCCGGTTATGCTCGTACGTTTTTTCATCAGATTCTTGCATAACTTGTTTCATCAGTTCATAGGTTGTATCAAAGTTCTGCACCCAGCATTTATTTTTCTTATAGCACGTTTGACAGGATCGTTCTGTGATCGTACTTAAAAAAAGATCTACATCCTCTTCCTGCTTCTTTTCTTCAGGAATGGATTCGTAAAATGTCGCAAAACTCTCAGACAGCGCATGAAATACATTAGAGAATTGGTCTACCTTTTTTGCTGTCACATCTCGTACTTTCCGGGCATATTGCTGCTGTTCCTGTACATGCTCTACTGTACCAGGGATATATTTCGCCACCTTAGAGGTCACTGATTGTGGCGTGAGCAAGAAAAGCGCAACCGCAATCAGTGATTCATACAGCGTAGTCATGAGACCTGCTGACCCTTCTCCGTACAGGGAAATGAGTAAGGAACCCACAATTAAACCAATGGCCGCTCCTGCTTTCTTCCCCTCTTTGAGCAGTCCCCCTAATAAGCCTGAAAAGGCAAGAAGACTCATTTGATACAGATTGCCGATGTTGGCGAGACCGAGAATTAACCCTGTCACAACACCTACCGTACAACCAATACTGGCTCCTCCAATAAAGGCAAAGGTTAGTACGACATAACGCGATAAAATGTGCTCTGCCTGCATTCCTTGAAATGTGATGCCAGCCAAGCCTGTTAAAACTGACGCAATTAAAATCATAAAGCAAATAATTTCTTCAACTTTTAAAGAGTGTTTGATTTTCCTGACTGTAAAAATCGGCAGGCTTTGAAGAAAAATTAATGTCAAAATGAAGGCAAGTCCTGCTTCGACACCCGCCATGACGTAATCGTAGCTTTGCACAGCACCTTGCTCTAGATAGACAAAGCCTCCTCGGGTCATCAGCATTGATAGTACAATGACGACCGGCAATGTTTTCACTGGATCTTTGATGATGAAAGAAACCACCTTTGACATTAGGAGAAACACAATCAACGATGCAAACACAAACAATGCGCTTTGAGGTGATATCGTCATCGCCCCTGCAAGTAAAGCGAGACAAGCCAGCATGGCCTTATCTCTTTTGATCAGCAGCATAGAGCCAAAGAAAGGCAGTGCAAACGGCATAATTTCAGATAATATAAAGGCTCGTCCTAATAAAAAACCAAGAACAACATAAATAAACCCTTTATAGAAAAAAAGAGAATGCGTGTGATGAAGAAACAGGTTTTTCATCTTTTTTAACCCTGCACTGATTCTTTCCAACCCCGCTCCTGTTAAATCAGTTCTTCTTTCTAGTTTTTCCATCTTCTCATCCCCCACCTGATATTCGTTGCTTGTCATTATAGCGAAGGTGAAAAAGAAATTTTGTCAAAAGAAGTTGTCGTTTCCATAAAACGTTCGACGGTTTATTCGTCAAAGAGGCATACTTTCATGAAAGTCGATGTGTTTCATCACAATTTTACGAAGACACAAAAAAACAGCTTTCTATAAGAAAGCTGTTTCGAAGATGACCCGTACGGGATTCGAACCCGTGTTACCGCCGTGAAAGGGCGGTGTCTTAACCGCTTGACCAACGGGCCTTGCTTTATGTTCTACTTAAAAGGATAGCGGCGGAGGGGATCGAACCCCCGACCTCACGGGTATGAACCGTACGCTCTAGCCAGCTGAGCTACACCGCCAAAATAAAAATGCGCTAAGAAGCACAAGATCTATAATACAAAGGAATCGCTTGTCCGTCAATAGGAAGTTTTAAATTAAATAGCGAAATCTCAAAAAATGTCGTATGGATCAAGAAAAAAAGCACCTGCTGACAGCAGATGCTTTGTTTTGAATAATATATAGAAAGCAGCAACAAGTTAACCTCTTCTTGCTCCGCGCCCCCCACGTTTTGATTCCGTGTTACGTTTTAAAGATGTTAAGCGATCTTCGCTATCTTTTAAGAATTTGTTCATTTTTTGCTCAAACGATTCCTTCGGACGGAAATCATTTCTGCTCGGTCTTGATTGTTGTTGAGGACGATCTTTTGCTTTTTTAATGGACAAGCCGATTTTACCGTCTTTTTCAACGTTAATCACTTTCACTTCAACTTGTTCACCGACTTTTAAATGCTCATTAATATCTTTTACATAGTTATCGGCTACCTCACTGATATGAACGAGACCAGTTGAACCGCCTGGCAACTCCACAAAAGCTCCAAAATTTGTAATGCCCGTAACTTTCCCTTGTAACTTGCTGCCAACTTCAATCGACATAAAAAAAGTGCTCCTCCTTAGACTTATAAAAAAATCTCATTTGTTCAATTATACATAAACTGAATTTTAAGTGTCAACAAGGCTAATCGCTCTTATTGCCCACATCAAAGATTTTTTCGCCTTTTTTGGACATATAATAGTCTCTTCGTGCCAGTTCGAGTACGTATTCCTTGCTTTTCAGCTTCTTAATTTCATCAGAAATATCTTCCTGCTTTGTTTGTAATTGCTTCAACTCTTTTTCGAGCGCAACCTTCTTCTCTTCTTTTTCCTTTAGTGAGGACGATTGCGACCAGAGGGCACTTGTCACCAAGACAGCAAACATGAGCACGACCACACCAAACACGGTAAGCCTTCTAAGGAGTCCACGGCGTTTGCGTTTTAAGCGCTGTGCTTGCTGTTCCATTTGTTTTTGATAATCATTTTGAATTTGTGCGATATTTCTTTTTCTTTTGTTCAAGGTTGAAGGCCTCCTCTCTTACTTTGTCCAGAATTGTTTCCAATTCGTTTTAATGGTACCAGATAATTTCTTGGTCCCTTGTAAAATTCCTGCTCCTTTAGAGAAAAACAATCTCATTGATGTTCGCCATTTTTCGGGAATCCGATGAATAATGGTCACATTAAGTAACCAGATGAGCGGATAACAAACAATCGACAGCACCTTCCACACGAGCCGAAACGTAAAACGAACAAGACGTAAGAGCGAGTGGAGCAAGAACAATATAGTGCTTATGATCAATGTCATCAGCCAGCGGATTGGCTGGAAGACGATGGACATGACCAGCCGTTTCAGGAAGAGAACGGTCTGATAGACACATCTTATGACAAACTTGAGAACGTAGATATACACCTGTTTCATCAATGCCTGATACATTGAGAAGCCTAGTGCCACGGCTAGAAAGATATAAAGTCTGAACTCTCCCTCATTTGTCAGTAGCAGGACATAAAAGAATAAGAGACCCTGTACGATCCAAAAAAGGAGATCGTGTACAACCAAATGCCATTTTGCTGTCTTTTTCCGATTCACAAACAGCTTGTACGTATCAAGCGATGCGCCCAGCCAGATGCCCATCGCTGCCATGGAAAGCATCGTATAAAACTGGACTGTCAGCGTCATTTAAACAGCTTGCTAAAAAATCCTTTAGCTTTCTCCCCGTGCTGCTCATCTACATAGATTAAGTCAAAGACACGTCCTTTGATTGACACAACGCCTTTTTCGACGTCTAGGTTTTTCATTTGTAGATTTTCTCCGCGGATCGCGAGAATCCCCATGACCGTCTCAAGCAGAAATTCTTCATTATCAAAGCTTTCCACCTGTTTGACACCGGTAATATCTAAATGCTTTCTGTTTCGCATTGTGACATTGTGCTCCGCTTCTGATGACAGCTTCGTACCTTGAGGTTGATTATAATATTGATTCATTTATACATCCCCCATATCTCATACTTGCATTGTTACTGCATTGTATGTGATAGGAGGGTCATTTAGAACAAGCCCTATTCTGCTGTATTCTCTTCTTTTAGCACAGTATACATGCCTGCCGCTTCTTCTTTTTTCGTTGTGTCCTTTAACTCGTTGACTTGAACCGTCACAAGTTTTTGGCCAAAGCGGATTTGAAGCTCGTCTCCTTCTTTCACGTCAGAGCTAGCTTTCGCCTGTATGCCGTTAATGGAAATTCTGCCTTGATCAGCTACTTCTTTTGCCAATGTTCTTCTTTTAATTAAACGAGATACTTTTAAAAATTTATCTAGTCTCATGTATGTTCACCTCTTTCTATACGTTTGGCATCGTTCCATAGATCGTCCATTTCCTCTAGCGTTAAATCCTCTAATGAACGTCCCATGTCCTTTGCTTGCTGTTCGATATGCTGAAAGCGACTCATGAATTTTGTGTTAGCGGAAGCGAGCGCCGTTTCAGGCTCTAGCTGATAGAACCTTCCGATATTGACGAGAACAAATAAAAGATCTCCAAATTCATCTTTCATCTGCTTCGTTGCACTTTCTTCCGGCTTCTCTGCCACTTCAACGAGAAATTCCTGCTTTTCTTCTTCGTATTTGTTCCAAATATCTTTCACATCTGTCCAATCAAAGCCTACCTTGGCGGCTTTCTTTTGAAGCTTATATGCCTTTGTTAAGGCTGGAAGCGTCGCAGGGATGGATTGCAAAATGGAGACTGTCCGCTCCGGCTTCTCCTGCTGCTTGATTTTTTCCCAGTTAGCAACCACATCTGCTGCATCATAAACATTGGTGTCACCAAACACATGAGGATGTCGACGGATCATTTTTTCAGTGACATGCTGAATGACGTCATCAATTGAGAAATAACCGTCATCTTCACCTATTTGAGCGTGAAGCAATACCTGTAGCAGGACATCTCCGAGCTCTTCCACAATATGGTCTGGATCATCTTCATCTATCGCTTCAAGCAGTTCATAGCATTCTTCAATTAAATATGGTTTAAGTGACTCATTGGTTTGTTTTTGATCCCATGGACAGCCGCCCGGACCTCTTAATGTACGTATGACGTCACGGAATGTGTCAAATTGTTGATAAAGCAGTTGTTCATCTTGAATCGGAGGTACATAAACACTCGTTAAGTTATTTATCGACACATCTCGATCAAGTTCAAATAAAGGAACCGCATTAATCTGTTCTTGACGGCTTCCTGCCGCAGTCACAAGATAGACTTCATAATCGTCAGGAAGCTTTTCCATCAGCGTGAGTTTCACATTCGAAGCTGTCATCTGATCATATACCTGACAAATCAGCACATGTTGGGTTAATTTTAGATCATCCGCTCTCATATCTCCTGCATCAACGAATTGTAAGCCCTCGATTGGATCAATCTGCAAGGAGTTAAACGTGGCATCCAGAAAACTTTGGCCCCCTGCAATAGACACCTCAATCCCACGCTCTTGCTGCTGAGCGACAAGAAGCTGTACGGTTTTTTCTGCAACAAATGGGTGTCCTGGCACTGCGTACACAATATCCTTTTCCGCAGCCTCTGCAAATAAAATTTCAGTGATTTCTTGATATACCGAATCAAATTGATCGTGCTTTTCATAAATCTCATCAAAAAAGGTCAGAGATGGGACCTCCTGCATCAACTCTGGAGTAAGCGGATGGTCCTGCGTTCTCATAAATACTTCCTTTGCCTGCTTCAGCTGCTTGTATACACCGAGCGTCAGCTGATCCATGTCGCCTGCTCCAAGACCGACGACGGTAATCTTACCTGCCATTTTGATTCCCTCTCATCTGTTTAAAATATAAAATCTTTTCTCCTAATGGAATGAGTCTCCATTCCTCGTCCGTAAATACTTCTAGCTTAAGAATACTATATAAAAAGGCGAAACCACCAATAAAAACTGACGTCAGGCTCTCTAAAACAGAAAAAGGTCGTTTTTCAAAGGGAATGACCCAAGAAAACAGAGCCTGATACCCAATTAAGACAATAGCCATGAAGGCGGCTGATAATAGAATTTTCACTGGAAACAGCTCTCTCAATGAAATCCATCCTTTATGCTTCAAATAAACAGCATTGAGCAGAGCGGCAGCGAGAAAACCACATACGGTTGACCAAGCGGCACCGTGAATGCCAAATAGCGGGACAAGCGCAAGCGTTAGTATCCATTTCACGAGTACACTCAGGATCACCACAACAGCTGGATACACGGTATGTCCCAGTCCCTGAAGTAAAGCCATTTGCGTAATCGCAATGGATGTAAATGCGATGGAAATACAGAATATTTGCAGCGCATCTGTGCCTAAGTCATTACGAAAAAGCATGGTATTAACTGATGCTAGAATACAAATCAGTCCGACCGCTGACCCAATGCCTAAAACGGACGTGGTCTTAAACGATGTACGCACTTTTTGCCTTATCGTTTCATGCTCTCCATTACGCATGGCCGACGATAAAAATGGTACAAGAGAGGTTCCAATGCTAATAGCAAACACCGTCCCTAGCTGTAAGAATGGTTGGCCTCGGTCATACACACCTTTTGCCGCCTTTGCCGCGGCTTCACTCAGACCCTCGCTCCTCAGTAAAGGATATAGGTGAAAGGCATCAATCATTTGCATCCATAAAATGAGCAATCCGCTGATACAAATCGTGAATGTATACAGCACCAAACTCTTCAAAACATCCTTTTTCCGAAGTGTCACCCGTTTGCCTGCCATACTTGCAGCAGACTGTTTTCTGTAAGTCAGCCAAAGGAAAAGAAGCAGTATGAGTGAGGCCGTACTGCCTGCGATGGAGGAGAATACCGCACCCGCACCTGTTTCATAAAGCGAATAACCGTGCCTCACGAAATAGAAGGATAATACAAGCAAAACACCTACCCTAATGAGCTGCTCAACAAGTTGAGAAATAGCGGTGGGAAGCATCATACCGCCACTCTGAAAAACTCCCCTCAGCATTACAGTAAGCGGCAGAAATAAAAATACAAAAGCACTCATTTGGATGAGCAGAATTAATTGACTGTCCGCCATAAGGCTCGCAATTCTTCCTGCCCCTATGTAAAGACAAAGAAATAAGACCAAGCTCAGTAACGTGATATAGACCAAGGATACCCTTATAATGATCCGTCGATTCTCTTCCCCATGCTCACTCAGAAGCTTGGACACCATGACAGGAAACCCTGTGGTGCCGAGCATGATGGCAATGCCTAGGAAGGGGTATACTTGCTGATAAATATAAAACCCTGTGTCCCCAACGATGTTTTGGAAAGGGACACGATAAATGGCACTTAGTACCTTTGATAACAAACCTGCGATGGTCAAAATCACCGCACCCTGGAAAAGCCAATGCGGCTGATTCACAGCATTTTTCATGGATGACTCCTTTATGTTCAATCAAAAAATAGATCTACAGTTAAACGCACTCATTATATCATACGTTCCTAAAAAGCCGTTTCTTTCTAAGGAGTAGACGACACATTCCTCATTTTGTTTCATCCCATATAAAAAACGCCGACAAAATCAAATGATTTCGTCGGCATTCGTTCTTATCAAGATGATATAGAAATATTAGACCTAGTGTTCCATTTGACGGGCTAAGAAGCCAGCTGCCGTTTCTGCCGCTTTATGCTCCACTTCTCCCATTGAACGCTCTTTAGAAAATAACACGACGGCGCCAATCGGATCTCCGTTTGCAACAATAGGTGCAATGGTATAAGCAGATACGTCATCATCAATACCATCGACAAGTTGAATTTCTTTTTTGCTTTCTTCTAACACAGAATTACGCTGGTCCATTGTTCGTTCAAGTAAATCACTGATAGATTTGTTTAAGTACTCTTTTTTCGAACTACCGGATACAGCAATATACGTATCTCGATCACAGATCAGGATGGAATGACCCAAACTGTCGAATAATGCATCAGCATATTCCTTCGCAAAGTCCCCTAGCTCACTAATCGGCGAATATTTCTTCAAAATCACTTCTCCATCGCGGTCGACGAAAATTTCAAGTGGATCTCCTTCCCGGATGCGCAATGTTCTGCGAATCTCCTTTGGAATAACCACTCTACCTAGATCATCGATGCGGCGTACAATACCAGTTGCTTTCATTCACTGCTGCCTCTCTTTCGTTTGATGATGTGTTGGGTGAATGGAACAAAAGCGTCCACTTTATGCAACATTCACCACTTGACCCTGAGATTAGTATCCGTCACATCAAACGTAATATACACGAGAGACAAACAAAATTTTATGAAGATGGAATGGTTTCTTTTTTCACATCTTGAAGGCCTCGAAGCATATTCAGAACGATCTCAAGCCATTCCTCCGACTTCTTGCCTTTTGTCTGGACAGAAATAATTAGCTTGCTGCCTTCCATTCCTAATCCAATATCACGCCCATATTTACTGCCGAGCGCAAATAATTTTTGACCGTCGATTTCACTGCTTGCTTGCTCTTCAAGAGTGAGCCTGACAATGCCTTTTTCCATCTTGATCAGTTCGACTCGTTCTTGTATTGCGTATACTTTCATCGTCGCAATCGTAAATAAGTCCGCCACTTCTTGCGGATATTCACCAAATCGGTCGATCATTTCATCTTGAAGCTCTTTTCGCTCTTCGATTGATCCAATCGCTCTGAACTGTTTATACATCTCAATTTTTTGCTTGCCATCCGAAATATAAGTATCTGGAATGTAGGCATCGATTTGCAGATCGATTTCCGGCTCGAATTTATCTTGAGCTGTTGTATCGCCTCTTCTTTCCTCAATGGCTTCTTTCAGCATTTGAGAATAGAGGTCGAATCCAACAGAATCAATGAATCCATGCTGCTGTGCACCAAGTAAGTTTCCTGCTCCTCGAATCGTTAAATCACGCATCGCAATTTTAAATCCTGAACCGAGCTCTGTGAATTCTTTAATAGCTTGAAGTCTCTTCTCTGCTACTTCAGACAGAACTTTATCTTTTCGATATGTGAAATACGCATAAGCGACACGATTCGAGCGCCCTACTCGTCCTCTTAGCTGATACAGCTGAGAAAGCCCCATTTTATCGGCATCGTGGACGATGAGCGTATTCACATTTGGAATGTCGACGCCCGTTTCAATGATGGTCGTACTGACCAATACATCTGATTCCCCTTCAAGGAAATTGATCATCACTGATTCCAGCTCGTTCTCACTCATTTTCCCATGTGCATAGCTGACTTTCGCGTCTGGGACTAGCATGGAGATTTCATCTGCTTTTCGTTCAATATCTTCAACACGGTTGTACAGGAAGTACACTTGACCGCCGCGTGCTAATTCTCGCTCAATCGCTTCTCTGACTAAAGCGCCATTGTACTCCACCACATAGGTTTGAACAGGGAAACGGTTTTCAGGCGGCGTTTCAATAACCGATAAATCACGCACACCAAGCATTGACATATGCAGCGTACGAGGAATTGGCGTAGCCGTTAATGTCAGTACATCGATATTGGCTTTCATCTGCTTGATTTTCTCTTTATGCGTCACACCAAAGCGCTGTTCTTCATCAATGACCAACAGACCTAAGTCCTTATAGACAATATCTTTAGAAAGCAAACGATGTGTACCGATGACCATATCAATCGTGCCATTTTTCAGCCCTTTTAATGTTTCAGTTGTTTCTTTTCTCGTACGGAAACGGCTCAGCTGAGCAATTTTGACAGGGTAGTCTTGGAATCGGTCCATGATCGTGTCAAAATGCTGCTGCGCTAAGATGGTTGTCGGCACGAGCAATGCAACCTGCTTCCCGTCAGCAATTGCTTTGAAGGCAGCTCGAATCGCCACTTCTGTTTTTCCGTATCCCACATCTCCACAAAGCAGACGATCCATTGGACGCTCTCTCTCCATGTCTTGTTTGATTTCATGAATGGAACGGATTTGATCATCTGTTTCCTGATAAGGGAACGCAGATTCAAACTG
This sequence comes from Bacillus pumilus, assembly GCF_003431975.1. Classification (GTDB taxonomy): domain Bacteria; phylum Bacillota; class Bacilli; order Bacillales; family Bacillaceae; genus Bacillus; species Bacillus pumilus_N. The sequence continues at coordinate 64,645 of NZ_CP027116.1, read as the reverse complement.
GCGCTGCATCTCATGGTCCGGCGAGAAAGCATACCCTTTGCTTGCCTCACGTTCTGCATACAGCTTAATGAGATCGTCTGCAATGTCTTGAACAGATGATTCCACTTTTTTCTTCACACGTTTCCAATCGCTGCCGCCTAGTTTGTACAGCTTTGGTTCTTTACCTTCTGATCCGACATATTTCTGCACCTGATCAATTTGTTCAACCGGTACATAAAGCTTGTCGCTTCCTTGATAGTGAATATTTAAATAATCTTTATGAATGCCGCCGATTTCAAGCGTTTCAATTCCTAAATATTTACCGATCCCGTGGTTAATGTGCACCACATAATCACCGACTTGAAGCTCGGAATAGCTCTTAATGCGCTCTGCGTTGGTCAGCTTTTGTTTACGTGCCTGCTTCTTCACACGTTTCTTGAAGAGCTCACCTTCAGTGATCACCGCAATTTTTGATAATGGCAGTTCAAAGCCTGTTTGCAGCTCACCTTGTAAAATATACACCTGCCCGCTTACAAGCTCAGCGTCCGGCTTAGCACGAGCGGCTTCAATGTCATAGTCATTTAAGACAGAAGACAGTTTGTCTGTTCGTTCTTCATCCACACCTAAGATGACAACCGTATATTGTTGTTTTTTATAGCGTTCAATTTCACTCGCAAGCACATTCATCTGTCCGTGGAAATTCTGCATTTGCTTACTAGATACATTGACGATATTTTGCGGATTTGTCTGCTGGACATGTCTCAGGAACAAGGAGTAGTACAGAATAGACCTCGACTGCTGTCTGATCAGCTCTTGGAATGGGAAAGAAAGAGATAAATCATGAAGGATATTTCCTTCTTCAAGTAAACTAATTGTCCAATCAGCTTCTTCCTGTTCAAGTTGTTCTTCCATCTCCTGTATTCTGCTGATTTCATCCAAAATAATAATCGTATCCTGTGAAGTGTAATCTAGCAAACTAGCAGGCTTTTCATAGAAATAGGAAAGGTACTTCGTCATTTCCTGCGTCACGATGCCTTCTAGCAGCTTCTCTCGATCAGCCGAAATATGTTGATGCAACAGTTCTTTTTGCTGATCTGAGTTGAATTTCTTTAAGCTCTTCGCAAGTCCTTGATCAAGCTGTTCAATCGCTCTCACTCGTTCAGGACCTCTTACAATCAGCTCTTTTGCGGGACCGATTTTGATCTCTTGAAGCGTTTCTAATGAACGCTGTGTATCCGAATGGAACGTTCGGATCGAGTCTACTTCTGTATCAAACAGTTCAATTCGAATAGGATGTTCTTCCGTTAACGCATAAATATCAATGATTCCTCCGCGCACACTAAAATCTCCGGGCGCAGCAACCATCGACGTCCGGTCATAACCAATTTGTACGAGTTGTTTTGAAAACGCCTCCAAATCAATTTCTTCACCGACCTTTAAATGGATCTGACTTTCCTTCCAGAGCTCAACAGGCGGAAGCATTCTGCGCACTGCGGCAGCCGGTGTGACGATAATGGGGTTTTCTCCATTTGCCAGCCGGTTCAAAACATCTAGACGCTGTGCTCTAAGCTCAGGGCTGGCAACGGCAATTTCTGAAGCGATGAGTTCGTTTACAGGATAAAGAAGGACCGAGCGATCTGACATCACACTGGCAAGATCGTCTGTTACCTTCTGCGCTTGATATAGGTTGTGAGTCACAATGAACATCGGCCGCTTGAGTTCATCTGATATAGCGGCTGTAAATAAAGATCTGACGGAGCCTGATAGTCCGGCAAGCAGCTGTTCTTTTAACCCTTCCTTTAGCCCATTAAAAATGGACTGAAAATCATCACTTTGTTTGATAAATGATTGTATATTTTTCATTTGGCTCCTCCTCCCTGCTTGTTTAAAACAGAAAAACGCTTTGGTCTATTATCTACACCAAAGCTTTTTATTGAATAAAAGTATGATACTGATGGTAATCAGGATTTCTTTCGAGCGCCTCTTGGCAATCCTCACAAATGGTTTGTACATGTAAATCACCATTTTCCTTATAAGAAATCATATCGTTTCTTTCTTCATTTGTTAAGTGATGAAATCCAAGTGCTTCACTTTGAACAGCAGATTCATCTAGACTGCCAACCTTTACACCACAGTGCCGGCAGTAATAATGCAAAGCCATACGTGATCCTCCCATGCTGAGATTTTATGATCAGTATGTGCTTTGCTTATCATTCTTATACCTTCTTGTTAAAATCATTCATCACTTCTAAAAACGGCTTTGTTAAAGCGGCCTCACAAGCCTCGACAGACGCCTGAATAGCTGATGCAATGTCAGGCTGTTCCTCTTCAGAAAAGCGTCCTAGCACGTAATCGACGACCTTCATGCCATTTTGAGGACGTCCAATCCCGATACGGAATCGGTCAAACTCAGGTGACCCTAAATGCTGAATCAACGACTTGATTCCATTATGTCCGCCTGCACTCCCTTTTGTACGCAAACGAATTCGGCCAGTTGGCAAATCAAGATCATCATAGATGACTTTCAAATGTTCAAGGGGAATATCATAGTAATCCATTAGTGGACGCACGCATTCTCCCGATAAGTTCATATATGTAAGCGGCTTTACAAGTAGAACCTTTTGCCCTGAAACAAACCCCGTTCCAAATTGTCCGTGGAATTTTGATTGATTTAAAGGGATGTCCCATTTTTTCGATAACTCATCTATGGTCATAAACCCGACATTATGTCTTGTTTTCTCATATTCTTTTCCTGGATTACCTAATCCAACGAATGCAATCATGAAACCAATAACCTCCTTTGTCACAAAGCACACGCCTAAAAAATGAGCCAATATAATTGCCTCATGTAAAAACGTATGAATTCTTTTCATTCTAGCACAAAAGACGCAACCGCGGGAGGGTTACGTCTCTAAATGACCAGTTATTCTCCATCGTCATCCTTTTCTTTAATAGCCTCAGGTTCTTGTGGTTCCTCTTCACTATCTGGCTCAGGGACCTCTGATTGCTGAGGCGGAAGAATGGATGCAACGACTTCATCTGGATCGTTATTCACTTGATACGATGACTGAACAGATAAATCAGCCACTGTTAAGACATCATTCACTTCTAAGTTTGTAATATCTGCTTCAATATGCTGCGGGATATCTTTTGGTTTCGCTGTAATGGATAGCTCAAATAGTGGCTGCTGAAGCACACCGCCATCTTTTACCCCTTTAGATTCACCAATCAGCTGTACAGGTACATCTGCTTCAATTTCACGCTGTAAGTCAACTACTTGGAAATCTGCATGGACAAGCTCATTTTTCAGCGGATCTGTTTGTAATTCTGTGACCATCACGGATTTTGTTTCACCGCTTACGTCTAATGTGATGATTGTATTTTTTCCTTCATCACGTAAGGTTTTCAATAAATCGATGCTGTCTAGAGAGACGGCCAAGTTGTCTGTATTTTTTCCGTATATGACACCAGGAACGTGTCCTGAATGACGGATTTTTTGCAGTGTGGAACGTTTGAAATCAGTTCTTTTATTTGCTTTTAAAGTTGCCATATTCAGCACCATCCTATTTCTTTTTTGTCACTACTCTCATCATTACCCATAACCGAATCATTTTAAACCTATTTGCTCTGAATGATGACACCAAAAAGACCCTAAGCAAATGCCTAGGGCCCTTTTTTGATCAGAAAAATTAGCTGAAAAGATAGCTCACAGATTCTTCTTCATGTACACGGATGATGGCTTCTGCAAGCAAAGGCCCAACTGAAAGTGGAATGAATTTTTCAACTTTCTTGTCATCTGTTAAGCGAATACTGTTTGTCACAACTAATTCTTTGATTTTAGAGTTTGTGATACGTTCTACTGCTGGTCCAGACAATACTGGGTGAGTACAGCACGCATATACTTCAGCCGCTCCATTTTCGACAAGTGCGTTTGCAGCAAGTGTAATGGTACCAGCTGTATCAATAATATCATCGATGAGAATCGCTGTTTTACCTTCAATGTTACCAATGATATTCATCACTTCAGCAACGTTTGGCTTCGGACGACGTTTGTCGATAATGGCGATTGGTGCTTTCAGACGATCTGCCATTTTACGCGCACGTGTTACCCCACCGTGGTCAGGAGACACAACGACGATATCATTCAAGTTTTTCTGTTCGAAATAGTTTGTTAAGATTGGCACAGCCATTAAGTTATCGATTGGAATATCAAAGAAACCTTGGATTTGCGGCGCATGAAGATCAAGTGCAATGACACGTGTAGCACCTGCTGTTTCAAGCAAGTTTGCAAAAAGCTTCGCAGTGATTGGCTCACGAGGTTTTGCCTTACGATCTTGACGTGCATATCCGTAATAAGGGATCACGATATTGACAGTTTTCGCAGAAGCGCGTTTTAGTGCATCTACCATAATGAGCAGTTCCATAATGTGCTCATTGACTGGTGCACTCGTTGATTGAATGACATAACAATCACAGCCGCGGATACTTTCTTCAATATTGATTTGGACTTCACCGTCACTAAAGCGTTTAACAGAGCTCTTTCCTACATCGACTCCGATACGATCGGCAATTTCTTTAGCAAGTTCAGGGTTTGAATTCAAAGAGAATATCTTTAAATTCGCATCAGCATAACGATTAGACATGGTAAACCTCCGGGTATTTGGATTATTTTTTATGAATATTTTTCACATAATCTTCTTTGTTGACTTGTCTTGCTCTAGCAATAGACAATGCATCCTGCGGTACATCTTCTGTAACCGTTGAGCCGGCTGCAACATATGCCCCTTTTCCGACAGTGACTGGTGCCACGAGATTTGAATTACAGCCAATAAAAGCGCCGTCCTCAATCTTCGTTAAGAATTTATTCTTCCCATCATAGTTGACTGTAATGGACCCACAGCCAAGGTTTACATCCGTTCCGACTTCTGCATCTCCAATGTAGCTTAGATGAGATGCCTTGCTGCGGTCACCGAAAATCGTCTTCTTGATTTCGACAAAATTCCCGATCTTCACTTCATCGCCAATTTTCGACAGCGGGCGAATATGAGCAAAAGGCCCAATTGTCACATCAACTCCAACCTCACTATCGCAGACGACAGATTGCTTAATCACTGTGCGATCTCCGATGATGCTGTCAACAATTTCAGTGTTTGGCCCAATAGTAGCGTCTGCACCGATTTTTACATTCCCTTTGATGACCGTCCCAGGATAAATGACTGTATCTTCACCGATAACAGCATCTGGTGAAATATACGTGTTCTCAGGATCAATCAAGGTCACACCATTCTTCATATGCTGATGATTAATACGTCGCTTCATGAATTGCTCTGCTTGTGATAGAGCGATACGATCATTGACTCCAAGTGTTTCCTCAAAATGCGGTGTTTGATACGCTGCAACTGTTTGCCCTTCATTCTTTAAAATTTCAATGACGTCTGGCAAGTAGTATTCGCCTTGTGCATTTTCATTGGACACTTGCTCAATCACACGGAAGAGATCTTCATTTGAGAAGCAATAGGTCCCTGTATTAATTTCATTCACTTGACGTTCTGCATCATTCGCATCTTTATGCTCCACAATTTTCACGACAGCACCAGTTTCGTCACGAATAATACGACCGTAACCCGTCGGGTCATCCGCATGTGCTGTTAAAATAGTAACTTTCGCTTGATGTTTTTGATGCTCGCTCAACATGGCTTCCATTGTTTCCGCTGTCAATAATGGTGTATCACCACAAATGACAATGGTTGTTCCCTTTTCCTGCGCAAGGAACGACTTTGCTTGTTTGACGGCATGGGCTGTTCCCAGCTGTTCTGCTTGAAGTGCATACTCACTTCTGTCTCCAAGCTGCTCTTTGACGTCCTCTGCTCCATGACCGACAATCGTCACTAGCTTGGCTAAAGAAAGCTTTAACGCTTCATCTGCCACATGCTCGACCATTGGTTTTCCGCAAACTGGATGAAGTACTTTGTATAGCTTTGACTTCATTCTCGTTCCTTTTCCCGCTGCTAAAATCACTGCGAACCGCTTATCCATTGATTGGCCTCCAATATCCCTATTATCCATAGAAAAATATATCCTAAATATGAACTGATTTCAAGGATACAAGAGGAAGTGCATTAATTTTCTAATGGATGAAACATACAAGAAACAAGAGGATAAACGCAAAAAAGACAGCATTTAAAAGAAAACATTCATTTTCTCTTAAAGCTGTCTTTTTAGGTTCACATATCTTTAAGAAGCTCCAGCTTCTTCATATTCAATTGTCTCTTCCTCTTCGCCTAAGCGATGATACTCATTTAAAACAGCATCTTGGATTTTACCCCGAGTGCTTGAATTAATTGGATGTGCAATATCGCGAAACTCTCCATCAGGCGTGCGTTTGCTAGGCATTGCAACAAACAAGCCATTGTTTCCATCAATCACACGAATATCATGAACAACAAATTCGTGGTCCAGCGTGATGGATGCAATCGCCCTCATGCGACCATCGGTATTCACGCGGCGTAATCTTACGTCAGTAACTTCCACAGTAGTTCACCACCTTTTCCCAATATAAAAGCATTACTTAGGTATTCAACGATTGTGGTGATTCTCCTGCTCTTTTTTAAAACTTTTTTGAAATATCGGGATATTTATACATTATTTGTCATTTTCATGACGGCGCTTACAACTACTTCGTGAAAAAAAGACATCATGATGATGTCTTTGCCTGCATATAATGAAACCAAACGGCTTTTATTAAGACTGCCTGTTTACTTCACTAATGCAATCACTTCAATTTCTACAAGTGCATCCTTAGGAAGTCTTGCTACTTCCACACATGAACGAGCTGGCTTATGTGTATGGAAATACTCGCCATACACTTCGTTCACTTCTGCGAATTGTTCCATATCTTTTATGAAAACTGTTGCTTTCACGACTGTTTCAAAAGAAGCACCTGCTGCTTCAAGTACGGCTTCAAGATTACGGAACACTTGATGTGTTTGTTCTTTAATATCTCCATTTACAAAATCTCCAGCTGGCGTTAATGGAATCTGCCCTGAGCTGTAAAACATGTTATTGACAATAATCCCTTGAGAGTAAGGTCCAATGGCTGCTGGTGCATGTTTGGTTTGAACAACTTTTGTCATATCAATCTCTCCCATTCAATTACATGTTTGATAAAAGCTTAAGCTTTCGAATGAAAAAACTCGTGGAAATTGCCTTCATTGATCTCAATGATCTTCTGCTTCATATCAATGGTTGACAGCTTTAACAACGAGACATATTCATCGACAAGACGTTCATCTACGCCTTCATCTTCTAAAAGAACACCGATCCCTGCAACATTTGCATTAAATTCCTCTAGCAAATTCACCATGCCGTTAATGGTTCCGCCCGCTTTCATAAAGTCATCAATGATCAGGACATTGGATCCTTTATCTAAGCTCCGCTTTGCAAGTGACATGGTCTGAATTCTGTTAGACGAACCTGACGCGTAGTTAATACTTACAGTTGATCCTTCGGTTACCTTATTATCTTTTCTAACAATCACAACAGGCACATTTAAATAACCCGCAACAGAATAGGCAATTGGAATCCCCTTAGTCGCAACGGTCATGACGACATCAATCGCACGATCTGCAAAGATCGTTGCAAACAGTTTACCTATTTTCGCAAGGGTTGATGGATTACCTAAAACATCGGTTAAATATAAATAACCGCCAGGAAGTACACGTTCAGGAGTCGATAGAGCCTCTCCGATATCGTTTACTACGTCGTCTGCTTCTTTTAGGTGAATCTTAGGAATATATTTCACTCCGCCAGCAGCACCAGGTACAGTAAGCAATGTGCCTATTCCCTGCTGTTCGAAGGTCTGTTTGATAATCGTTAAGTCTTCACTAATGGAGGACTTCGCAGATTGATATCTTTCTGCAAAAAAAGTTAACGGTACTAATACGTGCGGGTGGGTTAACAAATAATTTGTTAAGTCCACCAATCTGCCGCTTCGACGAAACTTCATGAACTTACCCCCAGAACCCGAATAATTTATGAATAATATAACTTAATATACGGATTTAATCAAGGGCATTTTGTTCGCCGATCATGCGGACAGCGTATACTTGATCACAAAATCCTCTCAGTCCGTTATATATTCTTTGTACCTTTGATTCATATTGAATCAAGCCAAATACTGTTGGGCCACTTCCACTCATTAAAACAGCGTCAGCACCGAAACGCTTCATCTGTCTCTTGATCATATCTACTTCTGGATACATCTTTAATGTCACAGACTCTAGAACGTTACCGAGTGAGCCGCACATCTCTTTATAATCTTTCGCTTCAATCGCTTCAATCATACGCTGTACATTTGGATGTTCTACTTTGCTTGCGTCATATTGTCTATAGACTTCAGCTGTAGATACACCGATTACTGGCTTCGCTAAAATCACCCAGCAATGCGGCGGTGTCGCAATATGCTTCAGCTTTTCTCCACGTCCTGTCGCTAGTGCTGTGCCTCCATGTACACAAAAGGACACATCTGAGCCGATCTCCGCTCCAAGCTCAGCTAGTTCATCTAACGAGAGGTTTAACTTCCACAAACGATTTAAGCCGCGAAGAGCTGCCGCCGCATCACTGCTGCCCCCAGCTAAACCTGCTGCGACTGGAATGACTTTTGTGATGACAATGGATACACCTTTTTGAATACCGAACCTTGTTTTGAGTAATTTAGCCGCCTGATAAGCCAAATTACGCTGATCATCTGGTACAAATCGATTATGAGATGATACACGGATTTCATCCTTCTCCAGTTCCGTCAGCTCTAGTCGATCTGCAAGGTCTATTGTTGTCATCACCATCTCCACTTCGTGATATCCATCCGGTCTTTTTCCATGAACATCAAGTGAGAGATTAATTTTTGCCGGTGCTTTTTCTAAAATACGCAAACAGTTCACCTACTTCTCCATCTAAACATAAGTATCAATATTGTATCACATTTGATGGATCTGATGAATATAGGCTTTTACGTCGAGCACACTGACTTTTTCATCAAAAAAAGCCAGAGACACCCGAGGTATCCCTGACCGTTTTTCTATCGTTGATTCTCATCCTGAGCCATATGCTGTTGAGCTAATTCAATGGCACGTTTGACCATATTACCTGCGTCACGCGCACGAATTTCTCCCCAGCCTCCATTTTTGACGGTATCATAAAATCCAAGATCCTTCGCCAGCTCGTATTTGAACTCATCTGACATAATGCCTCGGCGTCTACCCAAACGAAACAGCCCCTTTAGTCGAGAATTCGAATCAGTGCCACTGCTTTCGTGACTTTCTTATTTTGTATCGAATCTATCCTTTTACCCCTTTCAAAAAATGGACAGACTCCCATTCAGAAAAAAAGGCAAAACAAAAAGCAGTAAACAAGAAGTTCACTGCCCATTAATAGGCGACTGAGCTAGCGGTATCATCGAACGTTAGTTCAACCGTCTCAGTCAGTATATCTGCATAACTGTAAGAAACTCTTTCAAACGAATTCTCATCTTGATCTAATTGAATCACAAATACAGAAGGGTACGTTTCAGCTAAAATGCCCGAACGCTCAATTGTTTTACGGCGGCCCCCGTTAGCCTTTAACGTCAAACGTTTACCTAAGTTACCATCAAGCGATCTTTTGATGTCGGACAAAGTCTTCGCCATTGCATCCACCTCACTGAGATAATTATACAACAACAGCCCATTTTTGTCAAATAAAAATTAAATTATATCAACGAACACGAGCTATTGTCAACAAAATATTTTTGACAAACTTCTACCTTTTCTCCTCCCTATTTTTCTCAAATTCCGGTGAATTATGTATCCTTTTGACATTTCTTTTTGAGCATAAAAAAAACCAGACTGAAATCAGTCGGGTTATGTCGATTCATGGTCTCTTTTATATGGCATACCTACCCTTAAAACACCCTTCGTCTCGATGCCTCCGAGGCCCTTTTCTCTTGTTAATGTATTTCGGAGCACATCCCACACGTTGATTCGATCTACAAATGGAGTGAAGCTGATCTTCGCAACGATATAGACGGGGTCAAGCGCATGGATGTTCACACGGGAAGGCGAGCTTGCAAAATTAGCACCCGCTTGGATCAATGATTCAAAATGAGATTGACAGGCTCCCGCAAAGATCACAAGTTGATCTAAATGAGGAATTTTCCGTCTTGCTTTTTGAACCGTTTCAACGAAATGACGAGAATGGCGATAGGCACCGATATCATGCACGCCGCCCTTTTGCTTGGAATACGCATCATGTCCTGTGATAACCAAAATATCAGGACGATATTGATCAATGAGCGAGTCAATCATGCTTGGCATCTTCTTCTCATGACAATGCACCCCATACACAGGCACACCAATACGCTCATATACATCTAAGCATTTTTTTAAGTATGAAGCATCTCCATCTAAATGAAGGACCTTTCCAGGCATGTGAAAATACTGCTCCTGATGCTGATATTGTCCAGAAGTATAATACTCTTGTTTTTCCCGCAGCAGTTGATAATCCTGTCTTAGCAGGTCGAGCGATTCGTTGATTTTTCGTTCGTCGTCCTTCTCCCTAGTCAGCTGTTCTTCTTTCTGAATCATGACGAGATCTGACATCTTAGCATCAGCGATCAGCCTCACTTCATTCCCATGCAATATGGCGGTGGCTTCGTGCTGATCTGTCTCATCAATTCGAATGATTCGAAACATAATATCCATTTGATAGGATGCCCTTGTCACCATATCTCCTATTTGAAATTGCATGCTTTTCACTCCACAATCAGGCTCATATCCTGTTGGTATCGTCTTGCGCTATGTTCGTTTTTCATGTGTACTGTTCTTTCTAGCCTATGCCCGAACGGATGAAGTGGTGAAAAACAAAAGAAAAAAGCCCTTAAAATAGGGCTTTTTGTAAAACGTTCGACAAACGGGCAAATTCCTCAATGGATAATGACTCTCCGCGGCGCTTGCCATCAATGTCTGCTGTTAGAAGGGCTTCTTCGATCATCGCTTTATGTTTTTTTCCATCAGGTAAATTGTTCATGAGATTATTCATCAATGTTTTTCGGCGCTGACCAAAGCTCGCACGGATCAATTGAAAGAAGAACGCATCATTTTCTACTGAGACAGCAGGCGTATCACGAACGGTTAATTTAATGACAGCCGAATCGACATTAGGCTGTGGAACAAAAACCGTTTTAGGCACAACCATCACCGTTTTCGCTTCCGTATAATATTGAACGGCGATCGACAGCGAATTATATTCCTTAGATGAAGGGACAGCCGCCATACGATCTGCTACTTCTTTTTGCAGCATGACGACAATCCCTTTCAATGGAAGGTTTTCTTCAAGCAATTTCATAATAATTGGTGTCGTCACGTAATATGGGAGGTTGGCTACGACCATCACTTCTTTACAGTCCGCAAAATTTTCCTCAATCACCTTCCCCACATCTGCCTTTAAAACATCTTGATGAATGATCGTGACATTATCATATGGAGAGAGTGTATCGTTTAAAATGGGCAATAAACGCTGATCGATTTCAAAAGCAGTGACTTTCTTTGCACGTTTAGCAAGCTGCTCGGTCAATGCACCGATTCCAGGCCCAATCTCAATCACACCAGTTTCTTCTGTAACCTCTGCATGATCAACAATACGATCGAGAATATTTGTATCAATTAAAAAGTTCTGCCCTAAGCTCTTTTTAAAAGAAAAACCGTACTTCTTCAATATTTCCTTCGTTCTGACGGGTGTCGCTATATCTTTATTCATTCGGCTTCCTCCTGCATGACGGTCTTTAAGGCCGCAATAAAATCATGTTTGGTTATTTGGAACATGTGAAGGCGCTTTTGCAGCTGCTTCGCATTGGTATATCCAATATTTAAAAGCACACCTAGTCGTTCACGGCGGCGTTTCGATGCTTCGCCTCCGATAAGGCCTGCGTCAAATAAATCATCTAAAGTAATGTCACTTTCCGTTTCTTCCATTTCCTCATGGACATGGGAAAGGCACTCCCGAATACTGTCCAAGGAAGCATGCTCGACGCCAATTCCTTTGTCCCGCTTCGCCTTCGCAAGATGTTTTGGTAAAAAAGCGTGCTTACAGCCAGGAACCGCTTCTGCGATGGTTTTACGAATCTTTTCACCAGGGAAATCAGGATCTGTTAAAATAATGACCCCTCTCGTCTCCTGAGCAAGGCGCACTTGTTGAATCACTGAATCGCCAATTGCTGATCCGTTTGTTTCGATCGTATCTGCATCAACTGCCAACTTCACTCTGGCAGTGTCATCACGACCTTCCACCACAATGATTTCTTTGATTTTCATGTATTCCTCCGCTTGCAAAAACAATCAACAATTTTTGGTTAAAAAATGAAACCTTTCATGTCGTTTTTGCGTCTAATTAATTAGAAAACAGTGGTTCTATTATAACCAAAAAAACAGAGGGTGCGCAAAGCCCTCTGTTCATATAAATGATTTGATGTGTTTATTTGAGCACTCTAATTTTCACTCGTTTATTTCCCCATTGATAAGCTGCCGACTTACTTGGGACGAACACATCAATTTTATTCCCTTTTATAGCAGATCCAGTGTCTGATGCAACGGCATATCCATAGCCCTCCACATACACTTTAGAGCCTAGCGGAATGACACTCGGATCAACTGCTATGACCTTTGCACCCGGATTTGCTTTTAAATTAAAGCCTGTAGACGTTCTGCCCGTACATCCAGCACAGCTCGCTGTATAGGCTGTCGACGCCACATAAAATTCTTTTCCTGACGATTCATTGCTTCTTGAAACGGCAGGTGTCGCTTTCGGCTCTTTTTTGGACACTTGTGTACCAATGGCCACTAAACGATCCTTGCTATCTTTTTCAGTCACTTCTTTAATCAATTCTTTAGACACCACTTTGCCGTTTTCTTTCACAATGGCATAGTGCTTCTTCAATTTACCTTCTTCACCTTTTTTAAGCACCTTCTCTTTTCCTTTTTCAAGAGAACGATCCTTTTTATGTTTGGTATCAAAAGCAATTTTCTCTTCCACTACATCGGTGACCTTTTCCACCCGAGTGATCTGAATATCTGCGCCTTTTTTAGACAGTTGACTATGTAACGCAGGCTTGATCTTATCGTGCTTCTTGAGCTTCAGCTCTTGTTGCTTTAAAAAGTCAGCGACCGTAGTCGAAGTGGTCCACACTTTTTTATCTTTTCCTCCATCATTTAAACTGACCTGGAAGGCCTGCTGAACCACAAGATTCATATCCTTTTTAATCTTGTCATTCTTTCCTGGAGTTACTTGATCGTGCTTCCCAATATCTATCTTCTCATTCTTCAATAATGCTCCAACCGTCTGATCTGTTGTCCATATCGTTTTCTCTTTCCCATCTAGGGTCAGATGAACCGGTATAGCCGCATCATACACAATGTTCATGTTGTCTTTAATCTTTGTATTTAGACTTGGAGAGATATGATCCTCCGCCCTGGTCTTGATTCCAAGGTTTGAAAGTAGCTGTGCTACTGTCTCTTCATGTGTACGAATTGTCTTCTCTTTACCATTGATTGAAATGGTAATAGACTGCTTAGTGAGCTCATGCGCACCGTAAGCCGTCCCAGTTCCAGCTAAAAGCAAGCAAACCACTAGTAATAAAACCTTGCCTTTTCCTAGCTTAACAGAAAACAGATTTTTCATTTTTTGTACGATGAAAAACGCCTCCTTCTCCTCGGAGAGATTATATAGAGTATCTCAAAACCTGTCAACCCTTCCACCCACTGTACAAAAATGCTCGATTGTAAACCTATTATGGGAGATAAATGGAAGGAAGGGAAGAAAGACTTATCGACAACTTATCCTATGAGAAGGCGCAAACGTGTAGAACATTTTCGTTATGTTTCACAATTGGACAAGCTTAAACAAGGATTGACATCATATACTGTCAGTTTATACCGAAAACTTTTTTCGCATTTTTGGTGGTCAATTCAGCAAGCTCTTCAAAGCTTATTCCTCGCAACTCCGCAATCTGTTCTGCGATATATTTGACATAACTTGGCTCGTTGCGTTTCCCTCTAAATGGCGCTGGCGTTAAGTATGGACAGTCTGTTTCAATTAAAAGCCGATCACTTGGTATGTCTTTTACAACTTCCTTCGGTTTTTTGGCATTTTTAAATGTTACGGGTCCACCGAATGAAATATAAAAGTTCATCTGCATACACGCTTTTGCGATTTCAAGGCTACCAGTAAAGCAGTGCATAATTCCTCCAACATCAGCTGCTCCCTCTTCCTGTAAGATGGTCACAACATCCTCCGTTGCGTCACGATTATGAATAATGATTGGAAGATTCACTTCCTTTGCAAGAGCAATTTGACGTCTAAAGACTTCCTTTTGCACATCTTTTGGCGACTTATCCCAGTAGTAATCCAGACCCATTTCTCCGATCGCAACTACTTTTTCATGTTGTGATAATTCTTTGATCCATAGCAAATCCTCATCTGTCATATCAATGGCATCGACTGGATGCCAGCCAATGGCTGCATATATGAAATCATACTCTTCAATTAATTCCATTGCTCTCGTAATTGTCGGGCGGTCAAAACCTACCACCACAATTTTTTCGACTTTTTCACTCTTTGCTCTTTCGATTACCTGCTCTAAGTCTTCTTTATATTGCTCCGCATTTAAGTGGGCATGAGTATCAAATAACATCATTGATTGCTCCTTTCGACAATTCTTTTATAAAAAACAAAAGGTGTTCGACGAAATGTTACACGTGGAACACCTTTGTTGAATTATAAAATTTTTGTTCCATTTGCAAGAGATTGATCTACTTCAAGAACCTGCAATTTCCCGCCAGTTTCTCCTGTCAAAATCATTCCCTGGGAAATTTCCCCTCTAAGCTTGACTGGTGTGAGATTCGCTACGCAAACGAGCTTTTTCCCTACTAATTCCTCAGGTTGATAATGCTTGGCAATCCCTGAAACAATTTGTCTTTTTTCAAAACCAAAATCAAGCTGAAGTTTTAAGAGACGATCTGCTTTTTTCACTGGAGCTGCTTCCAATACCTGTGCTACTCGAAGATCAACTTTTGAAAAATCATCAAATGCAATTTCTGCTCCCAGCTCAGGTAATTCCGTTTCTTCTATTTCTACTTTCTCTTCTTCTACCTTTGGTGCACTTCCCTGCATTTTCTCTTTAATATAAGCTACTTCTTCTTCAACCTCTAAACGCGGGAACAAAGGCTCTCCTTTTTGTACCGTCGTTTGTTGAATCGCACCGAAAGATAGGATACTATCCCAGCTTTTGAGCTTCTCTTCAGCAATGCCAAGCTGGAAGAAAATTTTCTCCGGTGTTTTCGTTAGGAAAGGCGTTAAGAGCACTGCTGTGATGCGCAGTGATTCTGCTAAATGATACATGACAGAATGCAGCTCTTTTCGTTTCGTTTCATCCTTTGCCAGCACCCATGGAGCTGTCTGATCAATATATTTATTGGTTCTGCTGATTAATGTCCAAACATTTGAAAGAGCCACCGAGAATTCAAGGTTTTCCATCGCTTCTTCATAGGCTTTGACAGTTTGTTCAGCTACCGCTTTAAGCTCCTCATCAAACTCATTAACAGGCCCCTTATAGCTGCTTAATGTACCGTCAAAATATTTTTGCACCATCGCGACTGTACGGTTAAGTAAGTTACCTAAATCATTGGCAAGGTCATAGTTTACACGTTCCACGAATCCTTCTGGTGTAAACACACCATCCGCACCAAATGGTACTTCACGAAGGAGATAATAACGAAGGGCATCAAGGCCATAGCGGTCAATTAATGTGACCGGATCTACCACGTTTCCTTTTGATTTAGACATCTTGCCATCTTTCATCAGCAGCCAGCCGTGTGCAAAAATTTGCTTCGGCAGAGGCAGATCAAGTGCCATCAGCATAATTGGCCAATAAATCGTATGGAAACGAACGATTTCTTTCCCTACGAGATGCACGTTAGCTGGCCAATATTTTTTGTATTTTTCATCCTGATCAGTTCCGTAGCCAATCGCAGTTAAATAGTTGAATAATGCATCAATCCACACATAGATAACGTGTTTTGGATTGTTAGGAACTTTAATTCCCCAGTCAAAGGTTGTTCTTGATACAGCCAAATCCTCTAAACCCGGTTTAATGAAGTTATTGATCATTTCATTTTTTCTTGATTCAGGCTGGATGAACGTTGGATTCTTTTCGTAATAGTCTAGTAAACGATCCGCATACTTACTCATACGGAAGAAATATGATTCCTCTTTAATTAATTCAACAGGATGTCCGCTGTCAGGGCTTTTTCCGCCAGTGACTTCTCCTTTTTCATTCCGCTCAACATCCACAAGCTGTGTTTCTGTATAGAATGTCTCATCCGGAATACTGTACCAGCCTTCATATTGATCTAAATAAATATCGCCTTGATCAAGCAGTTTTTGAAAGACTTGCTCAATGATTTTCGTATGTCTTTTTTCTGTTGTACGGATGAAATCATCATTCGTAATGTCGAGTTTCTTCCATAATGATTGAATGTCTGCTACGACCGGATCTAGATACTCGATTGGTGTAATGTTTTGTTCTTCAGCTTTTTGCTGAATTTTTTGTCCGTGCTCATCTGTACCCGTTAAATACATCACATCATAGCCTTGAAGACGTTTATAACGAGCCATAGCATCCCCTGCTACTGTCGTATAAGCATGTCCAATATGTAATTTTCCGCTCGGATAGTAAATAGGTGTAGTCAGATAAAACGTTTTTTTCTTTTCTGGCATGTCGGAACCTCCTGCGTGTGTGTAAATGTCAAAAACTCCCGCCCAATGGACGAGAGCGGTTATCATCATTACATGAAAATGTGTTAGATCAATTCATTAAATTTTGCACTTGTGCTTTCTCTATGATACCATCTTAGCCTTTAAGATCAAGCATATATACATAGAAGAAGATGAAATGATCGAAAAAGATGAGTTTTTCGAAAAAAACGACAAACCCGTCGACATTTTGTCGAATATTGTCGTATGAAATCTATTTCCAAATTTACAATTGGCTAATTTAGGGCAAAAGTCTTGTTAATCTGAAGTCGTCATTTCTCATATTTTCATAGAAAAAGCTATGAAAATCCTTATACACCAGTAGTTTTAAGGTCTTTTGACTTTAAGAGTCATATTTTACAAACAATAGTAAACAAAATGATTGACGATTTATGGAAACCTTGTTATGCTAGGAATGTAAGGAATTTGTCGAATAATGACGAAGATAATATTATATTAAGAATAAGAACTTTTTGGGAGGAGAATGAAGATGAAATCTACAGGTATTGTACGTAAAGTTGACGAATTAGGACGCGTGGTGATTCCAATCGAACTTCGCCGTACTCTAGGAATCGCTGAAAAAGACGCTTTGGAAATTTATGTTGATGATGAAAAAATTATCCTAAAAAAATATAAACCAAACATGACTTGCCAAGTTACAGGTGAAGTATCAGACGATAACCTTAAACTTGCTAATGGTAAATTAGTTCTTAGCCGTGAAGGTGCAGAGCAAATCATTAACGAAATCCAAAACCAACTTCAATCACAAAAATAAGTTGATATAAAAAAGGTTCTTGCACCGTTTGCAAGAACCTTTCTTTATTGTTCAATATGGTACGCATCATATATGGTGCGCTTTGGTACACCACGTTCGACTGCTGTACGTTTAATGGCTTCCTTTGACGTTAATCCTTCCTCTATGTAATGGATCACGTGTTCTTTTTCAGATAAGGACTTCCACCAAGCTTCTTCATTTAACTCTTCTTCCTCTTGATCATTTCCTTGTACGACAAGACAGAATTCACCACGAATTTGGTTTTCTGCCGACCATGTCAGCACATATTCTAAATCTCCACGAATAAACTCTTCAAATTTTTTCGTCAGCTCTCTTGTAATGGCGATATTCCGGTTGCCCCACACTTCCTTCATCAAAGTCAGCGTTTCTTTTAACCGATGAGGTGCTTCATAGAAAATGATTGTTTCTTGCCGCTTTTTCAACGCTTCGAGTTGTTTTTTCTTTTCTTTTTTTTGCCGGTCAAGAAAACCATAAAAGAAAAATGGCTGAGGTGTAATGCCAGATGCAATGAGGGCTGTTAGTGCAGCATTCGCTCCGGGTAACGGAATGACATAGCCGCCGATGCTAGTAAAGTCTCGAACCACTTCAGCACCTGGATCTGAGATCGTAGGTAAACCGGCATCACTCACAAGTGCGATGTTTTTGCCTTCTTTTAACCATTCAATTAACTTGTGGCCGCTGCTGTCTTTGTTATGCTCGTGATAACTCGTTAACGGCGTATCAATTTCATAGACATGACAAAGTTTTTTCGTTTGCCTTGTATCTTCTGCGGCAATATAGTCTACATCTTTTAATGTTTGGATTGCCCGGAACGTCATATCTTCTAAGTTGCCAATTGGGGTTGGGACGAGATAAAGAACCCCCATGTCTGATTGACCATCAAAGCTTTTCTGTGTTTTCATGTGCCGCCTCCTTTTTTTCTTCCATTCGCATTGCTTCTATATAAAGGTCTTTCTTTTTTCGTGTCCATGTTTTGAAACGATATTCTTGCTGCATGGCTTCCGTTTTAGTTGAAAAACATTCATGATAATACAGCTCAACCGGCCGTCTCGCTCTCGTATACTTTGCGCCTTTTCCATTATTATGGGTCGACAGTCTTTTTTGTAAATCATTAGTATAACCTGCATACAAGCTGCCATCTGCACATTTCAATACATAGAAGTAATGATTATGCTTCTCCATACAGTATCGTCCTGATTTCTTTTGTATACTCTTGATCATCTCCATAAACAAAAAGCGGCGGGAGAATTTTCAGATCTGGTTTTCCATCTTTTATACCTTCAACTAGGATGGTATTGGCTTCTTTCCCCTGTTTCGGATAAACAAATTGAATTCGTTTTGGCTCAATTCGGTATTTCTTCATCAATTCAACAATCTCAAGCAGCCGTCCCGGTCGATGAACCATCGCTAGTTTTCCTCCTTGCTTCAGCAGCGTGGAAGAGACACGAATGACATCTTCTAATGTACAATGGATTTCATGCCGAGCGATCGCCAAATATTCATTTTCATTGATTTCTTCTTTAGAAGGCGTCTTAAAATATGGCGGATTACATGTGATAACATCTACTTTGTGGTTGCCATAGCGTGCCGGCATTTCATTTAAATCACCATGAATCAATTCAATCTGCTGTTCAAGTTGATTATACGCCACACTTCTTTTTGCCATATCAAACAGCCGCTCTTGAATTTCGACTCCTGTAATAGAAGCCTTAGATCGAGTCGAAAGAAGCAAGGGCACGATGCCATTTCCCGTACAAAGATCAATGATCTCTCCTTTTTGGATGGGCACATACGCAAATTTTGCTAATAACACAGCATCCAATGAAAAAGCGAACACCGTTTTACTTTGAATAATCTTCATATCTTCGGCCAGCAAGTAATCTAAACGTTCATCTTCTCTTAACGAAACCATGATGTATCCTTTCTTTTCCTGTGAAAAAGGCTTCCGATTCAGCGGAAGCCTTTTCTCATTTTTTATTTAAAAATGACAGACAGAACAAACAGTCTCCCTCTTTACGAATGCTTCCATAATGTACATTACAAATATGGAAGCCCTCCTGATATAACCGAGCCAGGTTATCATGACCTTCTCCTATATCAGAATGACTTAGCTTCTGAGCAGAATCATTCTCTGCTTCAGACGATTTGTCCCGATCAGACTGATCGAGACGTTCACGCAAGTGCTGATTCTCCATCTGCAGCTGATGATTTTCTTCAATCACTTCACCGATATGATTTTTCAAATCACCTAACTGGCGATAAAGAGAACCGATTTGTTCTTCTAAATTGATCACCGTATCAAATAGTTCCTTTTTATCCAAGGTGGCACACCTCGTTACTCAGTTGTTTGTGCAGATACAACGCCTTCTTGTAATAATTCTTCCCAAGTATATTCTATCACTTTTTCTTGCCCGGTTAATTCAACTTGCAAAATTCGTTCTAAAATGTTGAGCCCTACTACCTTTGCAGAGCCATTAGACGTCTGAATTGTTTCACCGATATCGGGTAATTGCTCTTTTGCCGTTTCATACTCATCATTCTCATATTTCAGGCAGCACATCAAACGGCCACAAAGCCCTGAAATTTTTGTAGGATTTAGCGACAAGTTTTGATCTTTTGCCATCTTAATGGACACTGGTTCAAAGTCTCCTAAAAATGTCGAACAGCAAAGCATTCGCCCGCAAGGACCTATACCGCCCAACATTTTTGCCTCGTCTCTTACACCAATCTGACGAAGTTCAATTCTCGTCTTGAAGATTGATGCAAGATCCTTGACTAGCTCGCGGAAATCTACTCTTCCATCTGCTGTGAAGTAGAAGATGACCTTGTTGCGGTCAAATGTAAATTCAACATCGACCAGCTTCATTTCTAGACCGTGTTCACTTACCTTCTGAAGACATGTATCAAAGGCTGTCATCGCTGCTTCTTTGTTTTCCTCAACGATGAGACGGTCTCGTTCGTCTGCTACACGAATGACCTTACGCAGAGGAAGAACCACATCGTGTTCATCTACCTTTTTATTGGCGATGACCACCTGTCCGTACTCCACCCCTCTGACTGTCTCTACAATCACACAACTATCATTTTCTATATGAAATCCATTAGGATCGAAATAATAGATTTTGCCCGCTTTTTTAAAGCGAACACCAATTACGTTGTACAAGCTTATCCCTCCTGCAACATCAACACCAATTGCTCCATCAGCCCTTGGGCATTCACGTTGGATTGAAGTCTCTTTTTCGCTTCTAATACAGCAAGGATCTGGTTCGTCACCATCTGCTGTGTGGAATGCAGCGCATGCTGCTTCATTGTCTGGAATAAGTCTTGATAAATGACTTTATCTTCATTTCCTATTTGAATCGACAATACATCACGATATATAAATAAAAGCATATCCAGACCTGTTTCTTGAAGGTCTTTCTCTTTGAAAAAAGGCATCCATTGATCTTGTATATAAAAAAATGCATGTTCTTTTCGCTGGTGTAAGACTTCATACAATTTTATCACTTTCGCTCTAGACTCTGCAAACTGATCATTTCGACTTAATTCGAGTGCTTCTGCTAAATTATTCGTTAAATTCGACAAAAGCCTGGCCAGATGCTGAGATACGCCCTCTTGTAATAGCTGTTGCTCCAAGGATTGTGGCTGCAGCGGCTGAAAGCTAAGCATCTGACATCTTGAAATAATTGTATCCAGCATTTTATGCGATTGCTCAGTGATTAAAATTGCCATCGTTTCCCGGTTAGGCTCCTCTAGGAACTTCAATAAACTGTTCGCGGCATTGACTGTCATTTTGTCCGCATGAAGAATGATATACATTTTTCGGTGAGATTCCACACCGGCCTTTGTAAACTCCTCCTGCAATGCCTGCACTTGTGCTTTCTTAATTGATTGACCATCAGGTTGCACGAGATGTAAGTCAGGATGGTTTCCTGATTCAATCCTTTTGCAGTTTTGACAGGATTCACATGGTTTCACTCCTGCTTCCAAGCAAAAAAAGCTCTTCGCCAAAAGCATCGCAGCATCCAGCTTTCCTGTTCCCTTTTTTCCTTCAAATAAGTAGGCATGCGCAAGTCGGTCTTTATCAATACTATTAAAAATCAGCCGCATGACGCGCGGCTGCAAATCATTCATGTCATCCCAGCTAATAGCCATGTTATCACTCTCTATGTGTAAAGGTTAATCAATAAACCTTTTATTTCTCCAATTCGTTCGAGCAAATCAAGAGATGGTTTCTCTTGATTCATCATATCCTCTGTTAATTCAACCAGCTTTTCATCTATTGCTTTGACTAAAGCGAGTGTACGCGTGTTGCCATAAATGTCAAAGCTTCTTGATGTTTCTATATTTAATCCATTATCGACTGTCTCTTTCACAAAGCGCTTCACCAGTCCTTTAAACCTGGCCAAGTCCTTTAGGTTTCGTGACTTTGTCAGCTTTTTACCGAACACTTCGATATCACTCAGCATAACCGTGAGCTGCTCTAAGCGCATTTTGCCGCTTTGCGTTTCCATCGAAGCTTTAAAAGACCCAGATGTTTGGCTTCCTTTAATGGCTTGAAGTTCACGTTTTTCTAAAAGCAGCCGCATATCTTGATTAATTTTCACAGCAACCCATCCTTAAAATTGATGAAATTGTTCAACTGGCAGAATAAAGACAGTAGCTCCACCAACTTCAACCTCAACAGGGTATGGTACGTATGAATCTGCATTACCACCCATTGGAGATACAGGTGCAATCATTTGATCACGTTTACGGCAATTTTCTTTTATAAGCTGTAATGCTTTATCCACTCGGGCATCATCACAACCAATGATAAAAGTCGTATTCCCAGACTTTAAAAACCCACCAGTTGAAGCTAATTTTGTTACGCCGAAATGATGTTCAGTCAATATTTTTAACAACTTGCTACTATCTTGGTCCTGTACAACGGCAACAATTAATTTCATTTGATTGGCCTCCTTTGTTTTAGGCACAGGTGACATGCCGATGTCTTCCTCTATATTATAACAACGATTGGGAATGAGGTCATATTTGATTTTTCTTTAATGTGTCCTGAATCAATTGAAGTACTTCTTCATAGACGTCCTGCATCGGCTGAGACGCATCCACTATACGAAATCGTTCTGGTGATTGTGCAATAAGCAGTTCATAGCCCTCTCTGACCAGCTGGTGGAAATTCAGCGTCTCCATGTCTAATCGATTCTTTTCCCTTCCTTGATTGGCGTCAATCCGCTTTAGCCCTTCCTCAGGTGTAATGGAAAAGTAAACAGTCATTTGCGGCATCGTGCCATTAATAGCAAAGTCGTTAATTGATTTTACTTCTTCCATTCCAAGCCCTCTCGCATAGCCTTGATAAGCAAGGGAGCTATCGACAAAACGATCACATAAAACAATCTTCCCGCGCTGCAATGCCGGTTCTACCTTTTCAGCAAGATGCTGCCTTCTTGCTGCAGCATACAGCAATGCCTCTGTTTTCGCATCCATCTTTGTGTTCTTTTCATTTAAAATGACTTCACGAATCTGTTCAGCAATCTCAATGCCGCCCGGCTCTCGTGTCGCCATGACTGCATATCCTTGGCGTTCCATTTCTTCGTACACTTTTTGAATCACTGTCGTTTTTCCGGCACCCTCTGGCCCTTCAAACGTAATAAACATACCACTCATAGTGTCTCCTCTTCTATATAAACATATAATTTTCTCTGATGAATCACCTGACTTGCTTGCACATGAACCTTGTGACCAAGCAAACGGCTTAACGCCTCAATTTGTTCTAATTCAATACGTTCTCCCTTAATCATCAAAGGAATCCCAGGTGGATAGGGAATAATCGATTCCGCACTCAACCTACCTGCTGCTTGTTCAAACGGGACAGCTTCTATGTCTTGATTTTTCTCATCAGTCTCAATAGGGATCATCTCATTTTGAAACTGATTTTTTCCTTTGAGCAATGAATCACTTTGCTGAAGGGCCTGCTCGATCCGCTTGAAAGGAACGTTCTTCCCCTGTTCTAAGCTAAGTACAAGTAAAACCTGATGTTCGTCCGCAAGCTCTGGATGAACATCCACTGATTCAAGCACCTGCTTTAGTTCGTAACCAGTCAGTCCTTTTGTTGATCGAATGACGCATTTTAAAGGGTCGGAATGTAGCGAGTCAGGTTCAAACACTTCAAGATGAGTCAGGCAGTTGAACTGATCTTTCACCTCTGTCAGCTCTTCCATGATTCCACGTAATGTCCCTTTTTCCTTCATCTCCTCGACATAAGCTCTTGCTACATCTAATGAGGCCATAATTGGATAAGACGGTGAGCTACTTTGAAGCATTGTGAGCAATGTTTTCAAACGCTTCGCATCGATTCGATCCCCTTGAAGATGAAGATAGGAACCCATCGTCATGGCCGGGAGAGTTTTATGTGCTGATTGTACCACCACGTCCGCTCCATAGGAAAGAGCAGATGGAGGAAAGGCACCGCCTAATACAAAATGCGCACCATGTGCCTCATCAACCAAAACAATCATACCTGCTTCATGGCACATGTGAATCAGCTTCGATAAATCAGCTGCATGTCCGTAGTAATTCGGATAAGTCAAAACGATTGCCCGACAATTAGGATGTCTTGCTATGGCTTTTTTGACTGTTTCATCCGTCACATGTGTTGGAACGTGCAAATGTTTGTCTATTTCTGCTTCTATCAAAATAGGCGTTGCTCCTGCAAGCTCAATCGCATGAAAGACAGACTTATGGCAATTTCTTTGGACTAAAATCTCATCTCCCGTGCGGCATGATGCCATCACCATCGCCAGATTTCCGACTGTTGTACCATTCACAAGGAAAAAGCTTTGATCTGAACCATAAAGCTTTGCCAATAAATCCTCTGCCTCTTGAATCACACCAGTCGGGTGATGGAGATCATCTAGACCTTCAAGCTCCGTCACGTCCAGCTGAAGGATTGAAGCATAGTAAGAACGTGCCTCATCAAAAAAGACATCTCCATTGTGATGTCCTGGAACGTGAAAAGAATAAGGTTTCTTTTCTGCATGCTGTACTAATGCTGTATATAAAGGTGTTCTCAAACAAATCGACCCTTTTCACTTTAACGATATCTTAAGTCTATTATAACGTTCAAACAAGTGAACTGAAAGATGGATTCTCATTCCTTTATTGGTTGATTTGCCAGCTGCTGCTCTGCTTCATACATACTGCTTTTCAATTGAGCCCGCTCTTGGCTTCCATGCTCCTTCACCTGTAACGTTTCCTGTAATGTTTCAGCTAATTGACGTTGAACCATTTTTAACTTATCTATAGGGGCTAAAGATGCCTCTTCAAGAATCTGCCCCTGCTGCTTCGATACATTTTCATATGTTTTTTGGATTCGTTTCTCAAGAGCTGAATTGGCTCGCTGCTGAATATGCGTTAACGCAATCGACATTTGGTTGATCCATAGAGGAATAGATGCGGAAACAGTTGATTGAATGTGATTCGCCAATGTATGATTCGTATGCTGGATCATCCGAATTTGAGCATTACATTGCAAAGCAATTTGCCGGCTTAACAAAAGATCATACTTTCGTTCCTTAAGCCTCTCCACATACTCATCTTCATTGACCTCTTGACTCATCAATTGCTCTTCTATCGTCTGATGACCAGAATGCTGCGTTTCTTTCTGCTCTAAAGTGGTCATCTTCGCTTCAACCGCCGCAACCTGCATCGTCATCTCTTGAAAATAAGTTTGATTTTCTTCAAATAAACGCTCTAATAACATATGATCCGAGATTAATACACCTCTTGCATAACGAAGCCTTGCTGACAATCTCTCGATCTGTGATTTTGCATGTTGAAAACGTGATAGGATCTCCTGAGTAGATCGCTTATTTCGTTGAAACAATTTCAAAAAAAAGCCCTGCTTCTTTGGCAGTAAATCCTCAGGCTCCACGACATCCAGCTGCTGCAAAAAGGCTTCAAGCACATCTCCTATTTGATCGATATCTTTCTTCTCAACATATTTCATCATCTGTTGTGACTGTTCCAATAATCGTTCCTGCACACGTGTACCATAGAAAAGAAGTTTTTGCGGATTGTCAGGAATCTGCTTAGCACGCTGCACGGCTTTTTGTTTCTCCTCATCAGATAAGGTATCAAACACCCGAAACTGAAGATCTGTAGTGGAGGCAGTTGATGGTATGACGTGATCTTCTGGTTTCATCGAGTGTGACTCCTTTCATCTATTTCTTCATCATTTTATCTGCTACTTCAAGCTCAATATGAAGGGCTTCTATGTCTCTTCCTAGAACTTGCTGCAAATCATTCGTCAATTGCTTTTGCAGCTCTGTCAATGTCACCCGGGTTTGGCTTAATGTCATCTCCAGCTCATGACTACGATTAGGCTGATTATACAAAAGTGCATATTTCTCAGTTAATTCAACGACAGAATCTAAGCTTTCGAAATAAAAACGCTGTGCATCATAAAATCGGTTTGGCTCTTTTTTTGTTATCGTATAGATTCGTCGTGCAAGCCGAAGAACTTCATAATTAGATTTAATCGTTTGTACGTTTTTCACAGCAAATAAAGCTTTCTTTAAACGCACAAGTTTTTGCCCTGCTTCTTTTAGATGCTGTTTGATATATACATAATCACTACGAGACAGTCCGTGTTTCTTTAAAAACAATTGAAAAGTAACCCATCTGCTCCCTGCAAACATCACACCCCACCCAATCATCGCGTACAGTATCGATAATCCAGCATGATGATGAAAAACCCCAATACTGACGGTTAAAATCACAAGCGAGAAAAAAGTAGAGAGGATGGCCCATATAAATGTATAAAAGATTGATTTCATGTTTATCGACTCCTATGAATAATCAGGCTCTCTGTTTATCTTATTATGAATTACGGGTGATGTCCAAACTAAGTTCCCAAAAACTAGCCCAATCCTTCATAGCTCATAAAAAAAGACCATCTAATGGTCTAAGAATACAAAGGCGGTGTATGAAGATTTTTAAGTTTTCTCACATAATCGGCATAGCTAGGATCCGAGGTCGATGTAGAAATTAACTTTCGCTCACAGTCTCTGCACAAAAACTGATGATATAAATAAATTCCTTTTGTCTTTTTCTCTTCACAAATCAAACAAGTCGCTTCTCGCTCTTTTTTGCTCATTGTGACACCTCCACTTATAGCTTCAGTATGCCCTAACGCTTTCAATTGTATACAAAATTAAGAATGTTTTAGATGGTAGTTTAGTATATGTATCCATGTCAGATCGAGTGTTTGTTCCTTTTTAAAAAACAAAAAAGACCAGTTCCGTATGGAACTGATCCTTCGAAAAGCTTGGCGGCGTCCTACTCTCACAGGGGGAGACCCCCAACTACCATCGGCGCTGAAGAGCTTAACTTCCGTGTTCGGTATGGGAACGGGTGTGACCTCTTCGCTATCGCCACCAAACCTGATGGAGAGAATGTTCTCTCAAAACTAGATAACAATGTTCATGCTTCACATTAGAATAAAGGTTAAGTCCTCGATCTATTAGTATCTGTCAGCTCCACGTGTCACCACGCTTCCACCTCAGACCTATCAACCTGATCATCTTTCAGGGATCTTACTTCCTTGCGGAATGGGAAATCTCATCTTGAGGGGGGCTTCATGCTTAGATGCTTTCAGCACTTATCCCGTCCGCACATAGCTACCCAGCGATGCCCTTGGCAGAACAACTGGTACACCAGCGGTGCGTCCATCCCGGTCCTCTCGTACTAAGGACAGCTCCTCTCAAATTTCCTGCGCCCGCGACGGATAGGGACCGAACTGTCTCACGACGTTCTGAACCCAGCTCGCGTACCGCTTTAATGGGCGAACAGCCCAACCCTTGGGACCGACTACAGCCCCAGGATGCGATGAGCCGACATCGAGGTGCCAAACCTCCCCGTCGATGTGGACTCTTGGGGGAGATAAGCCTGTTATCCCCGGGGTAGCTTTTATCCGTTGAGCGATGGCCCTTCCATGCGGAACCACCGGATCACTAAGCCCGACTTTCGTCCCTGCTCGACTTGTAGGTCTCGCAGTCAAGCTCCCTTGTGCCTTTACACTCTGCGAATGATTTCCAACCATTCTGAGGGAACCTTTGGGCGCCTCCGTTACATTTTAGGAGGCGACCGCCCCAGTCAAACTGCCCACCTGACACTGTCTCCCTGCCCGATAAGGGCAGTGGGTTAGAAGGTCAATACAGCCAGGGTAGTATCCCACCGATGCCTCCACCGAAGCTAGCGCTCCGGTTTCCAAGGCTCCTACCTATCCTGTACAAGCTGTACCAACATTCAATATCAGGCTGCAGTAAAGCTCCACGGGGTCTTTCCGTCCTGTCGCGGGTAACCTGCATCTTCACAGGTACTATAATTTCACCGAGTCTCTCGTTGAGACAGTGCCCAGATCGTTGCGCCTTTCGTGCGGGTCGGAACTTACCCGACAAGGAATTTCGCTACCTTAGGACCGTTATAGTTACGGCCGCCGTTTACTGGGGCTTCAATTCGCACCTTCGCTTACGCTAAGCGCTCCTCTTAACCTTCCAGCACCGGGCAGGCGTCAGCCCCTATACTTCGCCTTACGGCTTCGCAGAGACCTGTGTTTTTGCTAAACAGTCGCCTGGGCCTATTCACTGCGGCTTCTCGGGGCTTTAACACCCTAAGAAGCACCCCTTCTCCCGAAGTTACGGGGTCATTTTGCCGAGTTCCTTAACGAGAGTTCTCTCGATCACCTTAGGATTCTCTCCTCGCCTACCTGTGTCGGTTTGCGGTACGGGCACCTCTCACCTCGCTAGAGGCTTTTCTTGGCAGTGTGGAATCAGGAACTTCGCTACTAAATTTCGCTCGCCATCACAGCTCAGCCTTTACGGGAAACGGATTTGCCTATTTCCCAGCCTAACTGCTTGGACGCGGATATCCAATACCGCGCTTACCCTATCCTCCTGCGTCCCCCCATTGCTCAAATGGTGAGGAGGTGGTACAGGAATATCAACCTGTTGTCCATCGCCTACGCCTTTCGGCCTCGGCTTAGGTCCCGACTAACCCTGAGCGGACGAGCCTTCCTCAGGAAACCTTAGGCATTCGGTGGACGGGATTCTCACCCGTCTTTCGCTACTCATACCGGCATTCTCACTTCTAAGCGCTCCACCAGTCCTTCCGGTCTGACTTCACTGCACTTAGAACGCTCTCCTACCACTGTTCGTTAGAACAGTCCGCAGCTTCGGTGATACGTTTAGCCCCGGTACATTTTCGGCGCAGAGTCACTCGACCAGTGAGCTATTACGCACTCTTTAAATGGTGGCTGCTTCTAAGCCAACATCCTGGTTGTCTAAGCAACTCCACATCCTTTTCCACTTAACGTATACTTTGGGACCTTAGCTGGCGGTCTGGGCTGTTTCCCTTTCGACTACGGATCTTATCACTCGCAGTCTGACTCCCAAGGATAAGTCATCGGCATTCGGAGTTTGACTGAATTCGGTAACCCGGTAGGGGCCCCTAGTCCAATCAGTGCTCTACCTCCGAGACTCTTACCTTGAGGCTAGCCCTAAAGCTATTTCGGAGAGAACCAGCTATCTCCAGGTTCGATTGGCATTTCACCCCTACCCACACCTCATCCCCGCACTTTTCAACGTGCGTGGGTTCGGGCCTCCATTCAGTGTTACCTGAACTTCACCCTGGACATGGGTAGATCACCTGGTTTCGGGTCTACGACCACGTACTCATGCGCCCTATTCAGACTCGCTTTCGCTGCGGCTCCGCATCTTCTGCTTAACCTTGCACGGGATCGTAACTCGCCGGTTCATTCTACAAAAGGCACGCCATCACCCGTTAACGGGCTCTGACTACTTGTAGGCACACGGTTTCAGGATCTATTTCACTCCCCTTCCGGGGTGCTTTTCACCTTTCCCTCACGGTACTGGTTCACTATCGGTCACTAGGGAGTATTTAGCCTTGGGAGATGGTCCTCCCGGATTCCGACGGAATTTCACGTGTTCCGCCGTACTCAGGATCCACTCTGGAGAGAACAACATTTCAGTTACAGGGCTGTTACCTTCTTTGGCGGGCCTTTCCAGACCTCTTCGCTTATATCGTTCCTTTGTAACTCCGTATAGAGTGTCCTACAACCCCAAGAGGCAAGCCTCTTGGTTTGGGCTGTTCCCGTTTCGCTCGCCGCTACTCAGGGAATCGCATTTGCTTTCTCTTCCTCCGGGTACTTAGATGTTTCAGTTCCCCGGGTATGCCTTCTCATACTCTATGTATTCAAGTATGGATACTACTCCATTACGAGCAGTGGGTTTCCCCATTCGGAAATCTCCGGATCAAAGCTTGCTTACAGCTCCCCGAAGCATATCGGTGTTCGTCCCGTCCTTCATCGGCTCCTAGTGCCAAGGCATCCACCGTGCGCCCTTTCTAACTTAACCATTTCTTACTTTAGAAAGAATCACTATGTGTGATGAACTTTGCATTGCATTCAATGTGAATGTATTACTTATTGTTATCTAGTTTTCAAAGAACACGTTGGTGGAGCCTAGCGGGATCGAACCGCTGACCTCCTGCGTGCAAGGCAGGCGCTCTCCCAGCTGAGCTAAGGCCCCGATTTAATAGAAGATGGTGGGCCTGAGTGGACTCGAACCACCGACCTCACGCTTATCAGGCGTGCGCTCTAACCAGCTGAGCTACAGGCCCATCTTTCATATCGAAGATATGATGTTGTAGGATCTTTTCCAAGTTCCTTCAAAACTAAACAAGACGAAAACGCACACTGCTCCATATATCCTTAGAAAGGAGGTGATCCAGCCGCACCTTCCGATACGGCTACCTTGTTACGACTTCACCCCAATCATCTGCCCCACCTTCGGCGGCTGGCTCCATAAAGGTTACCTCACCGACTTCGGGTGTTGCAAACTCTCGTGGTGTGACGGGCGGTGTGTACAAGGCCCGGGAACGTATTCACCGCGGCATGCTGATCCGCGATTACTAGCGATTCCAGCTTCACGCAGTCGAGTTGCAGACTGCGATCCGAACTGAGAACAGATTTATGGGATTGGCTAAACCTTGCGGTCTCGCAGCCCTTTGTTCTGTCCATTGTAGCACGTGTGTAGCCCAGGTCATAAGGGGCATGATGATTTGACGTCATCCCCACCTTCCTCCGGTTTGTCACCGGCAGTCACCTTAGAGTGCCCAACTGAATGCTGGCAACTAAGATCAAGGGTTGCGCTCGTTGCGGGACTTAACCCAACATCTCACGACACGAGCTGACGACAACCATGCACCACCTGTCACTCTGTCCCCGAAGGGAAAGCCCTATCTCTAGGGTTGTCAAAGGATGTCAAGACCTGGTAAGGTTCTTCGCGTTGCTTCGAATTAAACCACATGCTCCACCGCTTGTGCGGGCCCCCGTCAATTCCTTTGAGTTTCAGTCTTGCGACCGTACTCCCCAGGCGGAGTGCTTAATGCGTTAGCTGCAGCACTAAGGGGCGGAAACCCCCTAACACTTAGCACTCATCGTTTACGGCGTGGACTACCAGGGTATCTAATCCTGTTCGCTCCCCACGCTTTCGCTCCTCAGCGTCAGTTACAGACCAGAGAGTCGCCTTCGCCACTGGTGTTCCTCCACATCTCTACGCATTTCACCGCTACACGTGGAATTCCACTCTCCTCTTCTGCACTCAAGTTTCCCAGTTTCCAATGACCCTCCCCGGTTGAGCCGGGGGCTTTCACATCAGACTTAAGAAACCGCCTGCGAGCCCTTTACGCCCAATAATTCCGGACAACGCTTGCCACCTACGTATTACCGCGGCTGCTGGCACGTAGTTAGCCGTGGCTTTCTGGTTAGGTACCGTCAAGGTGCGAGCAGTTACTCTCGCACTTGTTCTTCCCTAACAACAGAGCTTTACGATCCGAAAACCTTCATCACTCACGCGGCGTTGCTCCGTCAGACTTTCGTCCATTGCGGAAGATTCCCTACTGCTGCCTCCCGTAGGAGTCTGGGCCGTGTCTCAGTCCCAGTGTGGCCGATCACCCTCTCAGGTCGGCTACGCATCGTCGCCTTGGTGAGCCATTACCCCACCAACTAGCTAATGCGCCGCGGGTCCATCTGTAAGTGACAGCCGAAACCGTCTTTCATCCTTGAACCATGCGGTTCAAGGAACTATCCGGTATTAGCTCCGGTTTCCCGGAGTTATCCCAGTCTTACAGGCAGGTTACCCACGTGTTACTCACCCGTCCGCCGCTAACATCCGGGAGCAAGCTCCCTTCTGTTCGCTCGACTTGCATGTATTAGGCACGCCGCCAGCGTTCGTCCTGAGCCAGGATCAAACTCTCCGAAAAAGTACAAAACCGAAGTTTTGTTTTTCGTCAGCGTTTGACTGACTACCTATGATGTATCATAGGATTTTTTTATAAAAACTCGAATTAACAGGTACGTTTTGTCTTGTTTAGTTTTCAAAGAACTTGTTTACCGCTTCAGAAGCGACTAGAACATCATAACACGTTTGAATTGTTAA
The DNA here is from genome assembly GCF_003431975.1 of Bacillus pumilus. Classification (GTDB taxonomy): domain Bacteria; phylum Bacillota; class Bacilli; order Bacillales; family Bacillaceae; genus Bacillus; species Bacillus pumilus_N. The sequence goes on along the minus strand of NZ_CP027116.1, from coordinate 32,512 downwards.
TGTCAACAACTTTTTTCGTTATCATGTTTTTTCGTTTCTTCGTCATCAGCGACGTATATTAATTTACCACCATATAGAATCAAAGTCAATAATATTTTTTATTAAATAATAAACTTTTCAATCACGACTAAAGCCGCTACGCCTGGGATACCTAATAAACCACTAATTCCGCTTGTTACAGGGTTAATAGAGACATGTAATCCTAGACTCTCGCCAAATAGATTGAGGCAAAATAAAAAAAGAGCGCCTGCTACAAACTTCACTCCGATCAGCCCTAACCATTTGAATGGGTTCGCTTGAACACCTGACATAAACAACAATAGTACAGCTAGCAAAATTGAACCGATCACAATAACAGGTTCCATAATCCTCTCATCTCCTCTTCATATGAATAGTACAAGCATATGAGAGGACTATGTAAAATAGACCTGCTATCTCCAGTTGTTTAAACGTAAATTCCTCTTTTTCGCTTCTCTCAGATAGAAAAAGTACTTTGCTTGAGCAAGCTTTAATTCGAATAGAATGTCCGGTGAAGGCTCAACGCTATTTGCGACAAGCTTTTTTTGTCTGTTCCATTCTTCCTTTTGCTTAAAAAGCTGTTGAATTAATTTCTCATCGAATTCTTTTCGAATTGATTTTCTGCGAAGAAAACCCATGTACCGTACTTCTCCTTCCTACATCTCACGTCTGCCTTCTAAAGCTTTAGACAGTGTGACTTCATCCGCATACTCTAAGTCTCCACCTACTGGAAGTCCGTGAGCAATACGAGAAAGTTTAATTCCTGATGGTTTCAACAATCTAGAGATATACATGGCTGTAGCTTCTCCTTCAATGTTTGGATTGGTTGCAAGGATGACCTCTGTTACTTGATCGTCTTGCAATCTTTTTAACAGGTCAGGAATTTTAATGTCCTCTGGTCCAATTCCGTCCATCGGCGAAATGGCACCATGAAGCACATGATATAAGCCGTTGTATTCTTTCATCTTTTCCATTGCGATCACATCTTTCGGGTCTTGCACTACACAGATAACCGATTGATCTCTTCTTGTATCTTCACAAATATAGCAAGGATCCTGATCTGTGATATGGCCGCATACCGAACAATAAGTTAAATTACGCTTTGCATTGACAAGCGCCTTCGCGAAATCTAGTACGACATCTTCCTGCATACTAAGAACAAAAAAAGCCAGACGGACCGCAGTTTTCGGTCCGATTCCTGGCAATTTCATAAAGCTGTCAATCAGCTTTGATATTGGTTCAGGATATTGCATCTTCAGTTATTCCTCCTAGAATAAACCTGGCATGTTCATTCCTTTTGTGAATTGACCCATTGTTTCATTCGTTAGCTCATCAACTTTTTTCAATGCATCGTTTGTGGCTGCAAGTACGAGATCTTGAAGCATATCGATATCTTCTGGATCAACAACTTCTTCATTAATAGCTACATCAACAACTTCTTTTTGTCCGTTTACTTTTACAGTGACCATACCGCCACCTGCTGTACCTTCAAGGACTTTTTCCGCAAGCTCTTCTTGAGCCTTAGCCATATCCTTTTGCATTTTTTGCATTTGTTTCATCATTTTTTGCATATTTCCCATTCCACCGCGCATATGAACATCACTCTCTTTCATTTTTATTAATCTTTAATTTCAATTAAGTCGGTTCCTACTAACTTCTTCGCTTCCGCAATCAATGGATCCTCTTCAGTAGAAGACCCCTGACCATCTGCCTGTTCATCTGGCTGATGATCTCTTAAAAATTCTTCTCTTATTTTACCCCATTGAGCGTCAGGAACGCCAACTAATTCCACTCTTTTTCCTAACATAGACTCTAATAGCTGTTCCAGGTTGGTTCGAACACCACTTTTATCTTCGGCAACCATTTTACAATGTATTTCAAACTTGAATTTTAAAATGAAAGCATGCGAAGCAGCAGCAACTGGTTCACTATCAGTTAAGAGCGCAGCGTGAGACACTTTATTCTGCTGTTTCAAATGAGCAAGAAGCTCTCCCCATTTGCCTTTAATTTTTTCTAGCTCTGGCCGTTTTGCTTCTTTTAGGATCTCGTGAATTCGACCGACAGGGGCACGGTAACCGTTTTTGTTGCTCGTTTGTGGTCGAGGTGCTTCCTTTTTTTCTTGAGGGCTATGAGAATGAGACATCGGCACACCCTCTGCTCTTAACCTAGTTAGCTCCTGTTCCAACCTGTCTATTTTATCCGTTAGGGCCGTTAAATTGGTGTTAGCGTGAGCTTCTGTTATTCCAGCCGTTGATTGACATAGCTTAACAACAGCTACCTCAAAGAAAATCCTTGGATGATTCGTCCATTTCATTTCTTGGTGACTTTTATTCAGCACTTCAATTGTTTCATATAGAAATTGAGGTGTCACACGATCCGAAAGCGCCACGAAATTTTCATCGACTTTTACTTTTTCAAGGACACCCTCAAGATCTGGTGCCGTTTTATAAAGCAGCATATCTCTAAAATAAAAGATCATATCCTCTATCAATTTAGCAGCATCTTTCCCCTGCTGAAGCAATTCATTTAAAGTATCTAACGCTGCGGCAATATTTTGATCAAACATTGCTTCGGCCAGCTGGCTAATGAAATGCTGAGAAACCGCTCCTGTAATGAGCAGCGCATCATCAATTGTCAGTTGCTCACCACTAAATGAAATTGCTTGATCTAAGAGGCTTAGTGCATCACGCATACCGCCGTCTGCTGCACTAGCGATAATCTCGAGCGAGCCCTCTTGTACATTTAGGCTTTCTGCATCTACAATTTTCTGCATTCTTCCAACAATATCTTTTGTCGTGATTCGTTTAAAATCAAATCTCTGACAACGAGATATGATGGTAAGAGGAATCTTATGAGGCTCTGTGGTAGCCAAAATAAAGATACAATGAGCAGGCGGTTCCTCTAGCGTTTTCAGGAGGGCATTAAAAGCCCCGATAGAGAGCATATGTACTTCATCTATAATATAAACCTTATATGTAACCGCCGAAGGAGCAAATTTCACTTTATCACGTATATCTCGGATTTCATCTACCCCGTTGTTTGAGGCAGCATCTATTTCAATCACGTCTGAAATCGAACCGTTAGTAATCCCTTTACAGGCATCACATTCATTACATGGTTCACTCACAGGTGACTTTTCACAGTTCACTGCCTTCGCAAAGATTTTAGCAGCACTTGTTTTACCTGTTCCTCTAGGACCTGAAAATAAGTAAGCATGAGAAAACTTCTTCTGCAAAAGGGCATTTTGCAATGTTTTTGTGATGTGTTCTTGTCCAACAACATCCTCAAAAACTTGAGGTCTGAACACTCTATATAAAGCTTGATAACTCACAAATACGCCCTCCTCCATATATCATCATTTTCATTATACATGATGCACCGATCAATTCAAAAGCACACCTTTATTTTCTAATAAGCGAAAATGTTGAATTCAACTATAGATTTTCTACTTTCCAAGGATTCAAAACGTATTTTCTAACTTTTCGAATTAGCCTGTCACACCAAAAAGAACACTAGTTCTCATCATAAGCATTAAAAAAACAAAGGACTCTAAAAAGATTTTTTGGCTATTTGAATAAACAAAATAGCTGAGCTATTCTTTAAACAGCAACAAAAAACTCACCTAGATGAACTAGATGAGTTACATTTAATATTGATTTACCGTGCACCTTCTGTCGATTCGCTACCCCAAGCGTTACTTAAACAGTTAGCTCGGCCCAGGCAACCCTGCGGCACATGAGAGGTTTCACTTAATGCTGCTTCCTTCCGGACCTGACATGGTTCATGAATTCCCATTGCGCAGGACCCAGACGTCAACACCACTTATTTAAGGCAGACCTTGAAGTAAACGAACCTTGAGAAGGGATTCGGCCTCGCTAGAGCGGATTGCGAGTACAGGGCACCGCTACCTCCCCGCTTAGCACGGCAAAATGAATATTAAATTGTTAGTGACGCAGACATAAGTATACCTTCTTATAGCTGAAATTGCAAACGGCATCCATTCATTTACTTTTGGCTTGTTTCTTTCGTTGACGGAGGTTTCGGAAGAACTGACTTAGCAGCTCACCACATTCATTTTCAAGTACACCACCAATGACTTCAGACTGATGATTGAAACGTTCATCTTTCAGTAAATTCATTAATGTACCTGCACAACCACCTTTTGGATCGTATGCACCAAAAACGACTTTTTTTACTCTAGAAAGGACAATCGCTCCAGCACACATTGGGCAAGGTTCAAGCGTCACATAAAGGACAGCATCTTCTAAACGCCAGCTTCCTGTCATTTTACACGCCTCATCAATAGCCAGTAATTCTGCATGAGCAATTGAACGCTGCTCAGTTTCCCTTAAATTATGAGCGCGGCTCACAATTTGGTTATCAACAACGATGATAGCACCGATCGGTACTTCTCCTATTTGTTCTGCTTTTATGGCTTCTGAAATAGCTTCTTGCATAAACTGTTCATCTTTCGTCATAGCGCGACTCTCTTTTCATGTTTTTTAAAAGGATATTGAGGTTAACATATTAGCACAATCTTTTAAAGGGGGTCTTATTTTGTCAAAGCACCAAAAAGCACTGCTGATTATCGACATGATTAATAATTTTGATTTTAAAATGGGACATGTGCTTGCTGATAAAACAAAGCAAATGACCAATAAGATTTTAGCTCTTAAAGAACATGCTTTCAAGGAAAACTGGCCAATCATCTATATCAATGACCACTATGGACTCTGGAAGGCTGATATTCAAGCTGTGATGGAAACATGCAAAAACGAAAGAAGCGCCCCTATTTTAGAGCAAATGGCACCATCTAAAGATGATTACTTCTTAATTAAACCGAAGCATTCTGCCTTCTATGGAACTGCATTAGAGACACTTTTAAACGAATTAGGTGTTCAGGATATCATTTTAACTGGAATTGCGGGAAACATTTGCGTTCTGTTCACTGCAAATGACGCATACATGCGAGAATACAATCTCATTGTACCTGAAGATTGTATCGCTTCAAATGATGACAAAGATAATGAATATGCTTTAACGATGATGGAGAACGTTCTCCTAGCAAAAATCACCACTTCTAAAGAGATCACAAAAGAAAATCAAACATGATTTATCCATAACCCTCATAAATTGTTAGCAATAACAAAGGGGGCGTTGACTATTCAAATTTATGTTGTCAAAAGAGGAGATACTTTAAACGAAATTGCTATGCGATTTAAAACGACCGTCAATGAAATCATCCGTACCAATGATATTGAAACTCCAAATCAACTCGTCATTGGACAAACAATTGTCATCCCAATCAGAGGGCAATTTTATGAGGTCAAACAAAATGACACACTTTATCAAATTGGAAGACGATTTCAAATTTCAGTAGAAGAGTTGGCACGTGTAAATAGAATTCGTCCTGAAGCGATACTTCCTATTCGCTTCCTGCTCTATATTCCACAAAGACCGAAAAGGAACATTAATTCAAATGCTTATATTGAACCACGCGGAAATCAAGTCAGTGAAAATTTAAAACAAGCAGCTAGAGAGGCCTCTCCATACTTAACCCATTTAGGTGCCTTTAGTTTTCAAGCGCAAAGAGACGGAACACTGCGAGAACCACCATTAGATCAGTTACCTCAAATAGCCGCTCAGAGCCGAACCATTTTATCCATGGTGGTCACAAACCTAGAGAATGAAAAATTCAGTGATGAACTTGGACGAATTCTTTTAACTAATCAATCTGTCAAAACCACATTTTTAAATGAAATTGTTCGTGTTGCTAAAAAGTATCAATTAAAAGAAATCCATTTTGATTTTGAATATTTACGTCCTGCTGATAGAGAAGCTTATATTGAATTTTTAAGAGAAGCAACAACCCGCTTTCACCAAGAAGGGTGGACAATATCTGTTGCACTTGCCCCTAAAACAAGTAGTCAGCAGAAGGGAAAATGGTATGAAGCTCATGACTATGAAGCCATCGGGAAAATCGTCGATCATGTTGTGTTGATGACTTATGAATGGGGATACAGCGGTGGCCCTGCACAAGCTGTCTCTCCCATTGGTCCTGTCCGTCAAGTCATTGAATATGCACTAACCGTGATGCCGGCCAATAAAATTGTCATGGGGCAAAATTTATATGGCTATGATTGGACACTTCCGTACGTCCAGGGGGGTCCCATCGCTAAAGCCGTCAGTCCTCAACAAGCAATTGCAATTGCTAGAAATAATAATGCCTCTATTCTATACGATGAAACAGCACAAGCCCCTTATTTTCGTTACACAGATGCCAATAATAAAGAGCATGAAGTGTGGTTCGAAGACGCTAGATCGATTCAAGCAAAGTTCAATCTCATCAAAGAGCTAAAGTTGAACGGAATTGCTTATTGGAAATTAGGTCTATCCTTCCCACAAAATTGGCTCTTATTATCAGATCAATTTAATATTGAAAAAAGAACGACATCGTAATCCATTCGTTCTATCTCTCGGAAGGGGTATGGTACAATATACATTGGTTTGACAACTTTACAGATAGAGGAGAACGCCTATGTATCCTGCCCCTTTTATTGCAGTGGAAGGCCCAATTGGAGCCGGAAAAACAACTTTGGCTACAATGCTTGCGAAGGAATTTCAATTTCCTTTAGTAAAAGAAATTGTAGAAGAAAATCCATTCTTAGATAAATTTTATGAAGATATGGAACAATGGAGCTTTCAGCTTGAGATGTTCTTTTTATGCAATCGGTTCAAACAGTTAGAGTTTATTGAAGAAAACTATGTGAATCAACAGCAGCCGATTGTAACTGATTATCATGTCTATAAAAATATGATATTTGCAGAAAGAACATTATCAAAAAAGCACATGGATAAATATAGAAAGATCTATCACCTGCTAACAGATGATCTTCCTAAACCAAATGCCATGATCTATATAAAAGCCAGCCTTCCCACCTTACTTGAAAGAATACAAATGAGAGGACGCTCATTTGAAGAGGACATCGACCCAGCTTATTTAAAAACCCTCATTGAAGATTATGAGCTGGCGATTGAACATTTAAAACAGACTGACCCAGGGCTTCCTATCATTACAATTGAAGGAGATCATACAGACTTCGTTTCCTCGCAGCAAGATTACCAGCAAATTGTACAGAACATAAAGGAGCAAGTGCTATGAACAATATCGAAATACCAAAGGATGCAGTCATCACAATTGCCGGGACTGTCGGTGTCGGAAAATCAACCATGACTAAAACAATAGCGGACAAGCTAGGGTTTCAAACCTCTCTTGAAAAAGTAGATGATAACCCATACTTGGAACCTTTTTATTCAGATTTCCAAAGATGGAGCTTCCATTTACAGGTTTATTTCCTAGCTGAGCGTTTTAAGGAACAAAAACGGATTTTTGAGTCTGGTGGAGGATATGTGCAAGATCGTTCAATTTACGAAGACACTGGCATTTTTGCAAAAATGCATGCAGACAAAGGTACGATGTCTGAGGTAGATTATGAAACGTATTCGAGTCTATTCGAGGCGATGGTGATGACCCCTTACTTCCCTCACCCTGATGTCCTCATTTATCTGCACGGGGATTTAGATCATATTTTGAATCGCATTGAAGAACGCGGCAGAGAGATGGAAACTCAAACGGACCGAGCCTATTGGGAAGAAATGTACACTAGGTACACGGAATGGATTGAACAATTCGATTTATGCCCAGTGATTAAAATTAACATTGAAGATTATGACTTACTTCATGATGAAAGCTCACTTGATCCCATTCTTCATGAAATCGCTTCTGTTATTCAAAAAAATCGTTCTAAAACAAAATAAAAAAAACCCGCTGCATTTCGAGAATGCAGCGGGTTGACAATTCCAATTTTTATGCTTGCGTTTCAATTCAACTAAGGTAAAAATCAATATGGCGGAGGAAGAGGGATTCGAACCCCCGCGGGCTTTGACACCCCTGTCGGTTTTCAAGACCGATCCCTTCAGCCGGACTTGGGTATTCCTCCGTATCGACAAGAATTAATATACCATATCATTTTATATCAAGTCAACATCTTTTCAAAAAAATTTTAACAAGTTATTTTGTCATGATGATTTGCCCATAAAAAAGCAGCCAGTAACGGCTGCTCTTGATCTATTTCGTATCCTGCTTAATTTCTTCAATAAACTGACTCATCTCTTCTTTGAACTCATTTAATGATTCAATGATCTTCGTAAAGTCCGTTACTTGTTTGGCTTGTTCATTTGTTGAGCTGCTGATTTGTGAGATGTTTTCAGACAAAGTACCAATGCTGTCTTGTATTTCTTTTAGAAAAGTATTAATGGTTTCAGCCGCTTCCTTTGAGCCATCTGATAACTTACGAACTTCATCAGCCACGACAGCAAATCCTTTTCCGTTCTCACCTGCTCTTGCTGCTTCAATTGCAGCATTTAGCCCTAGCAAGTTTGTTTGTCTAGCGATCCCGCCAATGGTTTTGACGACTTCTTCAATGTTTGCAGATTTCTCTTCTGCTCTTCCTGCCTGTTCGCTTATTTCTAAGCTTGTGGCCGCCAGTTCTTGTGAATGCGCAGCAATTTGCTCGATTCCACCTTGAAGTTCTTTCGCTACAATATTGATATCTTCCATATAACCACTTAATTTCTTTTCACGATGATATGAAAATGCCACTAAAAAAGAGCCAATTACTTTTCTATCTTCATCAAAAATCGGGTAACCTTTTACAGCAATTTCATAACCATATAAAGACTCAGGTAAATGACCTTCGTATTCTTGTCCTCTTAATGTCGTCGTTATGTTTTGGTCTTCTGGGTTTAATAGGTCCCCAACTTTCATGCCAAAATCAATTGTGTTAGACGGGTAATAACAAAGCACCTTTTCTGTGTCAGTTATGCCAAAAAGGATACTTTCATCTAGAACTTTTCTAATTAATTGAGCCATTTCAACATAATAGTCAAGCCTATTCAAGGTTATTCCTTCTTTCCTAGAAGCTTTTAGTCTCTTTATCGGCTATATTTAGAAAAGCTGTAGGACTTTTGGTAAAAAGAAATAAGATGCCATGACGGCATCTTATTTCATCACTTCTTTATTTCCCATATAAGGACGTAGTACTTCAGGAATGATTACTGTGCCGTCCTCTTGTTGGTAGTTTTCTAAAATGGCCGCCACGGTTCTTCCTACTGCTAAACCAGATCCATTTAATGTGTGGAGATGCTCTGGCTTTGCTTTAGGCTCTGGGCGGAATCGAATGTTTGCACGTCTTGCTTGGAATGCTTCAAAGTTACTGCAAGAAGAAATTTCACGATACGTATTTTGGCTCGGAATCCATACTTCAATGTCGTATTTTTTCGCAGCTGTGAAGCCTAGGTCTCCCGTACACATGCTCATGACACGATATGGCAGATTCAATAGCTGTAGAACTTTTTCTGCTTGATTTGTTAGTTTCTCTAATTCTTCATAAGAATCTTCTGGTCTAACAAATTTTACGAGCTCTACCTTGTTAAATTGGTGCTGACGGATGAGTCCTCGTGTATCTCTGCCGGCAGATCCAGCTTCTGATCTAAAGCAAGCACTGAATGCTGCATAATTGATTGGCAGCTGCTCCCCTTCAATGATTTCATCACGGTGCATGTTGGTAATCGGCACTTCAGCTGTTGGAATGAGGAAATAATCTTCTTCTCGAATTTTAAAGGCATCCTCTTCGAATTTTGGAAGCTGACCAGTCCCAGTCATGCTTGCTCTATTGACCATATAAGGTGGGAGCACTTCAGTAAAACCAAACTCATCGACATGTAAATCGAGCATAAAGTTATATAGTGCGCGCTCTAAGCGTGCGCCAAGGCCTTTATAAAAAACGAAACGGCTTCCTGTAACTTTTCCTGCACGTTCAAAATCGAGAATGTTAAGCTCATCCGCTACGTCCCAATGAGGTTTCGGCTCAAATGAGAATGCCGGCTGTTCGCCCCATTTTCTCACTTCCACGTTGTCATCTTCTGTTTCCCCAACTGGTACAGAGTCATGAGGAATATTTGGAATTGAGAATAGAATGTGCTGCAGGCTTTCTTCCACTGTTCTTAGCTCATCATCCAGCTTCTTAATCTCATCTCCTACCTCACGCATTTCTTGAATAATGTGATCGGCGTCTTTCTTTTCTCTTTTTAGAACGGCCACTTGCTGTGATACTTCATTTCTTCGGCTCTTTAATTCTTCTGTTTTCCCAATTAATTCTCTTCTTTTTTGATCCAGCTCACCAAACTTATCAAAATCAGCTAAATCCTCGCCTCGGTGTGCTAATTTTTCTTTGATTTGCTCAAAGTCTGTACGCAGTTGTTTAATATCCAGCATGTGTAACACTCCTTTTTTTATCGAAAAATAAAAAGAGCCCTCATCCCATGAAAGGGACGAGAGCTCTCGCGTTGCCACCCTGATTGAAAACATGCAGGAGCATGCTTTCCTCTTTCCTCTGTAACGGTATCACCGTAAATGCTTACTTCTCGTGTTTCAGCATTTCGCTCAAGGATGGATTCAGACTGCATCTTTCACCGATTCGCACCAACCATCGGCTCTCTGAGAAAGAGGGGCTTCTTACTATTTCCCGTCAACGCTTTTTCGATCTTTGATTGTGATTTTAATGTACTATAAGTTTTATCTCTTTTCAACCGTTTTATACAGCGAGCTTCGTTTTATAGGACTTCACCATTTCAACAAACAGTTGTGTTAACCGGTGATCGTCTGTCAGCTCTGGATGAAAAGAACACCCTAAGATATTGTTTTCTTTTGCCATCACAATCCTGCCGTCATATTCAGCCAGGATTTCTACGCTCTCATCTGCTCTGATGATATGAGGCGCACGGATGAACACTCCTGTAAACGGCGCATCCAGTCCTTTTACTTCTAAATCTGCTTCAAAGCTGTCTACCTGTCTGCCAAATGAATTTCGAGCAACAGATACATTTAACAGTCCAAGATGAGCATCTTTTCGATCTTCTATATGCATTGCTAGCATAATCAAACCTGCACATGTCCCGAAAATCGGTTTCCCTTCTGCGGCGAACGCTTTGATCGGTTCAATGAATCCGTACGTATCCATGAGTCTTCTCATCGTCGTACTTTCTCCACCAGGGATAATGAGACCATCAACGGATGCTAGCTCTTCCGCTCGTTTAATAACCTTACCCTCTGCGCCGCAGGCTTCAATCGATTGAATATGCTCTCTCACGGCTCCTTGAAGCCCTAGTACACCAATTATCAGCATGTTCGTTTGCGCTCCCTTACTTACCAGCCACGCTCTTGCATACGCTCTTCTGGCAGTAGATTTGAGATTTCAATTCCTTTCATAGCTGTTCCAAGCTCTTTTGAAAGCTCTGCAATGAGACGGTAATCTGTGAAATGAGTGGTTGCTTCAACAATCGCTTTTGCAAATTTCGCTGGGTTGTCTGACTTGAAAATACCAGATCCAACAAATACACCGTCTGCTCCAAGCTGCATCATTAACGCAGCATCAGCTGGTGTCGCCACCCCTCCAGCTGCAAAGTTAACAACAGGGAGCTTGCCATCTTTTTTGATTTGAAGCAATAATTCATAAGGAGCTCCTAGGTTCTTGGCTTCTGTCATCAGTTCATCTTCACTCATTGCCGCTACTTTACGAATCTGAGCATTGACCTTTCTCATATGACGGACCGCTTCTACAATGTTTCCTGTCCCAGGTTCCCCTTTTGTCCGAAGCATAGAAGCACCTTCTGCAATACGGCGGGTTGCCTCACCTAAGTCACGGCATCCACAGACAAAAGGTACTGTGTATTCATTTTTATTTAAATGGAATTCCTCATCTGCGGGCGTCAGCACTTCACTCTCATCGATATAATCAACACCAAGTGCTTCAAGAACACGAGCCTCGACGATGTGGCCGATACGTGCTTTTGCCATGACTGGAATCGTTACTGCATTTTGTACTTCCTCTACGATCCTTGGGTCTGCCATACGGGCAACACCGCCAGCTGCACGGATATCAGCTGGGACTCGTTCTAGCGCCATAACTGCCACCGCGCCTGCTTCTTCTGCAATCTTAGCCTGTTCAGCATTGACCACATCCATAATGACGCCACCCTTTTGCATTTCTGCCATTCCACGTTTCACTCGTTCAGTTCCCTTATTGCTCACAATAGTTTCCTCCCATTTGTCTATTCGATTGATTTACCACTTTATCATACAAGCGAGGAAGTATAACAATAAAGAGAATAGTATAACAATTCAATCTCCCGATATCATGGGATAAATCCTTTTAAATCAAGGAATACTGCCTAAAAATCTGTTATTTCCTCTTAAAAGTATGATTTACATGCTATAATGCAACTATAACAATTCGAATTTATGTATAACAATTTCGCTTTCAATGGAGGTTTCTCATGCATATTGATATCCATCGGCATTCTGATACATCTCTTTCAAATCAGATTTACTTTTCGATCATTGATCATATTCAATCCGGTTTGCTTCAGCAGGGAGACAAGCTGCCGACTGTACGTGATTTAGCAAAACAGCTGAATGTGAGTCTTGTCACGGCAGCAAAGGCATATACCCGGCTGAAGGACGACGGATATTTAACGACTGTACAAGGTAAAGGGACATTTGTGGATGAGCTGCAAGAGCAGACGAACATTCCAGTTCCTTCATCGAATTCTTTCGATTGGCAGTTGTCCATTCCAGATTATTTACCACGTTCTCAATTTGCACAGTATCACTATGTCGAAGAAGCGATCAACCTTTCTTCCTCTATGATTGATCCGGGGCTTTTGCCAAACCGTTATTTAGAAAAAGAAATGCAGCATGTACTAGCTAGACACCCTCAAATCATGTCGAAGTATGGGGAAATTCAAGGTGATCTTCAGCTGCGGCAGGTCATTCAATCTTTTTTGGAAAAGTTAGATGTGCCTTCAACTCCGGAAAATATTCTTGTAACAAGTGGTTCTCAGCAAGGACTTGATCTGGTCGCACGTACGTTTATCGGGCCGGATGACGTAGTTGTCATGGAAGCACCAACCTATCCAGGTGCTATTGATGTCTTTATGGGCAGAGGGGCAAGAATTATTACGGTTCCTGTTGATCATGAAGGAATGAATATGAAGCAGCTTCAAAGCATATGTGACAAATATAAACCAAAGCTCATCTATACGATTCCTACCTTTCACAGTCCGACAGGCGCCAGTATGTCAATGAAACGCAGAAAACAACTTCTCTTACTGGCTCAAAGCATTGATTGTCTCATTGTAGAGGATGATCCTTATCGTGAGCTTTATTTCGAAAAGAAGCCGCCAGCCCCGATCAAAAGTATGGATCATGATGGACACGTTATTTACTTAAGAGGATTAAGTAAAACACTGGCTCCGGGATGCAGAATTGGAATTATCACTGCGTCAGGCTCGATTTTTAATCGGCTATTAGCTGCAAAGGCGAATAATGATTTAGGCAGCCCTCTCCTTACACAGAAGGCGATTTTGCCGTTTCTGACTTCGAAAAAAATGATCGATCATACGAAAAAGCTGAGAACCGCCTTGAAGGTGAGACGCGATTTAATGATGGATGTCTTAACGAAGCATGCACCAAAAGATGTGACGTGGCAAATTCCTCAGGGAGGGCTCAATTTATGGCTTAGCTTCCCTTCCTGGGTCGATACACGTGCACTACTGCATGAAGCACGTAAACAGCAAATTACCTTTTTGCCAGGCTCTGTGTGCTATCCTGGAGAGCCGAAACAAAATTATATCCGCCTCAGCTTCTCTTATGTGAATGAAAAGGCACTGACCGAGGGCGTGGAAAAGCTATGTGTTATTTTTCAGCAAGCCTTGTCCACTCCTCAGAATCACAAACAATCGCTTTTCTTTTAACGATAAAAAAACTGCTCTCTATGCATGAGAGCAGTTTTTTTATTAGAACCAACCTTTTACTGTGTCAACGATTCCGCCCCAAATGCCAGCGAAGAATCCACCTACACTACGCATTGCAAGGATGAACCAGTTTGCTTTTTCATCGCCTGCTTTTGTCACAAGCTCAACACCTGATTGGTCTTTATTCAAATAGCCATAGTCCTTCTCATCACCAGAATAAGAAGTCGTCAGCATGCCAACCTTCGTTCCTTTTTTAATAGGAGCTTCTAGTTTCTTTTTCTCGATATTTACTTTTGCTCTATAACTCTTTTCGTCGCCATTTTTTACTGGCACAGAGAAAGCTTCTTTCGTAACGACAGGAACTTCTTTGTCTTTGCCTTTATCAACCTCGATGTTTTCATGTCCTTTGATCTGTTGACCTTTTTTGTACATTTCTTTCATCGTGAAGTTTTTAAACGCATAGTCGAACAATTTTTTCGCCACGTCGAAACGTGCTGTATGAAGATTACCTTTTGCATTCAAGATCACAGCGATGACACGCATGTCACCTTGTTTAGCAGTGCCTGTGAAGCTAGAACCAGCTGAATCCGTAGAGCCTGTTTTTAGACCATCTACGCCTTCATATTCCTTCACAAGTCCTTTTAGCATGAAGTTCCAGTTAGGCATGTCCATTTCATCGTCAGTGCCTTCTCTGAACTTTGTTTTTGCAATACTAGATGTTTCAAGAATTTCTGGATGGTCTTTGATGAGATGCTGTGCAAGCAATGCCATATCTTTCGCAGATACTTCACTTTCTTCATCAGGACCCGTACCTTTTGGCTGTTTGCCATGTAAGTCTTTATTTTCTAATCCAGTCGCATTCACGAATTTGTAGTTTGTTAAACCAAGCTCTTTCGCTTTTGCATTCATTTTTTCAACGAACTTCGATTCTGATCCAGCAATCACTTCTGATAAGCCAATCGCTGCTGCATTTGCCGAATAAATAGCCGTTGCTTGATAAAGTTCTTTCACTGTATACGAGCCATCTTTTCTCAAAGGAACGTTTGATAAACTGCGGTCCTGAGAAATTTCGTATACATAATCATCTGGCGTATACGTTTGATCCCATTTCACTTTGCCTTCAGCAATCGCCTCTAGTAATAGGTACTCTGTCATCATCTTTGCCATACTTGCAATAGGAAGTCTTTGTTCTGCATTTTTACTATAAAGAATTTTACCAGTAGAAGCTTCAATTAGGATCGCTGCTTTCGCATTCACATTGAATGGATCTTCAGCTGCTTTTGCTTTGGACATTGGTGTAAACGTTGTAACAATCAATGCCAAGGCAAGGATAGAGACCATAAGCTGTTTCAACATCTTGCTGTTCAATCGTCATACCTCCGTATTCATCTTTTTTCGACGTATTTCATTTATATTTAATCCACTAGGGCTTATTTCAACACAACAGTATAAATTTTATCACAATAAAGACAAAAAAAATAGACAGAGTCATAGACCCTGTCAAATGTAATTTGATTGTCACAATTTATCAAGAAATTGTGTAGTTTGGTGATTCTTTTGTAATTTGTACATCATGTGGATGGCTCTCACGAAGTCCTGCACCAGTCATGCGAATGAACTGTGCATCTTCTCTTAGTGAATGTAAGTCCTGTGTTCCACAGTAGCCCATACCTGAACGGATACCGCCAACTAGTTGATACACTGTATCAACGACTGGCCCTTTGTATGGTGTACGGCCTTCAATGCCTTCTGGAACGAATTTTTTATTATCTTCTTGGAAGTAACGATCTTTACTTCCTTTTTCCATTGCAGCAACAGAACCCATACCGCGATAAACTTTGAAGCGTCTACCTTGGAAAATTTCTGTGTCTCCAGGGCTTTCAGATGTACCAGCTAGAAGGCTTCCAAGCATAACCGCATGTCCACCAGATGCTAGTGCTTTCACGATATCACCTGAATATTTAATTCCACCATCTGCAATAATAGATTTACCATGTTTTCTTGCTTCTGTTGCACAGTCATAGATCGCTGTGATTTGTGGTACACCAACACCTGCAACAACACGTGTTGTACAAATAGAACCTGGTCCGATACCAACTTTCACAATATCTGCTCCTGCTTCAAACAATGCTTTTGTTGCTTCAGCTGTAGCAACGTTACCAGCAATGATGTTAAGAGAAGGATACGTTTCACGGATTTTTGATACAGTGTTTAGAACACCTTGTGAATGACCATGTGCAGTATCAATGACAACGACATCCACATTGGCTTCGACTAATTTTTTCACACGTGTCATTGTGTCGCCAGTGACACCAACAGCGGCACCAACAATTAAACGGCCATGTGCATCTTTAGAGGAGTTAGGGAATTCAATCACTTTTTCAATATCTTTAATGGTGATGAGGCCTTTTAACGTTCCTTCGTCATCTAAAAGAGGTAATTTTTCAATTTTATATTGCTGTAGGATTTTTTCAGCTTCTTCTAATGTCGTACCAACAGAAGCTGTCACAAGTTCCTCTTTTGTCATTACGTCGCTAATCTTCATTGAATAGTCCGAAATAAAACGAAGGTCGCGGTTCGTAATAATACCAACAAGCTTTTGATCTTCTTCATTATTTACAATCGGTACACCTGAAATACGGTATTTACCCATGAGATGCTCTGCATCAAATACTTGATGCTCCGGAGTTAAAAAGAATGGATTTGTAATAACACCGCGCTCTGAGCGTTTTACTTTATCCACTTGTTCTGCTTGCTGTTCGATGGACATGTTCTTATGAATAATACCAAGACCACCTTGACGTGCCATAGCAATCGCCATTTGTGATTCCGTCACAGTATCCATTCCCGCACTGATAATTGGAATGTTTAGCTTTAAAGTGCTTGTTAATTCAACTGATAAATCGACATCACGCGGAAGTACTTCAGACTTTGCTGGAACAAGCAAAACATCGTCAAACGTCAAACCTTTTTTTGAAAATTTACTTTCCCACATTAGTAAATCCCCCTCTTTTCGGCAAAATATTATATGTAGATTATCAACTAGGAAACAGCATGTCAAGGAAGCAACAAACAGTTGCAATTTTTAGAAAATATAAAGAGAGTTGAGGAAGAAGATGAAAAGTTCAGGATGGAAGGATTTAAAACGTTTTTATTCGCTAGAAACCTCCCAAAAGTTTCTATTTCAACAATATGAGAAACGGAGCATTCAAGATGCAAACGAGCAAGCCTATAAAAACTGTGAACGGTTTATTTACTTTTTAAAACATGGCCATACGTTCTATGAACAGGCAGCTATCGCTCCTCTAGAACTCAAGCCCATTTTATTATTTTATGGTATGGCTCAGTTACTAAAGGCATGTTTACTGACTGTTGATCCTCATTATCCTTCTCAAACCTCTGTTTTGGCTCATGGTGTAACGTCGAGAAAGAGAAAGAAACAGCATTACCGTTTTAGTGAAGATGAAGTGAAAATTCAACGAAATGGACTATGCATGCATGTGTTAAAGCATCTATTTCATTTAAATGGTCTTGAAGATGAGCGATTTACGATGATTCATCTCCTTTCAAAGATACCTGAAATGAGCCATATTCTAGAGTTTCAAAAGCAGCCTTCGACACTAGTGAAAGTAGAGAAGGCGAATGGGATGATGATTGAAGATCATATTCCATTGCTTTATAACATGTCTGATGAACGCTTTATTGAATATTTTGAGTTCCATACAAGTTGGAAACTCAAAGAAAGAGAAGCCAAAAGGCTAGCGTTTGATGTATCTTTTGAAGAAAACCCAGCACTCGCTACTCACCTTCATTATGATTTAGAAATGGATCAATGGTTTATTCCGTCATCACGGGATTCTTTTTTAGGGGTTCCTGAGATCATCAGCCATTACTTATTAATGTATAATCTCAGCATGATCGCACGCTACGAAACCGAATGGTGGTACGAGCTGCTGTCTCAATATATTAGTGATGATTACGTCATGATTGAACGTTACATGGAGATTGCTGAAGAGAAGTTTCCAGCTTATATTATGATGCTGCTAGAAGAAAAAACAAAAAAGACCAGTTCCGTATGGAACTGATCCTTCGAAAAGCTTGGCGGCGTCCTACTCTCACAGGGGGAGACCCCCAACTACCATCGGCGCTGAAGAGCTTAACTTCCGTGTTCGGTATGGGAACGGGTGTGACCTCTTCGCTATCGCCACCAAACCTGATGGAGAGAATGTTCTCTCAAAACTAGATAACAATGTTCATGCTTCACATTAGAATAAAGGTTAAGTCCTCGATCTATTAGTATCTGTCAGCTCCACGTGTCACCACGCTTCCACCTCAGACCTATCAACCTGATCATCTTTCAGGGATCTTACTTCCTTGCGGAATGGGAAATCTCATCTTGAGGGGGGCTTCATGCTTAGATGCTTTCAGCACTTATCCCGTCCGCACATAGCTACCCAGCGATGCCCTTGGCAGAACAACTGGTACACCAGCGGTGCGTCCATCCCGGTCCTCTCGTACTAAGGACAGCTCCTCTCAAATTTCCTGCGCCCGCGACGGATAGGGACCGAACTGTCTCACGACGTTCTGAACCCAGCTCGCGTACCGCTTTAATGGGCGAACAGCCCAACCCTTGGGACCGACTACAGCCCCAGGATGCGATGAGCCGACATCGAGGTGCCAAACCTCCCCGTCGATGTGGACTCTTGGGGGAGATAAGCCTGTTATCCCCGGGGTAGCTTTTATCCGTTGAGCGATGGCCCTTCCATGCGGAACCACCGGATCACTAAGCCCGACTTTCGTCCCTGCTCGACTTGTAGGTCTCGCAGTCAAGCTCCCTTGTGCCTTTACACTCTGCGAATGATTTCCAACCATTCTGAGGGAACCTTTGGGCGCCTCCGTTACATTTTAGGAGGCGACCGCCCCAGTCAAACTGCCCACCTGACACTGTCTCCCTGCCCGATAAGGGCAGCGGGTTAGAAGGTCAATACAGCCAGGGTAGTATCCCACCGATGCCTCCACCGAAGCTAGCGCTCCGGTTTCCAAGGCTCCTACCTATCCTGTACAAGCTGTACCAACATTCAATATCAGGCTGCAGTAAAGCTCCACGGGGTCTTTCCGTCCTGTCGCGGGTAACCTGCATCTTCACAGGTACTATAATTTCACCGAGTCTCTCGTTGAGACAGTGCCCAGATCGTTGCGCCTTTCGTGCGGGTCGGAACTTACCCGACAAGGAATTTCGCTACCTTAGGACCGTTATAGTTACGGCCGCCGTTTACTGGGGCTTCAATTCGCACCTTCGCTTACGCTAAGCGCTCCTCTTAACCTTCCAGCACCGGGCAGGCGTCAGCCCCTATACTTCGCCTTACGGCTTCGCAGAGACCTGTGTTTTTGCTAAACAGTCGCCTGGGCCTATTCACTGCGGCTTCTCGGGGCTTTAACACCCTAAGAAGCACCCCTTCTCCCGAAGTTACGGGGTCATTTTGCCGAGTTCCTTAACGAGAGTTCTCTCGATCACCTTAGGATTCTCTCCTCGCCTACCTGTGTCGGTTTGCGGTACGGGCACCTCTCACCTCGCTAGAGGCTTTTCTTGGCAGTGTGGAATCAGGAACTTCGCTACTAAATTTCGCTCGCCATCACAGCTCAGCCTTTACGGGAAACGGATTTGCCTATTTCCCAGCCTAACTGCTTGGACGCGGATATCCAATACCGCGCTTACCCTATCCTCCTGCGTCCCCCCATTGCTCAAATGGTGAGGAGGTGGTACAGGAATATCAACCTGTTGTCCATCGCCTACGCCTTTCGGCCTCGGCTTAGGTCCCGACTAACCCTGAGCGGACGAGCCTTCCTCAGGAAACCTTAGGCATTCGGTGGACGGGATTCTCACCCGTCTTTCGCTACTCATACCGGCATTCTCACTTCTAAGCGCTCCACCAGTCCTTCCGGTCTGACTTCACTGCACTTAGAACGCTCTCCTACCACTGTTCGTTAGAACAGTCCGCAGCTTCGGTGATACGTTTAGCCCCGGTACATTTTCGGCGCAGAGTCACTCGACCAGTGAGCTATTACGCACTCTTTAAATGGTGGCTGCTTCTAAGCCAACATCCTGGTTGTCTAAGCAACTCCACATCCTTTTCCACTTAACGTATACTTTGGGACCTTAGCTGGCGGTCTGGGCTGTTTCCCTTTCGACTACGGATCTTATCACTCGCAGTCTGACTCCCAAGGATAAGTCATCGGCATTCGGAGTTTGACTGAATTCGGTAACCCGGTAGGGGCCCCTAGTCCAATCAGTGCTCTACCTCCGAGACTCTTACCTTGAGGCTAGCCCTAAAGCTATTTCGGAGAGAACCAGCTATCTCCAGGTTCGATTGGCATTTCACCCCTACCCACACCTCATCCCCGCACTTTTCAACGTGCGTGGGTTCGGGCCTCCATTCAGTGTTACCTGAACTTCACCCTGGACATGGGTAGATCACCTGGTTTCGGGTCTACGACCACGTACTCATGCGCCCTATTCAGACTCGCTTTCGCTGCGGCTCCGCATCTTCTGCTTAACCTTGCACGGGATCGTAACTCGCCGGTTCATTCTACAAAAGGCACGCCATCACCCGTTAACGGGCTCTGACTACTTGTAGGCACACGGTTTCAGGATCTATTTCACTCCCCTTCCGGGGTGCTTTTCACCTTTCCCTCACGGTACTGGTTCACTATCGGTCACTAGGGAGTATTTAGCCTTGGGAGATGGTCCTCCCGGATTCCGACGGAATTTCACGTGTTCCGCCGTACTCAGGATCCACTCTGGAGAGAACAACATTTCAGTTACAGGGCTGTTACCTTCTTTGGCGGGCCTTTCCAGACCTCTTCGCTTATATCGTTCCTTTGTAACTCCGTATAGAGTGTCCTACAACCCCAAGAGGCAAGCCTCTTGGTTTGGGCTGTTCCCGTTTCGCTCGCCGCTACTCAGGGAATCGCATTTGCTTTCTCTTCCTCCGGGTACTTAGATGTTTCAGTTCCCCGGGTATGCCTTCTCATACTCTATGTATTCAAGTATGGATACTACTCCATTACGAGCAGTGGGTTTCCCCATTCGGAAATCTCCGGATCAAAGCTTGCTTACAGCTCCCCGAAGCATATCGGTGTTCGTCCCGTCCTTCATCGGCTCCTAGTGCCAAGGCATCCACCGTGCGCCCTTTCTAACTTAACCATTTCTTACTTTAGAAAAAATCACTATGTGTGATGAACTTTGCATTGCATTCAATGTGAATGTATTACTTATTGTTATCTAGTTTTCAAAGAACACGTTGGTGGAGCCTAGCGGGATCGAACCGCTGACCTCCTGCGTGCAAGGCAGGCGCTCTCCCAGCTGAGCTAAGGCCCCGATTTAATAGAAGATGGTGGGCCTGAGTGGACTCGAACCACCGACCTCACGCTTATCAGGCGTGCGCTCTAACCAGCTGAGCTACAGGCCCATCTTTCATATCGAAGATATGATGTTGTAGGATCTTTTCCAAGTTCCTTCAAAACTAAACAAGACGAAAACGCACACTGCTCCATATATCCTTAGAAAGGAGGTGATCCAGCCGCACCTTCCGATACGGCTACCTTGTTACGACTTCACCCCAATCATCTGCCCCACCTTCGGCGGCTGGCTCCATAAAGGTTACCTCACCGACTTCGGGTGTTGCAAACTCTCGTGGTGTGACGGGCGGTGTGTACAAGGCCCGGGAACGTATTCACCGCGGCATGCTGATCCGCGATTACTAGCGATTCCAGCTTCACGCAGTCGAGTTGCAGACTGCGATCCGAACTGAGAACAGATTTATGGGATTGGCTAAACCTTGCGGTCTCGCAGCCCTTTGTTCTGTCCATTGTAGCACGTGTGTAGCCCAGGTCATAAGGGGCATGATGATTTGACGTCATCCCCACCTTCCTCCGGTTTGTCACCGGCAGTCACCTTAGAGTGCCCAACTGAATGCTGGCAACTAAGATCAAGGGTTGCGCTCGTTGCGGGACTTAACCCAACATCTCACGACACGAGCTGACGACAACCATGCACCACCTGTCACTCTGTCCCCGAAGGGAAAGCCCTATCTCTAGGGTTGTCAAAGGATGTCAAGACCTGGTAAGGTTCTTCGCGTTGCTTCGAATTAAACCACATGCTCCACCGCTTGTGCGGGCCCCCGTCAATTCCTTTGAGTTTCAGTCTTGCGACCGTACTCCCCAGGCGGAGTGCTTAATGCGTTAGCTGCAGCACTAAGGGGCGGAAACCCCCTAACACTTAGCACTCATCGTTTACGGCGTGGACTACCAGGGTATCTAATCCTGTTCGCTCCCCACGCTTTCGCTCCTCAGCGTCAGTTACAGACCAGAGAGTCGCCTTCGCCACTGGTGTTCCTCCACATCTCTACGCATTTCACCGCTACACGTGGAATTCCACTCTCCTCTTCTGCACTCAAGTTTCCCAGTTTCCAATGACCCTCCCCGGTTGAGCCGGGGGCTTTCACATCAGACTTAAGAAACCGCCTGCGAGCCCTTTACGCCCAATAATTCCGGACAACGCTTGCCACCTACGTATTACCGCGGCTGCTGGCACGTAGTTAGCCGTGGCTTTCTGGTTAGGTACCGTCAAGGTGCGAGCAGTTACTCTCGCACTTGTTCTTCCCTAACAACAGAGCTTTACGATCCGAAAACCTTCATCACTCACGCGGCGTTGCTCCGTCAGACTTTCGTCCATTGCGGAAGATTCCCTACTGCTGCCTCCCGTAGGAGTCTGGGCCGTGTCTCAGTCCCAGTGTGGCCGATCACCCTCTCAGGTCGGCTACGCATCGTCGCCTTGGTGAGCCATTACCCCACCAACTAGCTAATGCGCCGCGGGTCCATCTGTAAGTGACAGCCGAAACCGTCTTTCATCCTTGAACCATGTGGTTCAAGGAACTATCCGGTATTAGCTCCGGTTTCCCGGAGTTATCCCAGTCTTACAGGCAGGTTACCCACGTGTTACTCACCCGTCCGCCGCTAACATCCGGGAGCAAGCTCCCTTCTGTTCGCTCGACTTGCATGTATTAGGCACGCCGCCAGCGTTCGTCCTGAGCCAGGATCAAACTCTCCGAAAAAGTACAAAACCGAAGTTTTGTTTTTCGTCAGCGTTTGACTGACTACCTATGATGTATCATAGGATTTTTTTACAAAAACTCGAATTAACAGGTACGTTTTGTCTTGTTTAGTTTTCAAAGAACTTGTGCGTCACTCTCTCAAAGCGACCACTTAAATATATCATATATCTCTATCAACAGTCAACATTTTTCTTGAAAAACATTTTATTTTTTTAAGAAGTTCTTACTGAGAAAGAGATAAAAAATAGAGCCTCTTTTTGCTCCTTTGAAAGATTAACATATATCTATAAAAAAAGCATTATAAATTTCAAAAAAACTCATGTTTTTTTATAAAAAAATAAAGCCGGTTCTTCACCGGCTTTATCTTTACTCAGATTCCTCTTGATCTGACTCTATATTTTCTACGTTTTCTTCACTATTCTCTTCTTCGTCTTCTTGTGATTGTTCGACTAATGCCACTGTAGCGACATGTTCATCATCACCAAGACGGATCAAACGGACACCTTGTGTGACTCGACCTGTTGTTGAAATGTCAGAAACGGCCATACGAATGATTACACCGCTCCCTGTAATAATCATCAAGTCTTCTTCAGCTTCAGCATTCGTTGCCTTCACTGTGACAAGCGGACCGTTATTGTCAGTCATCTTACACGTTTTAAGACCTTTACCGCCACGACTTTGAACACGGTATTCTTTTTCAGGGGTTAGCTTACCATATCCTTTTTCAGTTACGATCAATACGTTTGCATCTGGCTCAAGGATTTCCATACCAACGACAATGTCATCTTCGGCAAGTGTGATTCCTTTCACTCCAGCTGCCGTACGTCCCATCTCACGCACATCTGTTTCGTCAAAACGGATCAGCATACCCTTTTTCGTTCCAATGATGATTTGTTTTTCTCCATTGGTTAAACGAACAGCCATTAGTTCGTCTTCGTCACGAAGACTCAATGCAATAAGACCGTTGTTTCGAATGTTGGCAAACTGAGACAATGACGTTCGTTTGGATACACCATGTCTTGTTGTAAAGAAGAGATACGAATCTTCATCAAACTCGCTGACTGGAATAATGGCGTTAATCCATTCTCCCTTTTCTACTTCAAGAAGGTTAATGATCGGAATCCCTTTCGCTGTACGTCCGAATTCAGGAATCTCATACCCTTTCGCACGATAGACCTTCCCTTTATTAGAGAAGAAGAGGATCGTATCATGGGTCGATGTTGAGATCAGCTGTTCAACGAAATCATCTTCGTTGGTTCCCATTCCTTGGACGCCTTTACCGCCTCTTTTTTGACTGCGGTATGTCGATGCAGGGAGACGCTTGATATAACCATTATGAGTCAGTGTAATCACGATGTTCTCAACAGGAATTAAATCTTCGTCTTCAATCGTTTCGATACCAGCTGTCACAATTTCAGTGCGGCGCGTATCATTGAAGCGTTCCTTGATTTCTGTTAATTCTTCTCTAATGATTTCGAGAACTTTTTCATTGTCTGCTAAGATGGCTTTCAATTCAGCAATCAAATCAACAAGTCCTTTGTATTCATCTTCTATCTTTTCTCTTTCCAAACCAGTTAAGCGCTGAAGTCGCATGTCGAGAATGGCCTGTGCTTGTTTTTCAGACAAGCTATAGTTCTCCATTAAGCCATTTCTTGCAATTTCAGCAGTTTGAGAGCTTCTAATTAATGAAATGACTTCATCTAAGTGATCAAGGGCTATTCTTAAACCTTCTAGAATATGAGCTCTTGCTTCAGCTTTGCGAAGTTCATACGCCGTTCTTCTGCGAATGATTACTTTTTGATGCTCTAGATAATATTCAAGACATTGTTTGAGCGACAAAACTTTTGGTTGTCCATCAACAAGTGCCAATAAGTTGATTCCAAATGATGTTTGAAGCGTTGTCTGTTTATAAAGATTGTTTAATAGAACGTGGGCATTTGCGTCTCTTCGAAGTTCAATGACAATCCGCATCCCATTACGATCGGATTCGTCACGAAGATCTGTAATACCATCAATCTTTTTATCGCGCACAAGATCAGCAATTTTTTCGATCAAACGAGCTTTGTTGACCTGGTATGGAATCTCATTGATGACAATCCGCTGTTTACCGCTGGATGTTTCTTCAATGATAGACTTTGCACGTAATGTAATAGAGCCTCGGCCCGTTTCGTATGCTTTGCGGATTCCGCTTCGGCCAATGATTTGTCCCGCAGTTGGGAAGTCTGGACCTGGAATGACTTCCATTAGATCCTGCGTTGTCATTTCCGGGTTTTCACTAATTGCCAACACACCGTCAATGACTTCTCCTAGTTGATGAGGCGGAATGTTGGTTGCCATCCCTACTGCGATACCTGTTGCCCCATTGACTAGTAAGTTCGGGAAGCGAGCAGGCATAACGATTGGCTCTCTTTCACTGCCATCGTAGTTATCTTGATAATCAATCGTATCCTTTGTGATGTCACGGAGGATTTCCATTGAAATCTTAGAAAGACGCGCCTCAGTATAACGCATCGCTGCTGCACCATCTCCATCGACGGAGCCAAAGTTTCCGTGCCCTTCAACCAGCATGTTGCGATAGTTGAAGTCTTGTGCCATACGCACCATTGCTTCATATACTGCACTGTCACCGTGAGGGTGGTATTTACCGATAACTTCCCCAACGATACGTGCAGATTTCTTAAATGGTTTATCACTTGTCATACCTAGGTCATTCATCGCATACAAAATTCGTCGATGCACGGGCTTCAAACCATCTCGCACATCGGGTAAAGCACGCGACACAATAACACTCATTGCATAATCTAAAAAGGACGTACGCATTTCTTGACTAATATTCACTTCGCGTACATTTGGTTTATGTTGTTCACTCACTATAAGAACCTCCCTTTACGTATCACATGAAATAAATTATGTGGGAGTAAAATATGTATTTATCTTCACAAGACTATTCTCCATTATATCAATAATCTTGGCTTTATACACATTTATTTACTAGAAAATCAGCGGAAACGCAGAAAACCAGGACATTGGTTACATGCCTCTCATTCTTTAAAAACAACCTTATTCCAAACAAGAAATAAGGTTGTTCACATAGAGTCTATCTAGATATCAAGGTTTTTCACGTATTGTGCGTTTTCTTCGATAAAGTTTCGTCTCGGCTCTACTTTATCTCCCATCAGCATTTCAAATGTCTCATCAGCATCGATTGCATCCTCAAGCGTGACTTGAAGAAGTGTTCTCATTTCTGGATCCATTGTTGTTTCCCAAAGCTGAGTAGCATTCATCTCTCCAAGACCTTTATAACGCTGAAGTCCAGGCTTTGGTGTTTGAGGAAGTGATTTTAACAGCTCATCTAGCTGCTTATCGTTATATACGTATTCAACACGCTTCCCTTGTTGCACTTTATATAGAGGTGGCTGCGCAATATACACATAACCGCTTTCAATGATTTCGCGCATGTAACGATAGAAGAATGTTAAGAGCAGCGTTCGAATATGCGCTCCATCCACATCCGCATCTGTCATGATTACGATTTTATGATAGCGTGCTTTCTCTAAAGTGAAGTCTTCTCCGATTCCAGTACCTAGTGCTGTAATCATTGAACGAACCTCGTTGTTCGATAGAATTTTATCTAGTCGTGCTTTTTCCACGTTTAGAATTTTCCCTCTTAACGGTAAGATCGCTTGGAAATGACGATCCCGACCTTGCTTAGCAGATCCGCCCGCAGAATCCCCCTCTACGATATAAAGCTCAGAGATGGAAGGGTCTTTAGAAGAACAGTCTGCCAGTTTCCCAGGTAAGCTCGAAACTTCAAGAGCACTTTTACGTCTTGTCAGTTCACGCGCCTTTTTGGCAGCCATTCTTGCACGAGCTGCCATCAATCCCTTCTCCACGATTCTCTTCGCAGAGTCAGGGTTCTCTAATAGGAATTTCTCGAGTGCTTCAGAGAAAAGGGAGTCTGTGATGGTTCTCGCTTCTGAGTTCCCAAGCTTTGTCTTCGTTTGTCCTTCGAATTGAGGATCTGGATGTTTGATGGAGATAATGGCTGTTAAGCCTTCTCGCACGTCTTCACCGCTCAAATTCGAATCTCCATCTTTGAATACGCCATTTTTACGTGCATAATCATTAATGACACGCGTTAGACCTGTTTTAAAGCCTGCTTCGTGGGCTCCGCCTTCATACGTGTTGATATTATTGGCAAAGGAATAGATATTACTTGAATAGGAATCGTTGTATTGTAATGCCACTTCAACTGTAATTCCGTCTTTTTCACCCTCGATGTAAACAGGTTCTTCATGAACGACTTCTTTTGAGCGATTTAAATGTTCTACATAGCTCTTAATACCGCCTTCGTAGCAGTATTCATTTCTCCGCTCTTTGCCTTCACGCAAGTCTTCAATGATGATGTTTACACCTTTTGTTAAGAAAGCTAACTCACGAACGCGGTTGGCAAGTGTATCGTAATCAAATTCGATAGTTTCAGTGAAAATTTCTGGGTCAGGCACAAAATGAGTGGTAGTCCCGGTGACATCTGTTTCACCAATGATCTCTAAATCTCCAGCTGGGACACCGCGTTTGAACTGCTGATAATGAATTTTTCCGTCACGATATACGGTCACTTCTAAGGTTGTAGATAACGCATTTACAACAGATGCCCCTACACCATGCAGACCGCCAGATACTTTATATCCGCTGCCGTCGAATTTTCCGCCAGCGTGAAGAACAGTCATAATGACCTCTACAGCAGGACGTCCCATTTTCTCGTGAATCCCAACAGGAATTCCGCGACCATTATCTTTCACTGTAATGCTATTATCTTTTTCAATTTGCACTGT
Organism: Bacillus pumilus; assembly: GCF_003431975.1. Classification (GTDB taxonomy): domain Bacteria; phylum Bacillota; class Bacilli; order Bacillales; family Bacillaceae; genus Bacillus; species Bacillus pumilus_N. The sequence continues at coordinate 4,671 of NZ_CP027116.1, read as the reverse complement.
AATGTCTGTACAATAACCAGCTAACGCTTCATCAATACTGTTGTCGACAATTTCCCATACAAGATGGTGAAGTCCTTTTGCACTGGTTGACCCAATGTACATTCCTGGACGTTTTCTAACAGCTTCTAGTCCTTCAAGCACCTGTATCTGATTTTCATCATAACTATTATGTTGCTGTTCCATTGCCACGTACATTCACCTACACTTTTCTTAAACGATATATTTATATGAATTGAGCTTTTAGACTTCAATTTCAATCACAAATGAAGCACGTTTTTTGAGCGTGCTTGAGGAAAGAGGAGAGTAATAAACAGATTCATTTGTGACGACGATGGATTTGGGTGTCCCTTGTGATAACGAAACGATTTGTTCTTCTTGTTTTTGGAGAAACTCTTCTACAACAGAAGACGACCTCATTTTGTAATCAACAATTGCGACAATCTCTCGTGTAGAAACAACACAATCATCACCTAAATGGATATACAAGACTCACACCTCATTTATCAGTCAATTACTTTTCCACTGGCTACTCTGAAAATTTCCGCTTCTTTCAGGGTGTCATGATCGATGCCTTCAACACTCGTTGTGGTGACGAAGGTCTGTACACGTCCCTGAATGGTATGGAGCAAATGAGACTGTCTGTAATCATCTAGTTCAGATAAAACATCATCTAGTAGAAGAATGGGATATTCACCGATTTCTTCATGTATCAAATCAATTTCTGCAAGCTTTAGTGAAAGAGCTGTTGTTCTTTGTTGCCCTTGAGATCCATATGTCTGAACATCACGACCATTCACAAAGAAAAGAAGGTCATCTCTGTGAGGTCCCCACAGTGTCACACCTCGGTCTACTTCTCTGTCTCTTAGTTTCTGAAACGATTCTTCATAGCTATTCTTTATTTTCGACAAGTCTGACGCTTCTGATACCTCTATCGCCGTCTGGTATTGGAGCGTGAGTGTTTCTAGCTCTCTAGATATCCCAAAATGCAACGGCTGTGCCCATTTTTCGAGCTGTTTCGTAAAAATCAGTCGTCTTTTAACAACTTTCGCTGCCGCATCAATCAACTGCTCTGTTAAAATCTCCAGCATCGCTTGATCCGTCTGCTTTCTTGTCTGCAATTGTTTCAAGTAATGATTCCGCTGAGAGAGGATTTTTTGATAGAGCGATAAATCATGCAAGTAGACAGCAGAAACTTGTCCAATCTCCATGTCGAGGAATCTTCTGCGGATTTGCGGGCTGCCCTTCACAAGACTCAAGTCCTCTGGTGCAAACATAATGGTGTTTAGCGCACCAACATAATGACTGAGCTTCTGTTGTTCAATATGATTGACCTTGCCCTTTTTCCCTTTTTTTGAGATCACGAGCTGCATTGGGAGTGGACCATTTTTTTTGATGACTCTACCTTCTATTTTAGCATAGTCTTCGTCCCATCGGATAAGTTCTTTATCATTTGACGTACGATGAGACTTTGCCATCGACAATACATAGATCGCTTCCATCAAGTTCGTTTTACCTTGGGCATTCTCACCGATCATGACATTCACCTTGTTGTCGAATTGAAGCTCGGTGTGTTCATAGTTTCGGTATGAAGTTAACGCCAGACTTTGAATGTACATGTATTGTCACCCGTTTCTAATTCACAACTTGAAATGTGCCATAACCTTCTATCTCGACAACATCTCCTGGGTATAGTTTGCGTCCCCGTCTATTATCTGGCTCTTGATTAATGAACACTTCATGTTCACTTAAAAACCATTTCGCCATTCCGCCAGATTGGATGACTTCGGCTAATTTCAAAAACTGCCCTAATGTAATCATTTCTGTTTCAATGGTTATTTGATTAGGCATTGTATCGACCTCTTTCAATATCACTAATATCTAATTGTACTAAAAAACAAGACAAGAAGGAAAGGGGGAAAGCGAACTAGGGCGTTAGAAAGCATGGTAAACGAGAAGAAAAGCTGCTGTGCACTCACACAGCAGCCATTTGAGATTGAATTAATATGTTCTTACCGGAAGAATCAACTGCAAGATCGAATCATCATTCGGCGTGCGAAGCAGGAATGGTCTCATGGCTCCAGTAAAGCTTACATGAATTTCTGTTCCCTCTAATACTTTTAATGCATCAAGCATATATTTGGGACTAAAGGAGATTTTGAGATCCTCCCCTTTAATGTCATCCGCTTGAACCGTCTCCACAACTTTACCGATTTCAGGTGAATTAGAAGAGATTTCAAGGCTTTGCGCAGGATCAGCCGACAGCTTGACGACATTATTGCGACCTTCTCTTGCCAAAAGTGATGCACGATCAATAGCTTGAAGGAACTCTTTTGTGTTGACCACAACATCTGTTTTACTTTCCTGCGGGATCAGACGAGCTGTATCTGGATAATTCCCATCCAGCAATCTTGAGAAGAATAATACATTTTGTGCTTTAAAGAGAACTTGCGTTTCTGTAATTACAATACTTACAAGATCTTGCCCATCATCAAGAATTTTACTTAGTTCTGTTAAGCTCTTCCCTGGAATCACGACATTGTATGAGCTTTCCTCGTTAATATCTAAGTTCGCTTTCCTTAAAGCTAGACGGTGGCTATCCGTTGCTGTGCATATTAATTCACCTTTTTCCACCTTCCAGTTTACACCTGTCAAGATAGGCCGTGTTTCTGAGGTGGACACTGCAAAAACAGTTTGGCGAATTAAGTTTTTAAGCAGGTCTGTCGGAATTTGAAATGCATGATGCTCTTCAATTTGCGGAAGATGCGGATATTCTTCAGCATCTAAACCGTTTAAGTTAAATTCCGCTGAACCAGAGCGGATGATTGTAAGATGGTTTTGCTCTACTTCAATTTCGACAGTCGCCATTGGCAGTTTCTTAACAATCTCACTAAAGAAACGGGCCTGAAGTACAATACTTCCTGGACGATCGATCGTGATTACTTCTAAATCTCCATCTCTTTGGGGAATAAAGGATTCAATTGAGATATCAGAATCACTTCCTGTTAGAGAAACCCCCTCATCAGATGCAACAATTTTAATCCCTGTCAAAATAGGAATCGTTGTTCTAGAGGATACGGCCTTTAATACATCTTGGACACTTTGGACAAGACGATCTTTTTGAATCGTGAATTTCATAGTGGTCCTCCTAAATTTTCTTAATGACATGTATATATATTTTATTAATAAAAATCGTAGAAGTAATAGTAGGGCTTGTGAATATGTGGATAAGTCAGTGAAAAGAAAGGAAAGACAGCCTATCCACATGTGGACAGACTGTGCATGACTATGTTCTAGTTATTCACATTTTCCCGTACTTATGATATCAGCTTATTATTTTAATTGTTCTTTGATTTCTTTCACATGCTGCTGAAGCTGTTCATCTTCAACGATTAATTTGGAAATCTTCTCATGAGCATGAATGACAGTCGTATGATCACGTCCACCAAATTCTTCGCCTATTTTAGGTAGAGATGAATCGGTCATTTCTCTAGAGAGATACATGGCAATTTGTCTTGGATAAGCAACTGACTTCGTACGTTTCTTCGCTTTGAAATCTTCTAAGCGGATATTAAATTGCTGCCCTACAATTCTTTGAATATCTTTAATTGTAATAACTCTCGGCTTTGATGAAGGAATAATGTCCTTTAGCGCCTCTGCTGCTAGATCTGCATTGATGTCTTTATTGATTAAAGAAGAGTAAGCAACGACACGAATCAAAGCACCCTCCAGTTCACGAATGTTGCTGTCGATTTGATTGGCAATATAGAGCATGACTTCGTTTGGAATGTCTAAGCCTTCAGCTTTTGCCTTTTTTCGCAAGATCGCAATACGCGTTTCTAAATCTGGCGGGGTAATGTCTGTGATTAGGCCCCATTCAAATCGAGAGCGTAATCTGTCTTCAAGTGTCGGAATTTCTTTTGGTGGTCGGTCACTAGAAATGACGATTTGCTTACTTTCTTCGTGAAGTGTGTTGAATGTATGGAAAAACTCTTCTTGTGTTTGTTCTTTTCCTGCTAAAAATTGAATATCATCTATCAAAAGCACATCTACATTCCGATAGCGATTCCGGAAGTCGACAGCTTTGTTGTCTCGGATTGAGTTGATAAATTCATTTGTAAATTTTTCAGATGATAGATAGACGACCTTGGCTGATGGATTATGGTCGATGACATAATGACCAATCGCATGCATCAAGTGAGTCTTTCCTAAACCAACGCCCCCATAAATAAAGAGCGGGTTATATGCTTTTGCTGGTGCTTCTGCAACTGCAAGTGAAGCAGCATGCGCAAATCGGTTGCCTGAACCAATAACAAAAGTATCAAATGTATATTTTGGATTCAGCATATTTTGTGGAATATCAACGGGCTCTTCTTTAGACATTTTTTTAATTGGAGATTTTGGCATGGCATCCTCTTCGTCCTGATTTTGAGGAATAATAAATTTTATGCTGAGCTCTTCACCTGTCAACTCGTAGATGGTATCAGCAATTAAGTGGAGATATCTTGATTCCAGCCAGTCTCTAGCAAATTCATTAGGTGCCGTAATTGTAAGCGTATCTCCTTGAAGAGAATGAGCTTTGGTCGACTTCATCCATGTCTCAAAACTAGGTTTGCTTAATTTTGTCTCTATTTTTTGAAGTGCTTTATTCCACAGATCCAAAATATTTTCCAT